>NZ_JBVIZF010000062.1:0-21979 GCF_055591805.1 Streptomyces sp. NPDC041200 | reverse complement strand
GGCCGGGCGGGGGAAGTGGACGACGAAGTGGAAGCGGCGGGTGAACGCCGGGTCGATGTTGTCCTTGAGGTTGCTGGTGAGGATCACCAGTCCGTCGCTGGCCTCCAGGCGTTGCAGGAGGTAGCCGACTTCGAGGTTGGCGTACCGGTCGGTGCCGTGCTTGACCTCGCCGCGCTTGCCGAACAGGGCGTCGGCCTCGTCGAAGAGCAGCACCGCGTGGCTCTCCTCGGCCTGCCGGAACGCGGTCTCCATGTTCTTCTCCGTCTCCCCCACCCATTTGGAGACGACCTGGGCGAGGTCCACTTTGAGGAGTTCCAGGCCCAGCATGCCGGTGACGATCTCGGCGGACATGGTCTTGCCGGTGCCGGGCTCTCCGGTGAAGAGCGCCTTGACGCCGCCGTGTCCCGAGCGGCGGGTGAAGCCCCAGCTCTCGGAGATCCGGGGCCAGGCGCGGAAGGCCGAGGCGATCTCCAGGATCTGGCGGAACTGGACGTCGGGCAGGACCAGGTCGTCGACGGTGCGGCGGGGCAGGATGGAGTGGACGGCGCTGCCGCTGCGGCCGCGGGTGACGGTGGCGATGGCGGGTTCGACGTGGTCGGCGACCGGCTCCGGGTGTCCGTTTCCCGCCAGGCGGGCCCCGGCGTCCGCGACGGAGGCGACGGCACGCAGTTCGCCGCCGCTCATCCGGTACCGGACGGCGAGGTCTTCGAGGAGCGGCCCGTCCAGGCCCGGGAGGGCGGCCGACCACATGGCCCGGCGGTCGGTGAACTCCGGCGCGGGGACGGTGAGTTCGGCGTAGGCGCGCGCGGCGAGCAGGCCCGCGGGGCGCCAGGGTTTCAGACCGGTCAGGCACACCGGTACGCGGGAGCGCGGCAGCGCGGCACAGATCGCGTCGGCGTGCGCCCGTTGCTGCTCGCCATGGAGGTCGTCGGTGGGGATCCACAGCACCGCGCCCAGCGCGGCGGCGGTCCGCAGGTCGGCCTCGGGGTCGGCGGTCAGGGTCCGCAGCGGTGTTCCGGCGGCCCGGGCCAGGGCCTGGACGGCGTCGAGCTGGCCACCTGGCGGGCACCCCCACAGCCCGGCCAGGTCGATGTCTCCGGAGCCGAGCGCGCGGCCCAGCCGGATGAGCCGGTCCGAGGACAGGTACGGGGACAGGACACGCGGTTCGGGTGGCGCGACGTCGCCGGGGTCGTGGCCCAGCAGTCCGACGTCGCCGCCCCAGCCCAGCAGGAAGTCCAGCACCCCGGGGCCGAGGACCAGTTCCTGGGCCAGCTCGACCGGGGCCTCGCCGTGGGCGCGCAGCAGACCGTACCGGCGCAGGGGCCCGGCGGGGCCGAGGGAGCGGCGCAGGGCGAGGCGGGCGGGCGCGCTGTCGGCGCCGGTGCCCGCTCCCACGGTCACCAGCAGTTCGACGCTGGGGAGGCGGCGGTTGAGGTTGTCCACGATGTAGGCGTAGATCCGCTCGTAGCCCCGGTCGAGTTCGGGCGCGGCGACCAGCAGCAGCGCGTCCTGCTCGGCGCGGGTCAGGCCGAAGCGGGTGGCGAGGGCGTCCAGGGGCAGGGTGGTGCCCTCGGCGGACGCGCGCCGCCGCAGGTCGCGTTCGGCTTCCGGCTCCTGCCGCCGGGGGGCGTACGGTGCGGCCATGGTGTCGGTGAAGGCGTGCACTTCACCGAGGAGTACGCCCACCTGTTCGTCGGTGACGCAGTACGGGGTGAGGTCCGGCCGGGTGAGCCGGGCCGCCAGCTGTGCCTGCCGTTCGACGGCGGCGTGCAGGGCGCGGTGTGTGTCGGCCAGCCGCATCCGCAGGTGCTCGACCGCTGGTTCGCCCATGTGTCTCACCCGGCCGAGAAGGTCAGGGTCCGGCCGCCCAGCCAGACCACGTCGGGTACGTCGGCGAGCAGGCCGCCGCGCAGGAGGTCCGCGTGGCGCCGTCCCATCGGCACGCGGACCCGGACGGCCGCGGACTCGAACCGCACGGTGGCCTCCAAGTCGGCGAAGCGGCGCAGGGCCAGCAGCGGATCCGGTCTCTCGCGGTCGCGCCAGAGCGTCCAGGCGATCGTGGACAGGCCGAGCGCCGCGGCCAGGGTGACCGTGCGCTCCAGGCCTTTTTCCGGTGCGAGCGGTACCGCCCGGCGCTCGGTGACCAGGGCGGTGACCAGGCCCGCGAACCGCTCGGTGTGGGCGGGCAGTTCGGCGGCGAGTCGCAGGTCCGGGGCCGTGTCCGCGGCGCTCCACAGCGGGGTGCGCCAGGGCAGCCGCGCCACCGGGTCGCCGCGCAGCGGCCGTACGCCGGTGAGGAACGGCACGCCTTGCGAGGCCAGGTCGCGCAGGGTGCCCGAGGGCAGGGGTCCGTCGCAGAGCAGTACGGTCGGCCGCCCGGAGGCCTGCCAGTACGGCAGCAGCCCGGCGGCGTCCGTGGCCCAGGCGATGGGGAACATGCCCTGGGCGTCGGCGAGGAGCAACGCGTCGTCGGCGCCGGTGATCAGGAGCGGGTCGACGGGGTCATGGCCACGGCACACCGAGAGCGCCAGGACACCGTCGAGGACCGGGAGCGCGGGGCGCACCTGACGGGCGAAGGCGGTCAGGTGTTCTTCGGCGACGGGTGGGTGGAGACCGGCGAAGGCGGCCGCGGCCTCGCCGTCCCCATCGGTGCGACGCCAGCCGCGCGCGGTCGCACCCAGCACCTTGTACGCGAGGGCCGCCGCGAACAGCGGTGCGTCCTCGGCTAGTTCGAGGCCGGACAGGGCGGGGCCGATCGCGTCGAGGTATCCGATGCGGGCGAGGGGCCCGGCGAGGAGGAAGGGCAGCGCGGAGCACACCCGTACTTCGCCGGTGGTGCGCGGCACCATCGGCGTGGCACCCGCCGCACGGGGTTCCGCCGCGATGGTGTCGCCGCCCGCTGTGCCGGGCGGCGGACCGGTGGTGCGGCCCGGAGGGGCTGGCGGTTCCTGGCCGGGGGTTCCGCTGAGATCGCGGGCCAGCCGTACCGTCTCCTCGGGGTCCGCGGAGATCAGGTGGGCGGCGAGTGCCCGGGGCAGGTCGGCGGCGGCGGTGCCCGCGGCCGCGACCGCGGTACGCAGCGGCTCGGGCAGCGCCTCGGCGGGCCGGGTTGCGAGGGTCCGTACGACGAGTTCGGCGAGCAGCCGCGCGGCCGTCGTGTCGTCGGCGCCGAGGAGGGCGGGCAGATAGGCCCGTACGGACGCGTCGGGCAGCAGGGCGAGCAGCGCGTCCAGTTCGCCGCGTTCGGCGAGTTCGGTGAAGAGCGCGGCGGCGCTCGGGGCGGTCGGCGCCGCGGACGCCGCCGCGAAGGACTCCTCCAACGGCACACGGTCCGCGTCCGTGCCGGACGGGTCGGCGGGGATCTCCATCATGGGCACGGGCGCGAAGTGGACCTCGACGGGCGGCCCGCCGCTCGCGGCCCGGCCGGTGCCGCCCCTCCGGCCCGGCCGGACGGTGACGGTCAGCGGTTCGGTGATCTCCACGTCCGGTCCGTCCACGTCCAGTCGCTCGGCGAAGTGGTCCGCCAGCAGGTCCGGGAGGGAGTCCACCACCTGGCGGACGAGGCCGCGTGGATCGGGCCCCCAGCTCCACCCACCGCGCCGGACCACGGTCACGGTGCAGCGGTGCACCGTGATCTCACCGGGGCCTCCGGTCTCGCCGGTGTCCGGCGCGGTGGGGGCGCTCATGTCACCTTCTCCATCGTCAGGTGGCCCGCCCAGCCCGCGGCGAGCACCAGCACACCGTGCACATCGCCCGCGGCGAGGGTCACCGGCAGTTTCACCTGGGTCTGCTGGGCGGGGATCTCCCCGGCCAGCACATGGGTGTTCTGCTCGTCGGACACCAGGGCGACCACGGGCGTGGGGCGGGCCACGGCGACCTGCACGGTGAGGGTGAGCCCGTCGGTGGCCAGTGCGACGTTGTCGGGCCACGACGCGAGGCGCACCAGCGCCGGTTTGGGTTTGCCGTCGGTCGTCACCTCGACCCCGAAGGCCAACGGCTCGGCGAGGGCGCCCGGTTCGTCGTCCACGGCCGCCACGGCCAGCTCTCTGGCGCTCAGCGGAAGGGCCGCGATACGACCGTCGCCCAGGGAGACGCGCAGCGGCAGCGCGGTCCCGACGAGGTCGGCCGCCTCGGTGGCCGGGGCGCCGGAGCCGGGGGCGGTGCCGGTCAGGGCCAGCGCGCCCACGACGTGGCCGGTGTCGGCCGCGTACACCACGGTAAGAGCCATCGTCAGCCACCGCCGTTCGTTGGTGCGACCGTCGCCACGACGAGGAAGTCGACCGCTCCGGGCGCTTCGGTCACCTTGGCCGGGGTCACCAGGGGGTTGTGCAGGCGCACCCGGCAGCGGACCCGGCGGTCGGCGTCCACCGTGGCCTCCACCGGGCTGTACAGCGTCGCCTCCGGCAGGGGCGGTATGCGCGGGGTCAGCTGGACGTGGATCACGACCCGGCCGTCCGCGACCTGTTCCGGGGTGATGCCGGACGGCAGGGGCAGCAGCATGCCGTCGGTGGCGGTCCCGGACGCCACCAGTGTGCTCCCGGCGGGCATCCGGCCGCTGAAGCTGCCCTCGATGGTCAGGTTGCCGTTGGCGGCGACCGTCATCAGGGGTGCGACCGTGCCACTGCCCTGGTAGAGGCCGAAGACCAGGTTCGGTGTGTCGCCCCCGGACAGGACGAGCGCGGGTTTGCCCTCCTCGGGCTCCGCGCCCGTCCGCAGGGTCAGCGCGCCCGACCGGGCCGATACGGTGTCCGCGCGCACGCCCGCGTAGCGGACCGCGACGCCGCGCGCCGTGGTCTCGACGCCGCTGAAGTGGCCGTCCGTCCAGCGGACGTAGCCGAGCAGGACGAGCCAGCGGGCGGGCGGGTCGGCCGGTGGGGCGCCGATCGCGGGCGGCCGCTGCTCCGCGACCAGCCGCTCGTCGCCGTGGCGGCCGAAGAGGATCTGGTACGACTCCTCCACGCGGGTCTTGGTGGCGCTGCCGGAGCAGGAGACCGGTCCGGGCCGCTGGGCCGGTTCGCGGTCGGCGGAGGTGAGGAAGACCGGGTAGGGCTCGTCCCTCGACTGGTCCGCGCCGTTGATCTCTTCGAAGTCGCTCTCGCGCAGCACGACCGGCTCGGTGACGACCACCTCGCGGCCGGTCCCGTCGACGGCGATGCCCGCCGCGACGCTCACCTCGGCATAGCGGACATTGGTCGCCGGGTCGGTACGGGGCTCGACGGCGAGGCCGAGCCCTTCGACGACGCCCCACTCGTGCAGGTGGCGCGCGTGCCGGGTGGCGCTTGCGCGTGCGTACTCGACCGTGGCCGACAGGTCGGCGGCGGCCAGTACCTGGCCCTCGTGGAAGGCGGGGCGCAGGGGGCCCGTCATGGCGTCTCACCGGGCTTCTGGGTACGGGGGCGGGGCGACCGGGCGCGTTTGGCCGGGGGCTTGGGCTGCTCGTCGTCCCCACGGGCCGGTGCCTGGTCAGGCGCCGGGTCCGCTCCCCCGGCCGCGTCCGGGTCCGGTGTGCCTTCGCGTTCTGCTAAGCGTTCCTCCAAATGCGTGACCTGCGTCTCGGCGCTGCCCATGTGGGCGCGCAGGCCCTCCACGGCGGCGGTGAGATCGGCGACCTGGGTCCTGAGCCGGGCGAGTTCCTGCATGCTGTCGGTGACTTCGCTGGGGGTCGTGTAGACCTGCTCGTGCAGCGCCTTGGGCGGTGTCTCGCCGGGTGCGGGGGTCAGCAGCAGGGACAGCATCTCCTCCAGGTCCCCGGTGCGCGGCCAGTCGCCGAGCAGCCCGTCGGCGTACGGGCGCGCCACCGGGCCCTCCGTCGGGAGCGGCAGCGTCCGGTACTGGGGCAGGGGCTGGCAGCACACGCGCTCGGCGAGTTCGCGCAGCCGGTAGAGCTTGGGCAGCCATTCTCCGTAGGCCGAGCCGCCCGGCAGCACCTGTTCCCGGGTGGCGGAGCAGACCCGTACGACGTCGCAGCCCTCCAGCTCCACCCGCGCGAGCAGGACGTCGGTGTCCGTGCAGTCGCCGCACGGGGGGTTGAGCGTGGCGCAGGCCGCGTCGGCCAGGAAACGGCGGACCGCGGTGGACAGCGTCGCGGCCGCTTCGGCGATCTGCTGCGCCTCGGCGACGGTCGCCGTCTCAGTGCTGTCCGGCGGCGGGGCGGGCAGGGGCGGCGGTACGTCGGCGGCGGCGACGTCCGTGCGCAACGCGCAGTCGGCGAGGCCGTCGGCCTGGTCCAGGCGGCACAGCAGCCACTCGCGGATCAGGCCGAGGTCCGCGCGGAACTCCACCCGCAGCGCGTGGCCGAGCGGGGTCCCCTGGGCGAGCATGCGCAGTTCGAGTGGCGCGTCCACGGTGCCCCGCTCGGGTACGACCCGGGCCGTGGTCTCGGTGACGACGGCGTGGGCGATCGCGGCGTGCAGCGGGTCGGGCCACGCCGCTTCCGTGTCGGCGGACCGGAGCCGTTCGCACGCCGTGCCCAGGGCGCCGCGGGCCTCCTGGACGGTGGTGAGGTCGGGGTAGTCATGCCTGAGCTGGCCCTGCCCGGCCGCGTCGTAGGTGTCGAACCGGGCGACGGCGGCGGCGAGCGCGCGCACGTGCTCGGTCATCTCGCGGGCCGTCGGCGGGGGCGGCGGGCCCTCTCCGGCCGCGTTCTCGCGCAGCCAGGAGAGGGCGGTGGCGTACCGCTGCGCGTCGGCGGCGTCGAAGCGGAAAGTGCGCCCGACGCCGGTCGAGGCGAGGGTCAGGGCATCGGTGTACAGGCCGAGCCGCCGGTCGCGGGTGCGGGCCCGGTCCGCCCGTGGGAGGTCGCCGATGCTCGCGAGGAGCCGGGTGCCGGGATTGTGGCGGTGGTCCTCGGAGTCGTCGCACTTGACGACGAAGCGGAACCCCTCCTGGACCCTGGAGGGCACGCATCCGGGTGAGGGGCAGGGCTCCTCCGTGGCGTACGGGGCCACCGGCTCGACGGGCAGCTCCTGGTAGCGCACATAGAGCCCGTAGCGACGGCCTCCGTCGTCGTCGCAGTCCTCCCCGCAGTCCACGCCGAGGGCTTGCACGCGCCGCTCCTGCACCAGGGCCCGCACATCGACGTGTTCGGCGCAGGGCACGACGATGTCGTTCCCGGCGCAGTCGAGGGCGTGTCCGGGGTGCACGGCCACGGTTCCGCTGCCGCACGGGTCGCAGGTGACGCCGAGGCCGCAGATGACGCCCGGCCCGTAGAGGGACCGGTTGTGCAGTCTGCGCTTCGCCGTCGTGTAGTCCAGCAGCAGGCTGAGATCGTCCTCGGTCAGCAGTTGCCCTGCGAAGAAGCGAGGACGTACGAAGGCGGAGGTCCGGGTGGCGTCGCCACCGCAGCCGCATCCGCAGTCTGTTCGCATGATCAGCGCTCCTTCACAAAGAACCAGCTTTCGAAGACGTCCCCGCCCGCACCGGTGCCGGACGTCCAGGGGCCGATGCCCGAGGGTGGGAGGTCGCAGCCGCCGCCGTGCGCGGCCGACCGGGTGTTGTGGTCGTCGATGGTCGGTACGCGCCCGCCGACGTGGGTGCCGTCGACCGGGCGGCAGCAGCGGTCGAGGAGGAACGCGGCCCGGACGGTGATCAGTACGCGGTCGCCGTCCTGGAGCGTCTCGCGGGTGGTCTGGCGGTAGCGGAACCGGTCGGTGAACTCGCCGCATTCGCCACGCGTTTCGGTGTCCGATCCGGTGTCCGGTTCGGCGAACCTGCCGCCCATGTACCAGGTGGAGGCGTTGCGTCCGCTGCCGCCCTCGATCACCTGGAGTTCCACCACACCGGGCCGCAGAGTGTCGGTCCGCACGCCGGAGGAGAACCGCACCACGAGGCCGCCGTCCTCGTCCTGGGTGCCGAGGAGGGCCTTGGCCTCGTCGATGGTGTAGGTGTACCCGTGGATCCAGTTGATGCCGGTGATCACGGTGGGCACGTGGCGCCCGAAGGCGCGGCGTACGTTCATATGGATCTGGTCGCACCGCACCGGCTCGTGCCAGTCGACGCAATCGATCCTGGCCAGCCACAGCACCTTGTGCTCGCAGGGCGAGCAGCAGGTGTCGCAGCGTTCGTCGGCCGGGGGCTCGCACCCGGTGACCCGCACCGTGTAGCACTCCTCCGTCCAGCCGAACTCGCAGTCGGAGGTGTCCGCGCAGGCGTCGTTGTAGACGGCGCGGGTGGGCTCGACGGGCCGCTCGGCGTACTCGACGCCGACCCAGACGGTGTCGGTGTCCCGCTCGTGCGGCGGCAGCGCCTTCCACAGGTCGATGACGCAGCCGCCGCGCACCACGACCTCGTTGCCGTCGCAGTCCACGCCGAGACCGGGGGTGATCGTCACCTTGGCTCGGCGCCGGGTGTGCCGGGCTGTTCCGTCGCCGCTCTGTTCGGCCAGTTCTGTGCCGCTCTGCTCGGCCGATGGCGTGTCCCCACCGGTGTCCGGGGGGCAGTCGTCCTCGTCCCGCCGCGCCGGTTCCACGTGCAGGCCGCACACCACGCCGTAGCCGAGGAGCGCGCGCATGCGCAGCTTCAGCTTCTCGCGGTGGTAGTCCTGTTCGCGCTGGAAGTCCCGGGCGCCCAGCATCTGGCCATGGAAGTACCGCAATCGGCGCAGCGGTGCCGCGTCGAACCCCTCCGTGCCTGACCGTGATGTCTCTGTCTCCGTCATGCCCCGTCCTCTCACGACACCTGTGTGTGCACACCGACGGCGGAGACGACTCCCACGCCCACCCCTCGGCGCAATCCTCTCGGCCCTGGCCTCAGCACCCCGTCGCGGCCCAGCCGCAGGGGACGCGCGCCGCCCAGTACGGGCGCGGGCAGCGGGACGAACGCGGTGTCCACGCCGACCGTGGACCGCGACCCGACCACGAACCCCGCGCCGCCGGTCCGTACCGACCCCACCGTGTGCGCGGGCGCTTGTCGCTCCACCAGCCGCGCGAGCGCCGTCCCGTCCGCCGATCCGGCGGGCAGGGCCACCCGGAACCGGTGCGCGTGCGCGGTGAACGGGTCGCTGTCGGGGGCGCCGAAGGCGCGCAGCGGCGCCGCGCCCAGGGCCGAGCCGCCGACCCGGAACCGGCTCGCCGACCGGCCGAACAGCCTTATGGCGCCCAGCCCTTGGTCCTGTCCCGGCCCCTGTCCCGCGCCGGTGATGGCCGCGCGCAGGTGAGCCCAGCGGCGGTCCGTCGCCAGCTCGTCGATGACCGGGTCCACGCCGAACACGATGCGCACCGCCTCCCGCAGCGCCCACGGTGTGCCCCGGCGCCGGTACAGCTCCGGGGCGGCGGCCAGCAGCGCCCGCCGGGTGCGGGCGTCCCAGCCCGCCTCGAACGACAGGCCCAGCAGCCCGGCCAGCCACGGCAGCACCCGGTCGGGGACCCCCGCCGGGTCGAGGAGGGCCGGATACCGCTCGATGACCCGGTCGAGCTGGGCGAGCGTGGCGTCGAACAGCGACAGGAAGCGTTCGGTGAAGTCGTCGGCCGCGGGATCCTGGCGGAAGGCGGGGGGCAGCAGGTCGGCGCTGGTGGCCCGGGGGAAATCGAGGCGGATCCGGCGTACCACCGGAGTCGCGGCGCCGTCGCCGAGGAGCCGCAGCCGCAGCCGCAGGAAGCGGCCGGGCGGCTGGTCGACGAGGAAGTCGGTGATTCCCGGGGCCGAGGTCTGCCAGTCGCTGTCCTCGTAGCGGCCGTCCTCGCTCACCACGATCGCCACGGCGGCCGTCGTCCCGTCCGGCACGTCGGCGTCCACGCGGACGCGGTGCCAGCGGCACCGTGAGATGCCGCTGTCGATCAGGGTGGTGAGGTACGAACCACTGGTCAGGTAGGTGTCGGTGGCAGAGGGCGCCGGGTCCCGGGGCAGACCCTGCCAGGTGTGGCAGGTGGTGGCGGGGCCGTCCGGGCCCTGCCCGCTCAGGCAGAACCCGTCGTCACCGGCCGAGGTGAGCGCGGACGGCGGCAGGGCGGTGGCCAGTTCGTCGACGGTGACGGTGCGGAAGGGGCCGCGGTGGCCGCCCCGGTGGATCGTGAGCCGTCCGCCGTCCTCGGTGAGCAGCCACACGCTGCGCTCCGGTCCGGTGCGCAGGCTGACGACCTCGCCGCGCGCTCCGGTGCGGAGCACTCCGCGGAAGCGGCCCGCCTGGTCGTACCGCAGCAGGGCCGTGCTGCCCTGACAGGCCACCAGTATCTCGTCGGCGGGGGCCGGAGCGGCCCAGCGGGCCCGCTCGGCGCGGATCACCCCGGCGAGTTGCGCGCCCTCGCGGCGCCACACCAGGACGCGGCCGGAGTCCACCACGGTCAGCCGGTGTCCGCGCGCGGCGACCGAGACCGGCGCGCGCAGCAGGCCGGGGTCGCAGCCAGGTGGCCAGACGGGGGTGAACGCTCCGCAGGCGTCGCGGCGCAGCAGCCGCCGCTCGCCGGGGACGAGCAGGTACCAGGCGCACGGCCCGCAGCCCGGCGCGAGGCGGGGGTCGGGGAACCACGGCAGCAGCTGGCCACGGGTGGGGCCTTCCGGCACGGTGCCGCCGTAGGCGAGGCGGAGGCCGGACGGGTCGTCGAAACCCACGATGCCGTCGATGCCGTCGGGGGCGCCGGTGTCCGGCTCGTCCCAGCCGGTGTAGGCGTCGAGCAGCCGGAAGGTCGCTGGGTGGGGTGTGCACGTCATGGCTGGTCTCCTACCGGGATCAGCAGCGGGCGCTCCGGCCAGACGAGGGTGTGGGGCGGGAGGGCGTGGTCGGTGCAGGGCGGCAGGCGCATGCCGTCGACGGTGAGCGAGAGCCGGGTGACGGCCAGCACCCCGTCGACCGCGAGGAGCCGCCGCACCAGCGCCGTGTGCCGCAGCGCGCCGCCGAACGGCCAGCCCGCGCCGTCCTCCCCGCCGCGCAGCGGGTCCAGGTAGGCGCGTACCGCGTCGCCCGCCCGGGCGAGGACCGCGGCCCGGTCGAGGTCCGGGTCGAGCGTGACCCAGGACTCCACGCCGACGCGACGGTACGGCACGGGGGCGGCGACCACGGTGACCCCGGCGGGGGCGGCCTCACGCGACAGGAAGTCGGCGACGGCCCGCAGGGTGGCGGCGGTGGGGACGGGCGGGTCGCCGGTGTCGCCGTCCGGCGGTACGGGGGGTACGACGAGGACTCCGACGACGCCGGGGATCGGCGCCCCGGCGAAGTCGGGGTGCAGGCCGGGCACGCCCCGGGCGCGGGCCACCGAGGCGCCGGGCGCGCGGAGGGCGAGCTGTCCGTAGTCGGCGGGGGCCACGGCCCGGCCGCGGGCCCGCAGTTCGCCAACGCCGCGGCGCATGGCGTCGGCGTCGGGTTCGGCGTCGGTTCCGCCGGAGGCCGGGAAGGGGTTGGCCACGCCGGTGACGAACGGCAGCGCGGTCACCACCCCGCTCACCGCTCCCGCCCGTACGGCGCCCGCGCTGCCGCCGCCCACGCGGTAGCGCACGGCGCGGACGTTGCGGAAGCCCGGCGGGACCGCCGCGCCGTTGACGCCGTCCCCGAAGGTCACCTCGCCGGTGTCGTGGTCCACGGTGAACACCCGGTCGTCGGCGCCGTATCCGGCCAGGCTCTCCACCTCGCGCCACCGGGAGGCGGTACCGGCGGTGGTGCCGAACACGTCGCCGCCGGTGTCGTCGTCGACCTCGATGACCACCGATCCGGCGAGGATGGGCACCTGGCTGAGCTTCATGCGCCGCCGCCCGGTCGCCGCGGCGTCCTGGACGGGCTGCAGCGGTTCGTCGCGGATGGTGCGGGCGGCGGTGGCGGTGACCACGTTGAGCCGCAGCCCTGACAGGACGGGCGCGGTTCCGGGGAAGGCGCCGTGGGCGATGCGCAGCCGCAGCCAGCGCAGCAGGGGGCGGGGCCGGGTGCCGGGCGGGCTGCCCGGCTGCCATGAGCGCGGCACCCTCAGCTCGACGGTGCCGTTCGCGCTGAGCCCGGCCGTGGAGTCCCGCATCACCTCGGCGGGGACGAGCCGGGTGCCGTCCAGCACGTCCCAGCGCAGCAGCGGCGCGGGGGGCAGCGGCAGCGGGACGAGCCCGCCGGAGGCCGCGGGCGCGGGCGGCGCGGCGACGACCACGAAGCCCAGTGAGAGCCGCGGGTAGGGTCCGGCCGGTCCCGCGAGTCCGATCCACAGCCCATTGCCGGGTTCCGGGTCCCGGCCGAAGGGCGCGAAGGGGCGGCTGGGCCCGGACGGGCCCAGCGGCAGGGTCTCCAGCCGTCCGGATTCCTGGACGGCGAGGGCGCCGAGGGTGGCCGGTGTGGCGTACAGGTCCTGGTCCGTCTCGTAGACGACCTGCCCGGCCGGGGTGGAGGCGGCGCTCTGGAACCCGGCCGGGACGAGCACGGAGGAGCCGTCGGGCGGGTTGACGGTGAACTCCAGGAGCGCGGCCGCCGCGCCGGGCGGGCGCCGCCGCACGCCCGCCGTCGCCAGGTGGTCGGCGAGCACCTTCTCCGGCAGCCGGTTGACGCGGCCGAGTACGGGTTCGGCGAGGGTGCCGAAGAGGCGGACGAGCGCGACCCCGGCGTCCTGGCGGTCGGGGTCGGTCCAGCCCGGGGTGTAGCCCGCGATGCGGCCGCGCACGGCGGTACGGACCGCCTCGCGGGTCGCGTCGACGAGTTCGGGCTGAACGCCGGTCGGCCCGGGGCCGGGTACGGTCCGTCCGTCCGCCCGCTCCTGTTCCCGGGCGTCCCTCTCCCACCACACGTCGCCGGTCATGCCAGCCCCTCCCCCGGTTCGACGGCGGGCACGATCCGGGTGCGGACCGTGCGCAGGACGGGCAACTCCCCGGCGCCGAGCGGCACCTCGTCGCACGTCTCGGCCGCGTCGGCTCCGTCGAGGCCGATCGCGACGGCGGCGATGTCGGCCAGGTCGCCCAGCGCCCGCTGCGCGGCGCGCAGCAGGGCCGAGGGCCGCAGCGGCTGTCCGAAGGGCCAGCCGTCCTGATCGTCGCCGCCCGCCAGCGGGTCGAGGAAGCGGCGCAGCGCCGTGGTGACCACGGTGGACACGCGGGTGCGGTCGGCCGGGTCGCCGGACAGGTCGACGCGCAGGGCGACATCGCGGTAGCGGGGCGCGCGGACGAAGATCTCGGAGGTGAGCAGCCGCGCTTGTTCCAGGCGGGCGGCGACCGCGCGCAGCATGCCCGGGTCGGGAAGCGGCGCGGGGACGAAATCCTCGCGGCCGAGGTCCTCCCGGGGCGCCGCGGGCACGATGTGGACGGTCACCGCGCCGGGCACCGTGGCGCACGGGAAGCCGGGGTGACTGCCGAGGGCCGGGTAGGCGCGGGCGACGGCGACGCCCGGGGTCGTACGGGCCAGAGTGACGAAGTCGTCGGCGGTGACCGCGCGGGTCACCTCGCCGAGGGAGGCGGCCGCGCGCTGGCGCGCCTGGGGAATCGTCTCGGGGTCCGCGCCGCCTTCGGCCCGTACGAGGTTGGCGGCGAAGACCGCTGCCGGGATGTCCGCGGCCGGGAGCCAGTTGCCGGTCATGCCGCCATTGCCGTCCCGGCCGCCGCCGGTGACGTACGCGACCCGCAGGTCCGGGTCGGGGCGGGGGACGCGTCCGGTGAGTCCGTCGCCGAACACCAGCGCGCCTTCGGCCCGGTCGAGCAGGAAGGTCCGGTCGGCCGGTGCGCCGAAGGTGAAGTCCGGGACCGGCTGCCACTCCTGGCCCGCCAGGCGCAGCGTGGCTTCCAGGAGGCGGTCGGCGGCGTCCGGCAGGACGAGATGCTGGCCGGGCAGCCGGAGCCAGGCGGCGGTCTGCTCGTGGAGGTCGGCGCCGCTCGCGGTGCGGTGGACGCGGTGGTGTGCGGCGGACACGTTGACGGCGAACTGGAGGAGCCGGGGCGGGGCCGCGTAGGTGGCGGCCGGGGTCGACAGCAGCAGCCCGGTGTCCTGGGTGGTCCAGTCGGCCGGGGGATGCAGCCGCACGACGCCGGAGCGTCTGAGCCCGGCCGTGCCGTCCTCGACCTTCTCGAAGCGTCCGGTGATGTCCGTGCCCGGCCGGAACCAGGACCAGGTCAGCTCGGCGGGCGGCGGCACCCCGTCGGCCGCGCCGGGCAGCCAGGACGGTACGGACGCGGCGGGCGCGTCCAGCTCGACCAGCAGGCCGATCGGGCCGGGCGCGGGGTGGGCTCCGGTGAGCGGGAGGGTGAACCGGGCCTCGGCCGGGGCGCCGTCGCTCGCGAGCAGGGCGATGCCGCGGCGGGCCCGCAGGTCCGCCGTGCGGTCGCGGTCGGTCCATACGGTGATCTCGCCGCCCTCGGCGAGCGGGAGGACGGCCACGTCGTCGTCGAGGGTGAAGACGATGCGGCCGGTGGGGTCCCGGGTCAGCGCGGTCCCGGCAGGGAGGACGGGTACGCCGGTGTCCTCCTGCCGGGCGGCGAGGCGCAGCACGGTGGCGGCGGGGCGGGCGGGGCGCGGGGGTTCGAGGCCGAGGAGGCGCAGTATGGCGACGACGAGCGCGTCCGGCACCTGGTCGAGCCAGTACAGCCGCTGTTCGAGGAGATAGGCGAAGAGTTCGAGGAGGGTGACGCCGGGGTCGACGGGCGCGTGCAGCGTCCAGGTGCCGTCGGACTCGGCGGGGATGCGGCGGCGGATGGCCGCCATCATGTCGGCCCAGGTGAGGTCGTCCAGCTTGGGCGCGGGCAGCGTCATCGCGTCCCCCCGGAGAGGCCCGTGGAACCCGTGAGGTCTGTCAGCCCGGTGTAGAACGGGAACACCAGGTTCGCCTTGGTGTTGCTGCGCCGGATGCGGTAGACGACGGAGACGGTGATCCGCGATTCGTCGGCCGGGTCGGCCTCCGCGCGGACCTCTTCCAGGTCCACGCGAGGCTCGTGGTCGCGAACGGCGGCGGCGATCGAGTGCTCCAGGTCGCGCAGGTTCTGCACACTGCCCGGCGCGAACAGCAACTCGTGGGCGCGGGTGCCCAGTTCGGGTCGCATGACGCGCTCGCCGGTGCCGGTGAGCAGCAGCGCCCGCAGACAGTGTTCGATGCTCTCCTCGCCGGTGGCGTATCCGAGCCGCCCGGACGCGTCGGGCAGGATCGGGAACCGCCAGCCGGTGCCGAGGAACTCCTCGCTCATGCCGTCCTCGCCTTCTTGGCCAGCACGGCCGGGGTGAGCGGCGGCGTCGGCGGGCCGGTCGGGCCGACGGCGGAGGGGTGGGTGTGGGTGTTGAACGCCTGGAGCAGCGCGTTGCCCAGGACGAGGGGTTCGGTGGCGCCGCCGCCGAGGTCGATGGAGGGCGAGTCGACCGTCACCTTGGGCGCCTTGAGGGTGATGTCGCCCTGGGCGGTCACGGTGACGCTGCCGCCCTCGGCCGCGGTGATCCGGACCGCCTTGCCCTGGTCGTCCAGCTCCACCACGTGTCCGGCGGCGGAGGTGATGCGTACGGCGGCCTGGGACTCGGTGTCGTCGAGGAGCACCTGGTGGCCGTGCTTGGTCCGGATGATCTTCTGGTCGCGGCCCTCGGTGCGGGCGGTCGGAGGTTTGTCCTTGCCGTTGTAGAGGCCGCCCAGGACGATCGGGTACCGCATGTCGCCGTGGACGAAGGCGACGAGCACCTCGTCGCCCTTCTCGGGCACGAACACCGAGCCGTAGCCGTTTCCCGCGTACAGCTGGCTGACCCGGATCCAGTCGGTGACGGTGGTGTCGTCGAACCACGGGAACTTCAGCTTGACCTGGCCCTCGTCGTCGCCCTCGTTCTCCACGACGAGCGCCTCGACGACGCCGTAGTAGCGCTTGTCGGTGGAGCGGGCGCGTGGCGTGCCCCTCATGGTCACTGGTCCCCCTGATGGATCCGCCGTCCGGTGAACTGGGTGAAGAAGCCGCTGGAGTTGAGCGTGTGCTCGACCCGTTTGACGAAGTACGTGCCGGAGAAGCGGCGGCCCAGGCCGTAGATCTCCAGGTTGTCGCCGGGGCGCAGCTCGGGCAGTCCGGCCACCTTGCCGGTGGCGGTGATGAACTCGTACGCCCGCTCGCGCAGCAGGCTGATCGCCAGTTCGCGGGCCTCCTGATCGCTGCCGACCGGCGCGTCGACCATGACCTCCTGGCGGCCCTGCAGGGTGGACTCGGCGACCTGGGGCCCGCTCTGCCCATCGGCCGTGTTCTGCCCGGCGGGAAGGTTCTCGGCGGTGGCGGTGAAGGCGATGGGCTGCTTCGTACGGGGGTCCCAGCCGCGCACGGTGACCTTGCTGACCTGCTGGGACACCGTCAGCGTCGGGGTGAACTCGATCAAGTTGGGGATGAGCCCCGCGGGCTGGCCGGTGGGGCCGGTGCTCAACCCCGGCGCGTAGGCCAGCCGGTACAGCCGGATCGGGCGGCCGTCGCGGCCGTCGGTCGGCTTGATGAAGTACAGCGTGTCCTCGCCGGTCGTCGCGTCCGGCAGGATGTAGCAGTCAAAGTCCAGTCGCTTGGCCCGCTCCAGCAGGAACGTGGCGTCGTCCTGGTTCTTCTGCACCACCAGGTCGTGGGTGGGGCCTTCCCTGGTGACCTCGATGCGCAGATGGTTGCGCTGGGCGATCTGCTCGGCGATGCGCCAGTCGGGCAGATTGCGGTAGGTCTTGGTCTCGTTCTCGGTGGGCTTGCGGTCTTTCAGCCGCAGCAGCCCGTCCACGCCGCTGACCTGCACGGTGGGCGAGGCGGCGTCGGTGAACTTCGGACTGAGCGTGGAGATGGTCCCGGTGGCGACGGTGAGCAGCTTGTCGGCGTAGCCGAGCCGGACCGAGACCCGGCCGCCGAGCCGGAAGCTCGGCGAATCGCTGTGCTTGAACCGCAGGTTGGCGTCGTCCCAGTTGTTCAGGGTGAGATCGAACCCGGACATCTCGTCGATGTCCCGGTTCACCTTGATGTCGATGATGTCGTTCTTGGTGGACGGGTCCACCTCCAGGCCCTCGATGCGCACGTCAAACTCGGGCGCGTACCGGTCGGGCGACGCGACCTCGGGTGCCGGGGTGCTCATCGCGCCCCCTTCACGGCAGCCGGGGCACGGTCAGCACCCGGCCCGGCCGCAGGTCGCGCGGGTCGCTGATGCCGTTGGCGCGCGCCAGCTCCCGCCAGGCGTCGGGCCGCCGGTACAGCGCGGCGGAGATGGAGCTGAGCGTGTCGCCGCGGCGCACCACATAGCTCTTCTCGACCGTGGGCGAGGAGCGCGGGGTCTCGGCGACCTGGACGGCGGCGGTACGGAACTCCTTGAGCGAGAGGTCCAGCATGGCGCGCAGCGGCACCCCGTCCGGCCGGAACAGCTGGTAGTTGACATCGAGCTTCTCCACCACGCCGGTGAAGACCTCCTCGTCCCAGACGAAGCGGACGACCGGCGGCGCGTGTTCGCGGCTGTCGGGCCGCAGCAGGTTGCGCAGCGCGTTGACGTAGGCGGTGCGTACGTTCTCCAGGGTGTCGGAGGTGTCCACCAGGGCCTGGACGGTGAGGGTTTCGGTGCCGCCGCGCACGTACTGCAGGGGCGGGGTCTCCAGACCGGGGATGGTGATCTCGGCGAACGTGTTGGCCTTGCTCAGCTTGTAGTCGGTGGGGTTGAACCGCAGCGGGATCCGCCGCTTCCGCTCGTCGGCGATCACCGGGCGGACGATCTCCAGGCGGGCCCGGGCGGCGCCCTGGCCCGCGAAGGACACGGGGGTGACACTCACTGGTGCACCTCCCCGTCGCCGAAGCGGCGTTCGGCCCTGGTGTGCTCGGCGCGGGCGCACTGGTCCTCGTACAGCTTCGCCCAGGCCTGGATGTGCTTGTTGAACAGGCGGGTGAACACGGCGCCGTCGTCGCCGTCGACCTGGAACCGGACCTCCAGATGGTGAATGGTCACCTTCGGCACCCCGGTCACCTCCCTGGGCTCAGGCGGGACAGGGCGTTCGCCGCGGCGTCCTGCAGGACCTTCGTCAGCCCCTCGTGGGCGATCTCCAGCGTCTCGACAGCGATCGCGTTCTGTTCCGCGTGCAGGTCCGGGCCGCTCCACTTGGCGGCGAGCCCGCCGTGGAAGGCCCATGCCGCGCCGGGCACTCCGTCCGGGCCGAGCACGATGACCGCGCCGTCGCGGCGGGCGCCGAGGGAGTCGGCGAGCCCGGCCTGGTACCAGGACCACAGCCCGGGGTCACGGACCACTCCGCGCTTGAGCGTGATCCGGTTCCAGGAGTGGCGCAGCGGCAGCTGGTGGACCGAGTCATTGCGGCCGCCCTCCGGGTAGCTGGTCACCTCCAGCTGCGCGCCGAGCCCGGTGACCTCCTGGAACGCGCCGGACGCGGCCAGTGGCAGCAGCAGTGCCTGCGCGGGCGGCAGATAGGCGTCGCCGGGGTCGAGGGTGACCAGGAAGCGGTATTTGGGCAGGGGATCCAGGGTCATGCCTCGATTACCTCCAGGTCTCGGTCCTGGCCGAGTACGAGACGGAGCCGGATGAACTCCATGGGGACGGCCGGGGCGACCTCGATCTCGCAGACGAGCTGCCCCGGGTCCTGCTCGGGCGGGTTGTTGGTGTCGTCGCACACCACCCGGAACGCCTGCTCGGGCCGGTCACCGACGAGCGCCCCGGCGCGGAAGGCGGCCAGGAGTACGGAGGTCAGGGCCCGCACGAGGGTCAGCCTCAGTTCGGGCGAGTTGACGTCGAACACCAGCGGGCCCGCCGCCCGCCGGATGGCCCGCACCAGCAGGTGCACCAGCCTGCGGTGGGCGATGTAGCGGGTGCGCGGGTCGGCGGACAGGGTGCGCCCGCCCCACACCATCAGCCCCCGCCCCCGGGTGCAGCGGATCAGGTCGATCCCGGCGTCGAACAGCCGGACCTGCTGCGGTTCCGGGTATTCGGCCGCGAGGTCGACCGCCTCCAGGATCACGGCGTTCGCGGGCGTGTGGTGGGCGCCGCGCTCGCCGTCGAGGCGGGCGATGACGCCCAGGACGTGCCCGGAGGACGGGACGGTCCGCAGATCGTGGCCGTCGGGGACGCGCAGCGGCGGGTGGTAGACGGCGGCGCAGCCGAGCAGCCCGCTGTCGCCGGTGGCCGCCAGGGCGCCCGCCCAGCTCGCCGCCTCGTCCACGGAGGACAGCCGGGGCGGTACGTCGAGGACGGCGAGGCGGTCGTGCAACGGCTCGATGCCGCGCAGCAGTTCGAGCACCACGTCGGTGTGGGCGGTGCCGGACAGGTCGGTGCCGAGGTCCGGCAGCGCCACCAGCGCCGGTTCCGGCAGTTCGGCCTGTACGGTCAGGGCGCCGGTGTACGCGTCGCGGGCGGGCGCGGCGTCGGTGCCGCCCTCGAGGATGAGGTCCCAGGACGCGGTGATCGGGCCGGGCGGTCCCGCCGGTGGTGGCGGGCCGTCCGGGACCAGCCGGATGTAGCGGGACGCGGCCAGCCGGTCGGCCACCTCGGTAAGCGGCAGCCCGGGGAAGGTCTCGGGCGGCTCGCCGGGCAGCATGACCCGTACGCCCACGGTGGGCGGTCCGGCGACCGTGCTGGCCTGGTAACGGATCGCGACGCGCGCGCCGTTGGCCCACGCGCCGGGGCTGGTGGCCACCACCTGGAAGCCGGTGGCGGCCAGTCCGCGCAAGGGCCCGGCCTCCCACGGTGCCCGGGCCAAGGTCGCGGGCCCGGACACGCGGATCACCCAGGCGGTGCGGCCACCGTTCTCGAAGAAGCCGCGCAGGGCGTACGGGGTGGCGAAGGCGCCCTCCGGCGGTCCGAAGGCGGCCACGACGTCGTTCCAGCTCTCCACGCGCACGGGAGTGCCGACCGGGCCCCGGCGGAGCCGGCCCAGGAACGCCGCCACGTCCGTGCGCAGCGGCTCCGTGCCCGGGTCACGGGGCGCGGACGTCAGGGTTACGCCGGGAAGCGCTTCGCCGGTCATATCAGGCGTCGATCTCCAGCTTCTCGACCGCCAAGACGAGGGTCTCCATGGCGATCTCGTTCTTGGTGGCGCTGAGCGTCGGGCCGGTGTACTTGGTGGGCCAGCCGCGGTCGAAGTTCCAGCGCATGGCCTCCTGGCGGTTCTCGTCCAGCAGCACGATCGACCCGGAGGTGCGCCGTACCTTGCCGTTGAGGGCTTCGACGACCCAGTTCCAGAAGCCCACGTGGCCGGTGACGCCGCGCTTGAAGGTGAGGTTGGTGAACTTCTTCAGCCCCGGGATCTTGCGGACGGTGATGTCCTCGCTCCCGGTGCGGTACTCGATCGGCGGGATTTCCAGCTCCAGCCCGCTCACCTCGGTGAAGGACCCGCTCACCGCGACCCCGTCGTCGCTGACGTTGGTCACGATGATCTGGAAGTTATATGACGCGTAGGGATCGTCCCTGGTGACGGGCGGCATGGTGGCCTCTCCTCAGTCCTCGGTCGGGCGCTCAGGCGAGCTGGGACTCGCGGGTCTTCTGCTGGATCCGGAAGATGACGAACTCCGCCGGGAAGACCGGCGCGACGCCGATGACGCAGATGAGCCTGCCGTTGGCGAGGTCGTCCTCGGTCATGGTGGTGCGGTCGCAGGCGACGAAGAACGCCTCGTCGGCGGTGGTTCCGGCGAGCGCGCCGCTGCGCCAGACGGTGGTGAGGAAGTTGGTGACGGTCTGACGGACCAGCGCCCACAGCGCCTCGTCGTTGGGCTCGAACACCACCCACTGGGTGCCCTCGTCGATGGACTCCTCCAGGTAGAGGAAGAGCCGCCGGACGCTGACGTACTTCCACGAGCTGTCCGAGGAGAGCGTGCGCGCGCCCCACACCCGGTGGCCCATCCCGGGGAAGAAGCGCAGCGCGTTGATGCCCTTGGGGTTGAGCAGGTCCTGATGGCGCTTGGTGACGTCCTGGGCGATGCCGTCGGTCAGCCGGATGCCGCGGATGACCGCGTTCGCCGGTGCCTTGTGCACTCCGCGCTCGACGTCCGTGCGGGCGTAGATCCCCGCCATGTGACCCGACGGCGGCACCTCGGTGTCGCGGCCCGTCGACGGGTCGCGGGTGACCAGCCACGGGTGGTAGAGCGCCGCGTACTTGGTGTCGAACGGCTCGCGGAACGCCTGGATGCCCTCGGTGTCCAGGCCGTCCTGGGGATCGAGGATCGCGAACCGGTCCCGCAGCAGCTCGCAGTGGGTGACCAGGGCCGATTCGACCGTCCCTGACCACACCCCCGGCACCGCGCACACGGCCACCTCGTCGATGTCCTCCAGCGCGGCGATCCCGGTGCGCTTGCCGCTGCCGCCGTCCTCGCCGACGAAGTCGGCGACGCTGAGGCTTCCGTAGGCGTCGTCGCCGTCCGCCAGGGTGAGCCAGGATCCGACCGCGGGCACGGGGAACTTCGCCGGGTCGGTGGACAGACCGGACAGCGCGGTCGCCCGCACCAGCTGGGAGCGGCCGGCCAGCGTGGTCACCAGGTTCGACGGCGCGTCGCCGGTGAGCCGCAGGCCCGGGTACGACTCCGTCACCACCGTCCCCGAAGAGTCGGTGAACCGGGCGTCGACCTGCGCCTCGACCAGATGCAGCCGGTCGGTTTCGAACAGCGTCCCGGGCACGTTCCCGTCGAGGGTGACGACATCCGCGGCGACCGATTCGACCGTGCGGACCGTCAGGTTGGTGCCGTCGTCGAGCTGGACGACGGCGCCCTTGTACAGCCTGCTCGCCCCGCCGACCCGCAGCGTCGGGCCTGCCGAGGTGTTGCCCCGGCGCACCCGGCGCACCAGCAGCCCGCGGCGCCACGCCGCGTGGGAGGTGCCGGACGGCAGGGTCAGCGTCACCTTCCCGTCGGCGGGCTGGCTGACCTGGACCTTGAACCGGCCGGAGCCGATCTGCACCCACACATCGGCGGGCAGGTCGTCGGGGTCGAGCCCGGTCCGCGCGGCGACCTCGACCGTCTCGCTGTCCGCGGCGGCGTCCGCGGCCAGCTGCGTGACGAACAGCGCGCCCTCCTGCGGCTCCGGCAGCACCGGCAGCGCGGCCGAGGCCACCGGCTGGATCCGCACCTGGACGGCGCCGCCCCACGAGCCGGGGCTGACGGCGCTGAACTCCAGCGTCTCTTCGGTGCCGCGCGTCCC
>NZ_JBVIZF010000061.1:0-22719 GCF_055591805.1 Streptomyces sp. NPDC041200 | reverse complement strand
CGTTGTCGGACAGGACGGTGAAGTCTTCCGCCGAGTGGCCACCGAAGGCGACCCTCGTCGCACGGTTGACCTTGCAGCCGAAGATGACGACAGTGCGGCCGGGACGGCTGCTCTGCGGCGTCACCGCCACGAGCCTGGGTGGCAGGGACGTGCTATAGGTGAAGGACACGCCGTTGCTCGTACCGCCGGGCGTGGTGACCGTCACCGGCACTGTCCCGGTCCCGGTCCCGGGCGGAGTGGTGATTCCGATGATGGTGTCGGAGGCGACCGTGAAACCGGCTGCCGCGGTGCCACCGAAATCAACCGATGTCGCGCCGGTGAAACCGGAGCCCACGGCGATGATGTCGCTGCCACCGGCCGGATCCCCCGCCTCCGGGGCAAGCGCCTTGATGACCGGTGATCCCGCTGATCCGTCGTAGGAGTACGGGAGCCTGTTGCTGGCGCCGTCGGCGGTGACAACGGTCACCAAAACGCTTCCGCTTCCGGGCGGCGCGACTGCCGTGATCGTGGTGTCGGAACCGACGGTGAAGCCTGCGGCCGAAACGGCGCCGAAGGTGACATCGCAGGTGGCGGCGAGCCCGCAGCCACTGATGGCGACGGTATTGCCGCCCGTGGCTGGTCCCGTATTCGGGTGGAGAGCGGTGATGAGGGCAGACATGTCACAGCCTTCTTTCCTTCGTAGGTGATCAGTGTTCGTGCGCAGGTCAGCCGGCCTGGGCAAAGGAGCCAGCCGCATCGGTACCGCGAGACAACAGCCATCGGATGGGGGTGGAATGTGATCGATTGCGAAGCGGCCTGCCCGAACGGGCCAGGAACAGACATACGCCCACCCCGGCTCGGAGAGAGCCAAGTCATCTACATCGGGGGAGCTTTCGGCGGGAGTTAGCCGGTAACTCGGCCGCGCCGGGATGGGCAGCCATGCCGTATACACAGTCCCCCACACAAGCGACGGGCCAACAAGACCACGCCACGCCAAATCACCCGTACGGAGCAATCTCGGCACTGATTTCATATACGGGCTCGCACCTGTACGGCCGAGCGTTGATCTGTGCCGGGCGCGGCTGCGGCGACGAGAGATCGGCGGCCCACCGGGGCGGGAATCGGCCCGAGGCCGGAGGGCCGGTGTGAATGCCCGGTACCCCCTGCGGGGCAGAGCGGCGGCGGATGCTCCGCACACTTTCATTCCGTTCGCCTGTGACGTGTCATCCCTCGTGTTCACGAGTAGCTCGGCGAAGTGGCGGAGCGCCGGGCGGGCCAGGCCGGGTTCGCTTGCCGCGCGGGCTCCGTATGCCCGCCGCTGTCGCGGCGGGCAGCCTCTGTTTGGGACCGTGGGGGATAACGGCACGGCCGAGCGACACCGCCGCGCGGTGGATCGCCCGGCCAGGCGTGGAACGGTCCTCCACGACCGGGTCGCGGACCGCGGGGGCCGCGGACTGTGAGGCGCCTGCTGTGGCGGGGCTGCGGTCCGGAAAAGGAACCAGCACGGCGACGACGGTGGTCGCTGGTAGCCCAGGTCCGGTACTCCTCGCCGACCTCTGTGGGCTCGGCGTGCATGCTGCCCGGGGCCCTCCACCCTGCTGTCTGCCTCCTGCGCAGAGATTAGGCGCGATGGGTTTCCCGGCGTGCTGTCACTCTCAAGCACCGCAGACAGCAGAGCCGTTCGCCCGCCAGATCGGCGCTCCGGAGCCCTTTTTCGACCGCCAGGAGCGCTTCCAGGGGGATTTACGGCTTTCCCTCCGGTTGACGACGCGTGGCCAGCGTGACGCCACGATGTCCGGTGCCTGTCCGCCTGCGTGGGCGCGCACAGGCGGACAGGCCGTTCGTCTGCCGTTTCCAGGCAGGGCGGGCTGCCCACTGGGGCGGGCGCCACCAGTTACGCCCCGGCCGGAGACGGGACTCAACGGTCTTGCCCCGCCATCACCCGAACAGACGCGGCGCGCGAAGGACGTAAGAGATTCTTAACCGTATCTACGTATAACTTCCCGATGCTCCCTGTTCCACCTTCCGCCTCTTTCGTTCGGCCGCTTAACTCAAGGTGAGTGCGATTGACGGTGCCCATGTGATGGCGCCGAGTCGCTTTCCCATGGACGACCCGCCTCCAGGTGCCAGTCCCGAGGCAACGGGTCTTCACGCGAGCCCTTCCCACCTCACCGGGTTTCCCTTTGCGGTTGTGGGCCGCGTTCATCCATCCGCTCGCTCTCCGCACCGCCCAGAGCGATGCGAACGAAGGAGAAAGATCATGGCAACCATCACCTCGGTGGTCGATACGACGACCACCACCAACCAAGGCAAACCCGGGGACACTGTCCAGATCAACGGCACTGCCATGGCCACCACCACGAGGGTGAACTTCGGTTCGGTGGCGGTCACTCCAGTGTCCGTCACCGCCACCCTGGTCACCTTCATCGTGCCCAGCACGGCCCCCTGCTCCGGACAGGTCTCCGTCAGCGTCACCAGCAACACCGGCGCCACCAGCAACGCACTGCCGTTCTTCGTCATCGCCACACCGACGACCACGGGGCTGAGCGTCACCTGCCTCCCGGCCGCCACCGGCGGCGCGGCGACGCTGTTCGGCACCAACTTCCTGACCGGGACACAGGTCGTGGTGGGCACCGTTGGCAACGTCGCGGTCACCCCCACCCAGCCCGCCCAGGTCACCTTCACCGCACCGGCCAACCCGGGCCAGGTCGGCACGGTGTCGACCCAGCCGGTGACCATCACCACCGCCGGCGGCTCCAGCGCATCGGGCACCACCCTGATCGACTACTACCTCACACCGGCCATCACCTCAGTGGCTCCCACGACGGGCACGGAGGGTGACGCTGTCACCATCAACGGAACCGACTTCGTGGGAGTCGACACTGTCACCTTCACCGACAGCACCGCCGCCACCGCCCTCGCGGTCTTCACACCCATCAGTGGCACCCAGCTCGTCGCCACCGTGCCCGGCGGACTCGCCACCGGCGCCGGAACCATCACGGTCCACACCTGCGGCGGCGACTCCAACGCTCAAGCCTTCACGATCACCTAACCGTCCGGGGCGACGGGCACCGGCGGCACGGCCATCAAGTCGCCGCCCGCGTCATCGCGTACGGGCGGCGACGTCCCACCGCGCCCCGGCCGACCGGCCGGCCAGGGCGCGGCCCGCCCAAGAGGAACGAGAAGGAAGAAAAGAGCGAGCATCATGGCCCCCGTAGTGACCAGCGTCAGCCCCGCTCAAGGTGGGCCAGCGGGGGGCACCCTCGTGACCATCACCGGCTCCGGTTTCACCGGCGCCACCGTGGCCAGGTTCGGCCCCAATCTGGCCACCAGTGTGGTCGTTGTGAGCGATACGCAGATCACGGCCAAGACACCCGCGGGCACCGGCACGGTCAAGGTCACCGTCACGGGACCGACGGGGACCAGTGCCCAGAATGTCCTCTTCACCTACACCGTGGTCGCGGCTCCTGTGCTCACGTCGCTGAGTCCGTCTTCTGGTTCCACCTCTGGTGGGAACACCGTGACGATCAACGGCAACAATCTCTCCGGGGCTACGCAGGTGCTGTTCGGGCCGAACCCGGCGGCCATCGTCACCAATACGGCTACGCAGATCACGGTGGGCGCGCCTGCGGGCAGTGGCACGGTGGGCGTTACGGTCACCACCGCCGGCGGTACCAGCAATGCCCTCAGTTACGCCTATGCCGCCACCCCGGCCCCCACGCTCAGCAGCCTGAGCCCGACATCGGGGCCGACCTCCGGCGGCAATACAGTCACCATCAACGGCACCAACCTCTCCGGGGCGACCTCGGTGAAGTTCGGGATCAACTCGGCGACCATCCTCACCAACACCTCCACGCAGATCACTGTCAGCGCACCCGCCGGGCCCCCGTCCTCGGTCAACGTCACGGTCACCACGCCCGGCGGCACCAGTAACCCCCTGCCGTACTTCTACATCGCAGCACCGACCGTCAGCGACCTGTCCCCGCACCTCGGCCCGGACACCGGCACCAACACCGTCGCCGTCCTCGGCAGCAATCTGACGCTCACCAGCGCCGTCCAATTCGGCGGCAATCCGGCCACCGGAATCAACGTGATCTCCGACAGCCAGCTGACCGTCACCGCCCCGGCGGGATCAGGAACGGTCGTCGTCACCGTCACCACGCCGGGCGGTACCAGCCCCACGGGGCTCGGAAACCCCTACTACACCTACCTCGGGGCACCGGTCCTGACCAGCCTCACCCCGTCCAACGGCCCGGACACCGGGGGCGACGTGGTCGTGCTGGGTGGCAGCAATCTGACGTACACCGACGCGGTCACCTTCGGTGGCGTCCCGGCCTCGTTCTCGGCGATCTCCGACACCCAGGTCGTCGCCACCTCACCCGCCGGGACGCCCGGCACAGTGAACGTCGTCGCGCACACCCCGGCAGGGAACAGCAACGCCCTCCCCTACACCTATGACCCGTCGTGATCCGGCCGCCGGGCGCTGACCGCGGTTTCGTCGCTCTACAGGGGCTGCTCCGCCCCATCCGCCGAGGTCCTGATCGCCCTGTCGGCACCCGAACGGATGCCGAACGCCGCCTGGCCACACAACCTGAACCTGCTGCTCTCCCTCAGGAACGCCCAGGAATGCGTAAGGAGACCCTCGTGCGACTCGTGACTACCATCCGCGGAACCCTCCCCGTCATGGTGCTGGCGCTCTTGGCATGGGGCGCCTCCGCGCCGGCGTCGGCCGAGGGAGCGGGGACCAGGGCGGGTGCGGACGCGCCCCAGGCCACCGTGCCCTGTGGGGACGCGGCGGCACTGGTCACCGCGGTGGGCCAGGCGGCCTCGGGCGGGACCGTCTCCCTGGCCGCCGGGTGCGTGTACACCCTCAGCTCGGTGGCGGTGACGGGCGCCAACGGCCCCGACGGGCTCCCGATCATCACCGGGAACGTGACCCTCACCGGCACCGGAGCGACCATCAGACGCAGCGCCTCGGCACCGGACTTCCGCATCGCGGAGGTCGCGCCCGGCGGACGTCTCACCGTCCAGGGGGTGACCCTCTCGGGCGGGCGGGCGGTGGACGGGGCCGGAATCCTCGGCCTGGGCTCCCTGACCCTGCAGCAGAGCCCGCTCACCGCGAACGTCGCGAGCGGCATCGGCGGCGGCATCCAGGTCGGCCCGGGCGCCACAGCCAGTCTGACCCTGAGCAACGTCTCGGGTAACACCGCCAACGACGGCGGTGGCGTGCACGTCGATCCGGGGGCCTCGCTGACCGTCAACAGCAGCACGTTCTCCGACAACACCGCCGACAGCACCGGCGGCGCCATCGCGAGCTTCGGGAATTCCGTCCTGAGCGGCGTGACGATCGATACCAACCGCACCAACAGTTTTGAGGGCGGCGGTATCTGGACGTCCATCGGGAATTTGACCTTCAATGGCGGACGCATCATCGGGAATAGGGCGGGAAGCTACGGCGCCGGTCTCGCGAACTTCGGCAGCGCGCTGCAATTGCAGTCCACCACGGTGTCCGGAAACGTTGCCACCCTGAATGGCGGCGGACTCTTCAACCACGCGGGGAACGCTCAGATCATCGGTAACAACATCACCGGCAATACGGCCAATGGCGGCCAGGGCGGCGGCATCTTCACCGACGGCGGCGCGGTGTCGGTGATCGCGACGAACGTGACCGGCAACACCCCGAACAACTGCGTCCCGGCCCTCGCGGGCTGCGCCACCTGACGACCCGTCCGTCCGGACGCGGTCGCGGCCCTGGAAGCGAGTGCTGCTTCCAGGGCCGCGTCGGTGCGGTGCCGCGTCAGTGAGAGTGGCCGTGAGCCTTCTTCTTGGCGTGCTTCTTCTTGGCCTTCTCTTCCTCCTTCACGCTCTTGTGCTGCTTGTCCCTCTTCTCCACCTGCTTGACCACGATCGTCAGCGGGTCGGCCGGCGCCTTCTGACTTGGCCCGGGAAGAGCGTCTGGGCCGAGATCAAGTCCGCCGGGTGATCGTGTTGTTGTCCATGGTCACGGAGCCGTTGCGTGCCAGCGCCTGGCCATCGATCGTCGTCCCCGTCGTGATGGTGATCGATGTCAGGGCCAGGATCCTGCCGACGAAGGTGGTGTTGGTGCCGAGGGTGGCGGAACTTCCGATCTGCCAGTAGACATTGCGCGGCGCAGCGCCATTGATGAGGAGCACCCTGCTGGCGGATGCCGTCGTCAGAGTCGATCCGACTTGGAATACCCAGACGGCGTTGGCGTTGCCTCCGGCGTCCAGGGTGAGCGTGCCGGTGAGCCCGATAGAAGATGCGGCGTTGTAGACGCCGGGAGCCAGCGTCAGACCGCCGAGGTCTCCGGAAATGCTGGCATCGGGCGTCCGGCTGGCGGCGTTGTTGTAGGCCACGGCCAGGTCGTTCTGGGCCTGAAGGGCGGCGGCATCCGCAGAGTGGATGGTTCCGTTCACCAGGCCGGGCGGAAATCCGGTAACTGCTGTCCCTGGGCTGACTCCGAGGTCGCCGTTGACTACGGAGGGACCGGTATTGGTGACCGTCTGGCCGGCGAGAACCGCGAAGGCCGCTTGATAGGTGTAGGCACCGACGGCGGTGGTGGTGCCGCCGAGCGTGGTGACGGAGACACCGGCGGGTCCTGGCGTTCCAGCGGGTACGAGGACCTCGATCCTGGTGTCCGACACGATCCGGTAGGCGGTGACGGGGATGCCGCCGATGGTGACGCCGGTGGTGTGGGAGAGGGCGGTGCCGGTGAGGACGACGTGATTGCCGCCGCCTGCCGGTCCGAAGGCGGGACTGACGCTGGTAAGGGCAGGCGGGTTGAGGTAGTTGTAGACGTCACGGACGGTGGTGGTACCGCCCCGGGTGATGACGGTGACGGCCACCGGGCCCGCGGAGGCCGCGGGGACGGTCACGGTGAGCTTGTCGTCGGAGACGACGGTGAATGCGACGGCCTGGGTGCCGAAACGGACCTCGCTCGCGGTCAAGAAGTGACTACCGGTGAGGGTGACGGTGTTGCCACCGGTTATGGGCCCTACGGACGGCGTAGCGAAGCGGATGACCGGCGGCGGCAGGTAGTAGAAATAGCCGACGAAGCCAGTTCCTCTGGGGGTGGTTACGGTGACGCGGACGGCACCGCAGCCGATGGGAGTGGTGGCGATGATGGTGGTGTCGTTGACGGCTGTGAAGCTGGCGGCCCGGTTGGAGCCGAAACTCACGTCGTAGGCGCCGGTGAAGTTGCTGCCGGTCAGGATCACCTCGGTGTGGCCGCTGGTGGTGCCCTGGTCCGGAGACAGCGGCATGGCGCACTCCCTCCGGCAGTCGTGCGGGTGAGGACTCGGAGCGTGTCTTGCACCCGACGAAGACCTGGGTCCCCCGCGGCCCCGGAAACGGTGGGCAGCCCGAACCGTCAGGCCACAACACATACGATTAATCCACCCGCGAAAAGCCCCGCCAATGGCCCTGACGTCATATCACCCGAAGGATGCAGCGCGCGCAGCACTTCATCGCAGGGCAACACCGCCGCCACGCCACCCCGCGAGCCGCCACAGCGCCCCTCCCGGAGCCGACCGCTGACGTCCAACCGCCCCGGACGCGGATGCCCGGTGCCGGCCCGTCGCGTGCGTGCTCACTGCCGGACAGGCCGGTGATGCACCTGCCTTCCCCGACGTCATGGCCCGCCTCCGGGTTCCCCGACGGCGTGGCCGTCCGCGCACCAGGCCGGACGTGGTCCTGGCAGACAAGGCCTACTCATCCTGCGGCATCCGCGATCAGCACAACACCGTCGAGCGATGCATCAACCGCCTGAAGCCGTGGCGCGGCATAGCCACCCGTTACGAGAAGACCGCGACGATCTACCTGGCCGGACTCCACATCGCAGGCATCTTCCTCTGGCTTTCATCTACTGGCACTAGTGGCACTCCTCGGCGTAGCGGGCCAGCCCTTGCGCCATGCCCTGCATGAACTTCTGGAGGCAGCGCGGCATGAACCAGCCCAACAGCCAGCTCGTCTCGTATTCGCCGTACCAGTGGAAGACCGTGCCTGAACTCGCCGTCGGCTTCAGCTCGATGCGCGCGTGATAGTTGCGCAGCGACGAATTGAACGCGTCCTCGTACGCCAAGAGGCGTCGCTCGACCTTCTCGGTCAGCCGCTCCCCGGTCACGGTGCGTCCCGTTCGGAAAGCCCGGACGGCGCCGACGCCGTCGTCGCCGCCGGGGTCGAGGTCGACCGACCGGGTCGTGTCCAGACTGTCCACCTTGGACCACAGCGGCCAGCTTGCGGCGTCGACCAGCAGCGTCCAGACGACTTCCAGCGAGGCGGAGGTAGTCACTGTGACGTCGTATGTGCGCATGGTAGGGGGCTCCTGTGCGTGGATGCGGGCGGCGACGGCGATCAGCGGCCGGTCGTGCTGTCGATGAGTTCGCGGAGGATGTCCGCGTGGCCCGCGTGTCGGCCGGTCTCCTCGATCATGTGGGTGAGTGCCCAACGGATGCTGGGAGTGGGGCGGTCCGACCGCGGGCGGGGAACCGGCGCGGCCAGATCGGTGCATCCGTCGAGAACGACGTTCGTGCCCCTGTCCCGGCGGCCGGGCGGGGTGCACGCGTTCAAGATGATCATCCCTGCCCGGCCGGAACCACGCGAACCGACCCCGCGGACCCACGAAGGCTTCGAATGGCTCTACGTGCTGGGCGGACGCCTGCGGCTCGTGACCGGCGAGCGCGACCTGACACTGCCGCCCGGTGAGGCAGCCGAGTTCGACACGTCCCTGCCCCACTGGCTGGGGAGCGCCGACGGCGGCGCGGTTGAGCTTCTCATCCTGTTCGGCCTGCAAGGGGTGCGCGCGCACCATCGGTGACACTGGTCGGGTGATTGTCGAACGCGCGTATGCCCATCTCTCCTCGTACGACGAGAACACCTGGCCCTGGTCGGTGCCCTGCGTCCGTCAGCTGCTCCACGAAGGGCTGCGCTTCACCGCGCCGGTGACCTTTCTGGTCGGTGAGAACGGCTCGGGGAAGTCGACGCTGGTCGAGGCGCTGGCGGAGGGGTTCGGTCTGGACTCCTACGGCGGCTCCCACGACTGGCGCTACGCCTCCCCGCGCGCCAAGTCGGCGCTCGGCGAGCGGATGAAATTCGACGCGGCCCCGCGCGGGCGCCGCATGGCCACCAGCTGGTCGGCCCGCAAGGGCTTCTTCCTGCGGGCCGAGACCGCGCTGGACGCCCTGGACAGGGAAGGGTTCTCGCCGGACTCGGTCAGCCACGGTGAGGGCTTTCTGGCGGCGTTCCGCGGGAAGTTCCTTCACGCGGGGCTCTATGTTCTCGACGAGCCGGAGGCGGCGCTCTCCTTCTCTTCGTGCCTCGAACTGATCGGGCACATCGACCGGTTGGCCAAGGAGGGCGGCCAGGTCATCTGTGCCACGCACTCGCCGTTGCTGACCGCCCTGCCCGGCGCGGACATCGTCGAGGTCGGCGAGCACGGCCTACGGAGGGTCGCCTGGCGGGAGCTCGGCGTCGTGGATCACTGGCGCCGCTATCTCGCCGACCCGCACGTCTATCTGCGGCACATCGTCGAGCCGTAGGCGGCTCAGAAGTCCATTTCGACGTAGTCGATGTCGGTGAACTCCACCAGGAGGCCGTCCGCGCGGCGGCCGCTGTCCTTGAAGTAGATCTCCTGGAAGCCTTCGGCGGCGATGTCCCGGAGCTGCTGTTCGGTGGCGCCGGTGGACTGGGCTTCGAAGAGGCGGGCCGCGTAGTCGGGGGGCAGGTGCTGGGTGATCAGGCGGACGCGGCCGTCGTCGGTGGAGCCGGGGGCGGCGGTGAAGCCGAAGCGGGCCCGGGTCTCGATGACGATGCCGGTGGCGGTGGCGGCCTGCTTCCTGGCCCGGGCCCGCACCCGGGGCTGCCAGCCCCTGCGCACCTCCTCGGCGAGGCGGGCGGCGAGGTCCTTGCGGGGGCGTTTGAACTGGCCGGTGAGATAGCGCTCGACCGTGCGCTGGGATACCCCGAGGCGGCGCGCGACCGCCTTGGTGGAGCCCTTCTCCTGCTTGACCAGGAAGCGCATCTGCGCGGGGGCGGTCTTCGGGATGGGGCGCGTGAAGGTGGCCTCCGTGGCCTTGTCGAGGCTGTCGCCCATGATGCCCATCGTGCTCGTCCCCTCCCCTATTCGCCGTCGAGCGCGGCGTCGGTGCCCTTGATGTGGCGGGCCGGGTTGTGGCCCTCGTCGAGGAGCTGGGCCGCCCACAGGAACTCCTGGGTGCCCTCGTGCTTGACCATGCCCGGTGAGACGCCGAGCCGGAATCCGCCGGGCAGCGGCTTGCCGTCGGGCGTGTGCGGCAGGAAGTCGAGCGGGCTCGGGCCGTCGGAGAGGTAGACGACGCAGTCCGAGAGGACGGCTACGGGCAAGAGCCCGGCGTCGGCGAGCTTGCGCATCTTGCGGTGCATGTTCACCCGGGCGGTGGCGATGACGGCGGCGCGGATGTCGGGGCGCCAGGTGGGGCGTTCCAGGGCGGGCCAGCGTTCGCCGGGGCGGTAGCGGGCGCCCTGGGGCCGTTCGCGGAGCTTGCCGATGCCGCCCTTGACGGTGGCCTTGATGGCGGACAGGACGGCGGCCTGCCCGGGGTCGGCCCGCTTGTGCCGCTCCATGGCGGCGAGGTAGTCCGGCGGACTCATGCCGGACACCACGCCGAGCAGTTCCATGGTGGCCATGTAGGCGTCGCGCAGCCGGGTGTACCAGGCGTCCAGATAGGGGCCGGTCTCGGGGCGGACCCACGCTTCGACGGGCCGTACCTCGTGGCCGAGTTCGACGGCGTACGCCACGGTCGGGGTGGCGTACCAGGCGGGGCCCTCGGGGCGGTTGCCGTGCGGGGTGAAGGGGTTCGGGAGGCGCGGGTCGAGGTCGATGTGCGAGAGGTCCACCAGCCAGCTGCCGGGCAGCGCCTTGTCGAAGGCGGGTGCCTTGATGTGCTCGGGCGCCCCGAGCCCGACGGTGAGGCGGTTGGCGGCGGCGGCGAAGGCCATGTTGACGTCGATGCCCACGGCGTGGGAGTGCGCGCACTCGGCGTCGGTGAGCAGCTCGGGGTCGCGGATCCAGTCGTACGCCTCCTCGTCCAGCATGTCGGCCGGGGTGCGCTGGTGGCCGCGCGGGAACAGCTGGGCGACGACGGGATGCTCGTCCGGTGCCTCCGGTGGCGCCGGGTCGACCGGCGCGGTGAGCGAACCGGGCTGCGGGCCGGACGCCCACGCGCCGGTCGCCTCGTCCTTCACGGCCCGGGTGGGCGGGCGCAGGGCGGTCATCAGCTCAAGACCGGTGACGGCGGTGGTGCCGCGCGGGGTGATGACGCGGGTGGCGTAGTCGCCGAGTACGCGCGCCAGTTCGGCCGGGGCGAACCGGTCGGCGCTCCCCCAGGCACGGGAGTCGAGCGCGCCCCACGGGAGGACCGCGAACTGGACGCAGTGGCGCCGACTGCCCTGCGCCGGGCGGTAGACCCAGGTCCAGGGGCCGAAGCCGCGGCGGGTGAGCTGCCATTGGGCCTTCGTGATCTGCTTGACGACCTTGTGGTCCTCGGGCAGGCGCAGGTTTCGGCGGTCGGTCAGTTCGGCGGGCAGTCCGAGGCGTTCGGCGGCGGAGGTGGTGAGGACGAGCAGGGGGTCGGCGTCCTTGCCGTTGCGGTGCAGCCGGGGGGCGCCCAACTGGGCCTCGGTCAGAGCCCAGGTGACCAGGGTCGGGATGTCCTTCAGCGGGCAGTCCAGCACCAGGCCGCCGGTGCAGTACGCGGATCCGTCGCCGTCCACGACGGCCAGGGGGCCGTGGGCGAAGCGGGGTTCGGTGGCGGGTGGCGCGGTGGCAGGAGTCTTATGGGCCGCGGGCCGTCCCGTGGGCTGCCGGGGTGCCCGCCGCGGGGCCGGGCGACTGGCCGCCGCGGTATCCCCGGCGGGCGGCCCGGACTCCCCCGCGGGCGGCGGAACCGCCGGTGCCGCGGGGGGAGATACGGGGGCGGCGGCCGGGGGCGCGGAGTGCGCCGCCTCGGGCGCGGGGGGCGCTTCGGGGGCGGGGGCCGGGGCCGCCTCCGGGGCCGGGTGGAGCTTGGCCAGTTCGCTCAGGAAGTGGGCGTACGCCTCGCGCTGCGGCGGCCGGGGGTCGGTCTTTCCGCTCTCCCAGTTGACCACCGTCGCACGGCGCACCTTCAGCGCCTTGGCGACCTGCTCCTGACTCAGGCCGTGCGCCTTGCGCAGCCGCTCCCGCTCCGCCGGTGACGGCAGCGGGGACTGGCCCGCGATCAGTGCGTCGATCGCGTCGAACAACTCGGACATGGAACGCCTCCCGCCCCCCGTTATACACAGGGACGCACTTCCGGCGCACATATCGCGGACAGCCGCGACGCAGCGGCCGGTGGTGTGCGTGACCTGCCGTTCGTCCCGGTGCGGCGGCAGCGCGCTACGTCGAGACGTCGTCCAGGTCGTCCCACTGGGCGAGCAGGTCCTCCTCGCTGGGTTCGGGGCCGGTGGGGGCGGCGGTGAGGGGCTGCTCGGCCCAGATGATCTTGCCGGTGGGGGTGTAGCGGGTGCCCCAGCGCTGCGCGAACTGGGCCACGAGGAACAGGCCCCGGCCGCCCTCGTCCGTGGAGGCCGCGCGGCGCAGATGCGGGGAGGTGCTGCTGCCGTCGGCGACCTCGCAGATGAGGCTGCGGTCGTGGACGAGGCGGACGTGGATGGGGCCGGAGCCGTAGCGGATGGCGTTGGTGACCAGCTCGCTGAGGATGAGTTCGGTGGTGAAGCCGCTCTCCTCAAGGCCCCACCCGGCCAGCCGCCCGGCGGCCTCGGCGCGGATTCCGGCGACGGCGGCGGGGTCGGCGGGGACGTCCCACTCGGCGACCGAGCCGGGGTCCAGGAGGTGGGTGCGGGCGACGAGCAGGGCGATGTCGTCTCGCGGGTGCGAGGAGACCATGGCCTCGAAGACGTCCCGGCAGATCTCCTCCGGGCCGCGCCCGGGGTGGCCCGCCAGGGTGCTGCGCAGCAGACGGAGGCCGGTGTCCCGGTCACGGTCGCGGTCCTCGACCAGACCGTCGGTGTACAGGGCCAGCCGACTGCCCTCGGGCAGCAGCAGCTCGGTCGTCTCGACGGGTTCGCCGCCGAGCCCGAGCGGCGGGGCGAGGGGGACTTCGGGGAAGGTGACGGTGCCGTCGGGGTAGGTCAGGGCGGGGCCCGGGTGGCCCGCCCGGGCCATGGTGCAGCGGCCGGAGACCGGGTCGTAGATCGCGTACAGACAGGTGGCGCCGCTGATCGGCGCGGCGTCGGTGTCCGCGGCGACCTGGTCCTGGTCGAAGCGGGTGACCAGCTCGTCGAGGTGGCTGAGGATCTCGTCCGGCGGCAGGTCGAGCGCGGAGAAGTTGTGCACGGCGGTGCGCAGCCGTCCCATGGTGGCGGCGGCGTGCAGTCCGTGGCCGACGACGTCGCCGACGACGAGGGCGACCCGGGCGCCGGGCAGCGGGATGACGTCGAACCAGTCGCCGCCGACCCCGGCCTGGGCGGGCAGATAGCGGTGTGCCACCTCCATCGCGTCCTGTTCGGGCAGGCCCTGCGGCAGCAGGCTGCGCTGGAGGGTGACGGCCATGGAGTGCTCGCGGGTGTAGCGGCGGGCGTTGTCGATGGCGACGGCGGCGCGGGCGACCAGTTCCTCGGTGAGGGCCACGTCATCCTGGTCGAACGGTTCGGACTTCTCGGAGCGCCAGAAGGTGGCGATGCCCAGGGTGACGTCGCGGGCGCGCAGCGGAATGGTGATCATCGAGTGGATGCCGTATTCGACGATCCGGACGGCCTGCTCGGGATCCTGCTCCTGCCATCCCGCGAAGTCCCGGATGTCGGCGTCGAGCACCGGCCGCCCGGCGCCGAAGCCGAGCGCCTGCGGCGCGCCGCGCACGTACGTCGTCCGCTTGCCGACCCGCCACAGCGGGTGGTCCTCACGGATGCCGAAGGTGGCCGTACGGTACATGGTGTCGCCCGACGGCTCGTCGCCGCGCAGCACCGGGTCCACCAGGTCGACGGTGGCGAAGTCGGCGAACCACGGCACCGCGAACTGGGTCAGCTCCTCGGTGGTGCGGGAGATGTCGAGGGTCGTGCCGATCTTCGCGCCCGAGTCGTACAGCAGCCGCAGCCGCTTCTCCGCCACCTCGGCCTGGCCGGACAGGGCGCGCAGTTCGGTGGTGTCCCGGAGGGTGGCGACGCTGCCGGGGAGGCCACCGTCCCACTCGGTGGAGCGCTGGTTGACGGCCAGCAGCCGGTCCCCCGCGAGATGCACCTCGTCGGTGGCCACCCGGCCGGAGGACAGCAGCTCGGCGGTGCGCGGTTCGAGCCCCAGGTCGCCGACGTGGCGGCCCTCGGCGTCCGGGGGCAGGTCGAGCAGCCGGCTCGCCTCGTCGTTGATGAGGACGAGGCAGCCGTGGCCGTCGACGATGAGCACGCCCTCGCGGACGGAGTGCAGCACCGCGTCGTGGTGCTCGTACATACGGGTCATCTGGGCCGGGCCCAGGCCGTGGGTCTGCCGCCGCAGCCGCCGCCCCACCAGGGCGGTACCGGCGGTGGCGAGGGCGAGGGCGCCCCCGGCCGCGCCGAGGACCAGCGGCAGCTGGCTGGCGACCCGGCCCTTCACGTCCTGGGCGGTCATCCCGGCGCAGACCACACCGACGACCGTTCCGTCGGCCCTCCGGATCGGGACCGTGGCCTGCACTTCCTTGCCGAGGGGGCCCTGCACCGTCTCGGTGACGACCTTGCCGCGCAGCGCGGGCTTGTAGTCGGCGATGAGCTGTTTGCCGATCTGCCGCGGCAGCGGGTGGGTGTAGCGGACGCCCTTGGGGTTCGCCGCGACCACGAAGTCCAGGCCCGATCGCTTACGGACCTCCTCGGCCCGCGGCTGGAGCACGGCGGACGGGTGGCGGCTCGTCATGGCCTCCGCCGTGCCCGGTGAGCCCGCGAAGGCCTGGGCCACGGCGGTCGACCGGTTGACGGCCTCCTGCTCGCTGTCGTTCCGGGCCTGGAGGACGAGCGCCAGTGTCGCCACGGCGATGAGCATGACGACGACGATCGCCTGTACGGCGAATACCTGTCCGGCGATGCTGCGCACGCCAAAAAGGGAGCGCAAGCGTCCCCGCGACCGGACAGGCGGGGAGGGCTTCGATCGACCGAAAAATCCGATCACCCCCTATTCCTAACACCTCACGGTGCCGGGACGTGAGCAGCCAGAGGGAGACAGTACCCGCGATGGGACGGTTGATACGTTCCAGTCACACAGCGCTGACCAGGGTTCTCTTTGTGTAGGGGGTCTGAGGTGGGTGAGGCGTATGGGTTCATCCGGCGGGAGGGAGGGGAAGGACCCTGCCGCCGGGCCCTGGGTTCACGCGTGTCCGTCCGGCATCCGCACCACTTGTTGTCCGTCACGGCCGCCGCCTTGGGCGGGCGGCCCGGTGAGCATGGAGGCGAGTGCCGTTGTCGAGACGTCATCACAGATTCAGGGCCACGGTGGGGACCGTCGTCCTCGCGGTGCTGGCCCTGCTGGTGCCCGCCGCCGCGTCCGGCCCCGCGACGGCCGCCGGGCGCGCCGCGGCCGCTCCGAGTGTGATCCCGGCGCCGGTGCGGTGGACCGGGCAGGAGGGCACGCTGCGGCTGGCCGCCACGGCGGCGGTGGTCGCGCGGACGGCGGAGCTGCGCGGTGACGCCGGAACGTTCGCCGACGATCTGGCCGACGCGACGGGGCTGCGGCTGTCCGTGGTGACCGGCGGGGACGGCGCGGCGGGCGATGTGGTGCTGGGGGTGGACGCGTCCCGCAAGGATCTGGGCGCGGAGGGGTATGAACTGGTCATCGGCGACACCGTGCGGATCACCGGAGCCACGGCCGCCGGGGCGTTCCTGGGGACCCGGACCGTGCTGCAGATGCTCGGCGGCGGGCGCGAGCTGCCGCACGGCAGCACGGTCGATGTGCCCCGGTACGCCGAGCGAGGGGTGGGGGTGTGCGCCTGCTACATCCACGTCTCCCTGGACTGGTTCGAGCGGCTGATGCGCGAGATGGCGTATCTGAAGCTGAACCAGCTGTGGATCGAGGCGAAGGTGGCCAGCGACGACTACCCGAAGACGAAGTTCTGGGGCTACTACACCAAGGACGAGGTGCGGCGGCTGTCGGCGATGGCCCGGAAGTACCACATCACGCTCGTCCCCGAGATCAACTCCCCCGGGCACATCGACCCGTATCTGCAGAATCATCCCGAGCTGCAGCTCACGGACACCAAGGGGACCCGGTCGCCGTCCCGGCTGGACATCACCCGGCCCGAGGCGTTCGCCTTCTACACCGGGCTGCTGGACGAGGCGCTGACCGTGTGGGACACCCCGTACTGGCACATGGGCGCGGACGAGTACATGCTGGGCTCCGACTACGCCGCCTACCCGCAGATCGCCGCCTACGCCAAGGCCAAGTACGGCGCCCGGGCCACTCCGCAGGACGCGTTCGTGGACTTCGTCAACCGGGTCGACGACCATGTGCGCGCCGGCGGGCGGACCCTGCGGATCTGGAACGACGGGCTGACCGGCGACAACACCATCCCCGTGAACGAGGACATCCGGGTCGAGCACTGGATCTCCGAGCCCGAGCAGCCGCCGTCGGCCCTGCTCGCCCAGGGCCATCAGGTGATGAACTCGGCCTACGCGCTCTATCTCATCCGCGGCGGCTCCCCCATGAAGACGCGCGAGCTGTACGAGAGCGACTGGACACCGCTGCGCTTCGAGGGCGAGACGCTGAGCGGCCCCCAGCCGGGCATCACCGGGGCGAAGATCACCATGTGGCCGGACTCGGCGGCGGCCCAGACCGAGAACGAGGTCGAAGCGGAGGCGTTCATGCCGCTGCGCTTCCTCGCCCAGGCCACCTGGGGCAGCGCGAAACCGGCCGCCACCTACGACGGGTTCAGCACGCTCGCCCGGACCATCGGCCACGCGCCCGGCTGGGAGAACACGGTGCGGCTGCCCGTGAAGGACGGTACGTACGCCCTCACCCTGCCCGGCTCCGCGACCCGGCTGACCACCACGGGCGGCGGTGAGGGCGCCACCGCGCGGTTCGGGGACGACAGCGGCGCGGCGTGGCGGCTGGCGGCCACCGCGGACGGCTACTACACGCTGCGCGCCGTGCGCGGCGGCACGGCCACCGCCTCCTGCCTGGACATGGTGAAGGGCGCCCGCTACCTGGGCGCCCCGCTGGAGGCGGGCGCCACGGTCACCACGCAGACCTGCTCCGCCACGGCCCGCACCCAGCGGTGGCAGCTGACCGGCACGGGGACGCGGGTGCGGCTGGTCAACGCCATCTCGCAGCTCGGTCTCGCGCGGCGCGCCACCGACGGGGTGGCGGTGCAGCAGCCGCCGGACCAGCAGGCGGCGGCCGAGCTGCGCCCGGTGGCCTCCGCCGCGGCGGCTCGGGGCCGCGGCTGAGCGTCGCTCAGGGGACGGATCCTGGCCCGCGGGCCAGGATCCGCCGCGCGCGTTCCAGGACCGCCGCCCCACCTGTGGTGGTTGTTCGCCTGGCCCGCCAGCAGCACCAGCGGCGGCCCGGTTCCCTCGCGCTGGTAGGCCAGCGGGGTGCCGTCCAGGGCGCGGGCGTGTCCACGGATCATCTGCGGTCCGGCGTCGGTGTCCGTCACGTGTTCCTTGCCTTTCTCGTCGTGTCGTCGTCCGCCCGGCGCGCGAGGTGCCCAGGACGATCGAGCGCCATACGTCGGGTTCTCGACCCCGGCCCGCCCGGCGGCTCCGTCTATCAGGCTGCGCAGGGCGTGGCCGGAGGCGGGCATGACGAGCGGATGCGCGGCGGCCCGCGCGAAGGGGACGGGACGGTCGGCGCGCAGGCCCTCGGACGGTGGCGCGGCCGCCCACAGGTTCTCCCGCACCAGGGGTCGGGCATTCAGCGACGGGGTGCTGGACAAGTTGTAGAGCAGCGTCAGGTCCAGGTCACCGGCGTCCAGCCACTGCTGGAGGTGGCCGGAGTACGCCGTCATCAGGCGCAGCTCGATGCCCGGCTGGTCCCGGGCGAGGGCGGATACCAGGGGCTCCGCCAGCAGGTCGCTGGTGCTCTCCAGCAGGCCCACGGTGACGATGCCGGTGAGCGGGCCCAGGTCCGGCCGCACCTCCGCGCGGGCGCGCTCCAGTTCGTTCAGGGCGCGGCGGGCCCGGTCGACCATGATCGTCCCGGCCTCCGTGGGCCGCATGCCCTGCCGGGTGCGTTCGAAGAGGGGGACGCCGAGTTCCTGCTCCAGGGTGCGGATCTGCCGGGTCACCGCGGGCTGGACCAGGTGGAGCAGTTCCGCGGCCCGGGTCACGCTCCCGGCCTCGGCGACCGTGACGAGCGCCTTGAGCTGTCTGACGTCCACCGCCCGCTCCTTCCACGCTCGGATATCCGCACCCCGCATGGAGACATCACGGGTCGCTATTTCACCGGAATGGTCATGAGTGGCCATGATGACACCGGGCTCGGAACACCGGAAAACGAGGGTGCCGGGCCACCTCAAGGAGCATGTCCCGGCCAGCCCGCTGGAGGTCGTACCGTGCCCGAGCCTCCGCTCTCCGGCGTCACCGTCGTCAGCGTCGAACAGGCGGTGGCAGCGCCCTTCGCCACCCGTCAGCTGGCCGATCTGGCGGACGCGGTCCTGGGCGGGGCCGAGGGCGCGGGGTTCGCCCAGATGATGAAGGGCCTGGAGACCGGCAGGCTGCAGGTCGCCGCCCGCGCGCTCGGCGTCGGGCGGGCGGCGTTCGAGGACGCGCTGGCGTATGCCCGGGAACGCGAGTCGTTCGGAAAGCCGATCTGGCGGCACCGGTCGATCGGCAACTACCTCGCCGACATGGCCACGTCGCTGACCGCCGCCCGGCAGCTCACCCTGCACGCGGCGCGGGAGGCCGACGCGGGGCGGCGCGTGGACATGGAGGCGGGCATGGCGAAGCTGTTCGCCTCCGAGACCGCCATGGAGATCGCGCTCAACGCCGTCCGGATCCACGGGGGTTACGGCTACTCCACCGAGTTCGACGTGGAGCGCTACTTCCGCGACGCACCGCTGATGATCGTCGGCGAGGGCACCAACGAGATCCAGCGGAATGTGACCGCGAGCCAGCTGGTGAAGCGTGGCGGGCTGGAATGAGAAGCGCCACCGCCCAAGCCGCCCATCGAGTCGCCCATGAGGCACCCATCGAGTCCGCCCATCGAGTCGCAGCGCATATCACAGGCAGACATATCAGGACCTTTACAGTATGGGTCCCGGTTGGTGGACTGGCCGGGTGAACGACGACACGACTCTCCTCGCGGCCTACGGCGCCCTGGACAGCGCCGCGGTCAGCGACGCACTCGACGGGCTGGACCTGCCCCCCGGACTCGGCGGCATCAGGCCGGTCTGGGGCCACCGCACCCTGGTGGGATTCGCCGCACCGGTCGAACTCGCACCGGGCCCCCCGGGGGCGGCCGGGGCGCACATCGCCACCTCGGCCGTGGCCACCAGCGGCCCCGAGGACGTCCTGGTGATCGCGGGCGGCGGGCGCACGGACGTCTCCTGCTGGGGCGGCCTGCTGAGCCTGGGCGCCTCCCTGCGCGGGGTGCGGGGCGTGGTGGCGGACGGGGCCTGCCGCGATGTCGGCGAGGCCCGCGAGGCGGGCTTCCCGGTATACGCCCGCGCCACCACCCCCGTCACCGCACGGGGCCGCCTGCACCAGGTGTCCTCCGGCGAACCGGTCCGGGTCGGCCCGGCCACGGTGGCGCCGGGGGACATCGTGGTCGCCGACGAGACCGGCGTGGCCTTCGTACCCCGCGCCCGGGCTCATGAGGTCCTGCGTGCCGCCCGGGCGGTGGCCCGGCGCGAGAGCGCCATCGCCGAGGAGCTGCGCGGCGGCGCGTCCCTGCCGGATGCCATGCGGGACGCCCGGCTCGCCGGAACGGAGGAGTCGCGCTGATGGCCACACCGACCCAGCGGGCCTCGGCCCTGCCGACCGCCGCGCTGTCCGACGCCCTGGACGCCCTGGGGCTGCCCGGCTCCGTCCTCGGCGTGGCGCCCCTGTTCCCCACGGCCACGCTGACCGGGCCCGCCTTCACCGTCCGCTACGAACCGGCCGGCGCCGACAAGGGCAGCGTCGGTGACTTCCTCGACGAGGTGCCCGCGGGCGCGGTCGTGGTCATCGACAACGCCGGGCGCACCGACTGCACGGTGTGGGGCGGGATCATGACGCAGACCGCGGCGGTCCGCGGTGTCGCGGGCACCGTGATCCACGGCGCCTGCCGTGACGTGGCCACCTCGGCCGAGGCGGGCTATCCGGTGTTCAGCCGCGGCCGGTTCATGCGGACCGGCAAGGACCGGGTGCGGCTCGCCGCGGTCGGTGCGCGGCTGTCCCTGGACGGTGTTCCGGTGGCCCCGGACGACCTGGTGCGCGGCGACGCCGACGGTGTGGTGGTCGTACCCGCCGCCAGGCTGCCCGAGGTCGTCGAGCTGGCGACACGGATCGAGCACACCGAGCGCGACATCACCGCCGCCGTCCGCGTGGGGCGCGGCCTGCGCGAGGCCCGCGCCGCCTTCGGCTACCACCTGCTGCAGCGGAGCGACCGATGACGGCGCTCGCCACCGGTGGGCACTCCACCGCCACGCTGTACGAGGCGTCCGCCGCCGACTGCGCCTGCGCACCGGGGCTGCGGCCGGTCTGGCCCGGCGCCCGGCTGGCCGGTCCCGCCTACACCGTGCGGGGCGTGGGCGGTGACAACCTCGCACTGCACCACGCGGTCGCCGCCGCCCCGCCCGGCCATGTCCTCGTCGCCGATCTGCAGGGCGCGGTCCACGGCCACTGGGGCGAGGTCCTGGCCGTGGCCGCCCAGGCGCGCGGGCTGCTGGGGCTGGTCGTCGACGGCGGCGTGCGCGACACCATCGAACTCGCGGAGCTGGGCTTCCCCGTCTTCGCCACGTCGGTCGCCGTCTTCCGCACCACCAAGGACCACCCCGGTGTGCTCGGCGCGCCCCTCGTGCTGCGCGGGGTCCCGGTCGCTACCGGCGACCTCATCGTCGGCGACGCCGACGGTGTCGTCTGCCTGCCCCGCGATACCGCGCCCTCGGTCGTGGCCCGCGCCGATGAGCGGGTGGCGAAGGAGCGGGACATCCTCGGCCGGCTCCGCCACGGACACACCACCCTCGACCTCTACGGTCTTCCGACGAGACGGTGTACGAATCAATGATCGAGGTCCGCCAAGCCCGCTACTTCATCGCGGTCGCCGAGGAACTGCACTTCGGCCGCGCCGCCGAGCGCCTGCAGATGTCGCAGCCGCCGCTCAGCCAGGCGATCCGCCACCTGGAGCGGCAGCTCGACGCCCAGCTGCTGGAACGCTCCAGCCGTTCGGTGGCCCTGACCGAGCCCGGCGCCGTCTTTCTGCGGCACTGCTACGCGCTGACGGCCGCGGCCGAGCGCGCGGCGGTGGCCGCGGCGCAGGCGCAGGCGGGCTATCTGGGCACCCTGACCATCGGCGCGGTCACCTCGGCCTTCTCGGAGGCACTGCCCGCCGTCCTCGGAGGCTTCCGCGCCGAGCGCCCGCGCATCGAGCTGCGGGTGCGGGAACTGGACACCACCGAAGGGGTGCGGGGCCTCCTCGACGGACGCCTGGACATCGCCGTGATCCGCCACACCGGCAACGACGAGCGGCTGCGCTCGGATCCGCTGCGCCGGGACCGGCTGGTGGCCGCCCTCCCCGACGGGCATCCGCTCGCCGACGGGGAGGGGGTGGACCTCGGCGCTCTGGCGGATGAGCCCTGGGTGTGGATCCCGCGGGCCCTCTCGCCGAGGTATCACGACGAACTCGTGGCGGTGTGCCATCAGGCCGGTTTCAGTCCGGAGCCCCGGCATCAGGCGAACTCCATCCACTCGCAGCTGGCCATGGTCGGCTGCGGTCTGGGCGTCGGCCTCGTGCCGCACACCTCGTCGCAGCCACCGGTGCCCGGCGTGGTCTGCCTTCCGCTGCGGGAGCCCGCCCATCTCGTCGAACTGTCCGTGGTCCGGCGCGTGGCCGACCCCAGCCCGCTGGTGGCGCGGTTCGTACAGCACGCGTTGCCCGCACAGCACACCTGAGGAAGAGAAACACACCATGCAGCCAAGCAACGCCTTCGCCTGGACGCGGCAGGAGCTGACCGTCGGCGGTGTGGCACTCGACGTCGCGACCGCCCACCGCGGCGGGACGCTCGCCCCGATCCTGTTCCTGCACGGCTTCGGCTCGACCAAGGAGGACTACACCGACATCGCGCTCCACCCCGCCTTCGACGAGCACCCGGTCGTGGCCTACGACGCCCCCGGCTGCGGCGACACCGTCTGCGGGGATCTGGCCGCCCTCTCGATCCCGTTTCTGGTGGACACCGCGCTGGCCGTGCTCGACCGGCTCGGCATCGGGCGGTTCCACCTCGTCGGCCACTCGATGGGCGGGCTCACCGCTCTCATGCTGGCCTCCCGCCACCCCGGCCGGGTGCTCAGCTTCGTCGACATCGAGGGCAACGTGGCGCCCGAGGACTGCTTCCTGAGCAGGCAGATCGTCTCCCATCCGGCAGCGGACGACGAAGCCTTCCTCGACGGCTTCGTCCAACGGAACCGGCGCTCGCCCGCCTACGCCGCCCCGCTGTTCGCCTCCTCCCTCCCCCACAAGGTCCGCGCCGGCGCGATCCGTGGCATCTTCGAGTCGATGGTCGAGCTGAGCGACCACGCGGACCTCATGACCACGTTCCTGGGGCTGCCGTT
>NZ_JBVIZF010000060.1:0-24415 GCF_055591805.1 Streptomyces sp. NPDC041200 | reverse complement strand
CGAGACCAACGATCCGGTCACCCTGGTCGTGGCCCTCGCCGCCACCGACTCCGGCGCGCACACCGCCGCGATGGCGAGCCTGGCCCGGCTGCTCGGCGATCCCGGCGCCGCGGCCGCCCTCGCCGCGGCACCCACCCCCGAGGCGCTGCGCGCCGTGCTGAGCGGTGACGAGCAGAGCCCCGCGGCCGCGAAGCCGCGGGCGGTCGGACCCTCCCAGCACACGATCCTCACGGTGTGCGGCAACGGCGTGGGCACGAGCCTGTTCCTCAAGAACACCCTGGAACAGGTCCTGGACCGCTGGGGGTGGTCGGCGTACGTCACCGTGGAGGCCACCGACACCATCTCCGCGAAGGGCAAGGCCTCCGAGGCCGTGGCCCTGCTCACCTCCCGCGAGATCGCCAGGACCCTGGGCGATGTGGGGCGGCCGGTGAAGGTGGTTCAGGACTTCACGAGCACCGCGGAGATCGACGCGGTGCTCCGGGACACGTACGACGTCTGACGACGGGAACAGAAGTAACATCATGGGCTGGCTCGTAACTCCCGCGAAGTTTCTCGTGAACGAGATCCTGAGCGAACCCGCGTATCTGATCGGCATCATCACCGCCATCGGACTCATCGCGATGAAGAAGACCACCGGGCAGATCATCGGCGGCGCCATCAAGGCGACCCTCGGCTTCCTGCTCATCGGAGCGGGCGCGGGGCTGGTCACCAGCTCCCTCACCCCGCTGGGCACGATGATCCAGGGCGTCACCGGCGCGCACGGCGTCATCCCGACGAACGAGGCCATCGTCGGCATCGCCCAGGCGCAGTTCGGGTCGCGCGTCGCCTGGCTGATGATCCTGGGCTTCGTGGTCAGCCTGCTGCTGGCCCGGTTCACCCCGCTGCGCTACGTGTTCCTGACCGGACACCACATGCTGTTCATGGCCACGCTGCTGACCGTGGTGCTGGCCAACGCCGGTCAGTCCACCGTCGTCGTGGTGGCGGTGGGCGGTGTGCTGCTGGGCATCATGCTGGTGGCCATGCCCGCCTTCGCCCACCCCTGGACCAAGCGGGTCACCGGCAACGACACCGTCGCCATCGGCCACTTCGGCACCGCCGGTTACGTGGTGGCGGGCGCGGCCGGAAAGGTGGTTGGCAAGCGCAGCCGCAGCACCGAGGAGATGAAGCTGCCCGAGGGCTTGCGCTTCCTGCGCGACTCGATGGTGGCCACGGCCCTGTCGATGCTGTTCATCTACGTCGTGATGGCGGTGCTCTTCCTCATCAAGGCCGGGCAGCGGACGGCCTTCAAGGCATTCGCCACCGGCACTGGAACCGCGGCCACGGATACCGGCAACTATGTGATGCAGTCGGTGATGCAGGGCCTGCAGTTCGGCATCGCGGTGGCGGTCATCCTCTTCGGTGTGCGGACCATCCTCGGCGAACTCGTGCCCGCCTTCCAGGGCATCGCGAGCAAGGTCGTCCCGGGCGCCCTGCCCGCGCTGGACGCGCCGATCGTCTTCCCGTACGCGCAGAACGCCGTGCTCATCGGCTTCCTCTCCAGCTTCACCGGCGGCCTGGTCAGCCTGGCCCTGCTCACCTGGGTGTTCAACCCGGCGTTCGGCCTCGCGCTGGTCCTGCCGGGCCTGGTGCCGCACTTCTTCACCGGGGGCGCGGCGGGCGTCTACGGCAACGCCACCGGCGGCCGTCGCGGCGCCGCCGTGGGCGCGTTCCTCAACGGTGTGCTCATCACCTTCCTGCCCGCCCTGCTGCTCAAGGTGCTCGGCGCGTTCGGGAAGCAGAACACCACCTTCGGCGACGCCGACTTCGGCTGGTTCGGCGCGCTCATCGGCAACGCGGGCAAGGCCGGTGGCGGGGTGAGCGTCGCCCTCATCCTGCTGATCGGCCTGGCGGTGCTGGGCGCCGCCGTCCTGGTGCAAAAGCGCGTGGTCGACACGGGCTGGGACCCGGGCGCCGCCCGCGACGCCCTGTTGCCGAGGGACGTGGCGGCACAGAATGCGGCGGTCGGGGAAGCCGCGGCAGGCGAGGCGGCGGGACCGGACGCCCCGGGCCGGAGCGCGTCGTACCCGAAGATCGCCCCGCCCGCGGGCGCCCCCGCGCCCCCGCCACCGCCTCGGTGACGCGGGCCGCCTACCCGCCGGTGTACTCCCGCAGATGGGTGGCCGTCAGCGACGTACCGGAGGCCACCAGGTCGGCGGGCGTCCCGGTGAACATCACCCGGCCGCCGTCCTGGCCCGCCCCCGGGCCCAGGTCGACGATCCAGTCCGCGTGAGCCATCACCGCCTGGTGGTGCTCGATGACGACGACCGTGTTGCCGTCGTCCACGAGCCGGTCGAGCAGCCCGAGCAACTGGTCCACATCGGCCAGGTGCAGCCCGGTCGTCGGCTCGTCCAGCACGTACGTCGTGCCGTTCTTCGCCATGTGGATGGCGAGCTTGAGCCGCTGCCGCTCACCGCCGGACAGGGTGGTGAGCGGCTGGCCGAGCCCGAGATAGCCGAGGCCCACCGCCATCAGCCGGTCCAGGATCACCCGTGGCTGACCGGTGGTGAAGAACTCCCGGGCCTCGGCCACCGGCATGGCGAGCACATCGCCGATGCTGCGCCCGCGCAGCAGGTACGCCAGCACCTCCGCCTTGAACCGCTTGCCCTCGCACTCCTCGCACACCGACGCCACCTCGGCCATCATCGCGAGATCGGTGTAGGTCAGGCCGATGCCCTTGCACCGCGGGCACGCGCCCTCCGAGTTGGCGCTGAACAGCCCCGGCTTCACCCCGTTGGCCTTGGCGAACGCCGACCGGATCGGGTCCAGCAGCCCCGTATAGGTGGCCGGGTTGCTGCGGCGTGAGCCGCGGATGGCCGACTGGTCGGCCACGATCACCCCGTCCCGCCCGCCGAGCGAGCCATGGATCAGGGAACTCTTGCCGGACCCGGCGACGCCTGTGACGACGGTGAGCACCCCGAGGGGGATGTCCACGCTCACATCCCGCAGATTGTGCAGCCGGGCCCCGGTGATCGGCAGCTGGCCACGAGGCTCACGCACCTTGTCGCGCAGGCTCACCCGGTGGCCGAGGTAGTCGCCGGTCAGGGTGCCGGAGGCCCGCAGCCCGGCCAGATCCCCCGCGTAAACGAGCTGCCCGCCCGCCGCACCGGCGCCGGGGCCCAGATCCACCACATGGTCGGCGATCAGGATCGTCTCCGGTTTGTGCTCCACCACCAGCACCGTGTTGCCCTTGTCGCGCAGCTGGAGCAGCAGGGCGTTCATGCGGCTGATGTCATGCGGATGCAGCCCGACGGTGGGCTCGTCGAAGACGTACGTCACATCCGTCAGGCTCGAACCGAGGTGGCGGACCATCCGCACCCGCTGCGCCTCGCCACCGGAGAGCGTGCCGGACTCCCGGTCCAGGCTCAGATACCCGAGGCCGATCTCCACCAGCGAGTCCAGCGTCTCGCGGAGGGTTTCCAGGACCGGCCCGACGGCGTCGTGCCGGATGTCCCCGACGAACGCGGCCAGGTCGCTGATCTGCATCGCCGAGCATTCCGCGAGGGTACGGCCGTCGACCGTACAGGACCGGGCCGCCTCGTTCAGCCGGGAGCCGTCACAGTCGGGGCAGCGGGCGAGCGCGACCGCCCGGTCCGCGAACGCGCGGACCTGGGGCTGCATCGCCTCCCGGTCCTTGCCCAGATACAGCCGCCTGACCTTGGTGACCAGCCCCTCGTAGGTCAGGTTGTTCTTGCCCACCTTGACCTTGGTCGCGGGCTTGTGGAGGAAGTCCCGCCACTGCTCGGAGGTGTAGTCCCTCAGCGGGGCATCGGGGTCGAAAAGGCCGGAGCGCGCAAAAAGCTGCCAGTACCACGTGTCCACCCCGAATCCGGGGACGGTGATCGCCCCCTGGTTCAACGACCGCTCCCGGTCGACCAGTTGGCCGATGTCGATCTCCGACACCCGGCCCAGCCCCTCGCACCGCGGGCACATGCCCTCGGCCGTGTTGAAGCTGAACGCGAGCGGCGGGCCCACATGCGGAGTGCTGATCCGGCTGAACAGGATCCGTAGCATGGTGTGGGCGTCGGTGGCGGTGCCCACGGTGGAACGGGAGTTGGCGCCCATGCGCTCCTGGTCGACGATGATCGCGGCGCTGAGGTTGCGCAGCGCGTCGACATCGGGACGGCCGAGCGTCGGCATGAAGTTCTGGACGAAGGCCGTGTAGGTCTCGTTGATCAGCCGCTGTGACTCCGCGGCGACCGTGTCGAAGACGAGCGAGGACTTGCCGGAGCCGGAGACCCCGGTGAAGACGGTGAGCCGCCGCTTGGGTATGTCGAGAGAGACCTCCCGCAGATTGTTCTCCCTGGCCCCGCGGACCTGAATCACCTCGTGTGTGTCCGCGGCATGGTGGTGCCGAACATCGTCCCTGTCACTGACATCCATGCCTTCAAGTGTTTCATTGAAGTTCCGCGTAGAGACTTTTCACCATCACGTGCCAGCTCGGCGGGAAGTGAGGGCGGAAAACCCTCAACTCGCCGTGTACACCATGCGGATAGAGTCACCCCATGAGCCGTCCCACCGGTAGCCCGGAAACACCGCTGCGCCCCATCGATCTGGCACGCTCGGCCGGAATCTCCACCCAGCAGATCCGCAACTACGTCGACGCGGGCGTCCTGCCCCCGGCGTCCCGCACCCCGGCCGGTTACCGCAGGCTCGACACCCGCCACCGACGGGCGCTGGCCACGTACGACGCGCTCGTCCCCGGGTACGGACAACAGACCGCGCGGGAGGTCATGCGGGCGGTCCACGCCGGGGACGTACCGCTCGCGCTCGGCCTCGTGGACGCCGCCCACGCGGCCCTGCACGCCCAGCGGCTGTCCCTGCGGGCCGCGGGCGAAGCGCTCGAAGCGGTCGCCGGACAGACCCCGGAGACGCTGGACGTACCGCGGGGGGCCTTGCGCATCGGCGAGGTGGCCGCGTACCTCGGTGTCCGCACGTCCGCGCTCCGGGTGTGGGAGTCCGCCGGGCTGCTGGTCCCGAAGCGGGAGCGCGGCACCCGCTACCGCACCTTCGGCCCGGCCGACGTCCGGGACGCCCGGATGATCCATATGCTGCGGCAGGACCGCTATCCCCTGGACCGGATCCGGCCCGTGCTGGAGGGACTGCGCCGCACGGGTAGCAGCGACGCGCTGCGCGAGGTCATCGCGGAGCGCTGGGAGGGGCTGACCCGGCGCACCACGGCCATGCTCGAAGGTGCCGGTCATCTGCACCGGTATCTCACCGGAAACCAGTGCGCCGAGGAGCGATGAGTTTGCCGCGCGGCGCGGGTCGGTACAGGTAAACACTCCCACCTGTAGGAGGCACCGATGGCCAGCGGCGGATTCACCACCTGTCTGTGGTTCGACGGCCAGGCCGAAGAGGCGGCGCAGCACTACGTCTCGGTCTTCAAGGACGGCAAGCTCGGCCGGACCGTCCGTCACACCGAGGCCGGTCCCGGCACCCCCGGCTCGGTGCTGACCGTGGATTTCGAGATCAACGGCCAGAAGTTCGTCGGGCTCAACGGCGGGCCGCAGTTCACGTTCAACGAGGCCATCTCGTTCCAGATCCACTGCGCGGACCAGGAGGAGGTCGACTACTACTGGAACCGGCTCCTGGAGGGCGGCGGTCAGGAGATCCAGTGCGGCTGGCTGAAGGACAAGTTCGGGGTGTCCTGGCAGGTCGTCCCCGAGGTCCTCACGGAGATGATCGCCGACTCCGACCCGGTGAAGGCGAAGCGTGCCATGGACGCCATGATGCCGATGGTCAAGCTCGACATCGCCGCACTTCAGAAGGCGTACGCGGGGGAGTAGACGGCCGCCGGTCCGACCCGCCCCCCCGCGGCCGGGGGAGGGGCGAGGGCGTTTCGCGGCGTGGCTACGGGCGGGCCAGGTCGCCCGGGTCGGTGTTGGCCCCGCACAGCAGCACCGCCACCTTCTCGCCGGGCCGGGGCTCGTACGCCCCCGACCGCACCGCCGCGAGGGCGGTCGCCGCGGCGTGCTCCACCGCGATCCGGCGGTCGTCCCACAGGGCCTGCCGCGCCGAGACGATGGCCTCGTCGGACACGAGCACCGACCGCACCCCGTCCTTGCGCGCCCACTCCAGCGCCATCGGTGACGCACGCCGCGCCCCCAGCGAGTCCGCCGCGACCGAATCCACGGGCACGTCGACCACCGCCCCGGCTTCCAGTGCCGCGTTCAGCGCCCGCGATCCGTGCGGCTCCACGGCCACCACGCCGACGCCGTGTGCCAGCGCGGACACCGCGACCCCGGTGAACAGCCCGCCGCCACCGACCGACACCACCACCGTGTCCAGGTCCGGGCGGCACCGCAGGATCTCCTCCATCACGGTGCCCGCACCGGACGCGATCAGCGGATGGTCGTAGGCGTGCGACTCCAGCGCGCCGGTCTCGGCGGCGTACGCGCGCGAGGCGTCCAGCGCCTCGGCGTACTCCCGGCCGACCTGGCGTACGTCCGCCCCGAGCGCCCGCAGCCTGCCCACCTTGACGGCGGGCGCCGTCTCGGGCACGAACACCGTGGCGGTCACGGAGTGCCGGGCCGCCGCCCAGGCGCACGCCAGCCCGGCGTTGCCACCGGAGGCGATGACGACACCCGCGTCCGGAACGGTGCCCGCCTCGACATGGCCGCTGATGAAGTTGAACGCCCCGCGCGCCTTGAAGGAGCCGGTGTGCTGCAGGAATTCCAGGGCCAGCCAGCCCTCGGCCTTGCCGAAGGAACCCTCATCCACCGGGGCGAGCGCGACGGGCCGGATGTGCCCCGCGACGCGTCGCGCCGCAGCCTGTATGTCTTGATGAGTCACCACGCGATACAGTGTAACAACCACTGTATCGCCGCGTCGCGTGAGAAAGTATGTGCCCGTGAGAAAGAAGCGGACCGCGGCCGAACCACCCGCCCTGGACGCCATCGCGATGGCGGCCCTGGCGGTCATCGACGAGGACGGCCCCGAGGCCCTGAGTTTCCGGGCGGTGGCTCAGCGGCTCGACGTCTCGCACGCCACGGTCTTCCGCCGCTGCGGCGACTTCGACGGTCTGCTGAACGTCTGCGCCGACCACCTGGCCACGCTGCTGCCCCGGGTGCCGCACGACATCGACTGGGCCACCGCCACCGAGACCCGCTTCACCGCGCTCTACGAGGTGCTCCTCCGGCACCCGGGGCTGGCGGCGCTGCGCGCGGGCCGCTCCTGGTTCGGCCCGCAGTTGCTGAGCCGCCTGGTCGAGCCGCAGCTCGCCCAGAGCGTCGCCGCCGGGATGACACCGGCGGCGGCCATCCAGGTCTACCGGCGGCTGTATCTGCTCACCCTCGGCGCTGTCGCCTTCGTCGACCACCAGGACGAGAAGCGGGCCATGGCCACGGCGCGCACGGCGCTCGCCGCGCTGGATCCCGAGGAGTTCCCGGTGCTGACGGGGCAGCGGGACGTGGTGCTGCCCGCCCTGACCGACCACGACGTCTACTACGACGGGCTGCGCCAGCTGATCCGCGCCGCGGCCGCCGAACACCTCGGCTGAAGCGCCCTCGGGCGGGTGGCCTCAGCCGAGCGCCCGCAGCCAGGCGATCAGCAGCCGGTTTACCTCCTCGGCACGCTCCTGCTGCACCCAGTGACCACAGCCGTCCAGGAGGTGCGAGGACATCAGGCCGGGGAGGGTGGTGGGGTACGCCTTGATGGCGTCGGCCAGCCAGCCGAGCGAGGCGTCACGCTCCCCGGCCAGGAACAGCGAGGGCTGGGTGAGCGGTGCCCCGTCCCAGGCCGCGAGATCCTCCCAGTCGCGGTCGGCGTTGCGGTAGCGGCCCAGCGCTCCGGCCAGCCCGGTCCGCTCGAACTCCGCGGCCAACGTGTCGAGATCGGCCTCGGTGAGCCAGGAGGGCGGCGGACCGTCCGGGAAGCGGTCCCGCATGCGTCCGCCCGGCGGGACGAAGAAGGGGCTGCTGCCGGGCCCCGGGGGAGCGGTGTCGCCCGAGAGCGCGGCGTAGAACCCGGCGAGCCAGCCGCGCACATCGGGCTCGATCTCCGCCTCGGCCCGGCCGGGCTGCTGGAAGTAGCTGACGTAGAACTCCTCGTCCCCGCCGATCCGCGCGAAGATCTCGCTGGGCCGCGGGCCGCCCCGGGGCGCGTACGGCACGCCGAGCAGCCCCACGGCGGTGAACACATCGGGCCTGAGCAGCGCGGAGTTCGCGGCGATGGGAGAGCCCCAGTCGTGGCCCACGACCACCGCGGTCTCCTCGCCGAGGGCACGGACCACGCCGACGTTGTCGCCGACATGGGCGAGCATGCGGTAGGCCGCCACATCGCGCGGCGCGGAGGAGCGGCCGTAGCCGCGTACGTCGAGGGCCACCGCGCGGTATCCGGCCGCGGCGAGCGCGGGGAGCTGGTGGCGCCAGGAGCGCCATGTCTCGGGGAAGCCGTGGAGCAGGAGGATCAGAGGGCCGGAGCCCGCCTCCACCACATGGATACGGGCATCCGGAACGTCGATCAACCGGTGGTGCATGGATCCTCCCTGAGCTTCCGGGGCCCTCGGCCCACTACGCCACGATCATGCGGTGACGGCTGGGGAGACGCGGAGAGGATTTGCCGGTCCGGCAAATGCCGGACAAAAACCCCGGCGGGCCGTGGTGACGGCCCGCCGGGGGTGCTGATCACAGTGCGGATCAAAATGTGCTGATCACAGCGTCTGCTCCAGGCGGCCTGCCATCAGCTTGATGAAGCGCGACGGGTCGCTCAGTTCCCCGCCCTCGGCGAGCAGGGCCATCCCGTAGAGGATTTCGGCCGTCTCCGCGAGGCCCGAGTCCAACGGACGCTCGCCGTGGGCCGTGCGCAGACCGCTGACCAGCGGATGCGTGGGGTTCAGCTCCAGGATGCGCTTGATCTGGGGCACGTTCTGCCCCATCGCGCGGTAGATGTTCTCCAGGGCCGGAGTGACATCGTGGGTATCGCCGACGATGCAGGCGGGGGAGGTGGTGAGGCGGGAGGACAGCCGCACCTCCTTGACCTGCTCGCTCAGGGTCGTCGTCATCCAGGACAGCAGATCGGCGAAGTCCTTCTTCTGCTGCTCGCGCTCGGGCCCGCTCTCGCCCGCCTCGTCCTCGCCGTCGAGGTCGACCTGCCCCTTGGCGACCGAGCGCAGCTGCTTGCCCTCGAACTCGGGGACGGCGTCGACCCACAGCTCGTCGATCGGGTCGGTGAGGACCAGCACCTCGTACCCCTTGGCCTGGAAGGCCTCCATGTGGGGCGAATTCTCCACGAACGAGCGAGACTCGCCCGTCATGTAGTAGATGTGCTCCTGACCCTCCTTCATGCGCTCCACATACTGCCGGAGCGTGGTCGGCTGCTCCGCGTCGTGCGTCGAGCCGAACGAGGAGACCTCCAGGATCGCGTCCCGGTTCTCGAAGTCGCCCAGCAGCCCTTCCTTGAGGACGCGGCCGAACTCCTTCCAGAACGTCGCGTACCGCTCGGCGTCGCCGGACATCATGTCCTTCACCGTCGACAGCACCTTCTTGACCAGCCGGCGGCGCATCAGCTGGATCTGACGGTCCTGCTGAAGGGCCTCGCGCGAGACGTTCAGCGAAAGGTCGGCGGCGTCGACGACACCCTTGACGAAGCGCAGGTATTCCGGCATGAGCGCTTCGCAGTCGTCCATGATGAAGACGCGCTTGACGTAGAGCTGCACTCCCCGCTTGCGGTCCTGCATATACAGGTCCTGCGGTGCGCGGGAGGGAATGAACAGCAGCGACTGGTATTCGAAGGTGCCCTCCGCCTGCATGCGGATGGTCTCGAGCGGGCCGGTCCAGTCGTGGCTGATGTGCTTGTAGAACTCGTTGTATTCCTCGTCGGTGACCTCGCCCCGCGGGCGGGCCCACAACGCCTTCATCGAGTTGATGGTCTCGAGTTCCGGTGTGCCGCCGTCGTCGGGCGTGCTGTCGTCCTCGGACGAGGCGGCGGGGATTTCACCGGCCATCCGGATCGGCCAGGTGATGAAGTCCGAGTACCGCTTGACGATCTCCCGGATCTTCCATGGGGAGGAGTAGTCGAAGAGGTGGTCCTCGGCGTCCTCGGGCTTGAGGCGCAGGGTGACCGAGGTGCCCTGGGGCGCGTCCTCGGCCGCTTCGATGGTGTACGTGCCTTCGCCGCTGGACACCCAGCGGGTGCCCTGGCTCTCACCCGCGCGCCGGGTCAGCAGGGTCACCTCGTCGGCGACCATGAAGCTGGAGTAGAAACCGACTCCGAACTGCCCGATCAGGTCCTGTGAGGCCGCCGCGTCCTGCGACTCCTTCAGCTCCTTCAGGAATTTCGCCGTGCCGGAGTTCGCGATCGTCCCGATGAGCTGCACCACGTCCTCGTGGGACATGCCGATGCCGTTGTCACGGACGGTCAGTGTGCGCTGTTCCTTGTCGACGTCCAGCGCGATATGGAGATCGGAGGTGTCCGCCTCCAGTTCCCCGTCCCGGAGGGATTCCAGCCGCAGCTTGTCCAGGGCGTCGGAGGCGTTGGAGATGAGCTCCCGCAGAAAGACATCCTTGTTCGAGTAGATCGAATGGATCATCAGCTGCAAGAGCTGGCGCGCCTCGACCTGAAACTCGAATGTCTCTACCCCTGTAGTCACCTGATTCCCCTCATGCGATAAGTGTGCGACGCGGTCAAGTCCGGTGCGTCGCCGGAATCTTATCGAAGAGGGAGGTCACCGCGCGTGGTAGTCCAATGCCTTCGCGCGGTCGCGTGGCCCGATGGCTGGAGCCCCGGGCCGCGCCGGTTGTCATGGTCGAATCCGAGGAACCCGCTGCGGGGCGAGGCGGTACGGACCCCTCGTCACTCGCTCGTCTGGTGCGGGTTGGGGCCCTGGGCGGGGCGGATCCGGCTCCAGTCGAGGGCCTCGGCGGCCTCCCGCTGAATCTCCTCGGCCGCTTCCCGCGCCTCGGCCAGAACATCGCCCTGTTCCGCTATGAGACTGTCGTAGATCGGGGACAGATCGCCCTTGTTCGCGGTGGTCATGCTGAGGTACTTCCTTCGTGCCGTGGTGCAGGTGTGCCACCCGAGCCTAACCTTCGGTTTCCCCTGTCGCGAGGACGCATATCACCATGGGTCCCACGGGCCCGATCGCGTAGAGATTGTGTGATGGCCGGGTGGAGGCCGCCGGGTGCCGGAGCGGGGGTCCGGCCGCCGGGCCGGACCCCCGCTCGGTGCGGCTCAGTGCGGTGTGGCCGCGGGCTCCAGGACGAAGACGGGGATGTCGCGCGTGGTCTTCTCCTGGTAGTCGGCGTAGTTCGGGAACGCCTCGACCGCGCGCCGCCACCACTGCGCCTTCTCCTCGCCGGTGACCTCGCGGGCGGTCATGTCCCACAGCTCCGTCCCGTCGCGCAGTTCGACGCGGGGGTCGGCCAGCACGTTGTGGTACCAGACGGGGTGCTGGGGGGCGCCGCCGAGCGAGGCCACCGCCGCGTACCTGCCCTCGTGCTCCACCCGCATCAGCGGCGTCTTGCGGATCTTCCCGCTCTTCGCCCCGCGCGAGGTCAGCACGATGACGGGCATGCCCCGCATCGTGGTGCCCTTGGTACCCCCGGAGCTCTCGATCAGCTCGACCTGATCGCGCACCCACTCGGTCGGGCTCGGCTCGTATTCACCGTGAAGAGGCATGTCATCCGTCCCCATCGTCGTCGACACAGATTGCCGCAGTGCATAACGCGCCGGACCCGCCTGATCATCCCGGGGGAGACGGGCGGGCGGCGCGGTGGTCAGGAGACGGTGTGCAGCCGGTGGACGGTGTGGCTCCGGGCCCGCGGTATGGCCGCCGCCGGAAGCGGCTGGGTGCCGAGCGCGGCCAGCCGGTCCAGCAGGATTCCCTCGCGCAGGGCCCAGGGGCAGATGGTGACCCGCCGCACGCCCAGCACCTCCATGGCGGCCTCCGCCACGATCGCCCCGGCGAGCGACTGATGGGCCCGGGACGCGGAGATGCCCGGCAGCCGGGCGCGCTCGGCGTCGGACCTGGCCGCCAGCCGGGGAATCCACTTCCGCAGGTCGGAGCGGTCGAGGGTGCTGCGGCCGGGCGTCCCGGCTGTCGGCTTGGGGGCTCCGGCGAGCCGTGCGAGCTGGGTGAAGGTCTTCGACGTGGCGATCGCGGACACGGGGGATGGCTGGTCGCGCAGGCCGACCGTGGCATCGGTGAGGACGGAACGGGCGTACTGACGCAGCCGTGCCACGTCCCGCTTGTGCACCGGCCCCTTGTCGGGCAGGTGGTGGCGGGTGAGGTGGCCGGCCCCGAGCGGCAGCGAGAGCGCCACCGTGGGTTCCGTACGGCCGCCGCAGGCCAGCTCCATCGAGCCGCCGCCGATGTCGAACAGCAGCATCTGCCCGGCCGACCAGCCGTGCCAGCCGCGCGCGGCCAGGAAGGTCAGGCGCGCCTCCTGCTCGCCGGTGAAGAAGCGCACCCGGACTCCGGTGGCGTCCTCGATCGCGGTGAGGACGGCATCCCGGTTGGCCGCGTCCCGCACCGCGGAAGTCGCCAGGGGCACCAGGTCGTCGGCCTGGTGGGCCGCTGTGACCGCTTCACTTTCGGTCACCGCGCCGACCAGGCGCCGGATGGCGTCGTCACTGATCACGCCTTGGTGGTCGGTCGCCTCAGCCAGATGGACCGATTGCTTGAGTGTGGTCACCGGCTCGGGCGGTCCGCCCGGAACGAGGTCGGCGATTTTCAGGTGAACGGCACGTGAACCTATGTCGAGCACTGCAAGGCGCATGCCTGCTGAGTGCCCGAGTCGCCGGGCTTTACGCCGCGAGGGGCCGCTGCTGGGGGGTGGTGGAGGGGGTAGGGGATTCCTTTTCGCCGTTCCGCTCCGCCGGGCCCTGGGAGGTGGCCGTTCGACGTCCGCTGGGGAACGTCAGGTCCGGTACGTCGACCAGAGGCGGCAGATCGGGCGTGAGCGAGGGTTGCTCGTTTGTGTCCATGAGGCGATGGGTACCCTCGCGTATCGCTCTCATCCGTCGCGGAGCGGATTCTTCTCTGCGATACCGGTCACACTCGGACTATATCGGTCGGGAAGTGATCGATATCGTGCAGAAAAGTGTGCCAAACGACTACGGGCACATCGGCTGGATCACGCCGGTGCTACGCCCGTAGCTGCTAGGAGGTGTCTGAAACCCGTATGCGGCTATGTGGTCGGAGACGCTTCCCTGGCGGTCTCACCACTCGTGGCCACGACCGTCGAGGGTGCCGGGCGCGGGCGGCGGCGGGAGATCCCGACCCCGGCCAGGCAGAGGGCGCCGCCCGCGAGCGTCAGCGCGCCCGGCACCTCGTCCAGCACCAGCCAGGACATCAGTACCACCAGGGCCGGTACGACGTAGGTGGTGGCGCCCATCCGGCCCGCGGTGGTGCGGGCCAGGGCGAAGGCCCAGGTGGTGAAGGCGAGCGCGGTCGGGAACAGGCCCAGATAGATCATGTTGAGCGTGCCGGACAGCGGGGCGTGCGCGGCCTCCGACACCAGCGTCCCGGCGAAGGGCAGGCAGGCCACCATCCCGATCAGGCAGCCGAACGTGGTCACCTGGAGCGCTCCGCCGTGCCGCAGCGCGGGCTTCTGGGAGACGACACCACCCGCGTACGTCATCGCGGCCACCAGGCACAGCAGTACGCCGAGGACGGACGCGCTGCCCGAGTCGGACATCGAGAGCCCCACGATCACCGCGCCGCTGAACGACACCGCCGTCCCCCACACCAGCGGACGCGGCAGCCCCTCGCCCAGCAGCTTGCTGCTCAGCAGCGGGATGAGGACCGGGCCGATGTTGACGACCATCGCCGCCGTGCCCGCGTCGACCAGCCGCTCACCCCAGTTGAGCGCCACCGAATAGACGCCGAACCAGAAGAAACCCGAGAGGGCGATCCCCGGCCAGGCGGCGCGGGGCGGCCACCCCACCCGCCGTATCAGGCAGATCGCGCCCAGCGCCACCGTCCCGGTGAACAGTCGCCCGAGGGCCAGGGCGCCGGGCGAATAGGCCGAGCCCGCAGTGCGGATGGAGACGAAGGCCGAGGCCCACAAGACGACGGTGACGGCTGCCGCCACCACGGCGGGCCATTCCTTCTGGTAACCGGTGTCCGGCGCTTTGATCATGACGCTGACCCTAGGTCGCGTGCGTTTCGGCGCTCAAGACATTTTCAATACACGGTCAATCGACGGCCGCGGACTGCCCGAACCGCGTGACATACCGCTTCTGCCAGGGCGTTTCCACGGCGCGTGCCGCGTAGTGCTCGCGTACGTAAGCCACCGCCTCCCCGGGCGGTACGCCGTCCAGCACCGCGACGCAGGCCAGTGCCGTCCCGGTGCGGCCCCGGCCACCGCCGCAGGCGACCTCGACACGCTCGGCCGCGGCCCGCTCCCACACCTCGCGCAGCGCGGCGGCGGCCGCCTCGCGGTCGGACGGCAGCCGGAAATCGGGCCAGCGGAGCCAGCGGGCCTCCCACTCGACCGACGGCGGTTCCTGGCCCAGCAGATACAGCGCGAAGGCGGGCGCGGGCCCCTCGGGAAGAGGGTGGCGCAGCCCCCGGCCGCGCACGAGCCGCCCCGAGGGCAGCCGTAACACCCCTGGTGCGGAAGGGTTCCAAGTGGCATTCATGGGGTGAGAGTAGCCGTGCGGCGGCGGGTGCGGCAGGGGAGCGGGGCGGCTTCCCCGGCTTCATGATCACTGCCTAGGGTGACGGCATGGAAATTGGAGTCAACGTCCCGAACTTCGGCCCGGGCGCCCGGCCGGATGTGCTGCGTCAGTGGGCCCGGACCGTGGAGGGCCTGGGGTACGACCTGCTGATGGTCTCGGACCACGTCGCGGTCACCCCCGATGTGGCGGAGCGGTACCCCGCCCCGTTCTACGACCCCTTCACCACCCTCTCCTGGCTGGCCGGGATCACCGACCGGGTGCGGCTGGGGACCACCGTGCTGGTCGTCCCGTACCGCCATCCCCTCCTCATCGCCCGCATGGCCGCCAACCTCAACCAGCTCAGCGGGGGCCGCCTGGTCCTCGGCGTCGGCGTGGGATGGGCGCGGCAGGAATACGAGGCGCTCGGAGTGGAGTTCGAGCGGCGCGGACAGCTGACCGACGAACACCTCCAGACCATCCGCACGGCCTGGGAGGACGACGCGGACTACCGCAGCGGGGACATACCGGTGTGGGTGGGCGGCATGAGCGACGCCGCGCTGCGCCGGGCGGTGCGGCACGGCCGGGCGTGGCATCCGATCTGGTTCACCCTCGACTGGCTGCGGGAGGCGCTGGACCGGCTGAAGGGCATCGCGGAGGAGCTGAGCCGCCCGGTGCCCGGACTGGCCCCGCGGCTGGTGCTGAAGGTCACCGACGAGCCGGTCACCGGCCCCGAACGCCCGGCAGGTGAGGGCACGATCGACCAGATCATGGACGACATCGAGGAGCTGCGCCGACTGGGCGCCGAGTCGGTGCTGCTCGATCCGTACAACGGTGACCCGGAGGAGACCCGCCACCCGGAGCGGGCCTGGCAGACGCTCGCGGCCGTGGCCGCCCGCCGGGGCAAGGCCACCGACCAGGGCCGTTGATCAGCCGCCGGGGGGCCGGTAGTTCCGCCCTCCGGCCCCCGGTGCGTCGACCGCTCAGCCGCTCAGCCGCTGAGCCGCTGAGCCGTTCAACCGCTCAGCCCACGCGCTCGATCCGCGCGTTGCGGATCAGGTTCTTGCCGGGCTCACGGACCTGCTCGAAGGCGGCGTTGTTGAGCAGGGCGCAGCTTCCGGAGGTCGAGGTGACGGAGACGGTCGTGGACTTGTCGTTGTCCAGGTTGGTCACCTTCAGCTTGGTGCCGGCCGGAAACTGATTGCTGGACGCGGCCGGTGCCCCGTCCTCGCCGGACAGGGTGACCGTCGAGCCCGCGCAGACGACCTCGCCGCCGCTGGCATCCCCGGCGGCCGCTGTGTCACCGGCCGCTCCCGTGCCACCTGCCGCTCCCGTGTCATCGGCCGCGGCCTCGCCGCCCGGTGTGGACGCGGCGGCGGGGGAGTCCACCGCGCACCCGGACGCCTCCTGCTTGCGCTTGATTTCCTCGATGACCGCCAGACGGTTGGCGATCCGGGCGTCCGACTGCGCGTCCGGATTCGCCTGCTGGTCCGCGATGAACTTCTCGTTGTTGGCCAGTGCCTGCGTCAGTCCGTCGCACACGGTGGAGTTGGCGGCCGACTTGACCGTACTCGGGCTGGTGGTGGCGTTACTGGTGGCCGCCATCACTCCGGCTCCCGTACCGGCCAGCGCCACAGCGCCGACCAGGAGCACCAGCTGCTTGCGGCGTCCGGGGGTTCTTCTGCGCGTCATGGGGGACTCCTTCGGTGGGTTCACCGACCCATACGCACCGGAGCCCCGCCCGTCTCAGGGGTTCTCGCACCGCTTGGCGCGCAGTTCGTGGCCGTCGGCCGTCAGACAGCGCCCGGTGGTCAGGTCGTAGCGCCAGCCGTGCAGGGTGCAGGTGAGCACCTCGTCCTCGATCTGACCGAACCGGCTCAGTTCGGCGCCCAGATGGGGGCAGCGGCGCTGGATCCGCCAGCCGTCCAGTTCGATGTCCTCGCCGTCGTCCTCGCCGGAGGCGTAGTAGTTCTCGACGTACTCGACGCGCTCCATGGACAGGCACTTGAAGAACACGTACAGGAACTCGTTGTACGGCCCTACGCGGCTGGCACTGAACCGCATCGACAGCAGCAGGCTGTTGGACCAGTCGACCTCGCGCCTGGCGATGTTGGTGGCTACCAGGTCGCCCGTCGTGGACAGCGTGTAGCGGCAGCGCTCGCCGTTCCACTCCCGTACCTCCCGCGCCGGAAAGTCGATCACGACCGGGATCTCGCCCACGTCCAGCCGGGCGGGGCCGCCGACGCCCGCGCAGATGTGGTCCGCGCGCGCCAGCAGCGGTTCCCACCACCGCTTCAGCTCGGCCAGCAGCCGGTCGCGCGGCAGCGCGGGGGCGCGCGAGGCGCGTTCGGCGGTGAGGGCGGGGCGCTGACGGCGGGCGAGGTCGCGCAGATAGGCGCGCTTGTCGCCGAAGATGTGGTCGATCTCCTTGTCGGTGTGGCGGTGGGTGAGTTTGCAGGCGGTGTCCTCCGGCTCCGCGACCGTACCCGGCAGCAGCAGATGCGCCGAGACACCCGGCCGCGCCTGTGCCAGCTGGGCCAGGAACTCGCGCTGGTCGGTGAAGATGGACTCGCCGTCGCGGCCGGTGCCGTTGTAGTCGAAGAGCGCTTCGTCGAGGAAGCACGGCGGACCCGCGTTGGGGAAGACGTGTGCCGCGTCGACCGCGTCGATGTAGCGCAGGGCGCGGTCGAACTGCCCCTGCCTCTTGCGGGCGGCGAACTCCCGCTTCGCGGAGTCCGGCAGCTGGTAGACCATCGGGTACCAGATCGCCCCCGAGAACTGCACGAAGTACGCGTCGACCTCGCCGAACTCCCGGATCGCCGGGATGTCCAGCGGATGCGCGTCGTTCTGGTTGAGGAGCACCGTCCGGCCGTCGTCCAGGGAGAGCGCGGAGTCGCCGATGGGGCCGTCGCCGGGACCGGTGAGGGCGGTGATCATGATGCGCAGGCCATCCCGTTCGACCGGCCGCCCGCTCTCGGTGCGCAGGAACCGGGTGAATCCGAGCGCGCGCAGCTCACGCTCCAGCTCATCGGTGGCGAAGGCGGGCAGCAGCACGGTGATGTCCTTGCGCACATTGCGGCGCAGGTTCTGTGCGTCGAAGTGGTCCCGGTGCAGATGGGAGACGTACAGATAGTCCGCGGACCGTCCGTAGTGTGCCCAGTCCAGCTCCGTGTTGTCCGGGAACGGAAACCACGACCCGAAGAAGGCGGGGTTCACCCAGGGATCGCACAGTACCGATCCCGCCCCGGTCTCGATGAAGAGTCCCGCATGTCCAAGTCCGGTGATACGCATACCGCAGCACCCCAACCAGCTCATCAGGTATGTCGGATACGTCCGACTCTCCCGGTGATCCGGAGGGGATGCATCCGCAGGTGCGCTCGGCGGGTGATTCCGCGGATTCCGGTTACCTGGTGAGGAAGCGGATGTGCGGGCGTCCGTCGGGGCCGTCCGGCGTTACGGCCGTGCGCACCCCGTAGACCTCGGCGATCAGATCCTCGGTGAGGACGTCCCCCGGGGCGCCCGCGGCCGCGACCCGTCCCTCCCGCAGCACCAGCAGAGTGTCGCAGTACATCGCCGCCAGGTTCAGATCGTGCAGCGCGATCACGGTGGTGACCGGCAGATCCGCGACGAGTGCCAGCAGATCGAGCTGGTGCTGGATGTCGAGGTGGTTGGTCGGCTCGTCCAGCAGCAGTTCCCGGGGCGCTTGCGCGAGGGCGCGGGCGATCTGGGCGCGTTGGCGCTCACCGCCGGAGAGGGTGTGCCACGACTGCCCGGACCGGTCGGTGAGCCCGGTCCGCTCCAGGGCGTCGCGTATCGCCTCCTCGTCCGCCGCCGACGGCCCCGACCAGGGACGGCGATGGGGGATGCGGCCGAGGCCCACCACTTCGCGCACGGTCAGCTCGGACTGGGTGACGGCCTCCTGCTCGACCACCGCGATCCGGCGCGCGACCGCCCTGCGGTGCAGATCCGCCAGCGGGCGGCCGTCGAGCGTGACCACGCCCGAGACAGGGGCCAGCACCCCGGCCAGCAGCCGCAGCAGCGTCGACTTGCCCGAGCCGTTCGGCCCGAGCAGCCCGACACACGAACCCGGCGCCGGGGCGAGGCTCACCCCGTCCACGATCAGGCGCCCGCCTTCGCCGCGCGCCACCCGCTCCGCGCGCAGCCCGGTTCCCTCTCCCGCGTCCCCGGTCACGCCGTCCCCGCCTTCCGGGTGCGGTAGAGCACCAGCACGAAGGCCGGTACGCCGATCAGCGAGGTCACCACGCCCACCGGCACCTCCTGCGGATCGAGCACGGTACGGGCCAGGGTGTCCACCCACACCATGAACACCGCCCCGGTCAGCGCCGTCACCGGCAGCAGCCGGGCGTGGCCGGAGCCCACCAGGGCGCGGGCGGCGTGCGGGAGCACCAGCCCGACGAAGCCGATCGCGCCCGCCGAGCTGACCAGCGCCGCGGTCAGCAGCGCGGTGACGGTCAGCAGGACGATCCGGGTGCGGACCACCCGTACGCCGAGAGTGGCCGCCGCGTCCTGCCCGAACGCGAACGCGTCCAGCGCGTGCGCGTGCACCCCGCACACCAGCAGCGCCACGGCCAGCACCGCGAGCCCCGCCCACACCTCGGCCCAGCCGACGTTCGCGAGCGAGCCGAGCAGCCAGAACAGCACGCCGCGGGTCTGCTCCGCGTCCGCCGCCGTCGTCACGATGAACGAGGTCAGCGCCGAGAACAGCTGCATCGCGGCCACCCCGGACAGCACCACCCGGTCCGTCGTACCGCCCAGCACCTGGCTGAGCGCCAGCACCAGCGCGAACGACACCACCGCACCCACGAAGGCACCGGCCGAGACGGACACCGCCCCGCCACCGGCCCCCAGCACCACCACCGCGACCGCGCCGGTGGACGCGCCAGAGGAGACCCCCAGGACGAAGGGGTCGGCCAGCGGGTTGCGCAGCAGTGACTGCATCACCGCCCCGCACAGTGCGAGCCCGGCCCCGCACACCGCGGCGAGCAGGGTCCGCGGCAGCCGCAGATCCCACACGATGCCGTCCCGGATCGGCGTCAGCCCGGTACTGCCCCAGCCCAGATGAGACGCCACCACGGCCCACACATCGCCGACCCGGATGTCGGCCGGGCCGATCGTGATGGCGAAGGCGATCGACAGCGGCAGCGCCACGGCCCCGGCCGCCCACAGCGCCGGGTACCGCAGCCGTCGTACACGGAGCGCGGCGGGATCGGTCACCGGTCGGAACCGAAGCGGCGCAGTGCGGCGGCCACCTTCTCGACGCCGTCGACCGTACGGATCGAGGGATTCATGGCCTGCCCGCTGAGCAGGACGTACCGCTTGTTGCGGACAGCGTCCATCGACCGGGTGACCGGGTTGGACTCCAGGAACGCGATCTTCTTCGCGGCGGTCTCGGCCGACTCCTGCTTCCGGGTGAGGTCGCCGAGCACCAGGACGTCGGGGTTGCGCTCCGCCACCGTCTCCCAGTTGATCTGCGGCCATTCCTCATGGGCGTCGTCGAAGACGTTCTTCGCGCCGACCTCGTTGGTGATGATGCCCGGGGCGCCGCAGCAGCCCGCCATGTAGGGGGATTCGGAGTTGGCGAACCAGTAGAGCACGGAGGCGCCGGACGCGTCGATGCCCTTGGTGGCCTTCGTGACGCGGGCCTTGAGCTTGCCGATGAGCGCGTCGCCGCGCTTCTCCACGCCGAAGACCGTGGCCAGGTCGCGGATCTCACCGTAGACGTCGTCCATGGTCAGCGGGGTGCCGCGGCTGCCGTCGCCGTCCCCGCTGTTGTCCTTGGCGCAGTCGGCGGGGGCGACGTACGTCGGCACCTTGAGCTTCTCGAACTGCTCACGGGTGGCCACCCCGCCCTTGCCCAGCGTGGATTCGAAGGAGGCGGACACGAAGTCCGGCTCCTTGTCGAGCACCTTCTCGAAGGAGGGCGCGTTGTCGGCGAGCCGGGGCACGGTGGCGTTCGCCTCGCGCAGCCCGGGCAGGACGGGGTCCGTCCAGGTGGCGGTGGCGGACAGCCGGTCGGCGAGCCCCAGCGAGAGCAGGATCTCCGTCGATCCCTGGTTGAGCGACACCGCCCGCTGAGGCGGTGCGGCGATACGGACCTTCTGGCCGCAGTTGCTCACGGTGCGCGGATATCCCGGGGCGTCCCTGGAGGCTCCGGAGGACGCTTCCGGGCCACCACCGCAGCCGGTCAGCAGCAGGGCGCCGGTCAGCAGCAGGGTGGCGCGACGGGCAGGACGTGCTATCGGCACGGGCGGTGGTTCCTCTGGCGATGGGTGGCGGATCGGGGGTGGCGGGGGAGCGGGGCGGTCAGCGGACGGCGCCCGCGTTCGCCCTGGTGCCCTGCGCCACGGCGGTCGCCGGGCGGGGAATGAGCTGCCGCTCGGCCAGATATCCGAAGATCAGGCCGAAGGATCCCCACAGGGTCACCTGGACGGCCAGTGCCGCCAGCCGGAACTGCCACAGCAGGGTGGCCGGGAAGCCGTTCGGCGCCTCGTTGAAGGAGGGCAGGAACGCGTACGCGAGCCCGACGACCACGAGGAAGGCGACCGCGGCGGCCACGCTGGCGTTCCAGTTGCCCAGCCGCGGCGCCAGCCGCTTGCCGAAGATGACCGCAGCGACGCTCAGCAGCACGCTCAGGACCACCATCAGGAAGTACAGCGTGGTGCGCTGGTCGAGGGTGGCCGGGTCGCCCACGGCCGGCGGGTTGGCCGGGTACTTCAGGAACGGCACCACGTAGACGGACACCAGCGCGCCGAGCGACACCAGCGCGGCGGTGGCCCGCGGGCCGAACCGGCCGACGCGGCCGAGGGCGAAGCACACCGCGAGCGCCGCGATGCCGCCGAGGGCGACACCGTAGATCAGCACGCCGGTGGCCAGACCGGCGGTGGACTGCATGGTGCGGCTGACGAGTTCGACGCCGCCGTGTTCATGGCTGTGCGCTTCCTCGAACGCGATGGCCGAGTCCACGCGCGGCTCGCCCAGCAGATACGCCACGGCGAGGGCGAGCAGCCCGGCGGCGAGACCCGCGAGCATGCCCCGGACGAGCAGCGCCCGGACGGATATGGAGTTCATGGTGGTGTCGATTCCCCTGGTGTGGAGCTGAGACTGCGGCGGTGAGTGCGGTCAGTGGCAGGGGAAGCCGAGCAGATGGCGGCCGTCGTGCACCCACTCGTGCACGTTCTCACCGGAGACGACCGCGGTGGCGCCCTGCTCGGCGCCGACGAAGTACAGGAGGATCAGCATGAGGATGCCGAAGAACAGCGCCCACGGGGCGATCGCCTTCAGCGAGACGGGGGTGATCTCCGGCACCGGCTGGGAGCTGGGTGCGGGAACGGCGGACTGAGCCATGGCGACCTCCTGGGAACACGCGTCCCGGTTGTTGGTACTCGTACGACAACGCTGGGTCTGACTCGCCCGCCGGACGGCCCGCGATTACGGGACCATTCCGCCGGACACACAGTGGCGCGACCGTGCCGGGCTCTCACCGGACTTCCGTCACGTCGTCGTTTTCCATGAGACCGTAGCGCGCGACCCCCGGCCGCCGCTACGTCGCGGTCGCCGGAATCGGCGCCCCGCCCGGGCAGATGGTACGGAAAAGAGGGACACGGCAGTGCATATCACCCTGCTGGCGCCCGCGGTCAACGCGGCGCTGCGGCAGGTGCGTTTCGACGACGCCCCGCCGGACGCGGCCGCCGTGCGGCGGGCCCGGGCCGCCGCGGACGCCGTGCCGCGCCACGATGTGATGTTCACCGCACCCTCCGCGCGCTGCCGGGGCACCGCGCGGGCCCTCGCCCTCGACGCGGCGGTGGCGCCCGAGCTGCGCGACCTCGACGTGGGCCGCTGGCGCGGCCGGTCGCTGGACGAGGTGGGGCGGGAGGCGCCCGAGGAGGTCGCGGACTGGCTTTCGGACCCGGCGGCGGCGCCGCACGGCGGTGAGTCGCTGCTGCGGCTGATCGAACGGACCGGCGCCTGGCTGGAGTCCGGGGCCGGACTGGCGTCCGGGACAGAGCTGGAGCCCGGGCCAGGGCAGGACGTACGCGTGCTCGCCGTCGCCGAACCCGCCGTGATCCGCGCCGCCCTGGTCCACGCGCTGGACCTGCCGCCGCGCACGTTCTGGCGCCTCGACGTCGCCCCGCTCACGGCGACCGCGCTGAGCGGCCGGTCCGGCCGGTGGAACCTGCGCTGCGGACAGCCCCTGACGGCCCCGGACTGAGCGCGCCGCACGTCAATTTCCCCCCGCGTCACAACAGCCGCGCTCCGCGGTGAGCGCGACGCCGGTCCCGCCCGTATGGAGAGGGAGGGCCCCGTCCGGCCGAGCCCTGGCTCTGGCCGTCGGCGCTGGATCGACGTAAGGAGACGTGGTGGTGAAGCACACGCGGCGAGGCGTGCGCCATGGAGTACGGTACGCGGCCGTCGGTGCCATGGTCTGTGGCGGACTGCTGGTCGCACAGTCCTCACCGGGCGGATCGGCGCACGGAGCGGAGAGCGGAGGCTCCTCGCGGGTCCTGGACGGGGAGAACGCCCAGGGCGGCGTGAGAACCGACCTCGGCAGCCGTCTGGTGGCCGAGCTGGGCGCGTCCCGTACGGCCGGGAACTGGACGGCCGAGGACGGAAAGCCGGTCGTCGCGGTGACCGACGCGGAAGCGGCCGCCGAGGTCAGCCGGGCCGGGGCACGGGCCAAGCGGGTCCGGTACAGCATGGAGCAACTGCAATCCGCCACCGAGACACTGCGCTCGGCGCCCCGGGTGGCGGGCACCGCATGGATGGTCGACCCGAAGACCAACAAGGTGATGGTGCTGGGCGACAGCTCCGTCTCCACCTCCGACTGGTCACGGATGAAGGACATGGCCGCGCCGATGGGCGAGGTGAGCATGGAGCGCACCACGGGCACGTTCACCACCAAGACCAACGGCGCCGCCCCGATCTTCACCAACGGCAGCCGCTGCTCGGCCGGTTTCAACGTCACCAACGGCCAGACCGGCTTCATCCTGACCGCCGGGCACTGCGGGCCGCCCGGTACGCCCTGGTTCCAGGACACCGCGGGCAAGACGAACATCGGCACCACCGTGCAGACCAACTTTCCCGGCAACGACTTCTCCCTGGTGCGCTACGACAACACCAAGCTCAGCCGGAACAGCGTCCTGGACGTGGGCAGCAGCCAGCAGGTGAAGATCACCAACGCCGCCGACCCGACCGTGGGCCAGGAAGTCTTCCGCAGCGGCGCCACCTCCGGACTGCGCTCCGGCAAGGTGACGGGGCTCAACGCCACGGTGAACTACCCCGAGGGCGCCGTCAGCGGGCTGATCCAGACCACCGTGTGCGCCGAGCCCGGGGACAGTGGCGGCCCCCTCTTCGTCGGGAACACGGCACTCGGTGTGACCTCGGGCGGCAGCGGCGACTGCACCAAGGGCGGGGTGACCTTCTTCCAGCCCGTCACCAAGGCGATGACGGCGCTCGGCGTGACCATCCCGGGCACCAGGATCGGTGACGCGGGCGGCTCGGCCGACAACTCCGCCATCGCTTCGGGCACCCAGGCGGCCCAGGACGATGTGACGTCGCTGGACGGCATCATGGAGCGGGTGGAGGCGTTCGGCCCCGGCCTGTGGATCATCGCGGGAGGCGTCGTCGGCTTCGCCGTCAGCCTGCGCCCGCGCCGTCGGCGGTACACCAGCTACACCCCGGGCTGGTGAGCCCGGCACCGCCCCCGGCCCTGGCTCGCCCGTGCGGCACGGCACCGGTCACCGGTGCCGTGCCGCACGGG
>NZ_JBVIZF010000059.1:0-25192 GCF_055591805.1 Streptomyces sp. NPDC041200 | reverse complement strand
TGCAGGGGGGACCCTGTGGGAGAGTAGGACGCCGCCGAACAATCTTTGGAAAAGGCCCTGTTGGGAGCTTCAAGCTCCCAACAGGGCCTTTTCGTATATGTCACCACCTCCCCGGTGAGGGGCCCCGGTGCCACTACCGGTAGAGTCATGGGGCATCATTGGCTGATTCCCTCACAGGAGGCCCCCGGGTGGAGGTTCAGGAGACACGGGTCCAGACGGATCGTGTACTCACCATCCCGAACATCCTCAGCACCGCTCGCCTCTTCGGCGTACCGCTTTTCCTGTGGTTGATCCTCAGGCCCGAGTTCGGCGGGCCAAAGAGTGACCTGTGGGCCCTGCTGGTGCTGGCGCTCAGCGGGGTGAGTGACTATCTGGACGGCATGCTGGCCCGCCGCTGGAACCAGATCAGCAGCCTCGGCCGCCTCCTGGACCCCGCCGCCGACCGGCTCTACATTCTGTCCACGCTCATCGGCCTCACCTGGCGGGACATCCTCCCGCTCTGGCTGCCCATCGTTCTCCTCGCCCGCGAGGTGGTGCTCGTCGCGATGGTGTGGATCCTGCGGCGCCACGGCTATCCGCCGCCCCAGGTGAACTTCCTCGGCAAGGCGGCCACGTTCAACCTCATGTACGCCTTCCCCTTGCTCCTTCTGAGTGATGGAAGTGGCCCGCTTCACACGACCGCCGCTATTTTCGGATGGGCGTTCGCCGGATGGGGTACAACACTCTATTGGTGGGCAGGAGTCCTCTACGTGGTTCAGGTCCGCCGACTGGTGAAGGCGGACGCCGCGGCCGACTGAGTTCGCCGTCGTGGGCAACCCAGCACCGGGTGCCCGTAGCGATTTCAAGGGCCATCGGGCGTGCGCGGTCGGCATGACCGTCGTCTCTTTCGAGGAGGACGCTTCCGACATGAAGGCCGTCGTAATGGCAGGGGGCGAGGGGACTCGTCTGCGCCCGATGACCGCGACCATGCCCAAACCGCTGCTGCCCGTGGCCAACAGGCCGATCATGGAGCATGTGCTGCGGCTGCTCAAGCGGCATGGCCTGTCCGAGACCGTGGTGACCGTGCAGTTCCTCGCGTCTCTGGTCAAGAACTACTTCGGGGACGGCGAGGAGCTCGGTATGGAGCTCACGTACGCCAACGAGGAGAAGCCGCTCGGCACCGCGGGCAGCGTCAAGAACGCCGAAGAGGCGCTCAAGGACGATGCCTTTCTGGTGATCTCGGGTGACGCCCTGACCGATTTCGACCTCACCGAGCTGATCAATTTTCATAAGGAAAAAGGCGCGCTGGTCACGGTGTGCCTGACCCGGGTGCCCAATCCGCTTGAATTTGGAATCACCATCGTCGACGAGGCGGGGCAGGTCGAGCGCTTCCTCGAAAAGCCCACCTGGGGCCAGGTCTTCTCGGACACGGTCAACACCGGCATCTATGTCATGGAGCCCGAAGTCTTCGACTACGTCGAGCCGGATGTTCCCGTCGACTGGTCCGGAGATGTCTTCCCGCAGCTCATGAAGGAGGGCAAGCCCATCTTCGGCTATATCGCCGAGGGCTACTGGGAGGACGTCGGCACCCATGAGAGCTATGTGAAGGCCCAGGCCGATGTCCTGGAGGGGAAGGTCGACGTCGAACTCGACGGTTTCGAGATCTCTCCCGGAGTCTGGGTCGCCGAAGGCGCGGAGGTGCACCCCGAGTCCGTGCTCCGCGGCCCGCTCTACATCGGTGACTACGCCAAGGTGGAAGCCGGAGCCGAGATCCGGGAGCACACCGTCGTCGGCTCCAACGTCGTCGTGAAAACCGGCGCCTTTCTGCACAAGGCCGTCGTCCACGACAACGTCTATGTGGGTCAGCAGAGCAATCTGCGCGGCTGTGTGATCGGCAAGAACACCGACATCATGCGCGCCTCCCGTATCGAGGACGGCGCGGTGATCGGCGACGAGTGTCTGATCGGCGAGGAATCGATCGTCCAGGGGAACGTGCGGGTCTACCCGTTCAAGACCATCGAGGCGGGCGCGTTCGTCAACACCTCGGTCATCTGGGAGTCCCGGGGACAGGCCCATCTCTTCGGCGCCCGGGGCGTATCCGGCATCCTCAACGTGGAGATCACCCCCGAGCTGGCGGTGCGGCTGGCCGGCGCGTATGCCACGACCCTCAAGAAGGGCTCCACGGTCACCACGGCCCGCGACCACTCCCGCGGCGCCCGCGCCCTCAAGCGGGCCATGATCTCCGCCCTGCAGACCAGCGCCATCGACGTCCGTGACCTGGAGAACGTGCCGCTGCCGGTGGCCCGCCAGCAGACGGCCCGGGGCAGCGCCGGCGGCATCATGATCCGTACGTCCCCCGGCGTTCCCGACTCCGTGGACATCATGTTCTTCGACGAGCGCGGCGCCGACCTGTCCGCGGGCGGCCAGCGCAAGCTGGACCGGGTGTACGCGCGCCAGGAGTACCGCCGGGCGTTCCCCGGCGAGATCGGCGACCTGAGCTTCCCGTCAAGCGTCTTCGACTCGTACACCGGCTCCCTGCTGCGGGCCCAGGACGTCAGCGGGATCGCCGAGTCCGGCCTCAAGGTCGTGGTGGACGCGGCGAACGGCAGCGCCGGGCTCGTCCTCCCCAGCCTGCTGGGGCGCCTCGGAGTGGACGCGCTGACGATCAACCCGGGGCTGAACGAGTCGCGCCCCACCGAGACCGCCGACGGCCGCCGCTCCGGGCTCGCCCGGCTCGGCGAGATCGTCGCGTCGGCCCGCGCTGCCTTCGGCGTCCGCTTCGACCCCGTCGGTGAGCGGTTCTCCCTGGTCGATGAGCGCGGCCGCATCGTGGAGGACGACCGGGCGTTGCTGGTGATGCTGGACCTGGTGGCCGCGGAGCGGCGCAGCGGGCGAGTGGCGCTGCCGGTGACCACGACCCGTATCGCCGAGCAGGTCGCGGCGTACCACGGCACCCAGGTGGAGTGGACGACGACCGCGGCGGACGATCTGACCCGGGTCGCCCGGTCGGAGACGACGATCTTCGGCGGCGACGGCCGCGGCGGCTTCATCATCCCCGAGTTCAGCAGCGTCTTCGACGGCACGGCCGCCTTCGTCCGGCTCATCGGACTGGTGGCGCGCACCCAGCTGACGCTCAGCCAGATCGACGCGCGGATTCCGCGGGCCCATGTGCAGCGGCGCGACCTGGCCACCCCCTGGGCGGTCAAGGGCCTGGTCATGCGGCATGTGGTGGAGGCCGCCGGAGACCGGTCCGTTGACACCACCGACGGAGTGCGGGTGGTGGAGGCCGACGGCCGCTGGGTGATGGTGCTGCCCGACCCGGCCGAGGCCGTCACCCATCTGTGGGCGGAGGGTCCGGACGACGCGTCCGCGCAGGCGCTGCTCGACGAGTGGGCCGGTGTCGTGGACAGCGCGGGGCGCTGATCCGGGGGCCTTCCGGCGGCTCTTGAACCCGTTTGAACACGTTGGGGCGCCGCCTCCCGGGCCCGGATCCGGCACGCCGGTGGGGCCATTGGGAGACGGCGCCGCCGACGTGCGACGATGTGCGGCATGTCGCAGCAGCCCCCCGTTCGGAGCACAGCAACACCGAGCCCGCGTCCGCGTCCCGACGCGTCCATGTCGCTGCTGACCAATGTGATGGACCACAGCCTCGACGACGGCTACGCCGAGGCGGCCGCGCGGCGTGGCGAGACCGGCCGGTCCCGCCTGCCGCGCAGCCTGCGCGGCAGGCTGACGGTGGCCCTGGGCCTGGTGATGGTGGCGATCGTGGTCACCATCGGGGCCGCCGAGGCCCGGATATCGGCACCGACGCTGGCCAAGGAGCGGAGCGAACTCATCGACCGCATCGAGTCGGGGAACGCCAAGGCGGACGGGCTCGCCAAGAGCGTGGACCAGCTCCGTGGCGATGTGGGGGAGAAGCAGCGGCAGGCGCTGGAGAAGCACGGTGGAGCCAAGGGCGACCTGGTGGCGCTGCTCTCGGGGGCGACCGCGGTGTCCGGTCCGGGCGTCAAGCTGACGGTCGACGACGCCAAGCAGTCCACGTCGGGGAGCGGCGGCGGCCCCAGGGAGAGCAACGACTTCTCCGATACGGGGCGGGTGCGCGACCACGACATGCAGCGCGTCGTCAACGGCCTGTGGGAGTCGGGTGCGGAGGCCATCGCGATCAACGGACAGCGGCTGACGGCGCTCTCGGCGATCAGGGCCGCGGGAGACGCCATACTGGTCGACAACAAGCCGCTGGCGCCGCCGTACACCGTGCTCGCGGTGGGGGACGGGCAGCGGCTGAGCACCGCTTTCCAGGACAGTGCCGATGGACAGTACCTGCATGTGCTGCAGGAGAACTACGACATCCGCACCAGCATGACCGCCCAGGACACGGTCCGGCTTCCCGCCGCGCCGAGCCTGATCGTACGTAGCGCAGAACCCATAACCGGCGGTGCCGGTAAGGGTGGCACCGAAACAGGGAAGGGCACATCGTGATCGCCGTATTGGGCCTCATCGTGGGAGTCGTGGTCGGACTGGTGGTCCGACCCGTGGTGCCGACGGTGGTCGAGCCCTATCTGCCGATCGCCGTCGTCGCGGCGCTCGACGCCGTGTTCGGTGGCTTCCGGGCGATGCTGGACGGGATCTTCGACGACAAGGTCTTCGTCGTATCGTTCCTGTCCAATGTGGTGGTGGCCGCACTGATCGTCTTCCTCGGTGACAAGCTCGGCGTCGGCGCCCAGCTGTCCACCGGGGTCGTGGTCGTCCTCGGCATCCGCATCTTCTCCAACGCTGCCGCGATCCGGCGGCATGTGTTCCGGGCGTGAGGCCGATGACGACCGACGACACCCCCGAGAAGCCGGAGCGGCCCGAGACGCCGCGTGAGCCGGAGCGAGCCGGGAAGTCTGAGCAGCCCCAGAAGCCTCAGCAGGCCGAGCAGCCTGGCGAGCCGGAGGCCCCGCGCGGGGCGGAACGGGCCGGAAAGCCGGAGCGGCCCGAGATGCCGCGTGAGCCGGAGCGGGCCGGGAAGCCTGAGCAGGCCCGGAAGCCTGAGCAGGCTGAGCGGCCGGAGCAGCCCGAGACGCGGCGCGAGCCGGAGCGGCCGGAGCGGCCGGAGCGGCCGGAGACGCCGCGCGGGCAGGAGCGGCCTGGGCAGGCCCAGCAGGACGGGAAGTCCGAGCAGCTCGGGGCCTCCCGGCAGGCCCCGAACCCCGAGCGGCCTGCGACGCCGCGCGAACCGGAACGAACCGGGAAGTCTGAGCAGCCCCGGAAGCCTGAGCAGGCGGAGCGGCCGGAGCGGCCGGAGCAGCCTGGCCAGTCCCCGCAGGCCCCGGGGCCTGACCGGCGTCAGCAGGACGCGCCCGAGCGGCCCGTGAAGCCGCGGCCGCAGGGCGCGTCCGAGCGGCCCGGGATGCGGGGCGGACCGGCGCAGGGGGCTGCGGGGCGGCCGCGGCCGTCGTTGCCCAAGCCGCCGGAGAAGCGCGCGGAGGGGAGCGGGAGGCCCGAGCACCCCGAGGCGGCGGAGCGGCGCAAGGCCGCCCCGCCGAAGCCCCCGGCGCCCCAGGCGCCCCGTCCCGGGACGGGCGGGCCCCACAACGGTCCCCGCCCCGCCCTCAGGACGCCGCTGCCGCGGAACGCACCGCCCCGTGGTCCGGTTCCGCCGGGCCAGGCCCCCAAGGGCGCGCCGCCGCGTCCCCCGGCCCCGGTGCCCAACGGGCGGCGTCCGGCCGATGGCGGGCCGTCGAACGGGACCGGGCCGCCCGCCGGGTTCGCGCCGGGAAGCGGGAAGCCCGGGGGCACGGAGGAGGAGGCGCTGACCGGTCGGCAGCGCCTGCTGAAGGGCGTGTGGCCGCCCCGGGTGACCCGGGCGCAGCTGATCGTCGCCGTGCTGCTGTTCGGGCTGGGTCTGGGCCTGGCCATCCAGGTGCGTTCGACCAACGAGAACAGCGTGCTGCGCGGGGCCCGCCAGGAGGACCTGGTGCGGATCCTGGACGAGCTGGACGCGCGCACCCAGCGGCTGCAGGACGAGAAGCGCCGTCTGGAGAACCAGCGCACCGAGCTGGAGAACAGCTCGGACCAGGCTGAGGAGGCCCGTAAGCAGACGCTCCAGAAGGAGCAGCAGCTGGGCGTGCTCGCGGGCACGGTCGCCGCGCAGGGGCCGGGGATCACGATCACCATCGACGACTCCCGGGGCTCCGTGGAGGCCGACATGCTGCTCGACACGGTGCAGGAGCTGCGGGCGGCGGGCGCCGAGGCGATCCAGATCGGCTCCGTGCGGGTGGTCGCCAACTCCTACTTCTCGGACGAGGGCGGCTCGGTCGAGATCGATGGACGGAAAGTGACGCAGCCGTACGTCGTGAAGGTGATCGGCAAGCCGGAGGATCTGGAGCCGGCGCTGAACATTCCGGGCGGAGTGGTGCAGAGTCTGGAGAAGGAGCAGGCCACCGTGTCCGTCCAGCGGGAGAAGAAGATCGTTGTGGACGCCTTGCGGTCAGGGAAGCGCCCTGACTACGCTCGGTCGTCATCACGGTGAGGCGGTTCGATATGAGGGTCTCTCGGGGAGACCATGTGGATGCGGGGGGTCGACGCACCAGAAGAGTCGCGCGTGATGGAAACTGTCTGGTGGTCACGGACGTTGTGAGGATGTCCGGACCGTCTGCTGGTGTGTGCATCGAGGGTTTGTCCTGCCCCACGGGCGGGTCTGTTTCAGTCAAGGGGAATCGCCCGTGAAGTTGTTCGGGAAGTTGTTCGGGAAGAGTGCACGCCAGGATGGCGGGAGCGGCACCGCTCGCCACCGCGCACGGCGTGCTGCGGACGAGAGCGGAGGGGGGAGCGAGGAGCGCCCGCTGTTCCGGGATCAGGTCGGCGGCCAGGGCGGTGACATTTCGGGCGGCCAGGGCGCGTCTTCTGTTGACCCCTCGGCGGCCGGACGCATAGGTTTCGAGGACCCATCGGCCTCGCGGAGTGGTGGAGGTCCCGGAATGCCTGTTTGTACGAGGTGCGGGCATCGGAACGCGGAGGACAGCCGGTTCTGCTCCAACTGCGGTGCGCCGCTGCGGGGCCAGGCGCCCTCGGAGCGTGCCTCGGAGACCACCTCCACGATCTCGATCTCCGGTATCGAGGCGTACGACTCCGAGGTGACCGGGCAGACGCCGCTGCCGTCGCTCAGCCCGGAGGCCCAGGCCGCCGTGGAGGCGCTGCCGCTGGGTTCCGCGCTGCTGGTGGTCCGCCGCGGGCCGAACTCGGGCAGTCGCTTCCTGCTGGACAGCGATCTGACCACGGCCGGCCGCCACCCCCAGAGCGACATCTTCCTGGATGACGTGACGGTCTCCCGCCGCCATGTGGAGTTCCGGCGCGGCCAGGACGGCAGCTTCACGGTCGCCGATGTCGGCAGCCTCAACGGGACGTACGTCAACCGGGAGCAGATCGACGCGCCGGTGGTCCTGACCAGCGGCGACGAGGTGCAGATCGGTAAGTACCGGCTGGTCTTCTACCCGAGCCAGCGGGGCGTCGGCATCTGACCCGTCAGGGGAGGTCCGTCCATGCTTCAGACACCGTCGGGCGGTGCCGGTACCGGCACCGCCCCCGCGGGCGGCCCGGGCGGCCGGTCCATGAGTATCGGCACCGTGCTGAATCTGCTGCGGGACGAGTTCCCCGAAGTCACCATCTCCAAGATCCGCTTCTTGGAGGCCGAAGGACTGGTGGAGCCTCGGCGCACGCCGTCGGGCTACCGCAAGTTCAGTCAGGAGGATGTGGAGCGGCTCGCTCTCATCCTCCGCATGCAGCGCGACCACTACCTGCCACTCAAGGTCATCCGGGAGCACCTGGAGGCCCTGGAGCGGGGTGAGCGGCCGCAGCTTCCTGCCGTTTCGCCGGGAGCGCGGCCGTGTGAGCTGCTGGAGCCGGGGGCCGACCAGGGGGCCGCCGCGCTCCCTGACGGACCCACGGTGGCCCGGGTGGGCCGGGCCGAGCTGCTGGCATCCGCCGAGGTCAGCGAGGCGGAGCTGGCCGACTGGGAGTCGTACGGCCTGATCGCGCACGGCGGGGACGGCGGATATGACGTCGAAGCGGTGACGGTCGCCCGGTTGCTCGCCGAGCTGGGCCGCTTCGGCCTCGAGCCACGTCATTTGCGGATCATGAAAGCGGCCGCCGAGCGCGAGGCCGGGCTGGTCGAGCAGGTGGTCGCACCGCTGCGGCTGCATCGAAATCCGCAGACCAGAGCGCATGCGGAGGCCAGTGCGCGCGAGCTGGCGACGCTCTCCGTCCGGCTCCACGCGGCCCTGGTCCAGTCGGCGCTGCGGGCCGCTGCGCACTGACCGATCCGGCCCCGACTATCCAAACCGGCCGGGCACGTCCTAGGGTTGCTGTGTGAACGAGCTCGACGTCGTGGGTGTCCGGGTGGAAATGCCCTCCAACCAACCGATCGTGCTCCTGCGTGAAGTGGGAGGCGATCGCTACCTCCCCATCTGGATCGGACCAGGGGAGGCGACCGCGATCGCCTTCGCACAGCAGGGCATGGCTCCGGCACGCCCGCTGACCCACGACCTTTTCAAAGACGTACTCGAAGCGGTCGGCCAGACGCTCACGGAGGTCCGGATCACGGACCTGCGGGAGGGGGTCTTCTACGCCGAGCTGGTCTTCGCCAGCGGTGTGGAGGTCAGCGCGCGGCCGTCCGACGCCATAGCGCTCGCGCTGCGCACCGGGACGCCGATCTACGGCAGCGACGGCGTGCTCGACGACGCCGGTATCGCCATCCCGGACGAGCAGGAGGACGAAGTGGAGAAGTTCCGCGAGTTCCTCGACCAGATCTCGCCCGAGGACTTCGGAAGCAGCAGCCAGTGAAGCGGTCTGCCGGTCCTCGCTAGCGCATTCGAGTAGCCTTTCCCGGACGAGGGACACGGGAAACCACTCTCAGGGTGATTATCACTCGGCGTGCCGAGTGTGGCGATCGTTGACGCACCCCGGGTGACTGCCTACCTTCGAGAAGGCAGGTCGAGGACGGAGGTCGGCGTGAGAAGCACCGGCGACGGCACGGCAGCCGGCGGTCCGTATGCGCTCCAGGGGAGCGCACCGGCCGATCCGGCACTGAAGGCTCGGGTCGCGGCACAGCCCACGGCACCACGCGAGCCCGCCGCGGGGGGTACGGAGACGGTCGGCTACCGCGGGCCCACCGCGTGCGCCGCCGCGGGCATCACCTACCGCCAGCTGGACTACTGGGCGCGCACCGGGCTGGTGGAGCCGAGCGTGCGGCCCGCGTACGGGTCGGGCAGCCAGCGGCTGTACAGCTTCCGGGACGTGGTCGTCCTGAAGATCGTCAAGCGGCTGCTGGACACCGGTGTGTCCCTGCAGAACATCCGGGCCGCAGTCCAGCACCTGCGTACCCGGGGCCTGGACGATCTGGCCCAGATGACGCTGATGAGCGATGGCGCGACGGTGTACGAGTGCACCTCGCCGGACGAGGTCGTGGACCTCCTCCAGGGCGGCCAGGGTGTCTTCGGGATCGCCGTGGGCGTGGTGTGGCGGGACGTGGAGAGCGCGCTGTCCCAGCTGCACGGGGAGCGGGTGGACACCGGCGAGACGCTGGTGGGCCACAACCCCGCCGACGAACTGGCCCGGCGCCGCAACCGGGCGGGCTGAGAGCGCTCCCACCCCGTGCCGGGCGCCGATTGTCAGTGGCGTGCGGCAGCATCGGACATGTGAGGGGTGTGCCGACGATTCTCCATCTGGACATGGATGCCTTCTACGCTTCGGCGGAGCAGGCGTCCAAGCCCAGCCTGCGCGGAAAACCGGTGATCGTGGGGGGCCTCGGGCCGCGCGGGGTGGTGTCCACGGCGTCGTACGAGGCCCGGGTGTTCGGGGTGCACTCGGCCATGGCGATGGCGCAGGCCCGCAGGCTCTGTCCGAACGCGGCGTATCTGACCCCCCGCTTCTCCCTCTACCGCCAGGTCAGCGACCAGGTCATGGGGCTGCTGCGGGAGCTGTCGCCGCTGGTGGAGCCGCTGAGCCTGGACGAGGCGTTCGTGGACCTGGAGGCGGGCGGCACCGAGGCCCGGGTGGAGGCGGCGCGGGCCGTGGGGGAGCGGCTGCGGGCCGATATCCGCGCCGTGACGGGGCTGACCGGATCGGTGGGCCTGGCGGGCTCCAAGATGCTCGCGAAGATCGCCTCCGAGCAGGCCAAGCCGGACGGCATGGCGGTCATCGAGCCCGGCACGGAGCGGGAGCTGCTGGACCCGATGCCGGTGCGCACCCTGCCGGGCGTCGGCCCGGCCACCGCGGAGGCGCTGCGCCGCGCCGGTATCCACACCGTCGCCGAGACGCGGGAGGCGGGCGAGGCGGAGCTGGTCCGGCTGCTGGGCCGGGCCCACGGCACATCGCTGTACCTGATGGCCAGCGGGCGGGACGAGCGGCCGGTGGTCGCCGAGCGGGACGCCAAGTCCATCTCCGTGGAGGACACGTTCGACGTCGACCTGACGGACCGCACCCGGGTGCAGCTGGAGGTGGCGCGGCTGGCCGACCGCTGTGTGCGGCGGCTGCGGGAGGCGGGCCGTTCGGGGCGTACGGTCGTGATCAAGGTCCGGCGGTACGACTTCTCGACGCTGACCCGTTCGGAGACCCTGCGCGGCCCCACCGACGACCCCGGCGTGGTCAAGGAGGCCGCGGCCCGGCTGATCGACGGGGTGGACACCACGGCGGGGGTGCGGCTGCTGGGGGTGGGCGTGTCGGGGCTCGCGGACTACACGCAGGAGGATCTGTTCGCCCAGGCCGCTCACGCAGCGCAGGCCGCTCAGGCCGCCCACGAGGCCCTGGAGGCCCCGGGGAGGCCTCCAGGCTCCGAGGCGCCGGAGCCGGAGAGCCCAGGCCTCTCAGACCCCGCTGAGGCCGCTGAGAGGCCTCGGGCCTGGCTGCCGGGCGCCGATGTGCGGCACGCCGAGTACGGGGCGGGCTGGGTCCAGGGGAGCGGGGTGGGGCGGGTGACCATACGGTTCGAGCTGCCCTGGTCTGACCCCGGCCGGGTGCGGACGTTCGCCGTGGACGACCCGGAGCTGGAGCCGGGCGAGCCGCTGCCGCTGGTGCGGCCACCCGAAGCCGCCGAGGCCGCCGGGGCCGCCGAAGCCGCCGGGGAGGGGAGCCAGGGGCGGGGTCAGCCGGTGACGTCCAGGCCGTAGTGGTGGTAGAGCTGCAGCTCCTGCTCCGGGGAGAGGTGGCGGCCGACGCCGAGGTCCGGGGCGTCCTTGATCAGCGCCCGGTCGTACGGCACCCGCAGCGAGTCGCCGACGACCTCGCTCGGTTCGAGCGGTACGAAGACGTCCCGGCTGAACAGGCCGGTGCGTACCGCCGCCCATTCGGGTTCGCCGGTCGCGTCGTCGAGGTAGACCTCGTCCACGGTGCCGATCTTGGCGCCCTCGCGGTCGAATGCCTTGCGGCCGATCAGGGTCCGCGGGTCGATGTCCGTCTGCACGCTCTCTCCCACAGGTGGCGACGATCAGGTGGCGGTGATCCAGTGATACCTACCAAAAGCCACATCCCCGTACGCGGCCACTCGAGCACCTGGCGACCAACCCCTCCCGCCCGTAGACGCGCTGGTACGCTGGCTGTGGCTGCAGACCCCGTGCGGGAGAGTCCTCCGACAATGGCGTCGGGGGCGCCGAAGGAGCAAATCCTCCCCGGAATCTCTCAGGCACACGTACCGCGCGGGTGAGGTCACTCTGGAAAGCAGGGTGGGCCACGGGGAGCACAGCTCCGGAACCCCTCCTCACCGACGGTGAAAGCCGGTCAGGCCACACGCGGACCGGTGAAGCTCTCAGGTTGAGATGACAGAGGGGGAGGCCGTCCGGGCACCCGCGCCGCGGTGCCCCTCGCCGGTCGTGTTGACCAGGAGGCCCCCGCTGATGACCACCCACCGCATCTCGCTCGCCGATCTGGAGCGCGGTACTCCATTCGAGCAGCGGCATATCGGCCCCGACGCCGGAGCGCAGGCCAAGATGCTCGCCCAGGTCGGCTTCGGCTCCCTCGACGAGCTGACCGCCGCCGCCGTACCCGAGGTCATAAAGAGCGCCGAGGCGCTGCGGCTGCCGCCCGCCCGCAGCGAGGCGGAGGTCCTCGCCGAGCTGCGTGCGCTCGCGGACCGCAACCAGGTGCTGCCGTCCATGATCGGCCTCGGCTACTACGGCACCTTCACCCCGCCGGTGATCCTGCGCAACGTCATGGAGAACCCCGCCTGGTACACGGCCTACACCCCGTACCAGCCGGAGATCTCCCAGGGCCGTCTGGAGGCGCTGCTCAACTTCCAGACCGTCGTCGCCGATCTGACCGGTCTGGACACCGCCGGTTCCTCGCTGCTGGACGAGGCCACGGCCGCCGCGGAGGCCATGGCGCTGTCGCGGCGTGTCGGCAAGGTCAAGGAGGGCGTCTTCCTGGTCGACGCCGACTGTCTGCCGCAGACCATCGCGGTCATCGAGACCCGCGCCGAGCCGACCGGCGTCGAGGTCGTGGTCGCCGATCTGACCGACGGCATCCCGGACGAGATCGCCGAGCGCGGTGTCTTCGGCGTGCTGCTCCAGTACCCGGGCGCCTCCGGCGCGGTCCGCGACCCGCGTCCGGTCATCGAGCGGGCCCATGAGCTGGGCGCGATCGTCACCGTCGCCGCCGACCTGCTCGCGCTCACCCTGCTCACCTCGCCCGGTGAGCTGGGCGCGGACATCGCGGTCGGCAGCACCCAGCGGTTCGGCGTGCCCATGGGCTTCGGCGGCCCGCACGCCGGGTTCATGGCCGTGCGCGCCGCCCACGCCCGCAGCCTGCCCGGCCGACTGGTCGGGGTGTCGGTGGATGCCGACGGCGACAAGGCGTACCGCCTCGCGCTGCAGACCCGCGAGCAGCACATCCGCCGCGAGAAGGCCACCAGCAACATCTGCACCGCGCAGGTCCTGCTCGCCGTGATGGCCGGAATGTACGCGGTCTACCACGGCCCGGACGGGCTCGCGGGCATCGCCCGCCGCACCCACCGCTACGCCACGGTCCTCGCCGAGGGGCTGCGGGCGGGCGGCGTCGAGGTGGCGCACGGCGCCTTCTTCGACACCCTCACCGCGCGCGTCCCCGGCAAGGCCGCCGAGGTCGTCGCCGCCGCCCGGGAGGCGGGGGTCAATCTCCGGCTGACCGACGCGGACCACGTGGGCATCGCCTGCGACGAGACCACCGGCCGCGCCCAGCTGGCCGCCGTGTGGTCCGCCTTCGGTGTCGACGGCGGGGACGGGAGCGACATCGACGAGCTGGACGCGGCGGCGGCCGACGCGCTCCCCGCGGAGCTGCTGCGCGCGGACACGTACCTGACCCACCCGGTCTTCCACCAGTACCGCTCCGAGACCGCGATGCTGCGCTACCTGCGGCGGCTGGCCGACCGGGACTACGCCCTGGACCGGGGCATGATTCCGCTCGGCTCCTGCACCATGAAGCTCAACGCGACCACCGAGATGGAGTCGGTCACCTGGCCGGAGTTCGGCGCGCTGCACCCCTTCGCGCCGGTCGATCAGGCCCACGGCTATCTGACGCTGATCCGCGAGCTGGAAGAGCGGCTGGCCGAGGTCACCGGCTATGACAAGGTCTCCCTCCAGCCGAACGCCGGATCGCAGGGCGAGCTGGCCGGGCTGCTGGCCGTGCGGGCGTACCACCGGGCCAACGGCGAGCCCCAGCGCACGGTGTGCCTGATCCCGTCCTCCGCGCACGGCACCAACGCGGCAAGCGCGGTGATGGCGGGCATGAAGGTCGTCGTCGTCAAGACCGGCGAGGACGGTGAGGTCGACGCCGCCGACCTGCGTGCCAAGATCGAGCAGTACGGCGAGCAGCTGGCCGTCCTCATGGTCACCTACCCGTCCACCCATGGGGTGTTCGAGGAGCACATCACCGAGATCTGCGCGGCCGTGCACGACGCCGGCGGCCAGGTGTACGTGGACGGCGCCAACCTCAACGCGCTGGTGGGGCTGGCCGAGCCCGGCCGGTTCGGCGGCGATGTCTCGCATCTGAACCTGCACAAGACGTTCTGCATCCCGCACGGCGGCGGCGGCCCGGGGGTCGGCCCGGTCGCGGTGCGCGCGCACCTCGCGCCGTACCTGCCCAACCACCCGCTGCAGCCCGCCGCGGGCCCGGCCACCGGGGTCGGCCCGGTGTCGGCCGCGCCGTGGGGCTCGGCGGGTATCCTTCCGATCTCCTGGGCGTACGTCCGGCTGATGGGCGCCGAGGGGCTGCGCCACGCGACGCAGGCAGCGGTGCTCGGCGCCAACTACATCGCCAAGCGGCTGGAGCCGCACTACCAGGTGCTCTACACCGGGCCCGGCGGGCTGGTGGCGCACGAGTGCGTGGTGGATCTGCGGCCGCTCACCAAGGCGACCGGGGTCACGGTCGACGATGTGGCCAAGCGCCTGATCGACTACGGGTTCCACGCGCCGACGATGTCGTTCCCGGTCGCCGGGACGCTGATGATCGAGCCGACGGAGAGCGAGGACCTGGCGGAACTGGACCGGTTCTGCGAGGCGATGATCGCGATTCGCGCGGAGATCGACAAGGTCGGCTCGGGGGAGTGGACCAAGGACGACAACCCGCTGCGGAACGCGCCCCACACGGCCGCCGCACTGAGCGGGGCGTGGGACCACCCGTACACCAGGGAAGAGGCGGTCTTCCCGGCCGGGGTCTCGGCGGCCGACAAGTACTGGCCGCCGGTGCGGCGGGTCGACGGGGCGTTCGGGGACCGCAACCTGGTCTGCTCCTGCCCGCCGATGGAGTCGTACGAGAGCTGAACACGGGGCTGGACACAACGATGGGGCCGGTGCGGCGTTTACTTACGCGCCGGGCCGGCCCCTGGTAATGCCAACGCCTCCTGGGTGGTCAGCCCTAGGCGGCGGTCACGACGTGCTCGGTGGCGAGCGGTCGGCACGGGGCGATGACGCGCCCGTCCGGCAGCAGCTCACCGGTGTCCTCGAAGAGCAGGACACCGTTGCACAGCAGGCTCCAGCCCTGCTCCGGATGGTGCGCCACGAGATGGGCGGCCTCCCGGTCGGCGGAGTCGGCTGACGGGCACGGTGGTTGATGTTGGCACATGGCGAGGTTCTTTCGCTGCGGTGAGGTGTATGTCCTGCTGCTCGCTGCGGCGTTCATGTAGGCCGCCCCCCCGTTGTGTGTCGGTTGGTTGCTCCCAGTGTTGCCCTGTGGCAAGGATTCCGCAGGGATTTCGCGGCACCGGTCTTGCTAGATGATGACGCATCACCCGACCGGACGGTTGACCGTGGCGGGACTGTTACCCGCCCGTAGCGCGGCGCCCCGTCGCCCGACGGGCCACGGGGCGCGCCATCCGTCGCGGAAGGGGCAGGTCAGGCAGGGGAACCCAGCAGCGGAGCCGGCGTCAGCCGATGGGTGAGGACGGGCAGCAGATCGGCCGCGGGGTGCGGGCGGTGGGCCGCGATGCCCGGCGGCGCCGGGGCCAGCGGCACCAGCAGGTCCCCGGCCTCGATGCCGCCCTCGGCGGCGTCCGCGGCGGGGTCGCCGTGCAGCCACAGCGCCACCATGTACAGCTCGGGAATCGACAGGAACCGTGGCTGGTACGCGGCGGGCAGTGACTCGGCCTGGCGCAGGGCGAGTTCGGCCGAGGCCACGTACGGCCCCTCGGAGAAGTGCGAGAAGGCCCAGCCGTCGGCGGTGAGCCTGGCCTCGGCGGCGGCCACCGTACGGTTGTCATCGCGGAGCATGAAGCGCCAGCCGGTGAGTCTGACCCGCGGCGGGCCGACGGGGGTGGTGATGTCGTCCAAGACGTGGACGGGGAGCGGGAGTTCGGGTTCGAAGGGGCCGGACAGGGAGCTGAGTGCCGGGGTGCGGACCTCACGGACAGCGGTGGGGGAACCTAGGGCCGTGAGGACGCTGCGCAGGGCGGGCGCGGGGGCCGGGGGCACAAGCAGCGGCATGGTGGGTCGCCTCTCACTTCGGAGACACGGTGGAGCGATAGCGGGCCAGGGTATGGACGCGCGCTGTCGGTGTACGTAACTCGGTACGCGGGTCAGAGGGGGCCGGGACGAACTGTCCGGGCGTTATCTCTCTGCCTCGTAAAGCGAGTTTATACGACACATGTTCCGGCAGTGTTTCGGCTAGCTGTCCCCGATATTGCGCACAAGGTGATTTCCGGTCCATGCGGACGCGGGGATTTCCCCCGATTCGGTGCCGGATGCACGGATATGACCTGGCGGTTTACGCCAGCCGCGGTAGGCTGGATCCTACCGCTCCATTTTTCTGGAGCAATGCGCCACTGTTGAGATCCTACCGGCTGGGCGGGCCGCGCGGGGCGTTATCGATCACATTGGCGGGCATCATCGAGCGTGGTGTGCGCGGTGCGGGCGCCGGATGATCCACTCGAGGAGGTAGCTCCGATGGGGGAGAAGGTCGTAGCCGGTGAGTTCGATCCGTCGGGTCGGCAGCGGCAGCGCGGACGGTTGCGGCAGTGCCTCGACGCGCTGTCCCGGCTGCTGGCCGACAAGCGATTCGATCGCCCGAAGAATCTCATGGGGCTGGAGATCGAGCTGAATCTCGCAGGCGCCGACGGGCTGCCGAGGATGATGAACACAGAGGTTCTGGAGCGCATCGCGAGTCACGATTTCCAGACCGAACTCGGACAGTGCAATCTTGAAGTGAACATCGTGCCGCATCGTTTGCACGGGAGGGTTCTCGACCAGCTCTCGGAAGAGCTGCGAACGGGACTGTCATATGCCGACCGCAAGGCGCGCGAGGTGTCCTCCGAGATCGTGATGATCGGAATTCTGCCGACCCTGGCCGCCCGGGATCTCGGTTCGGCCAACCTGTCCTACGACGACCGCTACAAACTTCTCAACGAACAGATGCTGGCCGCCCGCGGCGAGGATTTCCTCATCGATATCGAGGGCCGTGAGCGCATCAGCTACGCCAGCGCCACCATCGCCCCCGAAGCCGCGTGCACCTCCGTGCAGCTGCACCTCCAGGTCACCCCCGGGCGCTTCGCCGCCGTGTGGAACGCGGCGCAGGCCGTGGCCGCCGTACAGATCGCCATCGGTGCCAACTCCCCCTTCGTCTTCGGCCGTGAGGTGTGGCGCGAATCCCGTCCGCCGCTGTTCCTGCAGGCCACCGATGTGCGCGCACCGGAATACGCGACGCAGGGGGTGCGGCCGCGCACCTGGTTCGGCGAGCGCTGGATCACCGACGCGTACCAGCTCTTCGAGGAGAACCTGCGCTACTTCCCGCCGCTGCTGTCCACCGGCGCCGACGAGGAGCCGCTGCGGATCCTGGACGAGGGCGGCGTGCCCGACCTCCAGGAGCTGGTGCTGCACAACGGCACGATCTACCGCTGGAACCGGCCCGTCTACCAAGTCGTGGACGGCGTACCGCATTTGCGGGTGGAGAACCGGGTGCTGCCCGCGGGCCCCACCGTCACCGACGTCATCGCCAACGCCGCCTTCTACTACGGGCTGGTCAGAGCGCTCGCCGAGGAGCCCCGCCCGGTGTGGACCCGGCTGCCGTTCAGCGCCGCCTCGGCCAACTTCGACGCCGCGTGCCGCCACGGCATCGACACGGTTCTGCAATGGCCGAAGCCCGGCCGGTCCTCGTCCCTGGCGCGCACCCCCGCCGTACGGCTGGTCCTCGAGGAGCTGCTGCCGCTGGCCGCCGCCGGGCTGGACGCCTGGGGCGTCGAGCCCGCCGACCGCGACCGCTACCTCGGCGTGATCGAGCAGCGCTGCGCCCTGCGGGTCAACGGCGCGTCCTGGCAGGCCGCGACGTACCACCGGGCGCGGGACAGCGGGCTGGGACGGGACGCCGCGCTCGCCGCGATGACCCGCCGCTACTGCGCCCTGATGCGAACCGACGCGCCGGTGCACACCTGGCCCGCGGACCTTTCCGCCTGACCTGGGTCAGTTCGCGCCCGCCTCTCCGGCGGCGACGATCGCCTTGAGCATGGCCGTGTTGATCTGCGCGGGGTCGTTGACCCGCTGCGCCGATCCGCCGGTCGCGCGGGCGATCTCCTGGAGGGCGTCCTGGTCGGCGTCCGGGCCGACCGCGATGGCGATGAGCGGCACCGGGCGGTCCGGGTCGACCAGCCGCTTCAGCTCCTTCACCAGCGCGGCGCGCGAGATGCTGCCCGGATCCTGGTTGGCGCCGTCGGTGAGGATCACCACCGCGTTGAACGTGCCCCGCACAAAGGTGTCCTGGGCCTGCCGGTAGGCGGCCAGCGTGGTGTCGTACAGCCCGGTCGAGCCCTCGGGGAGCGGTTTCAGCGCGTCGAAGGCGGTTGTCAGCACATCGCGCTGGCCGGTTCCGTCCGGGGTGCGCGCCCCGAGGCGGCGGGCCGCGACCAGCTCCCGGTAGTCCCGGTCGCCGTCCAGTCCGGTCGAGAATTCCCACAGCCCGATCTCGTCCCGCGCGGTGAACCGGGTCAGGGCCTGCCGCAGCGACGCCTTGGTGACGTCCATCCGGCTCTGTCCGGCCCGGCCCGGCACCGGGTCGCCCATCGAGGCGGAGGCGTCGACGACCGTGTTCAGCCGGGCGCTCTGCACGGTGATGGTCCACATCCCCAGCGCCGCCTCCACCTCCCGGGCGGACGGCCCGGGGGAGGGCGTCACCGCGTACGGCTGCGGGGTGCGGCCGCCCGCGGCCCGCGCCACCGGCTCGCTGACCTTGCCGTCCGCCGTCCGGAAGCCGTCTTTCCGCAGGGTTCGGCGGCCGCTCGGGTCGGTGAGCAGCGTCATGAAGCGGGTGGCGGCCCGCGCTCGTACGGTGGTCAGCTCGCGGTCGTTGAGGACGGTGTACGGGTAGTCCAGCTCGGCCGTGCCGCCCTTCGGATAGAACAGGTCGAGGCGGGACGCGTCACCGGCCTCCGCGTTGTGCGCGAAGGCGGCCTGCTCGGACAGGACCACCGCCTGGTCGCGCCGGGGCAGCTTCGTCAGCAGGGCGGCGTCGGTCGCGGCGGCCCGCTGGGACAGCAGTTTGGCGTTGGCCGCGGCGCGCGTATCGGTCGCGGCCTTCCCACCCGCCGCGCCCGCCTTCGCGATGGACCCGTTGATCCGGGCGAGGGCCAGCAGCCCGGTGGCGCTGCGCGCCGGATCGGCGGTGCCCAGTCGCGGGCGGTCGCCGCCGCTTCCCGCCTCGGCCAGTTGCGCCCAGTCGTACGTCTTCTCCGGCCAGCCCAGCCGCTTGGCCGCCGTGGACGTGGTGGCGACCGTGACCGGAGAGGAGGCGATCCCGCCGAGCGTGTCCAGGGGCGCGGCGCTGACCGGGGAGGTGGTCGCGCGCTCGACCCAGACGCTGGAGTCCGGCACCCACACCTGGAACCCCGGGGGGCGGTCCGCCGTGCTGAGAGCATTCGCCACCTCGTACGCCGGGCGGCTGGTGACCTTCACGTCCAGACAGCGGCCATCGGACCGGATGCCCGCCTTCCGGGCGTGGTCGGCCACGGCGCGTAAGCCCGGGGCGATGTCCGGGGAGGCGGCCACCGAGAGCCGCACCGCGTCGCTCCGGCAGGACTCGGCGGACGGCAGCAGCCCGCCGCGTAAGACCACCACGGCACCAGTCGCGACGGCGAGAACCAGCGCTGTGGAGATCGCCACGGTCCGGCGTCGGGAGGACGCGCCGGGTCTGGACCCCGTATTGTCCGGTGCGGAGTGATCGATGCGCTCACTGTGGTCCGTGTGACCAGTGTGGTCGGCGCGGTCCAGGGCATCGAATATGCCGGAGTAGTCGGGATCGTCGGATTCGTCTGGCTGGCTGTGGCGTCCCATGGCGATCTGTCTCTCCTGGAAGATGACGCTGGCAGGAGGGACGGCGCGCCTGCGGATGGCGCCCGGCCCAGCCTGCTCGCGCGCGATCTCGGATGTGTTTTCGAGACCTTAGCGGGGCGGGCGCGCCGACGCGGTATGAAGAGCGGAAGTGGGAGGCAGGAGTGCAGTCAGAGGCGCGTGGGGCGGAGCTGCCCGCAACCGAGGGTGACCTGCCGCGACGGATTCTGCGCAACGAGACGCTGCTCGTGCTGGCGCTGTCGCTCGGCGCGAGCGCCCTGTCCGCGCTGATCAGCTTTGTCGGCTCGGTGACCAAGCCCGGCGGGCTCAAGGACCAGGCGGCCACCCTCAACGGCTCCCAGGCGCCCGGCCGTCCCTGGCTGGATCTCGCCTGGCAGCTGTTCGGGATCGCGACCGCGCTGGTGCCGGTCGCGCTGGTGGCCCACATGCTGCTGCGGGAGGGCGCCGGGCTGCGCGCGATCGGCTTCGACCGCACCCGGCCGCGCTCCGACCTGGGGTGGGGTGCCGTGGTGGCGGCGGGCATCGGCGGCACCGGGCTGCTGCTCTACCTGGGCGCGCGGGCGGCGGGCGGCAATCTGACCGTCGTGCCCGAAGCGCTGCCCGACGTGTGGTGGAAGCTGCCCGTGCTCATCATCTCCGCCGTGCAGAACTCCGTGCTGGAGGAGGTGGTCGTGGTCGGCTATCTGCTGCGCAGGCTCGGGCAGTTGGGCTGGACGCCGATGGCCGCGCTGCTGGCCAGCTCGGTGCTGCGCGGTTCGTACCACCTGTACCAGGGGATCGGCGGATTCTTCGGCAACATGGCGATGGGCGTCATCTTCGTGCTGTTGTACCGCAGGTGGGGGCGGGTCGGGCCGCTGGTCGCCGCGCACGCGCTGATCGACATCGTGGCGTTCGTCGGCTACGCCCTGCTGGCGGGCAAGGTGGGCTGGCTGCCCACCGCCTGACCCGCGCCCCCCTCGCCGTCTTGGGGCGGGCCGTTCCGTTCAGACCAGCAGCTCCCCGTCGATGACGGTGACGGCCCGGCCGGTCAGCAGCGTACGGTCGCCGCGCAGTGCGGTGCGGACCAGCCCGGTGCGGGCGGAGGCCTGCAGTCCGGTCAGCTCGTCGCGGCCAAGCCGCGCGGACCAGAAGGGCGCGAGCGCGGTGTGCGCGCTGCCGGTCACCGGGTCCTCGTCGATGCCGACGCCGGGCGCGAAGACGCGCGAGACGAAGTCATAGCCACGGGCGGGGTCCTCGGAGAGCGCGGTCGCGATGACGGCCCGCTTGACGAGCTGCTCGAGCGCCGCGAAGTCGGGGGTGAGGGCCCGTACGGCCTTCTCGTCGGCCAGCTCCACCAGCAGATCGCCGACCTGCGGGCCGGTGTCCCGGGCGGACAGGACCGTGGTGCCGAGCGCGCCGGTCACCTCGTCCGCGACCGGGACCTCGGTCAGCGGGGCGGTGGGGAAATCCAGGGTGATCGTGCCGTCGGCGTCGCCCGTCGCGGACAGCACCCCGCTGAGCGTGGCGAACCGTACGGTGCCGGTCGCGCCCCCCGTCGTACGCAGCACATGAGCCGTGGCGAGCGTGGCGTGCCCGCACATGGCGACCTCGGTGGCCGGGGTGAACCAGCGCAGCGCCCAGTCGGCCCCGGCCCCCTCGGGAAGCGGGTGGGCGAAGGCGGTCTCGGAGAGGTTCACCTCGGCGGCGACGTCCTGGAGCCAGGCGTCGTCCGGGAAGGCGTCGTCGTCCAGGAGGACGACTCCCGCCGGGTTGCCGGCGAAGGGGCGGTCGGTGAAGGCGTCGACGATTCGCATGCGCATGGCCCCGACCGTAGGCGGCGGTCGGGGCATTGTCATCCGATCGGTTCCGATATATCGTTGAGCCATCGTGATGGATCGACGATGGAAGGAGCGTCACGATGAGGTATTTCCGTGGGCAGGAACACCGCGGACCCGGTCGGCGCGACCGGGGTGAGTTCGAGGAGCGGCGTGCGGCCTTCGGGCCGTTCGGTCCCGGTCCCGGCGGCTTCGGCGGCTTCGGCGGACCCCCCTTCGGGGGCCCTCCGTTCGGCGGCCGGGGGCACGGCGGTGGCGGACGCCGTGGCCGGGCGCGGCGCGGCGATGTGCGTGCCTCGATCCTCGCGCTGCTGAAGGACCGTCCGATGCACGGCTACGAGATGATCCAGGAGATCGCCGAGCGCAGCGGGGGAGCGTGGAAGCCGAGCCCCGGGTCGGTCTATCCGACGCTGCAGCTCCTCGAGGACGAGGGGATGATCAGCAGCGAGAGCGAAGGCGGCAAGAAGCTGTACGCGCTCACCGAGGCCGGGAGCGCCGAGGCCGAGGCGGGGCCGCAGGCCCCGTGGGAAGAGGCCGGGCGCGGCATCGACTGGGAGGCCATGCAGGAGGTCCGGCAGGCCGGATTCGGCCTGATGGAGGCGTTCGCGCAGGTCTGGAAAACGGGCAGTCCGGAGCAGCGGCAGAAGGCGCTGTCCGTCATCAACGAGTCGCGCAAGCGGCTGTATCTGATCCTCGCCGAGGATGACGAGGAGGGGGAGCGGGGCGGCGCGGGCTGAGCGGCTGCGGGTCAGCCCGCCAGCGCGGCGAGCTTGCGCAGTGACTCGTTCAGCGCCGTGGTCGCCGAGTCCTTGAGCTTTCCGGCCATCAGGGACACCGCCGCACCCGTGAAGTCGCCGTCGACGCGGACCGTCGTCGCGTCACCGTCCGGCGTCAGTGTGTAGCGCATGCCGAGGGTCACGCCCATCGGGCCCTTGCCCCGGGTGGCGAGCACCCGCCCGGGCTCGTACTCCTCGACGGTCCAGGTCACTTCGGCCGGGAAGGCCATCAGCCGCATGTTCTCCTGGTAGGTCGCGGCGGCTTCGAGTGAGGCGGGGGCGCCCTGGGGGAATCCGGTGTGGGTGACGTTCCAGTCGCCGTACGACGAGAAGTCCGTGAGCTGGGCCCACACCTTCTCGGCCGGTGCCCCGACGCGTATCTGTGCGCTGACCTCGGTCATGGGGGTTCGTCCCTTCCGGGTGTCCGGCGGCGACACCTCCTAGGCCGGGCGCCGGGAGCGTGGCGTGTCGCGCACCGTAGCCGCGCCGCCCGGAACATTCAATACTGATGAACCGTCAGCTCGTGGTCCCCGGGCGGAGCGCCGACGCAGTCTCGGCAGGCGGCGCGCCCGGGGCGGGTGCTCCAGCAGCCGGTCGACGTGCTCCCGTCGCAGCCCGTGCGCGGGGTCGACCGGCAGCAGCAGCCGGTCGCGCCGCAGCCGGGATCGGGACACCAGCCGCTCCGGCATCACATCGTCGACCCAGGCGAACGGGCGGCCCGCGGCGTACCGCAGGATCGGCGCCCACTTGCGGCCCGTGAAGAGGTCGAGGCCCGGCAGCTTCGGATCGTCCGGCCGCGGCTGGTAGCCGGTGAACTCCACGACGGGGAGCCGGGGCAGTCCGAGGAGTGGCGCGATCTTGCGGTTGGCCTCGTGCTCCCAGGTCGTGGCCCAGACAAGTTCGTAGGTGGCGGACAGCTCGCGCAGCCAGTCGGCGTGGGTGGCGGAGAGCAGCACGGTGAAGTCGAGTATGTCGTAGGCGGTGAACCCGTCGGTCGGCAGGACCGGGTTGAGGACACCGTCGATGTCCAGGAAGAGCAGCGGCCGGGCGGTCATCGGACTCCTTGGCGGCACTGTGTGGCGGAAAAGGCGCGGTGGTGAATGGGGAGACGGCTCCCGGGGCGGCGGCGGTTGCGTGCCGCGGGGGTTTCGAGGGGTTTTGGAGTCCGGAAGAAGACCGGGTTCTCTCCTCCCCGAGGATGATTTCCGGTCATCGGGGCCCAACTACGGTGGGATGCGCACATGCTTCCCGCCGAGGATGCTTTGGCCTCAAGGGACTGATGGGGTGAGAGCGTGCGAAGTCCTACCCTTTCCACTTCCGCCGGCCCGGCCGGTGCCGGGTTCGAGAACCGGCTGAGCGAGCGGCTGACCGCCGTGGTCACGGGGGCCCGTCGGCGCGCCGTACGCGACGCGGACAAGCAGCTCGACACGGCCCATCTGCTGCACACCCTGGTGGAGAACGACCCGCGGGTGTGGGACGCGTTCGCCGGTGGCCCGCCCCAAGTGGTGCGGCTGCTCGGCTACTTGGTGCAGCGCACCATCGGCTACGGGCTCCGGTGGAGCGGCACGGTCGAGCGCTCCGCGACCGAGGCCGGTGACGGGGTGCCCGGCTGGTCCCCGGCGGCCGCGTCCGCGATGGCGGCGGCGGTCGGGCGCGCCGCGGCACGCGGCGCGTTACTCGCCGAAGGCCCCGACCTCCTCGCCGCGCTGACCTACGACCGGGAGTGCCGGGCCGCGGAGGTGCTGCGGCGGGCCGGGGTGGATGTGGATCTGCTGGTCACGGCGCTGGACGGCGAAAGGTGTCAGCTGCCAACAGGGTGACGGTCCTGACATCCGGCTGACATGATGGCCCGATGGACAGCACGCTAGGCCAGCACCATGATCAGGGCAGGAGTGTCGGTCTGGGGCTCGCCCTGGTCTCGGCGCTCGCGTTCGGCGGCTCGGGTGTCGCCGCCAAACCGCTGATCGAGGCCGGGCTCGAACCGCTGCAGGTCACCTGGTTGCGGGTGACGGGCGCGGCTCTCGTCATGCTGCCCCTGGTCTGGCGCCACCGGCGGCTGCCGCTGCGGCGCCCCGGGCTGCTCCTGGGGTTCGGCCTGCTGGCCGTGGCGGGCGTCCAGGCCTTCTACTTCGCCGCGCTCTCGAGCATCCCGGTCGGGGTCGCGCTGCTCGTCGAGTACCTCGCGCCCGCGCTGGTGCTGGGCTGGGTCCGGTTCGTCCAGCGGCGGCCGGTGAGCCGGGCGGCGGGGGTCGGTGTCTTCCTCGCCGTGGGTGGGCTCGCGTGTGTCGTGGAGGTGTGGTCCGGGCTGAGCTTCGACGCGCTGGGGCTGCTGCTCGCCCTCGGCGCCGCGTGCTGCCAGGTCGGCTACTTCGTCCTGTCCGACCACGGCAGTGAGGGGCAGGACGCGGCCGACCCGCTCGGTGTCATCGCCTACGGGCTGCTGATCGGCGCCGCGACGCTGACGGTGGTCGCCCGGCCGTGGGAGACCCACTGGCCAGTGCTCACCGGGCAGGCGGACCTCGCGGGCGCGCGGGTGCCCGCGGTACTGCTGCTGGGCTGGATCGTGCTCGTCGCCACGGTGGTCGCGTATCTGACCGGGGTGCTCTCGGTGCGCCGGCTGTCGCCGCAGGTGGCCGGGGTGGTGGCCTGCCTGGAGGCGGTCGTCGCGACGGTGCTGGCCTGGGTGCTGCTGGACGAACACCTGGGCGCGGTCCAGGTCGTCGGCGGCGTACTCGTCCTGGGCGGGGCGCTGATCGCGCAGACGTCGGCGCCGAAGGCGGCGGGGGCGGAACCGGTGGCGACGGCCAGCGGCGGGTCGGCCTCGTCGAGCACATGGCGGACGCGCTCG
>NZ_JBVIZF010000058.1:0-25535 GCF_055591805.1 Streptomyces sp. NPDC041200 | reverse complement strand
CTGCGCCGCGCGCAGCACCCCCGCCCGCAGCACGGGGTCTTGCGCTACTTCCTCCCGCGTGCCGAGGTCGCCGCGGCGCATGCGTTCCAGCGCCTCGCGTCCCGGGCCGAGGACGATGTCGCGCAAGGGTTGCCGGAATGGTTCCTCGAGCTGGTAGGCCAAGAGATCTTGGGAGTTGAGCAGCACGTGGTCCGGCTCGGTGCGCCTGGTGGCCGACTCGGACATAGCGAGGAGTTCGACCAGCGGCCGGTCCGGCAGGCCCAGACCGTGGATCAACGCCGCTCGCTGCGCGTCCAGGTGGGGGGCGAAGTCCTCCCGCGCTTGGTCGTCCGCCAACCGTATGGCGGCGCGCAAACCCTCCTCGTCCATCTCGGCGGTCATGGTCTCGCACCACCAGGGCAGCCGGACGACGATCTCGAGCGCCTCGCTGACACTGTCGGCGACCAGTGAGGCGTACCCGTCGTCGGACGCGTGGAGCACGGCCGCTCCCCCGGACAAGAAGTACGTGCCGCCCATGTCGTCGCCGGCGATCGGCTCCAGTGACGCACCGGATGCCAGGTGCACCTGCTCGACGTGGTCTGCCCGGCCCACGTCGAAGTTGAACGGAAACGCGGCAAGTTCGGCCAGATCAGGGCGGGTGCGCAAGAGTTCCAGCATGCGGTCGGTCATACGGCCGAACCTTAACGAGCCTGTTGGCGACCAGCTCCCGCCCACGGCCAGCACCTCGGGCAGCGCCGGGTCGTCGATCGAGCATGGTCGGCTCCGCGCCCGTGCAGGCGCATGATCGGATCGGATCGCGGCGGTCGGGTACGGCCGGGGTTCTGCCAGGCAGGGTTGACATCGAAAGGAGGCCTCGTGATCTCGGCACTCAACCAACTTGTCGATCTCGTCGAGGAGCACCTCGCTGAGGAGTTCGACGCCCACGGATTGGCCAGGGCGGTCGGCACGACCGAATACCACCTGCGCCGCATGTTCTCGTCGTTGGCTGGCATGCCGCTGTCGGAATATGTGCGGCGTCGCCGCATGACCGTCGCCGCTGCCGACGTCGTCCGGAGTGAGGACGATTTGCTGAGCATTGCCGTCCGGCACGGATACAGCTCGACCGAGGCGTTCGGACGCGCGTTCCGTACGGTCCACGGCGCCGGCCTCAGTGACGTGCGCCGCGACGGAGGCCCCCTGCGCACACAACCGCAGCTCAGGTTCCACCTGACCGTCGAAGGGAGTATCCCCATGGACACCCGCATCGTCGACCGCCCCGCGTTCCGGCTGGTAGGACACGCCGCCCGGGTTCCGCTCGTCCACCAGGGCATCAACCCGCACATCCAGCAGCACATCGCCGCACTGCCGCAAGAGGAGCATGTCCGGCTCAAGGCCCTCGGCGATACCGAGCCGGGGGGCCTGCTGCAGGTCTGCGACGACCTCGACCCCGACAGCGCGGAGGGGAGCGAACTGACCTACCTGCACGGGGTCGCTGTCTCCTGGGACACACCGGCCCTGGACGACCTCGGGGCCATCGAGGTACCGGCCGGCAAGTGGGCGGTCTTTCACACTGCCGGACCGCATCCGCAGGTCTTGCAGACGACCTGGGCCGCGACCGCGACCGAGTGGTTCCCCTCCAACCCGTGGCGCCTCCGGCCAGGCCCCTCGATCGTCGCGGTCCTTGAGCGCGCGGATGACTTCAGCACCGCGACCTGCGAGCTGTGGCTACCCGTCGAACCGGCGTGACGGACTGCGGTCACGGAATCAACCCGCGGGTGCCGAGTAGCCCGTTCGGCTGATGCTCTGTGAGTGCGGTGGCACGCACAGCGGACAAGCCCGCAGCGCCTTTCCATCGGCGCTGTGGGCTTGGGCCATGTGAGGTGGCATGCCTTGATCAGTTTCATGGCCGGGAGTCACTCACGCGGGTGTTCACTCCCCCACACTGACGTAGCGCCAGACGGCGCCGCCGTCTCCTTCGGAGGACTCGGCGTCGTCCTGGTCGAGGTCCACCTCGACGCCCGCGGGTTCGAGCGCGTGGCGTATCCTCCAGTGCGGGGAAGCCCGCCAGCAGGGGTGTGACATCGGTCTGGCTGATCCGGGAGATCTCGCACTCCTCGGCCACGATGTCCCCGAGGAACACCGACCGCAGGGCGGGCAGCCGGTCACGCGCGGCCAGCAGCGCTTCGATGACCTCGGAGGGATCGGTGTCCTCCGGGTCGTCCCAGAGGCCGACGATCAGGGCACGGACCCGCGTGGTGTCGACCTGGGCGCAGAAGCGGCCGAAGACGCTCTCCCACATCTCACCTTGCATGTGGTTGTCGATCCGCCAGGCCACGACGTCGGGTTCGGGCAGCTTCGCCGTCCCGCCGGGCGCGGGAAACGTGAAGGCGGGGAGGCCGTACAGCTCCTCAAGGTGGTCAGACGGCCCGTTGAGCGCCTGAGGCCAACGCCGTGACCCAAACAAGTGGTACCGGTCAGCGGCGACCGATCCGGCGGGGTCGTTGCTCTGTGCGCTCGGGCGAGGACGTCCCGCTCGGGAGGGCCTCTGCCTGCGGGGTGACGGCAGCGGTAGACGGCGCGATGGCGTGCGGTCGTCGCCTGCTGAGACTGTTCCGGGTTCGGATATGGAAGGCGAGGAGGCCGACGAGCGCGGCGGCTACGAACCATCCGGTCTGGATGGCCAGGTATTTCGGCAGGGGCGTGGTGGAGAACCCCGCACCCGTAGCGGCCTGCATCGCGCCGTAGGAAGGCAGATAGCCCACGATGCTGCCATTTGAACTGGAGCTGTAGAGGGGGTTTTGGAGTGCGAGGTCGATGACGCTGGTCATCACGACGGCGAACATGCCCTCCACTTCGCGTCGTAGCAATGATCCGAAGGCGACGCCCAGGGCACCGTAAGTGATCCCGGCGAGGAAGAGGGCCGCAGCGAGCAGGGCTGGTTGCTCGGGCCTCCAGAAGGCGCAGGTGAGTGCTGTCGTGTAGGCGGCCACGGCTGCGGAGGCCAGCGTGAGGGAGGTGAGCTTGGCGAGGACGAGATGAGTGCGGGGGTAGCCGGCCAGGGCCAGTCGGCGATCGAAGCGGCCGTTGGCGAACGAGGCCGCGAACATCATGAAGCCGATGATCAGGGTGACGGCGTTGAGGGCACCGGTGATCTCGGTCAGCTGATTGCCGTGGGGGGTGAGCAGGTTTCCGGTGGCGCGCAGCCGGAAGCGAGTGCGGGTGTCGGGAACGGACCAGAATGCCAGCGCGGTCCACACCGGGATGAACAGGGCCATGAGCACCATGGCGAAGCGGTTGCGCAGGTGCTCGGTCAGCGCGTAGCGGGCCGCGGTCGTGAAGAACGTGCGAGGGCGGCGACCGGGCCGGCGGGGCGTCATGCCGCACGCTCCGGGAGCTGCTCGTGCAGAACGCCGCCTTCCAGGCGCCACAGCACGTCGAGGCGTTCTGCGTCGTAGGCGAGGTGGGAGACCAGGAGCACCGATCGGCCGTCGCCGCGCAGCCACGCCGCCAGGTCCCAGAACCGCTGGTAGGTCTCCCAGTCGAAGCCCTGGTAGGGCTCGTCCAGCAGCAAGGTATGCGGGTCGTGCATGAGGGCGAGGGTGAGGTTCAGCTTCTGCCGGGTCCCGCCGCTGAGGACTCCGGCCCGCTCGTCCGCGTACTCGCTGAACCGCAATGCCTCCATGACCTCTTCGGCACGCCCCAGGTCGGCCAGTCCGTAGGCCACCTTGAAGTAGTCCAGGTGCTGGCGGACGGTGAGCGCGTCGTTGAGGACGGCCGCCTGCGGGCAATACCCGAACCCTCCGTCGTGGATTACCGTGCCCCGGCCAGGAACCAGTTCGCCCGAAAGGATCTTCAACAGGGTCGACTTGCCTGCGCCGTTTTCCCCGACGATCCCGGCCAGGACCCCCGGTTGCAGTCGTAGGTCGATACCGCGCAGTACCTCACGTCGGCCGTAGGCGTGGTGCACGCCCTTTACCTCCATCGAGGGCCTCCTCCCCTTGGCGTTCCGCTCTAACGAGCCGGGAGCGAAGAGGGCACGGCATCTCCGTTGTTACGGCCGGATATTCATCCGATCTGATGATCCGGTGGTCAGTGGGCGTTCAGGGGGACCACAGACATCTAGCTTCTTGGCATGGCCACATCCTCCCGCCCTGGGGCGCAGGTCCCCGCTCAAGCAGCGGCGCACCATCACGCCACAGTCTTAAGCCCCTTCGGTTCACCGCACCCTTCCGCCGGCGCTGAGGCGTGGTACCTCAACGGTCATCTGCGCGACGAGGACGGCGACACCTACACGTGGATGATCAGCATGCTGCGGCACCACGACGTGCGGGACGATGCCGCCACCCCCGGCTATGCCCTGGTGTCCATTCGCTCAGGCCCGAAGGGCGTGTCTCGCCGCACCTGGCTCTCGCCCACCATGCACCACGCGGTGCGCGACGCGCTCACCGGCGACACCGCACAGGACAGCCGGGTCCGCGAAGCACTGACGCAGGCCCTCGCCGAGGGCCCCCTGCTTCCAGACCGGCTGCTGGCCGACCCAGTGGTCGAGTCGGCCGAGACCCTGGACATCCGTTTCGGTGACCTGGCAGCCCTGCGCCGCGAGGAAGACGGCAGCTACCGGCTGAGCTTCCGTGACAGGGACCGCTTCGAGCTCGTCCTCACCCCCGCCAAGGGCGCGGCACCACAGTTCGACGCCAGAGGGCGCCACCCGGGGCGGCTTCCCACCGATGCGGACGCGATGACGTCGTACTTCGTCCCGCGACTGCACGCCCACGGGACGGTGCGCCGTGAGGACGGCAGCCAGGGACGGCTGGAGGGGCACGCCTGGTTCGAGCAGGACTGGGGCACGACCTACTACGACGTCGAACGGGCTCCGGGAACACCGGACCACACGTGGGAGTGGGCCGGAATCCAGCTCGACAACGGTTGGGAGGTCAGCTGCATCCACTCCCGCACCAGCGATCCCGTCACCGGTGCCACCGGGCTGGAATTCACCCGTGCCACAGCAGTCGACCCGGAGGGCAACACCAGCTACCACGATCTGACCTGGCGGCCCCTGAAGCACTGGACCTCGCTGGCCACCCTCAACACCTACCCCACCACCGTGCACGTGAGCGTGCCCGACCTCGGCCTGGACGCCGAGGTCACCGCGACAACCGCCGAGGGCGAGGTCCGCACCCTGGTCGTGGGCCGCGCCATGTGGGAAAGCCCCGCTGCCGTCCACGGCACCATGGGAACCACACCCGTCAGCGGCACCGCCTTCCTGCAGACCCTCCCGACCAACACCATCGGCGACCTCGAGCACTACATGCGCCGTACCCACGACATCGCCGGAGTGGAAGCCGCAGCCCTGTACTCCCCTGACCCGGCAGACGACGCCGCGCTCGGGCTCCTCACCGGCACCAGCGGCCTGACCGGCCTCGACGCCGGCACACGTGCCCGTCTCCATCGGGCGGTCGCCGCTCCCCTCCTGCACCTGCTGGACAACCCGGGACGCTCCTGGCGCCCCTATGTCGCCGCGGCCGTCCTCTGTCTCCTCGACGCCGATCCGGAGCCCTACCGGCCCCTCACCGCGGTCACCGAACTCCTCCATCTCTCCGCGCTGGTCATCGACGACATTCAGGACGACTCGCCCACACGACGAGGCCGCCCGAGCGTCCACGAGGTCTTCGGCACCGCTCCCGCCATCACCGCCGGCACCCTCGGCTACTACACCTTCGACGCCCTCATGCAGCGGATACCGCAGGCCGTCCCGGAAACCATGCTCCGCATCTACCGGCTCTACCTGCGGGACCTGCGCGCCGCCCACGCCGGCCAGGCCCTCGACATCGCCGGGCACCACACCGCGTTCGACGAGGCCGTCACCAGCGGTGACGCCCGTCCGCTCCTCGACGAAGTCCGCACCGCACACCGGCTCAAGACAGGGATGCTCGTCCGCAGCACCGCCGAGGTCTCCGCGATCCTCGGCGGCGCCGACGAGCAGCAACTCGACGCGATCTGCCGGTACTTCGAAGCCGTCGGAACCGCCTACCAGATCACTGACGACGTCGCCGACCTGTACGGGCTGGTAACCGCCCAGGAACATCAGCAGGGCATCACCACCCGCTCCCCCGCGGAAGACCTGCGCAACGGCGAGGTCACCTACCCCGTGGCCCACGCTGTCGGCCTCCTTGACGCGACCGACCGCCAACACCTGCGCGATGTGCTCCGGCAGCACTCCGACACCGGGGCGCGCACAGCATCCGAACTCCTTGTCCGCAGCGGCGCCCTCGAGGCGTGCATGACCGAAGCCCGCAGCCTCGTCGACGACGCCTGGGACAATCTCGCCCCTCTCCTGCCGCCCACCCCGCACAAGGCCATGGTGCGCGCCCTGGGCTGGTACGCCGCCCAACGCGAAACCGACCACATCCTCAGCCGGACAGATGAGCCCCCGGCTGCCTCGCGGACTTGACACGTTTCTGGGCAGCGGCGCATCTCGCCCAGATTTTGATCACGACTGACGGGGTGAGCGTCGCGGTCGAGGAGCAATCCCCCGGCCGGGTGGTGGCGCCTCGTTCGAACGTGCAGGGCCGCGGCAAGCCCACAGCGGCAAGCGAACCGCCGCCCTTCGGAACATTTGTTCCTCAGCTAGCCGTAACGGCGCCCCATCTGCCTCCGTTCTTAGAGCATCAGTACCACTCGTGCGCCCACATGGAGGACGCCATGAATCCTGCGCTCGCCCTCGTGCGTCAGCCTCTCGGATTCGAACGGGGGCAGCCCGACGCGGCCCCTCTCGTCCTCGGCGCGCAGAAGGTTGACGCCGCTGGCCGCCGCTCGGCACGACGGGATACGAGGTGGGCGGCATGAGTGACCGTCACGACGCACCGCCGCCCGGCGACCGCGGTGTTCCGACGCCGCGGGCCGCCCCGGACGCTCCCGAGTCGCAGATGCGGTACGTGGACGTGACCGGCAGCCGCGAAGCGGCCGGCCGCTCGATCCGGATGAGCGACATGGCCCGGCGTTTACCCCAATTGGTGCGCCGGTCACTGGCCCTGGCCTGGCGGGTCGACCGCGCGGCGACCGTCGGCCTCCTGCTGTGCCAGGCGGTCACCGGCGTGATGCAGGCTGTGGGCCTGGTCGCGATCAGCGGCACCCTGACCGCGCTGCTGGCCAGCGGAGACGTCTACCACCGGCTCCTGGAGGCGTGGCCGTCCGTGGCCCTGCTGGCCGGGGCGTCCGGCGTGCGGGCGCTCCTGGGGATCACCGTCGGGTGGCTGTCTTCCCGGCTGGGTCCGCTGATGTCGCGGGAGGCTGAGCAGATGCTGCTCACGGCCTGTGCCGAGGTGGAGCTGTGCGCCTACGACGAACCTGACTTCAACCGCGACCGGGAGGCCGCCGACCGCGGGGCGCAGGTCACCGGGGACCTGATCAACGAGGGGCAGGACCTGATCGCCTCGGCAGCGTCCTTCCTGGCCGGGGCCGTTGTGCTGACCGGAGTGCACTGGGTTCTCCTGCCGCTCCTGGTGGCGGCGAGCCTGCCGCAGGCCCTTGCCCAGGTCAGCGCCGCACGGGTGCGCTACCTGGCGAACCTTCGCAGCAACGGCGACCTCAGGATGCTGTCGGTGCTGCGCTGGAACATCTACACCAAGGACGCCGCCGACCAGATCCGTGCCGGAACCATGGCCCCTTTCCTCTCCGGCCGGTACCGGCAGACGGTCGCGCGGATCAACCGCGAGGACAGGGCCGCGGCCGACAAGGGGGCGCGCATGTCCCTGGTCGGCGCGCTGTGCGGAGGCGTGGGTTCGGCGATCGTGTGGGGGGCGGTGGTGTGGTTGCTGGCCACCAGCCGCATCAGTGTCGGGCACGCCGGAACGGCCATCTTCGCCTTGCAAACGGTGGGCCAGTCAGTTCGCGGGCTGGTGGGTGTCGGGGCGCGAGCCGTACGCACGGGGCTGTACATGGATGACTGGAGCGGGTTCCTCGACAAGGCCGGCGGGTTCCGTATGCGCCGGGGCACATGCCGGCCCCAGCCGCCGCAGACGATCGAGATCAAGTCGGTCTCCCACCGCTACGCCGGGAAGGACCAGAACGCGCTGTCCGAGGTTTCGCTGACCCTGCGCCGAGGCCAGGTCACCGCCCTGGTGGGCTTCAACGGCTCGGGGAAGTCGACGCTGTCGAAGCTGGTCAGCGGCCTGTACCTGCCCACCGACGGGCAGGTGCTGTGGGACGGCACTCCCACCGGTGAAGCCGATCCGCAGGCGCTGTGGCAGCAGGTGGCCCTGGTGCCGCAGAACTACGCGCACTGGCCGCTGACGGTGCGCGAGAACATCACCCTCGGACAGCCCTCGCCGCGCGGCGACGCGGCGGTGCGTGAGGCGTGCGCCGCCGCCGACGCCGACGAAGTCGTCGACAAGCTCGGCGCCGGTCTGGACACCCTCCTTGCCCGGGAGTGGCTCAACGGGGAGGAGCTGAGTGGCGGCCAGTGGCAACGCATCGCTCTGGGGCGGGCGTTCTTCCGAGAGGCGGGGTTGCTGGTCCTCGACGAGCCGACCGCGAACCTCGATCCCCGGGCCGAGTTCCGGATCTTCCAGCGGCTGCGGGACCTGGCGCGGGACCGGGTGGTGCTGCTGGTGACCCACCGCATCACCAACGTCGCCGTGGCCGACCGGATCGTGGTCCTCGATGACGGCCGGATCGTGCAGCAAGGCACCTACCCACAGCTCGTCCAGCAACCGGGTCTGTTCCAGCAACTGCTGTCCTACCAGGTCACCTCCGAGCCGGATGGCGAGCAGCACGGGACACGCGCATGAGCCGCGCCGACGCCACTTCAGGGAGCCCAGCAGAGACCGCCCACATCCGTGCGGCCGCCGGGGGCCTGCCGCGCCACGAGGCACCGGAGGGGACCGAGCCGCACATCCTCGGTGTCCACCTGTACCTCCAGGACGAACACGGGCGGATTCTCCTGGGTCTGCGCCACCCCGACTCGGCATACGCGGGGAACACCTGGCACTTCCTGGCCGGGCACTGCGAGCGGGAAGCCGCGATCAGCTGTCTGGTGCGCGAGGCCAAGGAAGAGGCCGGGCTGATCATCGAGCCCAGGGCGGTCGAGCTGGTGCACGTGGTTCATCTCGTCGACTCGCCGGTCGCGCGGCCGCGGATCGGGCTCGTCTTCCGGGCCCACTCCTGGTCGGGCACCCCGGAGATCCTGGAGCCCGACCGGTGCGTGGAGTGGCGGTGGTGGAGGCCGCAGGATCTCCCGGCCGAGGTCGTGCCGTACACCCGCCGGGCGATCGGCGGGATCCTCGCCGGGCACCGGTACTCGGAGATGGGTTGGGCCGAGCGATGAGCCCCATGGACATGGGCCCCGTACGGGCTGGCGGGGCGACGGAGCGACCGGTCCACGGCGCGGCGCCGGGTGCGGCGGTGGATCCGGCTGCCGCGCGGGCAGCGATGGTCGCCCGACTGGACGATACGGGTGCGCTGGGGCCGGGTCCTGTCCGAGACGCCCTGCTGGTGCTGCCCCGCGAGGTGCTGATGCCGCAGGCATACGTACGGCGCAGCGCCCCGGGCGAGACGCCGCGGTGGGACCTATTGGACTGGCCCACGCCGCAAGATCGGGCCGAGCTGGTGGAGTTGCTGTACGGCGGGGGCAGTGTGCTCGTTCAGCACGATGGGGAGCCGCTCCTCGGCCGGGTGCGCGGGTCACGGTGGGGTGCGGCGATCACGTCGATGTCCACCGTGATGAGCCTGACCGCCGCACTGCTGGAGGAGCTGGATCTTCGGCCCGGTCATCGGGTGCTGGACGTCGGCACCGGTGCGGGGGTGACCGCCGCGGTGGCCTGCCAGGTCTGCGGCGACCAGGGGGTGGTCACCCTCGACCGGAACCGGCACCTCACCGACGCGGCCGCGGTACGGCTGGCCGGGCTCGGTTTCCGGCCGCAGGTGGTGTGCGGGTCGGGGGAACAGGGCTGCCCAGGCCGGGTGTTCGACCGGATCTTCGTGTCGTACACGGCGGAGCGCGTGCCCGCAGCCCTCGTCGAGCAGCTCGCCACCGGCGGCAAGCTGCTCGCACACGTGACGACCGCGTCCCCGTCGTGGCCCGCCCTCGCCGTCGTCGAACGCACCGCCGACGGGCAGCTCCAAGCGGAGCTGCGGGCCGTGGAGTTCGCCCACCGGGCCGGGCACGGAATGGAGAGGATCTTCCTCACCGAGGAGTTCCGGCAGCGCGTCACCACCGCGCCGGGCGCGCGGACGCAGCGGACCACGCTGGCCCTGCCCGCGGACACCGACCGGGGCCTGTGGCTGGCGGCCGACCATCTCCTCGGCGGTCTGGTGCGGGACTTCGACGCCGAGCACTTGGTGATCGGGGCGCCCGGCTGCGGGTCGTGGCTGCGCGTGAAGCCGGTGGACCATCGGCGCTGGACCGTCATCACCCACGGGCCGCGCGACATCTGGAGAGAGATCCAGGGCCTCGCCGCCCAGTGGCGGGAAGCGGGCGCTCCCGACCGCTATCGCCTCTCCTTTGGTGCGGACGGTGTGCAGCGGGCCGCGTCGCCATGCGGCCGCCTGTCCTGGCAGCTTGCGTCCCCCGCCCGACCAATCCCGCCGCATCCGCGATGAACCCGGCGACGTCGGTGGTCATCCCGCGATTATGGCCGACGTGGAAGAGGTCGAGGTCGTCGTCGCCCATCACGAGCGCGCTACCCTGCGCGTCGGCAACGTGTTCCTGAAGATCGACACTGATCAGACGCGCACCGACGTCGCGGTCGAGGCGATGGCCATGGCGCCGATCCCATTCGGCCGCATCGAGCGGGCCAGCTCTCGACGATGCGCCTCGGCTGAGGACCGGCAACTGCCGGATCAGTCGCCGAGGATCCGCTCCCACAGCAGCCCGTCCCGCCAGCTCCCGTCGAGAAAGATCGAGGAGTGCGCGACGCCGTACGGGCTGAACCCGTTGCGGCGCAGCACCCGCTGCGACGGCAGATTCTCCAGATGGGTGGACGCCTCTGCGCGGTGCAACCCGAGTTCGTCCGTCATCACCCGGAGTACAAGCCCGACGGCGTGCCCGGCGTGCCCCTTGTTCTGGGCGCCGCTGGCGATCCAGTATCCGACGGAGCCGCGGCGCAGATGCGGCTGCGGCAGGATCCCTCCGACGGTGACCTGCCCGATCACCTGGTCGCCGGCGAGCACCACGCCCGGCCAGACCGCGCCGGACCGGTACCCGGCCAGCAGCCTGTCGATCCGCTCCGCCTGGCCCTCCGGGGTGAAGAATTCGGCCGGCCGGTCCGGTTCCCACGGCCGGAAAGCCTCGTAGTCCCGCACCCGATGCGCGGCGATCGGGGCGGCGTCGGTGGGCTCGATCAGGCGGATCCTGGTGTCGCTGCGCATGGGCTGATCCTGATCCGGTGCGTCGGATGAGACGGTCAGCCTATGCCAGTTCGGCATTCACTTTCGCGCTGGGTGGTCTCGAGCGGCTTGCGCGCTTGAGCGAGGCCCGCGACGCCGACCGGACCTTTGCGGCCTCGCACCGTCTGCACACCGGCAGGACTGATACGCATGCCGCATGAATATATGCCGGTTCGATGCTGGACGCCGATCCGTTGTCGCTCGGAAACTCTCGCGTAGTGGATCCGCACCCGGCCCAGCCCGTCCATCGCACCCTCGCGCGCAGAAATCCCAGGCCACCGGACGACGCGAAGAGGAGCCATGCCAAGGATCACCAGACGTACGGCACTCACCATTGCCGCGAGCACCGTCACCGCGACTGCGTTGACCCCGGCGACGACCGCGGCGGCGGCCGACGCCACGACAGCGGACCGGCCGAGGACACCCGGGCTGAATCCGGTTCTGCGCTGCGACCTGCTCACGCGGGTGACGCCGAGGCACAACTGGCTGGTGACAGCTGTCGCCATCCGGTACGCGGCACCCATCGACCCGCGCGGCGGCGTGATCCCGCCCTCCGCGTTCCGGGTCACCGCCACTGTGGGTGGGAAGACCGGGGCCCGGACGGTGACCCGCGTCTACCCGAACACGGCAGCCGAGGTGGACGACCGGACCCGTCCTGGACGCCCGGGTGACCACCTGATCATCGAGCTCGACCCCGGCGACGCCAACGCGCGGGCCTCCGGGGCGACCGATCCGCTTCCGCTCGACCGCGCCTACGCGGTCAGGCAGGTGGCCGACGTGACGGCGCGCGGCAACGGCCCGGTGCTCGCAGCGCATCCGTTCGCCATCCGGAACGATGGAGTCCGCACCCCCGTGGTGGACGACTTCACCGCCGGCTCGTTCGCCGACGCCGCCGGGTTCGAGCTGGACTTCCGGCTCCATCAGCCGGCCGGGTACCTGCGGCGCCCCGGGGCGGGCACCCGGTACCCGCTCGTGGTCACCCTGCACGGCGGAGGCGAGGTCGCCGACAACAACATGACCCAGCTCACCGCCAATCGGATCGCGGTCGCCTTCGCCAAGCCCGAACGCCAGCGCAGGGACCCGGCATTCGTACTCGCCCCGCAGATCCCGCTGCCCCGCCCCATGGACGGCCCGGACGGCACGGACTGGACCGACGCCACAGTGCAGGGCGCGCTGGTCGAGCTGATCGACGCCGTCGCGGCCGCGTACCCGGTCGACGCGGACCGGCTCTACCTCGTCGGTCTGTCGTCGGGCGCGCGGGGAATCCTCAACCTGCTCCCGAAACGGCCCCGCAGGTACGCCGCGGCCCTCGTCACCGCGGGCTGGGGCGACCCCTCCGTCATGGCCGGGATCACGCACATCCCGCTCTGGGCCGACCACTCCGTCGACGACCCCACCGTCCCCTACAGGGAGGGGCGCTTCGGGAAACCCGGCACCTGGACGCTGATGAACGCACTGGAGAACGCGGGCGCCAAGGTCACCCGCGGGGAATGGGGCAACGACCTGCCCAAGGCGGACTTCGAGGCCCGCTCCCGGGCGCTGTTGCGCCAAGCCCGCCGTACGGGCAGCCATACGCTGTTCACCAGCTATCCGGCCGGCACGACTCCGGTGAACCCACACGGAGCCTGGGCCCAGACGTACGAGAACGACGTCGTCATCAACTGGCTCTTCGACCAGTCCGCTAGCCGACCGAGCACCGGCTCGGGGCAGGCTTCTGATCCATCCGCACCTCGGGACGAGTCTCACCGGAGGTAATTCGATGCTCTCACCCCGCTGTCCGGCCGACGCGACGCGGCCGTTAGGCGCCAGGTCCCACACCGTCATGACACTGATCGCGCTGGCCACCACCATCGCCCTGGCCCTGCTGGCCCTCTCCGCCCCGCCCACGGCCGCTGCAGAGTCGCCGCCCCGGGGCAAGCAGGACAGGCCCGAATCCGGCGGCGACACGCCCCCTGGAGGCGGGATCCCGGGCCCGACGACCGCTTCACTGGAGGCCACGAGCGGGCCCCTGGCCACCGCCGCCTACACCGTTCCCAACCCGAGCGGATACGGATCCGGCACCATCACGTACCCGAGGGCCGGCGGCTCGTACCCGGGCATTGTGCTGATGCCGGGCTATCAAGGCACGCAGCAGAATTTGCAGTGGCTCGCACCCCGCCTCGCTTCTTGGGGATTCGTCGTCATCAACGTCGGCACCAAGACGCTCACCGACGATCCCGAATCACGCGGCCGCCAGATTTCCGCCGCCGGAACCCAGCTACTCGCGCTCGGCAACGCCACTGGCACCCCGATCTCCGGGAAGCTCAACGGCACGCTCGGTGCGGCAGGCCACTCGATGGGCGGTGGCGGCGTGATGGCGGCCCTCCGGGACGACCCCCGCTTCCGGGCGGGCGTGCCCACGGCCCCGTACCACCGGGCGGGGAACTTCTCCGGAGTCACCGACCCCACCCTCTTCCTGACCTGCGAAAGCGACCCCGTCGCCAACGGCGATACCTACGCGGTGCCCTGGTACAACTCCATGTCCCAGGCCGAAAAGCTCTACATCGAGGTTCCCGGCGACCACCTCTGCCCGATGACCGGCTATGGCAACAAGGCCAAACAGGGCAAGTGGATCGTGTCGTTCTTCAGCCACTGGCTGCGCGCCGACGCCCGCTTCAGGCCCTTCCTGTGCGGCACGGAGCGTGACCCCGACAAGAACAACGTCTCCCTCGTCACGCGCTGGATGGACACCTGCCCGTTCTGAACCGGATCACCCGGAGCGCACAGTCCCGCACGGAGTGAGAGCGAGGCTGGACGAAAAGGCCGTCTTGCCCGGTGCATGCCATGGGTGCGAGACTCCGGAAACCGATGCCTGCCCGTGAGCCGTTTTCGGCGAACTGGGCACGACCCACGCTCAGCGGCTGATTTCGGCAGCAAGGGGGCGGCGTGTTAGGCGCACTGAGGTTCAGGCACGTGTCCATGGCGGCGACGGCGGCCGTCCTCGCGCTCCTTCTCCCCGCATGCGGCGGCGACGGCCAACCGGGCGGAAACGGGCCCGCCGCCTCCGCGTCGCTCGACCCCGAGGCGGACTTACGCAAGCAGCGGCTCACCGTCTCGAACTGGGACGGCTACATGCCGAAGGACCTCCCCGCCCGGTTCAAGTCGGCCGTCGGCACGCCCATGACCGTCGCCAAGCACAGCACGAACGAGGAGATCGTCGCCAAACTGACCGCCTCCGCCGACAGCGGCATCGACGTGGCGTTCGTATCGGGCCAGTACGCGCAGGCGCTCGCGGCGCAGGGGCTGCTCGAACCCATCCACCACGATCTGGTCCCGCACCTGAAGAACCTGGACCCGCTCGCCGCCCGGCTCGCCCATGACAAGGGCAACGTCACTTCCGTCCCGTACACCTGGGGCACCACCGGGCTCTGCTACCGCAAGGACCTCGTCGGTTACACCCCCGACAGCTGGAACGACCTGCTGAAGCCGCGCGCCGCGGTCAAGGGCAAGGCCACCATGCTGAAAACCGAGCGCTGGCTCTTCCTCCCCGCGCAAAAGGCGCTCGGCTACTCGGTGAACACCACCGACGGGCAACAGCTCGCCCGGGTCAAGGAGTTGCTGCTCACCGCGAAGGACGGGCTCCTCGCCTACGACGACACCACGTTCGGCGACCGGCTGAGGTCCGGGGAGGCCGTGCTGGCGGAGGCCTGGGACGGCTGGTGCCCGACCGACGACAAGAGGATCGGCTTCGTCGTCCCCAAGGAGGGCAGCGACCTCTGGACCGACACGATGGTCATCCTCAAGTCGTCGAAGAACAAGGAGGCGGCGCACGCCTTCATCGACTACGTCCTCGACGCGAAAGTGCACTCCTGGGTCGCCTCGAACATCTTCTACAAGGTCCCCAACACCGCCGCCATGGCTGAACTCGACCCGGCCCTCCTGAAGCGCTATCCCGCACTCGCCATGACCCCCGAGCAACTGCTCAAGGGTGAGTCCGTCGTCGACCTCGGGGACGCCGCGACGTCGTACACCCGGATCGTCACGGAAGTCACCGCGGGCTGATGGCCCGCCGGGGGAAGGCGGCCGGAGGACCACACCTGCGAGCCCGTCTCGTCCTGCTCGGCCCGGGCCTGTCCTACCTGGCCGTCCTGCTCCTGCTGCCGCTGGCCCTGCTGATCGGCTACACGGTCTTCCGGCGGGGCCGCTTCGGCGGGATCGCGTACGAGGACGGACGTACCGGCGAGAACTTCGCACGGCTCACCGACCCCCTCTACGCCGGGGTCCTCACCGACTCGCTGCGCATCGCCGCCGTCACCACACTGCTCGCGCTTCTCCTCGGCTACCCGACCGCGTACGCGATCAGCCGACTGTCCGGCAGATGGCGCACGGTCGCCCTGGTCCTGGTCGTGCTCCCGTTCTGGACCAACTTCCTGATCCGTACCTACGCCTGGATCGTGCTGCTGTCCAGCCACGGTGTGGTCAACTCGGCCCTCACCGGCATCGGGGTGATCGACCGGCCGCTGAAACTCCTCTACACGGAACCCGCCGTCGTCCTCGGACTGCTCTACGCCTATCTCCCGCTGATGGTGCTGCCGCTGTACTCGGCGATCGAGCGGGTAGACCCCCGGCTGTGTGAGGCCTCGGCCGATCTGGGCGCCCGCCCGGCCCGCACGTTCTGGAGCGTGACCCTCCCCCACACCCTGCCCGGCGTGCTGACCGGCTGTGTCTTCGTCTTCGTGCCCAGCCTCGGCAACTTCGTCGTCCCCGAACTGCTGGGCGGCGGACACACGGTCATGGTCGGCAACCTGATCAGAGACCAGTTCCTCACCGCACGGGACTGGCCGTTCGGCTCGGTGCTCGCCCTCGCCCTCATGGCGTTCCTGGTCCTGCTGCTCATGGCGCAGGCGTGGGCCGGGCGCCGGCTGGGCGGCCGCTGATGCGCCGGGCGGCGCTCCTCCCGCTGTGGTTGACGTACGCGTTCCTCTACACGCCCGTTGTGGTGCTCGTGGTGATGTCCTTCAACCGCTCGGGCAGCCCTTACGAGTGGTCCGGGTTCAGCACCTCCTGGTACGGCGCGCTGGCGGGCGACGACGAGGTGCTGCGGGGCCTGGCCAACACGCTGATCGTGGCCGCGGGCGCGACCGCCCTGTCCACCGTCCTCGGCACCCTGCTCGCGGTGGGGCTCGCCCGCCACGCGAGCCGGTCGCGGCTGCTGCCCGCCCTGGCGGTGCTGCCCGCCGTCCTGCCGGACGTCGTGCTCGGGATCGGCCTGCTCGCCTTCTACTCGCTCGTCTCGGCCACCCTCGGACTGCACTCGGTGCTGCTCGCCCACACCGTCTTCGGCCTCGCCTTCGTCACGGCCGTCGTGCGCACCCGGATCGCCCACGTCGACCCGTCCCTGGAGGAGGCGTCACGCGACCTCGGCGCGGGCGAGGCCGCCACGTTCCTCCGCATCACCCTGCCGACCCTTGCCCCCGGCATCGTGGCGGGCGCGCTGCTGACGTTCACGCTCTCACTCGACGAGTTCGTCATCGCCTTCTTCACCGCGGGACCGAAGGATCCCACCCTGCCGATCGTCATCTACTCGATGATCAGGTTCGGCGTGACCCCGGAGATCAACGCGCTCGCCAGCCTGCTGCTCGCGGTCAGCTTCACCGTGGTGATCGCCGCCCAGCGCGTCAGCCGGCTGACGGAGGCGCTGTGATCCGTATCCATGCCGTCAACCGGCGGTTCGGCGAGGTCACCGCCCTGGACGGGGTGAGCCTGGAGATCGAGGAGGGCGAGTTCTTCGCCCTCCTCGGCCCGAGCGGTTGCGGGAAGACGACTCTGCTGCGCGTCCTCGCCGGATTCGAGGCCCCGGACAGCGGCACGGTCGCCCTGGACGGCCAGGACCTGCTGGGCGTGCCCGCGCACCGGCGGCCCGTCAACCTCATGTTCCAGTCGTACGCGCTGTTCCCGCACATGAACGTGGAGAAGAACATCGCGTACGGGCTGGCGCGGGAAGGGCTCGCCCGGGCGGAGATCGGCGAACGGGTCGCGGCCGTGCTCGCCACCGTCGGGCTGACCGCGCAGGCCCGCAGACGGCCGCACCAGCTGTCCGGCGGGCAGCGGCAGCGGGTCGCGCTCGCCCGTGCCATCGTCAAACGCCCCCGAGTGCTGCTGCTCGACGAACCGCTGTCAGCGCTCGACAAGCAGGTCCGCGCCGAGATGCAGCTGGAGCTCAAGCGCCTCCAGCACCAGGTGGGCATCACCTTCCTCGTCGTCACCCACGACCAGGAGGAGGCCATGTCGCTCGCCGACCGGATCGCCGTCCTGGACCGGGGGCGCCTCCAGCAGGTCGACACCCCCGTCGAGCTCTACCGGCACCCTCGGGGCCGGTTCGTCGCGGGCTTCGTCGGCGCCAACAACCTCTTCTTGGGACGGCTGCTGCCTTCCGGCGGGCTCGATGTACCCGGCGTCGGTGTCCTGCCCGCCCCGGCCGGGAAGGCGGCGGGGCTGGTCGGCGTACGTCCGGAGAGCATCCGGCTCGCCGCTCAGGGCGCGGAGGCCTCCTTGCGCGGCACGGTGCTGGACATCAGTTACTTCGGCGGCTCCTCGCGGATCGCGGTCACGGTCCCCGGTCTGGACCGGCCGGTCCTGCTGACCGTTCCGGGCCCGGCCACGGTGACCTCCGGGGCCCGCGTCGCGCTGTCGTGGGACCCGGAGAGCGCGGTACTGATCGAGACGACGGGAGACACCCCTTGAGCGGACCCCTGACCATCCTCTTCGCGCCGGAGAGCGCGTACGGTCCGACCAACAACTGCGTCGGCATCGGCGACGTGCTGCGCCGACGGGGCCACCGCGTGGTGTTCGCGGCGGAGGCGTCCTGGAAGGGCAGGCTCGCCCCGCTCGGCTTCGAGGAGGACCTGGTCGACCTGGCCCCGCCGCCCGAAAGTCCCCAGGAGGCGGGCCAGTTCTGGAAGGACTTCGTACGGGAGACCGCCCCCGAGTTCCAAAAGCCCACGATCCAACAGCTGGGCACGTGGGTCAGGCCGGTCTGGGAGGAACTGATCGCCGGTGCCCGGTACTGCGAACCCCAGCTCAAAAGAATCGTCGACCGGGTCCGGCCGGACGTGATCGTCGAGGACAACGTCGTCTGTTTCCCCGCGCTGAGCACGGCGGACGTGCCCTTCGTGCGGATCGTCTCCTGCAACCCGCTGGAGGTGAAGGGCGAACACGTTCCCCCGCCCTTCTCCGGGTACCCGGCCGGTGACCGCGCGGGCTGGGCCGAGTTCCGTGCCGAGTACGACCGCACCCACCGCGAGGTCTGGGTCGATTTCAACGCATGGGTCGTGGACCAGGGCGCGAGGCCGCTGCCCGACCTGGAGTTCATCCACGACGGCGAGCTGAACCTGTACGTCTACCCGGAGATGGCCGACTACGCCGAAGCCCGCCCGCTGGGCCCTGCCTGGCACCGGCTGGACTCCTCGGTCCGCGAGACCGAGGAGGAGTTCACCCTGCCGCCGGAGTTGGCCGAACAGCCTGAGGGCAGCGCGCTGATCTACTTCAGCCTGGGTTCCCTCGGCTCCGCCGACGTCGGTCTCATGCGCCGGATCATCGCCTCCCTGGCGCGCACCCCGCACCGCTACATCGTCTCCAAGGGACCGCTGCACGACGAGATCGAGCTGCCTCCCACCATGTGGGGCGCGGAGTTCCTCCCGCAGACGCGGATCCTCCCGCTCGTCGACCTCGTCATCACCCATGGCGGCAACAACACGACCACCGAGAGCCTCCACTTCGGCAAGCCCATGGTCGTGCTCCCGCTGTTCTGGGACCAGTACGACAACGCACAGAGGGTCGCCGAACTCGGCTACGGCGTCCGCCTCGACCCGTACCGCTTCACTGACGCCCAACTGCACGGCGCCCTGGTCGAGTTGCTCGGCGACACCAGTCTGCGGCACAGGCTGACGGAAGCCGCCACGACCATCCGGGCCCGCGACGGGCTGCGCACCGCCGCCGACCTCATCGAGCGGCACGGCCACGAAAGGCACGGAACATGAATCTGTCCTTACGGCTCGGCCTCGGCGTCGCCGTCCTCGCGGTGCTCTCCGCCTGCGCGGACGGGCCCTCGTCGTCCTCCGACGGTGACCGGGGCGGCCGGGCCACGCTCCAACTCGCCGTTCCCTCGGCCGTGATCGCCCCCAAGGAAGAGGTCGCCACCTACGCGGTGAGCGACGCCGAGGGCTATCTGGCCGAGGAGAAGCTGAAAGTCGACGTGATCAACACGGACGGGTCGGTGGCAGCGGTCCAGGCCGTCGCCTCGAACAGCGCCGACATCGCGCCGGCCGACGCGGGAGCCATCCTCGCCGCACGGGAGAAGGGCGTCCCGGTGAAGGCCATCGGGGGCCTGGTGAGGAACTGGCCGTGGCGCATGGCCGTCCAGCCCGGCAGTGAGGTCAGGAGCCCGGCTGACCTCAAGGGCAAGAAGATCGGGGTCATCAGCCTCGCCTCCGGCTCGGCCATCTACGCCCGTGCGTACGCGAGCGACGCCGGACTGGACGCGGCCAAGGACGTCGACCTGCTGCCGGTCGGCGTGGGCGCACAGGCCCTAGCCGCCCTGGAGGACGGCAAGGTCGACGTGCTCGCCCTGTACACCCAGGCGTACACCACCATTGAGAACACGGGCACCGATCTGCGCTATCTCGACAACTCCGATGCGTTCGACGGCATCCGCTCCCTGACCTACGTGGTGACCGAGAAGACGCTGAAGGAGAACAAGGACGTGCTGACGCGCTACTTGCGCGCCTCCTACAAGGCACTGCTCTTCTCCGCCGTCAATCCCGAGGCCGCGATGCGCGACGGCTACCAGGCGTTCCCCCAGCTGCTCACCGGCAAGAAGGCCGACGACCGCATCGCCGACGACACCAGGACCCTCGAGGCGTGGATCAAGACCGCGGTCCCCGCCACCGGTGAAGCCGAGGACTTCAAGGACTGGGGTGCGATCAGCGCCATGGAGTGGGACAAGACGGTTGCCTATACCAGGACGGCCGGCCAGATCACCGAGGACGTCCCGCTCCCGGCGCTGTGGGACGGCAGCCTGCTGGCAGGCGCGAACGGCTTCGACCCGGATCCCGTGATCGCGAAGGCGAAGGCCGCCGGGTGAAGCGGGAAGAACAGGAGAGCGGGGAGAGCGGGGAGAGCGGGGACGAAGAAGAGCGCTGGATCGAGGTCACCGGACTGCACAAGACCTACCGGCCGCGCGGGTCCGAGCCGACCCACGCACTCTCGGACGTCACCTTCACCGTCCGGCGGGGCGAGTTCCTGTCGGTCGTCGGCCCGTCGGGGTGCGGCAAGACCACCCTGTTGAAGATCCTCGCCGGGATCGTCCCCAGGAGCCAGGGGACGGTCCGCGTCGCCGACCGCGAGGTGACGGGGCCGCTGCCCGAGGTGGGCATGGTCTTCCAGACGCCCACCCTCCTGCCCTGGCGCACCGTACTGCAGAACGTGATGGTGCCCGTGGAGGTACAGAAGCTCGACGCCTCGGTGTACCGGGAGCGGGCCGAGCGGCTGCTCGCGATGGTCGGCCTCGACGGCTTCGAGGGCAGACACCCGCATGAGCTGAGCGGCGGGATGCAGCAGCGCGCCGGAATCTGCCGGGCCCTGGTGCACGACCCGGCCGTGCTGTTGATGGACGAGCCCTTCGGCGCACTCGACGCCCTGACCCGCGAGTCGATGAACGTCGAGTTGCTGAGGATCTGGCGGGAGAGCGGCCAGACCGTCGTGTTCGTCACCCACTCCATCCCCGAGGCGGTCTTCCTCTCCGACCGGGTCGTGGTTCTCAGCCCCCGCCCCGGCCGCATAGCCGAGATCGTCGACATCGGGCTCGAACGCCCGCGCACACTCGGCGCGATGGCCTCGGACCGCGCCGGAGTCTTCGTCGAGCGGATCCGCCAGCATTTCAAGGCCACCTGGGTGATCGACTCATGAAGCGGCTCACGAAGCGACTCCGCGAGCGGCGGCCCCGCGTGACCTGGGACCTGCGAGAGCGCCCCGAACTGCTGCTCGCTCCCGCCGTCTTCGTCGTCACCATGCTGGCCTGGGAGTTCGCGGTCCCCGCCTTCGGTATCGACGACTACGTGCTGCCGCGCCCCTCGCAGATCACCGGCGCCCTCCGCGCGCAGCTGGTGGACCCGTTGTTCTGGGGACATCTGAAGGTGACGGTCCTGGAGTCGAGTTACGGCTTTGCGCTCGGAGTGGCGGCGGCGCTGGTGCTGGGCACCGCGATCTCCCAGGTGCGGCTGGTCGAACGCACCTTCATGCCGTACGTCGTCGCCTTCCAGACGGTGCCCAAGGTGGCGCTCGCGCCGCTGTTCGTCGTCTGGTTCGGCTTCGGCATGACGAGCAAGGTCGTCATGGCGGCGGTGATCTCGTTCTTCCCCGTGCTGGTCAACGTCATCGAGGGGCTGCGCTCGGCCGACGCCGACCGGATCCAGATGCTCACGGTGTTCGGCGCGGGCAGGTTCCAGGTGTTCCGGATGGTGCGGCTGCCGAGCGCGCTCCCCTTCCTCTTCGCCGGCCTGGACATCGGGATCGTCTTCTCGATACTCGGTGCCGTCGTCGGCGAGTTCATCGGCGCGAAGGAGGGCTTGGGATACCTCCTGCTGCAGACCAACTACAACTTCGACATCGCCGGGATGTTCGCCGTGCTGGTGGTGCTCTCCGTACTGGGGCTGATCGCCCACTTCATCATCCGGTTCGCCCACAAACGGCTCGTCTTCTGGGCCGAGGAGAACCGGGTGATCGGCGCATGACGAACTGAGGGCGACAGAGGCGAGGCAGGAGGCCCGCATGACCGTGTACGACCTGGTGGTGAAGAACGCCCGTGTCGTCACCCACGACCACCACCCACGACCACGATGACGCGCGCCCCGCGGACATCGCCGTCAGCGGCGGCCGGATCGCCTCCGTAGCCTCCGACATCGCCTGCAGGGGGTCCGGCTGCGTCAGCAGGTTGGCCACCCGGGCCAGCTCCACCTTCGTAGCCGTCTCGACCTGGTCCTGCTGCCAGCCGTTCAGGCGCTCCCATACGGCTGCTTTTACGTCACCCCGAAGCCGACCGCTGCGCGGGATCGACGCGAATCGCTATCGGCTGGGGTTGTCCAACACCTTCGACCTCGACCGAGCACGACACAGGTATGGACCATTCCAGGCCACTCCATTACGGTCTGCGCATTCATTGAACGAGGGCCTCACCCAAGGAGTGGCATGGCTGCCCCGACCGCCATCATGTGCAGAAGCGGACTCCGGTTCGTCATCCCCGCCGCCGTCGCGGCCGCAAGCCTCGCGCTCGCCTGGCCGGCCCAGGCCGCGTTCATCTGGGACGGCGACGCCTCCGGCGGCACCGGGATCTACGGCCTGATGAACTGTGACTCCCCCGGCAGTGTCACCGCCGTCAGCGACACACAGCGCGGCAAGGTCTGGAAGTACGACAAGCCGGTCGGCAGCAATCGCTGCGAGAGCCACGGCATCAAGGTCGGCGGCTCGAAATACGCTTTCCAGAACGGAAAGACGTACTGGTTCGGCTGGTCCAGCAAACTGTCCAGCACAGTCGATAACAACGCCACCTTCCAGTGGAAGTCCTACGGCGACCACATCCAGAACTGGCCGGTGGTGCTGAAGGTGATCGGCGGCCGCACCACCATGATCCAGCGGCAGCCCGGCAACCAGGTCCACACGATCTGGTCGACCCCGGCCTCGGCCAACCAGTGGAACCGCTATGCCATCGGGCTGCGTTTGTCCGACGGGACCAAGGGCGGCTGGGTCGAGCTGTACGTCAACGGTCGGCAGCAGACGTTCAGTGACGGCTCCACACGCTGGGCGTGCCGCACCTGGGACAGCAGCAACGATCCCAAGTGGGGGGTGTACGGCGCCGAGGGCAGCCATGTCATCAACTACATCGACGACCTGAAGGTCGGCACCACCCACAGCGACGTCGACTGACACCGCTGGGTGGCCCGCTCAGGCCGCGTGCCGTCGCCAGCCGTACGGGAGCAGCAGCTCGCCGTGCCGGTCTGCGCCCGACGCACACGCCGGCGGTGCTGATCACACGCGGTCGGATCGACGATCAACTGGGGAAGATCGCCTCTCTCACTCCCCTCGACGAACGCCGGAAGGCGTTCCGACTGCTGGTCGCGGTGCTCGCGATCGCCGACGGACGACGTCGCGAACGCTACTGCTCGGACGGGTGCGGTCACTGGTGGCACAGGCTGTCCGCCGCTGACTGATCCCTCCGTCGGCACCTGCACACGGATCGGCTCCTGCACCTGGCGCGTACGTAGCCCGACGGACCGACAGTAGCGTTGAGTCACTACCGTGGCAGCGCGGCCAGTTCACGTGAAGGTCACGTGCATCCCGCCCTCGGTCAGGACTTCGAGCACCAGGGCGACCAGGTCATACTGCTCGCCCTCCGGCGCCAGGACGCGGGACAGGTGCTCGCGCGCAGTCGCGGCGTCCCGCCAGAGCAAGGTTGCGGGGGCGGTGTAGCCAAAGTTGCCGCGCAAACAGTCCACAAGGGCGTCCAGGCAACCCCCGAAGTAGCCGCCCGGCCCGTTGACGGCCTCACCGAGTGCCAGGTAGAGGCCCGGTTCGTCGGTGATGTGTCGGCCGTCCAACTCGTACGCTCGCCCGGCCTGCGGTTCCTGGTGTCTGAGCCGACCGCCCCGCTCCCGGACGAGATCGAGCCAGGCCACACGCTGGCGGGTCTCGAGTCCGGCCCAGACGCCAGGGGCGTCCGGCGGGCCGGCAAGCCAGCGCTCCCAGACGGGCCGGGCGTATCGCGGTACGAGTGCCACGTATCCGTCGAGTTCCAGATCAATGAGGTCCGTCCCACGGGAGGACGGCTGCCACGTGCGGACTGTGGGCCGCAGTAGCCGGTCGGTGAGCGGCTCGCCCCGGTCGTCCCGTATCTCCAGCCATGCTTCCTCCAAGTCCAGCGTGCGCCGGGTGCCCGTCATTAGTGCCCGCAGTAGCCGATCACTCGGGGCGAGCCCCAGCAGGACGAGCGGAGGCTCTGCTTGCTCGGACCCCAGGACGCGGGCGAACTCCCGGCAGGAGCCCAGCCACCGGTACCCGTCGTGCAGTCGGACGGGAGCCCGGTGTCCCTCGGGCGGGCCCCCGTAGTCGTCCAGACCGGTGAGCACGAGACCATCCGTTCCCGGGTACTGTCCGAGGCTCTCCACGTCCTCCAGCAGCCAGGCATCGAGCGTCCTGTCCTCCGGCACCAGCCACACCCGGCTGCCGACCCAGCCGCGCACCTCGGCTCCATCCGGAACCCAGCCGAACAGTTCGTACGTTTCGCGCCGGGGCTCCCTGAACAATCCATCCGCCTCGGCGCAGGCGCCCCAGACATGGCCGCTTCCTGTGTCCGTCAGCGTGTACCGTCCTTGCCCGCGATGGTCCCTGTCCACATGCACGGTGGGAATCATGCCCAGCCCAGGTGCAGTCCGTGAAGCTCTTTGGGTGGTCGGTCAGATCGTCAGTCCTTCGCCCGCCGCAGCTGCGGGACGACCGGCCGCGTACCTCCTCGGGCAGCGCCCAATACCACTCGCGTACACGTGTCAGCCGCTCCGCCTCCCGCTCGCGAGCGGATCGTCATCTGGTGCTCGCGACCGGCCGAGAGCACCCACAGAGGCGCTGGACCTGACTCCAGGCGAAAGTCGATTCGGCCGATCCGGGTCAGTGCCGTACAGTTCACCGTACCGACGCGGGGTGGAGCAGCTCGGTAGCTCGCTGGGCTCATAACCCAGAGGTCGCAGGTTCAAATCCTGTCCCCGCTACTTGAATGTGACGGCCCGGTGCATACCGGGCCGTCACTGCGTCTGGCCCCCGCTCGAGCCTGGGGAACCGTGGCCTGTTGCAGGTCTCAGCCGTCTCAGGCCGCGGTCGGGGGGGTTGCCGTTCCGGCGGTGCGGCGGTGTTCAGCGTTGATGCGCTGGGCTTCTTCGAGCTGGTCTTCGAGGATGATGATGCGGCAGGCGGCCTCGATGGGGGTCCCGTGGTCGACGAGCTCCCGGGCGCGGGCCGCTATGCGCAGCTGGTAGCGGGAGTAGCGGCGGTGTCCGCCCTCGGATCGCAGCGGGGTGATCAGGCGGGCTTCGCCGATGGCGCGGAGGAAGCCCTGGGTGGTGCCGAGCATCTCGGCGGCCCGGCCCATG
>NZ_JBVIZF010000057.1:0-25622 GCF_055591805.1 Streptomyces sp. NPDC041200 | reverse complement strand
GACCTGGTTGCAGGCCTGCCACGCAGCCGAGACCTGTACGCCCTCGACGACGGCGTGTAGCACGGCAGCGTGCCGACGCCGGTCATTCTGAAATGGTCAGTAAGGGGGCCGCCTCGCGGCACTGGGCCCAGAACACCGCGTCGAAGGCGTCGCTGGGTGCGATGGGGAAGACTTGGCCCAGCGGCGGCGGAACAGCGATGAGGTGGCACGGTGACCAACCACGATGAGACAGCGGCTGTCCGGCCGTTGACATTGGCTTGGGTAAGCCGGCACCTGGAAGTCGGCGAACGGGTCATCAGAACCGAGGTGCTGCACGGCGGTATCACTGCTGAAATGCGAAGGCTGACCATCGGCACGCGCGACGGAGGCACTCGTGACCTGGTGCTGCGGACCTTCGTCCACGTGGAGCACGCGGAGGACTGGCTGAGCAGGGAGGCTGACGCCCTGACCCTGCTCACGGGGACCGGCATCCCGGCTCCTGGACTGGTCGCGGTGGATGTGACCGCCGCGCACTGCGAGTATCCAGCGCTCCTTATGACACATCTGGCGGGCCGGGCGGTCCTCGACGATGAGGGATTGGAGACGCGCGTCCCTCTGCTGGCCCGTCAACTCGTCGCGATCCACGCGGTGCGACCCGCCGAGCGGCCCCGGGGGTATGTCGCGTGGACGACCGCCGACACCGTCGTGATTCCGAAGGGCGCCGACGCGGCGAGATGGGCCGCGGCGATCGACGTGATCCGCAAGCCCGTGCCGCCCTATGAAGGGCGTTTCCTGCACCGGGATTTCCAGCCCGGCAACGTGCTGTTCGACCTGCCGCCCTCACGGCCGGCAGGTGCCCGGATCACCGGCGTCGTCGACTGGGCAGCGACCTCCTGGGGCCCTGCGGATCTCGATGTGGCGCACTGCTCCGTCAATCTCGCGCTGCTGCACGGGCCGGCGTGGGGTCTGCGATTCGCTGAGGCGTATGAGGAAGCCGGCGGGGTGCTGGCCGCAGCCGCGGGCGAGCGGCTGTACTGGCTGGTGCGGGACGCGCTGGCATGCTCAGAAGAAGTGCGGGCGGTGTCACAGCCGTGGCGGGAGGTAGGGCGGACAGAGCTGACGACGCGAGCTGTGGAGGAGCGGCTGGATGCCTATGTCACCGCCCTGATGAACACGCTGGGTTGAATTTCAAGGCGGTCCCGGGCGCGGCTCGGGCATCCCGCAGACGATCGCAATCGACGCCCAGCTCCTGGAGTGCGGCCGTCACGGCGACGGTGGTCGCCTCGCCCGCGGCGCCAGGGGGGCACCTCCCAGCGGTAGCTGGGGGAGCGTGCCAGACGTCGCGGGCCCAACGGGACTTTGCGGACCCCCCTAGGAGTCCCGTCGCCGCCACTCCTGCGGAGCCTGGCGAGCCAAGTCCTCGTCGTCTTTCACGAAGTCCGCCAGGTCCATCCGCCCGGTGTTGTGGAACGCCAGGATCCTTCCGTCCCGCACGATCTTCGTCTGGATCGCGTGCCACTCTCCCGCTCGCGGTCCTTCGGGAACCCGCAGGGTCGAGACGGTGTGTACGAGCAGGACGCCGTCCGCGAGTTGACGGCTGTCGAGACACCGGATCGCGAGCCGGCTGCCCTGATAGACGGTGTCGAAGATCTTCTGATGCTCCGTGGCGATCACGTCCCGGCCGCGCTGGACGCGTCCCACCACGTCGACGAAGTCCGCGTCCTCCGCGAAGTGCGCGGCCCAGGCGGCCCCGTCACCGTTGTTCCAGGCGCGCGTCATCCCGGCGAGCATCTCGTCGACAGGCATGGAAATGGGCATGGCGTCTTCACCCCTGCTAACTTAGATCTTCGATCTACTACTTGGAACGACGTTCTAGTTGGAGCATACATGCCACCCGACCTGCCCGGCATCGTCCGGTTGCGCGACAGGCGTGAGGCGCTGACGCTCCGCGCGATCCTTGACGCGGCACGCGGTCTGTTCGCCGAGCGCGGCTACGCCCGTACGCCGATCCGCCTCATCGCCCACGAGGCCGGCGTCGCGCCGCAGACCATCTACGCCCACTTCGGTTCAAAGGCCGGTGTGCTCACCGGCCTCGTCGACCTGCTGGACGACGAGGCCGGTATCCCCGATCTGATGGCAGCCTCGGAGGGCATGACGGACTCGGGTGAACTGCTGGGCATGTTGGCCAAAGTCAGCCGTCAAGTCAGGGAACGCTGCGGTGACATCGTCACCGTCCTCGGTTCAGGCGCCGCGGTCGACCCCGACATCGCGGCCACGCAGAACGAAGCCGGGCGACGTCACCGGCTCGGCGTCGAAATGATCATCGACCGCATCCGCACCGCGGGCCACACCATCGACCCGCGTGCCGCCGACATCGCGGTGGCCCTGCTGAGTGCCGGTGTCCATGACGCCCTTGTCGCGGACGCTGGCTGGTCCTACGACGACTATGAGGCCTGGCTCAAGCACGCCCTCGCGACCGCCGTGCTGGGCGAGTAGTCCGGCGCGGCCCTTGGCGTCTTGGTCGGCGCTGTGCCGGTGCCAGGCCGACTCGGGCAGGCGGTCAGCACGGGTGTCGGCACGGACAGGTGCGGGGCTACGACAGCAGGTGGTCGAGGCAGAGGTTCAGCCCGGCCTCCAGATGTTCCGCGGAGCCGGTGGAGAGCAGGACGGTGACACCGCCCTGGATGGTGGCGATCACGGCCGCTGCTGTGTGATCGGCGTCGAGTGCCGGGTTGGCCTCACCGGCCGCTTGCGTGGCCTCGATGCCAGCTCGGACGGACGCTTGCCATCGTCGCACCAGTTGCGCCGTGACGGCCTGCGCGGCCGGGCTGTACCGGCCTACGTCGGCGATCAGCACCCCGAGCGGGCAGTGGAGCCCTTGGTCGCGGTAGCGCGTGACGATGAGGTCGCGTCACGCCTCCCAGGCCGCGCGCGAGGTGAGTTCGCTCAGGTGCGGCTGCTGGCCGTCGAACACTCGCTGGGCTTCAAGTTCGGCAACCGCGAGAAGGAGCTGTTCCCGGCCGTCCCGGTGCCCGGCGCCGTCGACGACGAGACGGCCGCGGGCTTACTCGTGCAGGGACTGTCCGCACACCACTTCGCCACCGTGTCCCACCCGGTGCGGCCGGGCGACATCGCGCTCGTGCACGCGGCCGCGGGCGGGGTAGGGATGATGCTCACCCAGATCATCAAGGCCCGCGGCGGCACCGTGATCGGCCTCGTGTCCCGACCGGAGAAGGCCGAGTTCGCCGCTGACGCGGGCGCCGACCACGTCCTGGTCTCCTCCGGTGACGCGTTCGTCGAGCCGGTGCGCGAACTGACCGGCGGCGAGGGTGTGCATGTGGTCTTCGACGGTGCGGGCGCGACCACGTTCGCCGCGTCGCTGCGGGTGCTGCGCACGCACGGCACGCTGGTGTTCTACGGGCCGCTGATCGGGGACGTGCCGGCCATCGCGATGAACGACATCCCCCGTGGCGCCCGCCTCACTTATCCCGTGACCGAGGATCACATTCGCACCCCCGAAGAATTCGCGGCCCGCACGGCCGAGATGTTCGCGCTCGCCGAAAGGGGCGAGCTGGTCGTTCGGATCGGTGGCCGCTACCCGCTGGCGGAGGCGGCAAGGGCTCACGCGGACATCGAGTCGCGTACGACCACCGGGAAACTGCTGCTGCTCCCGTGACCGGTGGCCCCGGTCCGGAGCCGCCCACGGAAAGGTGCCCTCATGTCCGGACCTCCACTGGGAACTCAAGGAACCGCTCCTCGATGGTGACCGGCTGGCCGCGCGTCTCATCAACATGGGGACCCCGGTGAGGATGCGCATGAGCATCACACTGATCACTCGACGTCCTGGTGAACAACGCGGGCATCCTTATCGGGGCGGATTCCCCGGCTTGTGTGCGCCCGGAGTCGATCGTGAATTGTAAGGCCAGCAAGTTGGATAGCCTGGGAAAATGTTGACCGAAGTCATCGCGACCCGCTATGTCACGCCCTTGCGCGAGGGCGGGTCGCTACCCGGCATCGTCGAGGCCGACGATCTCGGCACCTATGTCATGAAATTCACCGGCGCGGGCCAGGGCCGGAAGACCCTCGTCGCCGAGGTCATCTGCGGACAGCTGGGCCGCCGTCTGGGGTTGCGGGTGCCGGAGCTGGTGCGGATGCGGCTCGATCCGGTGATCGGGCTGGGCGAGCCGGACGAGGAGGTGCAGGCGCTGCTCAAGGCAAGTGGCGGGCTCAACCTGGGGATGGACTATCTGCCCGGCTCGCTCGGCTTCGACCCGCTGGCCTTCGAGGTGGGCGCGGCGGAGGCCGGGGAGGTGGTGTGGTTCGACGCGCTCATCGGGAATGTGGACCGGTCCTGGCGCAACCCCAATCTGCTGGTGTGGCACGGCAGGCTGTGGCTCATCGACCACGGCGCCACCATGATCTGGCACCACGGCTGGCGCGGTCTGGACGCGGCCGCCACCAAGCCGTACGACGCCTCCGACCATGTGCTCGCCCCGTTCGCCCCGGATGTGGCGGCGGCCGCGGCCGCGCTCGCGCCGCGGGTCACCGAGGAGCTGCTGACCGAGGTCACCGCCGACATCCCCGACGAGTGGCTGACGGACGAGCCCGGCTTCGACAGCCCGGACGCGGTGCGCCGCGCTTATGTGCGCGTGCTGCTGGAGCGGGCCGCGGTGGTCGGTGAAATGATCACGCTCGGGGAGCGCTCCGGTGACGGGCCGTCGAAGGCTCCCGACTGGCTGCGCGTATGGGTCGACGGAAAGGCAGCGAAGTGAGCGGGCTGCACCATGGCCGGGATGTGTTCGAGTACGCGCTGGTGCGGGTCGTGCCCCGGGTGGAGCGCGGTGAGCTGATCAACGCGGGCGTCGTCGTGTACTGCCGCGCGACATCGTTCGTCGCGGCCCGCACCCATCTGGACGAGACCCGGCTGCTCGCGCTCGACCCGTCGGCGGACGTGACGGGCGTACGGGCCGCGCTGCACGCCGTGGAGGGCGTCTGCCGCGGGGGAGAGCAGGCCGGTCAGGCGGCCGGGGACGACCCGGGGCGGCGGTTCCGCTGGCTGGTCGCGCCGCGCTCGACGGTCGTCCAGCCGGGGCCGGTGCACACCGGGTTGACCACGGACGCGGAGGCGGAGGTCGAGCGGCTGCTCGACCTGCTGGTGCGCTGACGGGCGAGGGTGAGCAAGGGCATCGCGGCGGGTCGTTGACAGTGGGCGGCGGGCCTCATAGCGTCTCGTTCGCAGAAGCGACTAAGCGGTTGCTCACCCCCGGAGGCCGGGACGGTGAGCCGCCACCCGAGGCGAGGAGAACCCGCATGTCCACCAACGAGCAGCGTGTCGCCATCGTGACGGGCGGGGCCCGCGGTATCGGCGCGGCGACCGCCGCGCGGCTGGCCGAGGAGGGCCGCGCCGTCGCCGTGCTCGACATCGACGAGGCGTCCTGCGCGAGCGCCGTGGAGAAGATCACCGCGGCGGGCGGCAAGGCCATCGCCGTGGGCTGCGACGTATCCGACGCGCAGCAGGTGGAGGCCGCGGTGGCGCGGGTCGCCGAAGAGCTGGGCGCGCCGACGATCCTGGTGAACAACGCCGGTGTGCTCCGCGACAACCTGCTCTTCAAGATGAGCGAGGCCGACTGGGACACCGTGATGAACGTGCATCTGCGGGGCGCGTTCCTGATGTCCCGCGCCTGTCAGAAGCACATGGTGGACGCCGGGTTCGGACGGATCGTCAACCTCTCCAGCAGCTCGGCGCTCGGCAACCGCGGTCAGGTCAACTACTCCGCCGCCAAGGCCGGTATGCAGGGCTTCACCAAGACCCTCGCCATCGAGCTGGGCAAGTTCGGCGTCACCGCCAATGCCGTGGCGCCCGGTTTCATCGCCACCGACATGACCGCCGCGACCGCCGAGCGCGTCGGCATGGGCTTCGAGGACTTCCAGAAGGCGGCCGCGAGCCAGATCCCGGTGCAGCGCGTCGGGCAGCCGGACGACATCGCGAACGCCGTCGCGTTCTTCACCGGGGACGCGGCCGGGTTCGTCTCCGGCCAGGTGATGTACGTGGCCGGCGGCCCGCTCAACTGATCAGGAGTTTGACGAATCCCATGACCAAAGAGATCGCATCGGACAGCGGCAAGGCCGCGCTCGTCACCGGGGCCAGCCGCGGTATCGGCTACGGCATCGCCGAGGCCATGGTGGCGCGCGGCGACCGGGTGTGCATCACCGGCCGCAACGAGGACGCCCTCAAGGAGGCCGTCGAACGACTGGGTGCCGACCGGGTGATCGGCGTCCCCGGCAAGGCCCATGACGAGGCGCACCAGGCGGCCGCCGTCGAGCGCGCGATGGAAGCGTTCGGGCGCGTCGACTACCTCGTCAACAACGCCGGTACGAACCCGGTGTACTCGCCCATCGCCGATCTCGACCTCGCGGTGATACGCAAGGTCTTCGAGACCAACGTCGTCTCGGCGCTCGGCTTCGCCCAGCAGACCTGGAAGGCGTGGCAGAAGGAGAACGGCGGCGCGATCGTCAACATCTCCTCGGTCGCCGGGATGACGCCCTCACCGTTCATCGCCGCGTACGGCGTGTCCAAGGCCGCGATGATCAACCTCACGGCGCAGCTCGCCCATGAGTTCGCGCCGGGCGTGCGGGTCAACGCGATCGCCCCCGCGGTGGTGAAGACCAAGTTCGCCACCGCCCTGTACGAGGGGCGGGAGGCGGAGGCGGCCGCGGCGTATCCGCTCGGGCGGCTCGGCGTACCGGAGGACATCGGGGGCGCGGCCGCGTTCCTCACCTCCGAACAGGCCGCGTGGATCACCGGGCAGACGCTCGTCGTGGACGGCGGTGTCTTCCTCAACGCGGGCGTCGGCTGACGGCACCGTCAACGTCACCGCCACCGCTGCGGATCAGCGCCGCCCCGCCGGGCGGCGCTGTCGGTGGCCGCCGGTAGGTTCGTGCCCGTAAACGGAACACGACCGGAGGTTGTTGACGTGGCCTACGTGCTGCCCGAGTCCTGGCGCGGTGTCCTCGGCGAGGAGCTGGAGAAGCCCTATTTCAAGGAGCTCACCGAGTTCGTCGAGGAGGAGCGGGCCAGGGGTCCGGTGTATCCGCCGCGCGAGGAGGTCTTCGCCGCCCTGGAGGCCACGCCGTACGACCAGGTGAAGGTGCTGGTCCTCGGGCAGGACCCGTACCACGGCGAGGGCCAGGGGCACGGGCTGTGCTTCTCGGTGCGGCCGGGCGTCAAGACGCCGCCGTCGCTGCGGAACATCTACAAGGAGATGAGGGACGAGCTGGGCCACCCTGTCCCGGACAACGGCTATCTGATGCCGTGGGCCCGGCAGGGCGTGCTGCTGCTCAACGCGGTGCTGACGGTCCGGGGCGGCGAGGCCAACTCCCACAAGAGCAAGGGGTGGGAGAAGTTCACCGACGCGGTGATCCGCGCGGTGGCCGCCCGCCCCGACCCGGCCGTCTTCGTCCTGTGGGGGAACTACGCCCAGAAGAAGCTGCCGCTGATCGACGAGGAGCGGCACGCGGTGGTGAAGGGGGCGCACCCCTCGCCGCTGTCGGCGAAGAAGTTCTTCGGCTCGCGCCCCTTCACCCAGATCGACGAGGCGGTGAAGGCCCAGGGGCACACGCCGATCGACTGGCGGATCCCGGACCTCGGACCGGCTCAGCCCAGCGCGTAGTCGAAGGTGTAGGAGACGGCCTTGACGCCCGGCGGGGCGGTGAACGAGCCTGCACCGGTGAGCCCGGCCAGCTCGCCGGTGCCCGAGCCCGGCACCACCTCGAAGGCGCAGGTCACGGTGGAGTCCTCGCCGAAGGTGCCGTGCTGGGCGAGGACGAAGCTGCCCCGGCGGCCGTCGAGAAGTCCGTCCACCAGCTCATGGCCCGAGAAGCCGCCGGTCTTGTCGGGGAGGTAGACGATGGCGTACTGGCAGGCGGTGCCGGACGCCTCAAGCGCGCCCGAGTAGCCGTTGGTGACGGTGGCGTGGGCGAGCTTCGCCCCGCCCTCGGCCTCCCCGACCGGCTTCTCCTGCCAGTCGGTGAAGGTGAACGTACCGGTGGCGTGCGCGGTCATGGCGGGTCCTGTCATGGCGGGTCCTTTCGATCAGGCCGTGCGCTGGTGGGCGCGCCGGTGAAGAGGACTCTGCCCGCCGTACCTGACACCTTCTGTCAGGTACGGCGCCACAATGGACCGTATGCGTGCCGACCGCCTGCTCTCCCTGCTCCTTCTGCTGCAGAACCGGGGCCGGATGACCGCGCCGGAGATCGCCGCGGAGCTGGAGGTGTCGGTCCGTACCGTCTACCGCGACATCGACGCGCTGAGCGCGTCCGGCGTGCCGGTGTACGCCGACCGCGGTCCGGCGGGCGGCTACCGGCTGCTGGACGGCTACCGCACCCGGCTGACCGGGCTCACCGGCGACGAGGCCGATTCGCTCTTCCTCGCCGGAATGCCCGGCCCGGCCGCCGAACTGGGTCTCGGCGCGGACCTCACCACCGCCCAGCTCAAGCTGCGGGCCGCGCTGCCGCCCGAGCTGGACGAGCGGTCCCGCCGCATCCAGGAGCGCTTCCACCTCGACGCGCCCGGCTGGTTCCGGGACGCCGAGCCGGTGCCGTACCTCGCGGCGGCCGCCGAGGCCGTATGGCGGAGCCGGGTGCTGCGGGTGCGCTACCGCCGCTGGCGCGGCGAGGTGCACCGGGATCTGCACGCGCTCGGCCTCGTCCTCAAGGGCGGCATCTGGTACCTGGTGGCCAGGGTGGAGGACACCATCCGCAGCTACCGGGTGGCGCGGATCCTGTCCGCCGAGGTGCTCGCGGAGGTCTTCGAGCGCCCCGCCGGGTTCGATCTCGCCGCCTCCTGGCAGGAGTCGGCGAGCGCCCTGGAGGCGATGCGCTTCCAGGGCGAGGCCGAACTGCTCCTGACCGAGCGGGGCTTGCGGCTGCTGCCGATGCAGTTCGGCGCGGTCGGCGCGGTGGCGGCCGCCGGGGCGGGCCCGCCCGACGACCGGGGGAGGGCGCGGGTGGTGATGCCCGTGGAGTCGCTGCCCGTCGCCGTCCACGACATGCTGCGGCTGGGCACCGACGCCGAGGTGCTGGGGCCGCCCGAGCTGCGGGCCGCCGTCGCCCGCGCCGTCACCGAACTGGCCGAGCGGTACGGGCCGCCGGACTGACCCGATGGGCCCGCCTGACGGGCGTCGTACGGCTCCCCGGCTACCGTCGGCCGCAGGTACCGGCGGGGTGCGCAGGCGGGAGGACCGGATGGGCGACGTACGGCGGGAGGCGCCGGAGGACGAGGCCGTGCTGACCCGGATCGGGCAGGCGGTCATGCTGCACCGGGGCGGTGACCGCGAGGAGGCGCGCAACCGGCTCGCCGCGCTGTGGCGGGAGATCGAGGGCGACGGCGACCCGTTCCACCGCTGCGCCCTCGCCCACTACCTCGCCGACACCCAGGACGATCCGGCCGACGAGCTGCTGTGGGACCTGCTGGCCCTGGCCGCGGCGGACCGGCCCGGCGCCCGCACCGCCGCCCCCGCCCTGCGCGCCCTCTACCCGGCCCTCCACCTCAACCTGGCCGCCGACTACGCGAAGCTCGGCCAGGAGGCGGCGGCGCGCGGCCAGCTGGCGCTGGCCCGGGCGAGCGCGGGCACGCTGGGCGACGATCCGTACGGCGACCGGGTGCGGGCCGCGATCGCCCGGCTGGGACAACGGCTCGCGCTCTGACGGGCCGCTTGAGGACTAGTCGCCCGTGGCGCCGTCGACACGCTCGCGGATGAGGTCGGCGTGGCCGTTGTGGCGGGCGTACTCCTCGATCATGTGGAGGTAGATCCAGCGCAGGTTGTACTCCCGGTGGCCGTGGTCGCGGCGGGTGACGACGTCGTCCAGGGAGTGGCGCGCGGCGGCCGCGCGGGCCTCGGCGATCTCGTCCCGCCAGATCGCGAAGGCGGCCTCGCCGGTGTCCGCTTCGGTGACCCGGAAGTCGCCGTCCTGATCCTCCTCGCTGTACCAGATGGGCGGTGCGTCCTGACCGTCCAGCACCCGCCGGAACCAGCCGCGCTCGACCTCGGCCATGTGCCGGACGAGCCCGAGCAGGGTGAGCCCGGACGGCGGCGCGGAGACCTCGCGGAGTTGCTTGTCGTCGAGCCCTTCGCACTTGAGGGCCAGGGTCGCGCGGTGGAAGTCCAGCCACCCCTCCAGGCTGGTGCGTTCATCGGCGGTGCGGGGCGCTTCGCGGCGTTCGGCAGTCGTCATGGCGAGCATCATGACGACCGGGCCGTATGCCGCGCTACGGATTATCGGTCCAGCATCCCGCGCAGCAGCTCCTCGAACCCGGCGCGCAGCGCCGCGCGTTGGGGGACGGCGGCATGGTCGGCCCCGGCCGCGCAGCTGAACATCTGCCCTTCGCACCAGGCGACCAGCGACTGGGCGTGCCGCCGTGGTTCGGCGGAGCCCACGGCGGCCATCAGGGCCTCCAGTGGTTCACGGAAGCCACGTCCCGTCGCGTCGTAGAACTCCCGCAGCTCGGGGCGGCGCGTCGCCTCCAGCGCCAGTTCGTACCGCGCGATCAGCAGCTCGGGCGCTTGGGTGAGCGAGCGGTGCAGCGCGAGGGCGAGCGCGTCGGCCAGCGCGGGGAGCGGATCGGCGTCCCCGCCGTGGAGCGCGGCGTCGCCCGGGTGGGGCATCTCGCCGGGCCCCAGCACCTGCGCCTCCCGCTCGGCCAGCCGCCGGACGGCCGCCTTGAGCAGGGCGGCGCGGGTGCGGGCGTGGTTCGACGTCGAGCCCGGGGGGAGCCCGGCCGCCTCGTCCACCGCGCGGTGTGTCAGCCCGCGCATACCGCGCTCGGCCAGCAGGGCGAGGGCGGTGTCGGCGATCAGCTCGGCGCGGGATCCGCCCGGCGCGGGGGAGCGGGCGGGGGTGTGAGCAGCGGTCATACGACCAACCTACCGTCCATAACTACAGGTGTAGTAGCCTCAGCGTCACTACACCTGTAGTGAAACGGGAGGAATCATGGAGCAACCCCGTGCGGTGGTCACCGGTGCCGGAGTCGGCGGGCTCACTGCCGCCGCATAGGGTGGACACGGCCACCGAACACCAGGAGGCATCGTGAGGGTCGGCTGCATCGGTCTCGGCGACATCGCACAGAAGGCCTATCTGCCCGTGCTCATGGCGCGGCCCGGTCTTGAACCCCATCTGCACACCCGCACCCCCGCCACCCTCCAGCGGGTCGCCGACACCCACCGCGTGCCGCAGGCCCAGCGCCACACCCGCCTCGACTCGCTGCTCGCGGCGGACCTGGACGCCGCGTTCGTGCACGCCCCGACCGCCGAGCACGCCGGGCTCGTCACCCGGCTCCTGGACGCCGGGGTGCCCACGTACGTCGACAAGCCCCTCGCCTACGAACTCGGGCAGAGCGAGCGGCTGGTGCGGCTGGCCGAGGACCGCGGGGTGAGCCTGATGGTCGGCTTCAACCGGCGCTACGCCCCCGGGTACGCGCAGTGCCGTGACCATCCGCGCGATCTGATCCTGATGCAGAAGAACCGCGTCGGCCTCCCCGAGAACCCGCGCACCCTCGTGCTGGACGACTTCATCCACGTCGTCGACACCCTGCGCTTCCTCGCCCCCGGCCCGGTCGACCACATCGACGTGCGGACCAGGCTCCGCGACGGGCTGCTGCACCACGTCGTCCTCCAGCTGTCCGGCGACGGGTTCACCGCGCTCGGCGTGATGAACCGGATGAGCGGCTCCACCGAGGAGGTCCTCGAAGTCTCGGGGCAGGACACCAAGCGGCAGGTCACCAACCTCGCCGAGATCACGGACCACAAGGGGCAGCCGAGCGTGCGCCGCCGAGGCGACTGGGTGCCGGTCGCCCGGCAGCGCGGCATCGAGCAGATCACCGACGCCTTCCTGGACGCCGTGCGCACCGGCAGGCGGCTCGATGCCTCGGACGCGCTGCGCACCCATGAACTGTGCGAGCGGGTGATCAGCGACGCGGTGAACGGCGCCTGACCCCCCGGACCGCCTCCGTCGCCCCGCACACCGCCAGCACGGCCAGCGCCGCGTACACCGTCCAGGGCCCGGTCCGGACATACGGGCTGGTGCCCTTGGCCAGCGCCACCGAGTAGACCTCCGCCGCGCTGGTGTCCGTACCCATGCGCTCGCCCACGGGCTCGCCGCGCGGGCCGAAGACCGCGCTCGTGCCGGTCAGCGTCGCGTGCACCATCGGCCGCCAGGTCTCCGCGGCGCGCAGCGCGGCCAGTGTGGCGTGCTGCTCGGGCGCCCAGCTCTGCTGGAAGGTCGAGGTCGCCGACTGGACGACCAGCAGCCGCGCCCCGCGCCGCGCCAGATTGCGGCTCATGTCCGGGAACGCCGACTCGAAGCAGACCTCCGGCCCGATCCGCAGGCCCCCCGGCAGCCGCATCACCACCTGCTTCGTGCCGCGATGCCGGTCCTCACCGGCCGCCTTGCCCACCGAGGTGACCCAGCCCAGCAGCCCCCGCGCCGGAACGTATTCGCCGAACGGCACCAGCCGCATCTTGTCGTAGCGGTCGCCGGTCGGACCGTCCGGCCCGATCAGCACCGAACTCTTGTAGATGCCCGGCAGATCGCTGCGCCGCGCGTCCACGTTGACCAGCAGATCCGCGCCCACCGAACGGGACAGCGCGCCCAGCCGCCGCCCCAGCTCCGGCCGGTCGCCGAGATCCGTGCCGACGCTGGACTCGCCCCACACCACGAGGTCCGGATGGCGGGCGGCCAGCTGCCGGGTCAGCTCGACACTGCGTTCAAGACGCGGCTCCGGACCCTTGATCACCCCGGGCTGCACCACCGCGATCCGCGCGGTCCCGGACTCCTGCGGCACCGGCGCCCACGCCCACACCCCGGCCGCCGCCGCACCGCACGTGGTGATCCCGGCCACCGCGACGGTACGGGCCCGGGGCAGCGCGATCAGCACGGTGAGCGCCACGTTCACCAGGACCAGCAGGAAGCCGACCAGCCACACCCCGCCCACCGACACCACCCGCAGCGCCGCGGGAACCTGCCACTGGCTCGCCCCCAGCAGCGCCCACGGCCCGCCCAGGTACTGCCAGGACCGGACCAGCTCGGCCAGCAGCCACGCGGACGGCAGCACCACCAGCGCGGCGCCCGCCCGGCCGGGCCCCGGCCGGCCGTGCAGCAGCCGGTGCGTCACCGCGCCGAACGGCACCCACAGCGCCCCCAGCAGCAGCGCCAGCAGCACGATGAACACATGCAGGCTCGGCATCAGCCAGTGGTGCGCCGCGAGCAGGAACCCGGCCCCGCCCAGCCAGCCGTCGTACGCCGCCCGCCGCGGCGTGGGCGCCGAGCGGATCAGCAGCAGCCAGGGCACCAGGGCGACGTACGCGAACCACCACAGCGACGGCGCGGGAAACGCCAGCGCGGGCAGCGCCCCCGCGACCACCGCGGCCCCGCCGCGCACCCACCGGGAGGCGAGCCGCCGCCTCCACCGGTCCCCCTCGCCGACCCCTCCACGCACGCCGGATGCCCCCCTCCCGTTGGCATGGGACCAGTGTGCGCGAGTAAACCGATCATGGATAGGGCGGGGACGCGCCGGAGCGTGCCTCATGCCGCGCCCGGAAGGTCTTGTTCGGCCCAGATGAGCTTGCCGCCCTCGGCGTAGCGGGTGCCCCAGCGGCGGGTCAACTGCGCGACGAGGAACAGTCCGCGGCCGCCCTCGTCGGTGGTCCGGGCGTGGCGCAGCCGCGGCGAGGTGTTGCTGGCGTCCGCGACCTCGCAGATCAGCACGTCATGCCGGATCAGCCGCAGCCGGATGGGACCGGTGCCGTGCCGTATGGCGTTGGTGACCAGCTCGCTGACGATCAGCTCGGTCGTCATCACCAGCTCCTCCAGACCCCATTCGGCGAGCTGGTGGACGGCGAGCGAGCGGGCGTTGGCGACCACGGCCGGGTCGGAGGGCAGGTCCCAGGAGACGACGTGCCCGGCGCCCAGCGCGTTCGTACGGGCCAGCAGCAGCGCCACGTCGTCCGACTGCGGACGGGTCAGCAGGGCGTCGACGACCGTCGAGCACAGCTCCTCCAGCGGCAGTCCGGGCTGGGCCAGGGCGTTGCTCAGCCGCCCGAGCCCGACGTCGATGTCCTGGTCGCAGGTCTCGATGAGACCGTCCGTGAACAGCGCGATCAGACTGCCCGTGGGCAGCTCCAGCTCCGCCGACTCGAACGGCAGCGAACCGAGCCCCAGCGGGGGACCGGCGGGCAGCGGCGGGTAGGAGACCACGCCGCCGGGGTCCACCACCGCGGGCGGGGGATGCCCGGCCCGGGCCATCGTGCACCGCCGGGTGACCGGGTCGTACACCGCGTACAGACAGGTGGCGCCCAGCACCGCCGCGCCCACCCCCTCCTGCCCCGACTCCTCCTCGGTGAGCCGGATGACCAGGTCGTCCAGGTGGGCCAGCAGCTCCTCGGGTGGCAGATCCATGTCGGCGAGCGTGTGCACGGCGGTGCGCAGCCGCCCCATGGTGGCCGCCGCGGTGATGCCGTGCCCGACCACGTCCCCGACCACCAGCGCCACCCGGGCCCCGGACAGCGGGATGACGTCGAACCAGTCGCCGCCGACCCCGTTGCGCGCGTCGGTGGGCAGATAGCGCGAGGCCACCTCCAGGGCCTGGCCGCCGGACAGGTCGTGCGGCAGCAGACTGCGCTGCAGCGCGAGGGCCGCGGTGTGCTCGCGGCTGTAGCGGCGGGCGTTGTCCACGCACAGCGCGGCCCGCGTCACCAGCTCCTCGGCGAGGACCAGATCGTCCGGCTCGAAGGGGTCCGGATGCCGGGTGCGGACGAACGAGGCCACGCCCAGGATGGTGCCGCGCGCACAGATCGGGACCACCATCAGGGAGCGCATCCCGAACTCGTGGACCTTCCGCGTCCGGGCCGGGTCGTCGCCGGTCCACGCGTCCAGCGAGGCGTCCAGCTCCGGGTCGAGGATCGCCTCTCCCTCCAGGAAGCTGCACGCGAACGGCGACGCCGGGGAGATGGCGACCGGGTCCCCGGGGCTCGCGATGGACTCCGGGCAGCCCTCGTTGATGGAGGCCTGGCCCGCCCGCCGGAACGGGGGGAGGGCCCGGGTCCGCTGTCCCGAGGGCTCCTCGCCGCGCAGGACGGAGTCCAGCAGGTCGACGGTGACGAAGTCGGCGAGCCGGGGCACCGCGAACTCGGCCAGTTCCTGCGCGGTGCGCATCACGTCCAGGGTGCTGCCGATGTGCTCGCTGGCCTCGCTGAGCAGGGCCAGCCGCTCCCGGGCCCGCCAGCGGTCGGTGACGTCGATGCCCATGTAGCAGACGCCGACCGGATGGCCGTCCGCGTTGTCGAGGCGGAAGAAGGAGGTCGAGTACGCGTGCTCGTGGTGCGGCTCGGCCATGGTCCAGCCGCGGTACTCGTAGTCGATCACCGGGACGCCGCTCTCCAGCACCTGGCGCATCTTCGCCTCGAGCGCCTCGGTGTCCAGGCCCGGCAGCGAGTCCGCCATCCGGCGGCCCAGCCGCTGGTCGCGCGGGACGCCGCCGTAGCGCTCCAGGGTGTCGTTCATCCAGACGTACCGCAGGTCCGGGCTGAGCACGGCCATGCCGATGGGGGAGCGGGTCAGGAACGCCTGGAGCAGCGATCCGCTGACCGCCCAGGTCGGGATCGTCGCCACGTCGATCGCCGAGATCAGCCAGCAGGTGCGGTCGCTCATCCCGGTGACCGGGGAGACCCGCAGTCCGACCGCGAGCCGGTGGCCGTCCTGGTGCCGGACCTCCAGCAGCCCGCCCCAGCCGCCGTGCTCACCGCACTGCTCGGCGATGGACAGCGCCTTCGCGGCGTCCTCCCGCGCGGCCAGCAGCATCACGGCGGGCCGCTTCAGCACCTCCGGCGCCGGATAGCCCAGCAGCCGCTCCGCCGCCGTGGTCCAGCCGACGATGGTCCCCGTGGCATCGAGCAGGGCCGTCGCCGCATCGGCCATGTCGAACGGAACATGCGCTTCGGTCGGCGCGAGTCCCTCGGGGATGGCCATTGCACCCGTCCCATCTGCGGAGACATTTCCCTTAATACTATGACTCCTGGGCCTCCCCGGTCGTCAGCCGTGCGACGACCAGTGCGAGCAGGATGATCCCGCCGTAGATCGCCTGGATCCAGAAGGACGACACCTGGGCCAGCGTGAGCAGGTTCTCCAGCATGCCCAGCAACAGGGTGCCCAGCAGCGCGCCGAGCAGGGAGCCCCGGCCACCGCGGAGACTGATGCCGCCGATCACCGCGGCCGCGAACACCGTGAAGATCAGACCGCTGCCCTGGTTGGCGCCCACCGCGCCGACCCGCCCCGCGATGACCAGACCGGCCAGCCCCGCCAGCGCCCCGCCGGCCACCAGCACCGTCCAGCCGACCCGTGCGGTGCGGATGCCCGCCGCCCGGGCGGCGGGGGCGTTGCCGCCGATCGCGTAGACCGCGCGGCCGAGCCGGTGGTAGCGCAGGACGAACCCGGCCAGCGCGAAGCACAGCGCGGTCACCCACACCGAGACCGGGACCCCCAGCCACTCCCGCGAGCCGAGCGCGAAGAAGGCGTCCGGCGCGTCGAACAGCGTCTTGCCGGAGACCAGGCCGATGAGGACGCCGCGCAGCACGATGTTCATCGCCAGGGTCACGATGAACCCGTTGAGTCCGAGCCCCACGATCAGCGCGCCGTTCACCGCCCCGATGGCCGCCCCCGCCAGCGGGATGAGTGGCAGCCCGACCCAGGTGGGCAGCTCGGTGCCGAAGCCCGCGGAGGCGGCCGGGATGACGACCAGGAAGCCGAGGGCGGGGGCCAGGCCCGCGATCGACTCCAGGGAGAGGTCCATCCGGCCGCTGATCAGGATCATCGCCTCGGCGAGCACCAGCAGCCCGAGCGCCGAGGACGCCCCCAGGATGTTCACCAGGTTGTCCCGGTCGAGGAAGTCGGGGTTGCTGACCGCGCCGATGACCAGCAGCAGGACGACGGCGGGCAGCAGGGCCAGATCGCGGATCCGGACCGGGACGAGGCGCCGGGCGCGGGTTGCCTGCGGCGCGGCGAGGTCATTCATGGCTGAGGCCGTTCATAGGCGTCGTCATTCATGGCCGAGGGTGACCCCTTCGATCGAGGCGACGAGTTCCCGGTCCGTCCAGCCCGCCCGGTGGGTGACGGTGACGAAGCCGCCCGCCATCACCAGCACCCGGTCACAGGCCCGCAGATCCCCCAGCTGATCGGAGACGATCAGCACCGCGCGCCCCTCGGCCCGGGCCCGCAGCGCGGTCTCCAGCAGATCGCGCTGGGACCGTACGTCCACCCCCGCCGTCGGATCGATCAGCACCAGCACCCGGGGATCCGTGGCCAGCGCCCGGGCCATGACGGCCTTCTGCTGATTGCCGCCGGACAGCGCGGTCACCCGCTGGGCCGGGCCCCGGGTGGTGATGCCGAGCCGTTCGATGGCGCGGCGGGCCACCGCGTCCCGCACGGACGGCCGGATCAGCCCGCGGGGGCCGAGCCGGTCGCCGATGGGCAGCGTGATGTTGTCGGCCACCGACAGCTGCGGGACCAGCCCCTGCGCGCGCCGGTCGCGCGGCAGACAGCCGACCCCGGCGGCGAGCGCCGCGGTGACGCTGCCGAGCCGCAGCGGACGGCCGAAGACCTCGATCCGTCCGGCGGTCGGCCGGTGCAGCCCGGCCAGCGCCTCGCCGAGCTGATGGCTGCCGGAGCCCGCGAGCCCGGCCAGCCCCACCACCTCACCGGCCCCGATGGTGAGGCTGACGTCGTGGAAGTACGTGCCGCTCAGCCGCTCGACCCGCACCGCCACCTCGCCCCCGAGGACGGGCGGGCGCGGTGCGCCGGGCCGGGCGGGGGCGGCCGGTTCGCCGGTCATCTCCTCGATCAGGGCCCGGGTGGGCAGCTCGCCGACCGGCGCGGTGACGATCTGGCGGGCGTCCCGGAAGACGGTGACGGCCTGGCAGACCTCGTACACCTCGCGCAGATGGTGCGAGATGTGCAGGAACGTGACCCCGGCGTCCTGGAGCCGCCGCATCCGTGTGAACAGCCGCGCCGTCGCCCGGCTGTCGAGCTGCGCCGTGGGCTCGTCCAGGATGACGAAGCGGGTGCCCCGGGAGAGCGCCCGCGCGATCTCCACCATCTTGGCGTCCTCGACGCTCAGATCCCCGGCCCGCGCGCCCTCGTGTACGGGGACGCCCCAGGCGTCCAGCAGCGCGCGGGCCCGGCGGCGGGTCCGCCGCCAGCTGATCACCGAGGTGCGGGGGAGGACCGGCTGATGGCCCAGGAACAGGTTCTCCGCCACCGTCAGCTCGTTGATGATCATGGACTGCTGGTAGACGCAGGCCACGCGGCGCTGCCAGGCCGCCCGGTCCGCGGCGGCGGGGGCGGGCTCGCCCTCGAACCACACCGTGCCCGCGTCCGGCCGCTCCAGCCCGGTGACCACGGCCACCAGCGTGGACTTGCCCGCGCCGTTGCGTCCGACCAGGGCGTGCGTCTCGCCCGCCCGTACGGTGATCCCCGCGTCCCGCAGGGCCACCGTCGGCCCGTACCGCTTGGTGATCCCGCGCGCCTCGCACAGCGGTGGCCCTCCGGTGGTCGTCCCCTCGGCGGTCATCAGCGGTTGCCCCACAGCGCGGGGTCGTTCACATTGGCCCGGGTCACCAGCGGGGCCGGAAGCTGATCCTCCAGGATGCCCTCGCGCACCTCGACGATGCGGCTGCCGTGACCGGTCCGCCCTTTCCGGAACGGCCTCCCGGCCATCGCCTGCTTGATGTAGACCATGGCGTACCGGGCGTACAGATCGGTGGGCTGCGAGACGGTCGCGTCGATCCACCCCTTGCGGATGGCGTCCAGCTCCTGCGGGATCCCGTCGTTGGAGACGATCGCGATATGGCCCCGGTGGCCCGCCGGGTGCAGCGCCCGGTGGCGCTGCAGCGTACGCAGCGTGGGCGCGAGGTACACGCCCCCAGCCTGCAGGTAGATGCCCTTGATGTTCCGATTGGCGCTGTAGAGCGCCTCCAGTCCGGCCGCCGCCTTGTCCGCCTGCCATCCGGCGGGGATGTCGAGGATCCGGATGTGCGGGTAGTGGCGCCGCATGCACTGGTTGAACGAGGCCGTGCGGTCGCGGCCGTTGACCGACGCCAGATCGCCCTCGATCTGCACCACCTTGCCGCGCCCCCGTACGGCCCGCCCGAGGCTCCGGCACGCCTTCTCGCCGTACGCCCGGTTGTCGGCCCGCACCACGATCGCCACCTTGCCCCGGTCGGGGGCCACGTCGACGGCCACGACCGGGACGCCGCGACGCTGCGCGGCCCTCAGGCCGGTGACGATGGCGGCGGAGTCGATGGGGGAGACGACCAGGCCGTCGATCTTCTGGGCGAGCAGATTGCGGATGTCGCCGACCTGGCGGCTCGCGTCGTTGTTCGAGTTCACCGTCGGCAGCACCCGGACGCCGACCTCGGCGGCCTGCCGCGGGATGTCGCGGTCGTACGCCTCCCAGAACGGCGAGGTGAGGAACGGCACCACGACGCCGACCCGCCGCTCGCCCTTGGACCCTTCCGAACAGCCCGCGGTGGCCGGGCCGCAGACCAGCACGAGGGCCACGGCGGCGGTGGCGAGGCGGTGGCGCGTCGTGCGCATCGTGCTCCCGGCTCCAGGTCGCGGAACGGCTGGCGAAGACCTCCCCGGCTGTGACCATACGACCGCCGGGCCCGCACACCCGGCGAACCACGCCGCGCGACCGCGCCACCGGGTCCCCTGCCCGCCCCTCCCCGCCCCGGGGCTCCGCCCCGCCCCCCGGTCCTCAAACGCCGGACGGGCTGGGGGTGCGGGTGCGCCGCCCCGGGCCTGGTTCTCGATCGCCGGGCGGGCTGGAAAACCAGCCCGTCCGGCGCTTGAGGACACGCCCGGAGGGCGTTCGGGGGGCAGGGGGCGGAGCACCCTGGTTCGGGGAGGGGCGGGTAGGGGACAAGGCACCCCCTAAGTCCAGGCCGCCCCGCCCGGGTACGCATACGCCCGCAGCGCCTCGGGACGCAGGGCCGAGCTGAAGCCGGGCGCGGTGGGGGCCTGGTAGCGGCCCGCGGTGACGATCGCCGGGTCGAGGAAGTGCTCGTGCAAATGGTCGGTGTATTCGACGGCCCGGTCCCGCCGGGTTCCCGAGACCGCGACGTAGTCGAACATGGCCAGGTGCCGGACCAGTTCGCACAGCCCCGCACCGCCCGCATGCGGCCACACCGGCACCCCGAACTCCGCTGCCAGCAGCAGGATCGCGAGGTTTTCGTTGACGCCACCGACCCGGCAGGCGTCCAGCTGGAGCACATCGAGCGCGCCCGCCTGCAGCAGCTGCTTGAAGATGACCCGGTTCGCGGCGTGCTCGCCCGCCGCGACCTTCACGGGTGCGACGGCGCGACGGATCGCGGCCAGCCCGATGATCTCGTCCGGACTGGTCGGCTCCTCGATCCAGTACGGGTCGAACCGGGCCAGCGCCCGGGTCCGCTCGACCGCCTCGCCGACCTCCCAGCGCTGGTTGGCGTCGAGCGCCAGCCGGATGTCCGGGCCGATGGCCTCGCGGGCGATCCGGCAGCGCCGGAGGTCGTCGCCGGGGTCGGCGCCGACCTTGAGCTTGATCTGGGTGAAGCCGTCGGCGACGGCCGCCCGCGCGGTGCGGGCGAGCCGGTCGTCGTCGTAGCCGAGCCAGCCGCAGGAGGTGAGGTATGCCGGGTAGCCCTCGGCCCGCAGCCGGGCCTCGCGCCCGGCCTTGCCGGGGGCGGCGCGGCGCAGGATCCGCAGGGCGGCGTCGGGGGTCAGCGCGTCGGCGAGGTAGCGGAAGTCGGCCAGGGCGACCAGTTCCTCCGGGGTCAGATCGGACAGCAGCTTCCACAGCGGCTTTCCGGCCCGTTTGGCGGTGAGGTCCCACAGGGCGTTCATCACCGCCGCGACGGCCATGTGGGTGACGCCCTTCTCCGGGCCCAGCCAGCGCAGCTGCCCGTCGTCGGCGAGCGCCCGGTAGACGTCGGCCAGACCGGCGGTCAGACCGCCGGGCAGGCCGGGCAGCTCGGCGCCGACCAGCCCGGGGCGCAGCGCGTCGATGGCCGCGACCTCGACCTCGTTGCCACGGCCGATGGTGAAGCAGAAGCCGTGCCCCTCCAGCCCGTCCCCGGCGTCGGTGCGGACGATCACGTACGCGACCGAGTAGTCCGGGTCGGGGTGGCTGGCGTCCGAGCCATGGAGCCAGCGCGAGGTGGGAAAGCGGATGTCATGGGTGTCGACTGCCGTGATCCGCGTTCTCGTCGCAGTGCGTGCGCGTGCGGCCATCAGCAGCCCTCTCAGCAGCCCCTCAATCGCAGTCTCCGACCTAGGAGGCGAAAAGTCCATATATGGGCAAAAGGGGCATCGGCTGGCTGGATTCATTCGCCACGCGGCTGAATCATTCGCCGCATCAGAAGCCTTGACAACGCTTTGGCGCACAGCTGAGGATCCTCGGGTGAACTTGTCAGACAGCCAGACAGGCGCTGAATCGTTTCCTCGTCGCGTGAGTGCCATGGAAGCGGTCCTCAGCCATCTTCGTGGCGCCATCGAGCGCGGCGACTACGCGGTGGGGGACAAACTCCCCTCCGAGGCCGAGCTGTGCCGTCGTCTGGAGGTGAGCCGCCCGGTGCTCCGCGAGGCCCTGCGGGCCCTGCAGACCATGGGGCTCACCGCCTCGCGCACCGGCAAGGGCACGTTCGTCATCTCCAGCGGTCCGGTGGAGGACCCCACCTTCGGGGACTACGCCGCGAGCGACCTGCTGGAGGTGCGTCGGCACATCGAGATCCCCGTCGCGGGCTACGCGGCGCTGCGCCGCTCCGCCGAGGACCTCGACCACCTCTCCCATCTGCTGGACCGGATGGAGAGGGAGACCGACACCACCGCCTGGGTGGCGATGGACACCACGTTCCATCTCGCCGTCGCCCAGGCGGCGCAGAACCCGGTCTTCCGCAGGGTCATCGAGGAGATCCGCGATGCCCTCGCACGGCAGTCGGCGTTCCTCAACGAACTCGGCGGCCGCCGGGAGCAGTCCAACCGTGAACACCGGGCGATCGTCGAGGCGCTCGCCGACGGGTCCGAACACGACGCGGTGGCGGCGATGACCCACCACCTCGAACGGGTCGAGACCACCCTGACCTCCATCGTGCGCCCCGCTTCGGCGGACGGCGTGTGATGCATACCAACGGAAGGCGGACAGCAGGCGTGAGCGAGCAGTCCCTCCGGCAGGAAGAACGCCACGGCGAAGGGCCCGATCAGCCCCAGCATGTCGACGCCGGTGACGCCGGCTACAGCAAGTCCCTCAAGGCCCGGCATGTGAACATGATCGCCATCGGCGGTGCCATCGGCACCGGGCTGTTCCTCGGCGCCGGAGGGCGCCTGAAGGACGCCGGGCCCTCGCTGGCCCTGGCATACGCGGTCTGCGGCCTCTTCGCCTTCCTGGTGGTGCGGGCGCTCGGCGAGCTGGTGCTGCACCGGCCGTCCTCGGGCGCGTTCGTCTCCTACGCCCGGGAGTTCCTCGGCGAGAAGGGCGCCTACGTCGCGGGCTGGATGTACTTCCTCAACTGGTCCACCACCGGCATCGCCGACATCACCGCCGTCGCGACGTACACCCACTACTGGGGCATGTTCACCGACGTCCCGCAGTGGGTGATCGCGCTGATCGCGCTCGCCGTCGTACTCGCGGTGAACCTCATATCCGTGAAGATCTTCGGTGAGCTGGAGTTCTGGTTCGCGATCATCAAGGTCAGCGCGCTCGTCCTCTTCATGGCCATCGGCATCTTCCTGCTGGTCAGCCGCCAGCCGGTGGACGGCCACGCGACCGGTCCCAGCCTGATCACCGAGCACGGCGGGCTGTTCCCGCACGGCGCGCTGCCCATGCTGCTGGTCGTCCAGGGCGTCGTCTTCGCCTACGCCTCGGTCGAACTCGTCGGCGTCACCGCGGGCGAGACCCTGGAGCCGGAGAAGGTCATGCCCAAGGCGATCAACTCCATCATGTGGCGCGTCGCCGTCTTCTACGTCGGCTCCGTGGTGCTGCTCTCGATGCTGATGCCGTCCGACTCCTACTCCGGCGGCCAGAGCCCGTTCGTCACCGTGCTCTCCAAACTCGGCGTGCCCGCGGCGGGCGGCGTGATGAACCTCGTCGTCCTCACCGCCGCGATGTCCAGCCTCAACTCCGGCCTCTACTCCACCGGCCGGATCCTGCGCTCGATGGCCATGTCGGGCTCCGCGCCCAAGTTCACCGGCGCGATGAGCCGCACCCAGGTCCCGTACGGCGGCATCCTGCTCACCTCCGGGGTCTGTGTGCTGGGCGTCGGCCTCAACTACGTCGTCCCCAGCGAGGCCTTCGAGATCGTGCTCAACTTCGCGGCGCTCGGCATCCTCTCCACCTGGGGGATGATCATGATCTGTCATCTGCTCTTCTGGCGCCGCGCCAAGGAGGGACGCCTCACCCGGCCCGGCTACCGGCTCCCCGGCTCGCCGTACACCGAGATCGTCACCCTCGGCTTCCTCGCCTCCGTCGTGGTCCTGATGTGGGCCGACGGCGGGGCCAGCCGGATCACCGTCATGGCGGTCCCGGGGATCGCGCTGGCGCTGGTCGTCGGCTGGTTCTGCATCAAGAGCCGACCGGGCGCCCGCGACGGCGCGTCGCTGACCAAGGAATAGACCCGCCCGGCCGGGAAACCACCCCGGACCAGGCTGCTGAACCACCCCGTGAACCACCCCGACGACCGGAGCAACACCACCACCATGAACCACACCCCCCGGCCGCACACCGACGACGCTCGCCCCACCCCGGCCGAGCCCCCCGTCATCCGCGAACCCCGCCATGTGCCGGTCGCCCATGTCGTCCGCGCCGGTGTGATCGAGGGAGTGCACCATGGGTCGGTGGTCGTGCTGGCCGCCGACGGCAAGGTCGCGTTCCAGACCGGCGACATCGACGCCGCGTTCTACCCGCGCTCCGCGCTCAAGCCCGTACAGGCCGTCGCGCTGCTGCGCGCCGGGCTGCCGCTGGACGGCGCGCTGCTCTCGCTCACCGCCGCCAGCCACTCCGGCCAGGACACCCATCTGGCCGGGGCCCGGCGCATCCTGGACGAGGCCGGTCTCACCGAGGACGAGCTGCGCAACACCCCCGACCTTCCGTACGGCTCCGCCATGCGCGAGGCGTGGCTGCGGGCCGACCGCAAGCCCTCCCGGCTGGCCCAGAACTGCTCCGGCAAGCACGCCGCGATGCTGTACACGGCGAAGCTGCGCGGCTGGTCGCTGGAGGACTACCTCGACCCGGCCCACCCGCTGCAGCAGGTCATCGCCGAGACCGTGGAGGAGCTGACCGGACAGCGCGTCGCCCAAGTGACCATCGACGGCTGCGGCGCGCCGCTGTTCTCCGTCTCCCCGCTCGGCCTCGCCCGCGCCGGCGCGGCCATCGCCTCGGCCGCCCCGGACACCCCGGAGGGCCGGGTCGCGGACGCCATGCGGGCCTACCCCGAGATGGCGTCCGGCGACGACCGGGACGTCGCCCGGCTGATGCGCAAGGTCCCCGGGCTGCTGGCCAAGGACGGCTTCGAGGGCGTGCAGCTGGCCGGGCTGTCCGACGGCCGGGCCGTCGTCGTCAAGATCGCCGACGGTGCCGACCGCGCCCGGATGCCGGTGGCGGCGGCTGCCCTCGCCCACTGCGGCATAGGGGCCGACGTCCTCGCCGAGTTCGCCACCGCTCCGGTCGTCGGCGGCGACTCCACGGTCGGCCGGCTCCAGGCCACCGATGCCCTCGCCCTGCCCGCGGCCTGATCCGCCCGGCCGCCCGATCCGCCCGTCCCACCCTCACTCAAGGAACCCCGCACAGCCATGACCGCTGACCCCGGCTCACGCCGCGAACACGACCTGCTCGGTGACCGCGACGTCCCCGCCGACGCGTACTGGGGCATCCACACCCTGCGCGCCTGCGAGAACTTCCCGATCACCGGCACCTCCATCGCCGCCTACCCGCACCTGATCAGCGCCCTGGCGGCCGTCAAGGAGGCAGCGGCCCGCGCCAACGAGGACCTGGGCCTGCTCTCCTCGATCAAGGCCGACGCCATCGCCGCGGCCTGCCAGGAGATACGCCGCGGTGAACTGCACGACCAGTTCACCGTGGACGTGATCCAGGGCGGCGCCGGCACCTCGACGAACATGAACGCCAACGAGGTCATCGCCAACCGGGCCCTGGAGATCCTCGGCCACGAAAAGGGCGAGTACGGCATCCTCCACCCCAACGAGGACGTCAACCTCAGCCAGTCCACCAACGACGTCTACCCGACCGCCGTCAACGTCTCCACGATCATCGCCGTGCGTGAGCTGCACTCGGCCATGGAGACGCTGCGGCTGGCCTTCGCCGCCAAGGCCGAGGAGTTCCGCGACATCCTGAAGATGGGCCGCACCCAGCTCCAGGACGCGGTGCCGATGACGCTCGGCCAGGAGTTCTCCTCGTACGCCGTGATGCTGGAGGAGGACCAGAGCAGGCTGCTGGAGGCCTCCGGCCTGGTGCACGAGATCAACCTCGGGGCGACCGCGATCGGCACCGGCCTCAACGCCCCCAAGGGCTACGCCGAGGCCGCCCGCGGCCACCTGGAGGACATCACCGG
>NZ_JBVIZF010000056.1:0-26199 GCF_055591805.1 Streptomyces sp. NPDC041200 | reverse complement strand
AGGCGACCTTCTTCTTAGCGGGGGTGGGGGGGGAGCCCCCTGAACAACCCGCCGTTCCCCTTCCCCGGGAATGGGGGCGGAACCACGCCGCGCCCTTACGTCAGCGGCCGGTGAAGCGCGGAGCGCGCTTCTCACGGAACGCGGCCATCCCCTCGGACTGGTCCTCGGTGGCGAACAGCGCGTGGAAGGAGCGCCGCTCGAAGAGCATTCCCTCGCGCAGCCCCACCTCCAGCGCCCGGTCCACCGCCTCCCGCGCCGCCATGGCGGCCGGTTTGCCGTAGGACGCGATGCTCGCTGCCACGGCCGCCGCCTCCGCCATCAGCTGGTCGTCGGGGACCACCCGGGAGACTAGCCCGGCGCGCTCCGCCTCCTGCGCGCCCATGGTGCGCCCGGTCAGGACCAGGTCCATCGCCTTGGCCTTCCCGACCAGTTTCGTCAGCCGCTGTGTGCCGCCGATGCCCGGGATCACGCCCAGTTTGATCTCCGGCTGACCGAAGGTGGCCGATTCCGCGGCGAGGATGATGTCGCACATCATCGCCAGCTCGCAGCCGCCACCCAGCGCGTAGCCGGACACCGCCGCGATCTTGGGAGTGCGCAGCGCGGCGAAGGCGTCCCAGCCCGCGAAGTAGTCCTCGGTGAACATCTCGACGGAGGACTTGGGCTCCATCTCCTTGATGTCGGCGCCCGCCGCGAACGCCCGCTCCGAGCCGGTGATCACGAAGCAGCCGGTCCCGGGGTCGCGGTCCAGCGGCCGCAGCGCCTCGACCAGTTCGTCCAGCAGAGCGCCGCTGAGCGCGTTGAGCACCTCGGGGCGGTGCAGCGTCACGGTGACGACGCGCTCCTGCCGCTCGATCTTGATGAAATTCACGGTGTCTCCTTCCGCGTGGGCCGGTTCACGAGTCCCAGATGGCGCCGTACGCGGGGATTCCGCGGCACTCCAGGCCGTGGACCACCCGCCAGGTGAGCTTCTTGTTGGAGATGCAGATGACGGCCTCGGCCCCGAAGTCCGCGTACGCCTCGTAGGCGAGCCGGACCATGTCGGGCTTGCCGTGTTCGGAGGTGTCCCAGATGACCGCGTCGGGCTGGACGGCCAGGATCTCGTCCACCAGGGCGTCGCCGTAGGTCGTACGGGGCGCCCGGGTCGCCCACACCAGCCGCGCCGGGACCTGCTGGGCCAGCAGGTGGGGGAGGCAGGGACCGATACCGCTGCCGGTGGCCACGTAGACCACCTTGTGGAACAGCGTCTCGATGTTGGCCACGCCCGCGGTGGTGATGCCCTTCACCCACACCCGGGACGGCGCGTCGTCGATGAACCTCCCGGTCCAGTCCCCGGCGCGGGAGATGGTGAGCCGGAATCCGGACTCACCGGGCGCGGGCACATTGGCGAACGAGTGCCATTCCCGCAGCGGGTTGCGGCTGATCGCCGTCGAGGACCCGGCGAAGGGCGTCACCCCGTGGTTGAAGCGGGCGAGCGCCACATGGGCGGAGGGGCGTTCGACCGCCACCGGCACCCGGCGCAGCCGCAGCCATGGCAGCGCCACACTGAAGGTGATCACGGCCAGCCCCCAGACGCCCGGCGCCGTCAGCAGCCGCCCGGCGGCGGATCCGTCGCTCTTCCCCTCGCCCCGGCCGTCGAGCGTGGTCAGCACCGTCTGCGCCCAGAAGAGCACGAGTGCCGCCCAGCCGCCGAAGCGGTGTGTCTTCTCGAAGTGGTCGTGGAACCGTGCCCGGAAGGTCGGCAGCGCGGTGGCCGTGATCCCGAGCAACAGGAGGACCAGGGCGTACGAGACGGCGAGCGTCGCGCCCGGGGTGGCGTGCCGGGTCAGCGAGCCCACCAGGGCGAGGAACCAGAGTGTGCCCGCGAGGGCCCCGCCGACGTGCACCCCGCCGAAGTGGTAGACCTTCGCCAGCGTCCACCGGATCCGCAGCGGCCAGCTGGTGGGCGCCGCGGTGGCGACGCGGAAGAGCAGATTGACGACGTACTGCTGACGGATGACGATGGCCAGCGCGAAGTTGACGAGCGCCGCGTCGGAGAGCGTGCCGGGCGGCAGACCCTCACCCGAACGGGACAGCAGGAAGGCCAGGTTGACGGCCAGGACCAGGGCGATCAGCCGGTTGTAGTGCATCATGCGCGGATGCTTGAGCAGCCCGCGCACCCCCGGTGTCCGAGGCGGCAGCGGCAGCTCCGCGGTGCGCGGCGGCGCTTCGGCGCGGGGTGTGGTCACGACGCCACCTCACCGGCGGTACGGCGTTCGGCGGCCAGCCGCAGCAGGGCCGGCTTGTCGACCTTCCCGCGGCTGGTCAGCGGAAGCGCCGGGAGCGTGTGAACGGCCACCGGCACGCAGTAGTAGGGGAGTGCCCGGGCCACGGCCTGCCGCGCCGCCTCGGGATCGACCCGCAGCGGGGCGGCGAAGGACACCAGACTGCGGTCGTCCAGCTTGAGCGTCACCGCGCGGACGCAGCCGGGGACCGCTTCGAGGACGGCCGACACCGAGTCCAGTTCGACCCGGAAGCCCCGCACCTTGACCTGGTCGTCGGTGCGGCCCAGGTGTTCCAGCTCGCCGTCCGGCGTCCAGCGGCCCAGGTCGCGGGTACGGAACATCAGCCGCCCGCCACCGAGGAACGGGTCGGGTGCGTACCGTTCCGCGGTGAGGTGCGGATTGTGCAGATAGCCCGCCGACACGCAGTCGCCGCCCGCCCACATCTCGCCGGTCTCGCCGATGGCGCACGGGCGCCGCTCGGCGTCCAGGACGTACACGGTGTTGTTCGGAGTCGGCCGTCCGATGGTCAGCCGCAGCGCCGCCGGGTCATGGCGCTGCATGGTGTTGACGATGGTGGTCTCGGTCGGCCCGCACGCGTTGTAGAACGTGCAGATCCGGGCCCAGCGGTCGGCGAGCGAGCGCGGACACGGCTCCCCGGCGACGGCGGCGACTTTGACCCGTCCGCACAGCTCCGGGTCGACCGCGCTGAGCACGGTCGGGGTCGCGATGACCACGTCCACCCGGCGTACGGTCTCGGCGATGTCGGTGCCGCGGATGACGAGGGTGGCGCCGTGGCTCAGACACCCGAGGATCTCCCACGCGGCCATGTCGAAGGCCACGTTGAGGATCTGCGATACGCGCGTTCCGGGCCGTATCCCCAGGTCACCGGGGTCGGTGAGCAGGAGGTTGCACACATTGCGATGGGTGACGGTGACCCCGTTGGGCGTCCCCGTGGTGCCGGAGGTGAAGAGCACGTAGCAGCCGTCGTCCGGTGTCACGGGCCGGGCGGGGACGAACGCCTGTCCGTCTGTCTCGTCGTCGAAGGGTTCGGCCAGCGCGGTGTCGAGCGGGATGACGGTGCGACCGGACAGCGCGGGGACGCGGTCCGCGTAGTCCGACGTCGTGAGGATCACCCGGGTCGATGCCGTGCGGATGACATGGCCGAGCTGGGCCGGGGGCGCCAGCCCCACGTCCTGCGGCACGTACGCCGCGCCCGCCTTCAGGGTGGCCAGCAGGCCGACGAGCAGGGGCAGGGAGCGCCGGACGAACAGCGCGACGTTGTCCCCGGGGCGTACGCCCAGCCGCGCGAGCCGGGCCGCCAGCCGTCCGGCCTGCCGGTCCAGTTCCCCGTACGTGATCGTCTCGCCGAGGTGCTCGGCCGCGACGGCGAGCGGGGAGGCGGCGGCGTGCCGCTCGATGGCCTGGTGAATCAGGGAGCAGGGGAGGGTGGCCACCGGCCCCTGGCCGAACCGCTGGAACAACCGCCGGTCCGTGGCGGAGAGGTGCCGGAGGGGATCGGCGGGTCGTGCGTCGTGAGGCATGGTGTGTATCCGCATATGTCGCCCACTCTCGTTCGACAAGTCGGTCATCGTTCGGCTGATGGGGCATAAGGAGCCCAGTGCGGGGGTGAAGGGTGACGATGATGAGCCGTATGAGGTGCGGAGGTGGCACTGCGGCGAGGAGATCAGGCCGCCGCCGACCGGGCCACATGCGTATCGTGTGGCACGCGGTCACCAGTCGTCTCGCTTGCTTGAGAGCTTAAGGACCCGCACGGCGCGCACGGAAGACAGGCGACGGGCGCGAGTTGGCCAGGATCCCACTAGAGTGCGCCCGCGCGGAAAGGTATACCTTGCGGCCTTGATGCCGAACCTGGTAATGGCCGAAGCGGGGCGGCGCCACCGAAACTGACAGCATGTCAGCTCACTCGCCGATGGCCGAGATCCGCCCCGGGCCGCCGTCCGGATAGCATGAACGGCCCGCCCGCACCGCCTACGCATCGCCGCACGGAGACAGAGCCTTGGCCACACAACGGATCCCGGTCCTTCTCGTCACGGGTTTCCTGGGTTCCGGAAAGACCACGATGCTCAACCATCTGATGCGCGACAGCGTGGACACCCGGATCGGGGTCATCGTCAACGACTTCGGCAGCGTCAACATCGACGCCATGGCCGTCGCCGGACAGGTCGACTCGATGATCCCCATCGAGAACGGCTGTCTGTGCTGCGCGGCGGACGCCTCCGAAATGGACGAGATGCTGGACCGGCTCACCGACCCGGAGCTGCGCATCGACGTCATCGTGATCGAGGCGAGCGGTCTGGCGGAACCGCAGAGCATGATCCGCACGCTGTTGTCCAGCGGCAATGAGCGCATCCGCTACGGGGGCCTGGTGGAGGTCGTGGACGCCGCCGAGTTCACGAGCACCCGCGACCGCCACCCCGAGCTGGACCGCCATGTGCGCGACGCCGACCTGATCGTGGTCAACAAGACCGACCGGGTGGGGGAGGACGAGCGGCGGCGCGTCCTGGAGACCGTCGCCGAGATCGCCCCGGGGTTGCCCGTCCTCACCGCCGAGCACGGCCGCGTCGACCCCGGTCTCCTCTTCGACCACGAGCCCCGGGAGACGCCCGAGGAGCGCTTCCGGCAGCTCTCGTTCGCCGATGTGTGCGACGGCACCGAAGAGCACGACGACCACCGCCGCCATCTGCACGCCGCGTACGAGAGCGTCGAATTCACCTCGGCCGAGCCGCTGGACCCGCGTCGCTTCATGCGATTCCTCGACGCCCGGCCCGCGGGCCTCTACCGCCTCAAGGGCTTCGTCCACTTCGCCGGCGCCGCACCGCGGCGGAAGTACGGGCTGCACGCCGTCGGCGCGTACCTCCGCTTCCAGCCGGTGCCCTGGGAGCGCGGGGAGCCCCGCACCACCCAGCTGGTGATGATCGGCACCGGCATCGACGCCGACACCCTCACCAAGCGGCTGACCGACTGCGTCGCGACCCGCCCGGAAGAGGCCGACGAGCGGCACATGATGGGCGTGCTGCGTTACGTGGACGACGCGGACTAGCCGGGCGTCACGGAGCGCCGAAATCGGGCAGGGTGACCGACCCGTCCTCGGCGAGCGGGAACCCGGGGTTGTGCGCGACCTCCCAGGCGTGACCGTCCGGGTCGGCGAAGGCGCTGGAGTAGAAGCCGATGGCGTTGACGGCCGCGGGCTTGGTCACCGTCCCACCGGCGCCCTCCACCGCCGCGAGCAGAGTGTCGACCTCCGCCTCGGAGCGCACGTTGTGCGCCAGGGCGATCCCGCCGAACCCGGCGGCGGGCCCGGGCTCCAGCCCGCAGTCCCGCGCGAGCTTATCGCGGTCCCACAGCACCACCCCGAGCCCGCCCGCCTGGAAGAAGACGGTCTCCTCGACTTCCTGCCCGCGCCAGCCCAGGGCCTCGTAGAAACCCTTGGCCCGAGCGAGGTCGGACACGCCCAGCGTGACCAACGTGATGCGCTGTTCCATGCGATCACGGTACGGCTCAGAGCCCCCGCGAGAACAGCGCCGCTGGCGTCGTGCGGGAACGCGGCGACTTCCCAGGAGAGGTATCAGCCCCGGCCGCTGTCAGCTCCCGGGGCCTTGCGCGTGACGTCGCCGGGGGCGACCCGGATGACGCGCGGGGCGTTCGGGGTGTTGGCCGAAGCGTCGTCGGCCTTCATGGCCTTGGCCTCGCTCTTGAGGATGCGGGCCGCTTTGCCCGCGGAGCGGGTGAGGTCGGGGAGCTTCCTGGCGCCGATCAGGACGATGGCGACGATGAGGAGGAGAGCGAGCTCGCTGAGGCCGAACATGGGTGGGTGGTCTCCTCCAGTAGGTGGCGGCCCGTGGCAGGGGCCGCGAACGACGATGTCAATCTACAGCACTGTAGAAACCTGGGCCAGGGTGCCATCGAGCCGCTTGGTCACGTTGAATCACCCCGCCCGGGCTCGGGCGGCAGGTGGCTCGGTGCCGGTGTCGGTGGTGCTGGGGCGTGCAGGTAGGAATGGAGCTGCCCGAGGAGTTCGGTGATGTTCTCCTGGTCGGTGCGGTAGCGGACCAGCTTGCCGGTGCGTATCGACTGGAGCAGCCCTCCGCGCCGGAGGACGGCGAGGTGTTCGGAGGTGGTCGACGGGCCGAGTCCGGCACGTTCGGCGGCCTCGCCGACCGTCAGCTCCTCGCCATCGGCGAAGTGCGAGAAGAGCCTTTGGCGCGTGCCGCTGGCCAGCGCCTTGAGGAACACCTGAAGCTCGTCTCCGGGCAGGGCGGCCCCGGGGCGGGTCTCCCGTTCCATGTCGCCGGGATCGTCGGCCGCGTGCGGTGCCAGGTCGAACTCGGTCGGAGGGATGTCCAGGGCGAAGCACGCTTCGCGGACGACCGCCCGTTCGTTGTCGTCGAAGTGGCCGTCGGCGCCGCCGATGACGATGCCGATCTGGACGACGGCCCGTGCCTCGGCGGGCTTCTTCTTCGCTTTGGCGATCTCCCGCACCGCATTGACCTTGCCGAGGTCGAAGTCCACGGTCAGCTTGTCGAGGTTCTCCTCGAAGCGGCGGTGCAGATCGTCCGAAGGAAACGTCTGGAGCACATCGTTGGTGGCGATGAGCTGGGCGACGCGTTCCCGCTCCGAGGGGTCGATCCTGCCGTCCGCCGCCGCCACCAGGGCGCACATCGCCATGCTGGCGTCCCGGAAGGCTCCGCTCTTCAAGTCGCTCTTCTTCGCCGTGAGCTGGGCCTGCATCGATTGGACCGAGTCCTTGAGGCGGTCCCACAGCGCCATCTTGCATCTCCTTGTCGGTGCTCCCCGTCGCGTGACGCGGAAAAAGAAAACTACAGGTTTGTAGAGAGGTGCCGCGAAGGCGGCTGTGCCTCCGCGGGGTCTGGTGGCTTCAAATGATCGGTCACCCGTTCCGGTTATTTCTACAGTCCTGTAGATTCACTGTCGGTCGGGCATGCGGCGCGAGCGGGATGTGCCGCTTCGAGCGGACCGGGGGCGGTCACGATGAGGCCGCGATGGTGTTCGGCCGGCCGTGCCGGCGGGGCGGGGGGTGGAAGTTCCGCGCGATCGGCCAGGGGTATGCGGTGGGTCTGCTCGGGATCGCCAGGGGATGCGGCGTCCAGGTGTGAGCTTCGTCAGTGCTCGGTGAGCATTTGGTCCATACCAATCTCTTGACAGGGTCTTCCTCCACTTCTTAAATCACGTAGTGAGCTGAACACCTGTCAGGCTTCACCCCCGCGCCTCATGGCTCTCCGCGCCTGTCATTCACATGTTCCGGAAGGGAGAGCCATGGGCTCCCCGCGCATCCCCCGGCGGCTGCTGCTGTCCTTCGTCTCGGTCCTCGCCCTCGCGTCGCTGTCCACTGGACTGGCGCAGGGCGCGCCCGCTTCCGCGGCGAATCCCGCCGCGCGACCGGCGGCGGCCGCCGCCGTCACGTTCTCCGACGAGTTCGACGGGCCCGCGGGCTCCGCCGTCGACGGCGGCAAGTGGCAGATCGAGACGGGGGACAACGTCAGCAACCATGAACGCCAGTACTACACCGCGGGAAACCGCAATGCCGCCCTCGACGGGCAGGGCCATCTGGTCATCACCGCCCGCCGGGAGAACCCGGACAACTATCAGTGCTGGTACGGAAGGTGCGAGTACACCTCCGCCCGGCTGAACACGGCGGGCAAGTTCACCACCACGTACGGCCGGGTCGAAGCCCGGATGAAGGTTCCGCGCGGGCAGGGTATGTGGCCGGCGTTCTGGATGCTCGGCAACGACATCGGACAGGTCGGCTGGCCCAACTCGGGTGAGATCGACGTCATGGAGAACGTGGGCTTCGAGCCGTCCACCGTCCACGGCACCCTCCACGGCCCCGGGTACTCGGGGTCCGGCGGCATCGGGGCCGGGTACACCCTGCCCGGCGGCCAGGCGTTCGCCGACGCCTTCCACACCTTCGCGGTCGACTGGAGCCCGAACGCGATCACCTGGTCCGTCGACGGAACCGTGTACCAGCGGCGCACCCCTGCCGACCTCGGCGGACGGCAGTGGGCGTTCAACAAGCCCTTCTTCCTGATCCTCAACCTCGCGGTCGGCGGCTACTGGCCCGGAGACCCCGACGGCAGCACGGTCTTCCCTCAGCAGCTCATCGTCGACTATGTCCGGGTGAGCACCGACAGCGGTCAACCGGGCGGCGGTGCCATCACCGGCGTCGGCGGCAAGTGCGTGGACGTGGCGGGCGCCAACAACGCCAACGGCACCCCCGTGCAGCTCTACGACTGCAACGGCTCGGCCGCCCAGCAGTGGACCGTCGGCGGCGACGGCACGATCCGTGCGCTGGGCAAGTGTCTGGACGTGGCATCGGGCGGCACGGCCGACGGCACCCCGGTCCAGCTCTACGACTGCAACGGCAGCCCGGCCCAGCAGTGGGCCGTCCCCGCGGCCCGCGACATCGTCAACCCGCAGGCCGACAAGTGTCTGGACGCCAGTGGCGGCAGTTCGGCCAATGGCACCCGGCTGCAGATATGGACCTGCACCGGCGCCGCCAATCAGAAGTGGACGGTAACCCGGTGAGCGCTCCCGCTCGGAGGCTCAGTAGCCGACACGGAAGGTCGCGTCCTGACGCTCGGTCGCCGTGGAGATGGGATCGATGCGCAGGACGTAGTTGGAGTGGCGGATGTAGCGGGTGGGGTTGTTGTACGAGCGGAAGGAGGCCCAGGTTGAGTCGGCCAGGCCTGCTGTGCGGTAGAAGGTGGCGTCCGCGGCGAACGCCGACGTCCCGTCGTTGACGTCGAGCCGGAGCTGGTAGTCGTAGTGGCGCAGGTAGCGGGTGGGGTGGTTGACCGACTGGAAGGAGATGCCCGAGCTGTCGGCGAGGCCCGGCACCAGCTTCCACAGCGAGTCGGTGTACAGGTCGAAGGGGTACGTGTCGATACGGCCGACGTAGCCGAAGTGGCGGACGTAGCGGTCCGGATAGTTGTACGACTTCAGCCGGTTCCAGGCCGGGGCGCCCCACTTGGCCATCAGGTTTCCGTACTCGGCCGTGGTGATCGTCGTGATGCCGCAGTGCTTGGAGTTGACGGGCTGGGTGTAGGTCCTCTGGTCGAGCGCGGTCCAGGTGCCGGAGGCGAGGTCGGTGCTCCGCCAGGCGTAGAAGACCCCGTTGGGGGTGTAGGTGTCGCCCCACAGGTACCAGGTGTTCGAGGTCAGGGACTTGTAGACGGTCGGGGCCTCGGTGCCACCGTGCGCGACACCGGCGCTGAACTCCCTGAAGCTCCCCGGGTTCAGGGAGGTGGAGCGGGCCGCCACCAGGGTCTGGCTCTTCTTGAAGAAGAGATAGTTGTAGCCGTTCACGCCGACGGCCATGTTTCCGTCGATCACGTCATAGCCGGGGTCGAAGAAGACCTGCGGGGCGGACGCGGTGACGAAGTCGCTGGTGTAGTTGACCATGATCACGTTGTGGCCGCTGGAGTTGACCGAGGAGTAGATGACCGCGTACTGCCCTCTGCCCGCGTCCCAGAACGCCTCGGGGGCCCAGCTGTGGGTGGTCATGTCGTGCAGCTTCAGCCGCCGGTAGCCGGTGAAGGCGCGCAAGTCCGTGGAGTCCCAGACATGGACGTACTGGCTGTTGTAACTCCAGTCGGTCCCCTTGAGGTCGGTGGCGAGGACGACGAACGTGCCGTCCTGTTTGCGCATGAGGAACGGGTCGCGCAGACCGAGGGCGCCCGCGGTGGGGGTGACCACGGGGTTGTTCTGGTTCAGCGGCGTCCAGTTGAGGGAGTCCGTGCTCACGGCGAGGTGGAGGCCGTAGTCGGTGCCCGCGCCGAGGCTGGTGGACTCGGTGAAGTAGCACATCGCGTAAGCCGAGTCGGCGGCGTGGGCCGTTCCGGCGCCGAGGGCCAGCGCGCCGGATACCGCCAGGGGAGTGGCGGCGGCCATGCCGAGGAAGCGGCGCCGGGACGGCTGGGAGCCGGGGCGGAGCACTGCACTCATCTCGGTCTCCAAGGGAGGATGTGCGGCCAGGCACCAGATGGTGTCGATATTTCGAACAGAGTTCGGTAAACCGATCAGAACGTAGACCGTGACAGCTGACGCGTCAATCGTCGGGAGGCGGTGCGTCACATTGCTTGAACTGACCGGCAAGGCGCCGCCTAGGGGATTCCCTAGGTCCCGGTGCGCAACCGTTCGGCGACTCCGGCTGTCCTGGTGGGTGTACGTGAGGTAAACGCTCACCAACGAGCTGGAGGATTTGTGCGGCCCCGTTCCCTTTCCGCCGTCGCGCGCTGCGCGACGGTGGTCGCGCTTGTGACCACCCCCGTCTTACTCGCCGCCCCGTCGGCGGGCGCTGCCGAGGCCCGCGCCACCGCCGCGGCCTCCGCGCCGCGGGCCGACTTCAACAAGGACGGATACGCCGACTTCGCCATCTCCGCGCCGAGCGGCACCGTGGGCGGCAAGGCCAAGGCCGGTTATGTCGCCGTCGTCTACGGCTCGGCCTCCGGTACGGACACCGGCCACCGGCAGATCGTCAGCCAGGCCACCGAGGGTGTCCCCGGTGACCCCGCCGCCTCGGCGTACTTCGGCGAGGAGACGGTCGCCCGCGACCTGGACGGCGACGGCTACACCGACCTGGCGGTCCAGACGGGCAACAAGCCCGCCACCACGGTCCTGTGGGGCTCGGCGAACGGCCTCGGCGGCGGCACCCAGCTGCCCGGCGGCGACGGCGACAACTTCGGCTACAGCACCATCGCCGGTGGGGACTTCAACGGTGACGGCCACGCCGATCTGGTCGACCAGGTCATCGTCAACAAGGGCTCGGAGCTCGACGAGACCACCGGGCTGCGCGTCCGCTTCGGCCCGTTCACCCGTGAGGGCGCGGCGGCGGGGAGCGCCACCGTTGACACCGGAAAGATCGACCGGCCGACGAGCCTGACCGCGGGCGACATCACCGGCGACGGCAAGGACGAACTCGTCAGCACCCACGCCTTCGAGGAGATGTCCGAGGACACCCTCGTCTGGAAGGGCGGCACGGACGGCCTCGGGAAGACGCCCACCAAGCTCACCGACGCCGCCGCCACCACCGTCGGGGACGTCGACAAGGACGGCTACGGCGACCTGATCATGCGCACCGTCCCCGGCGGTGTCGTCGAGGACCTGCCGTACGACCACGGCACCCTCAAGGTGTTCTACGGCACCGCGTCCGGGCCGAGCACCACCCGCACCGCGACCATCGACCAGAACACCGCGGGTGTGCCGGGCGTCAACGAGGAGGGCGACCAGTTCGGTAACGCGCTGAGTGCCGACGACGTCAACGGTGACGGCTACGCGGACGTCGCGGTCGGCATCCCGTACGAGGACCTGGAGGCCGGTCAGAAGGACGCGGGCAGCGTCGTCCAGCTGTACGGCGGCGCGGGCGGCCTGTCCGGCACCGGCGCGCAGGCGTTCACCCAGGACACCGCCGGGGTCCCGGGCGCAGCCGAGGCGGGCGACTACTTCGGCGCGGCGGTCCAGCACGCCGACACCGATGGCGACGGCAAGAGCGACCTGTCCGTGGGTGCCCCCGGCGAGGACGGCGCCCACACCTCCAGCGGCGCCGCCTGGGTGCTGCGCGGCGCGTCGGCCGGTCTGACGACCGACGGCATCGTCTCCTTCGGTCCCGACGGGCTCGGCGCCCCGGAAGCGGGTGCGGGCCTGGGCAGCGGTTTCCCGCGGTAACCCGATTGTCCTGATGCGTCGCGAACGCCGAACGATCCGCTGAGCGCCACTAGTTGACGATTCTTCATGTCTACTGGACGGTAGTGTCCATGGCGACGCATGCGACGCGAGGCACCGTGACTTCAGGCATACGGAACGGCCGCACCCGAGCGGGCCGAACAGGGCTGCTCGGGGCGGCCGTTCTGCTGGTGGCCGCGATCGTGGCCCCGGCCACCCCGGCGGCCGCCGCCGAGCCGCCCTGGTTCGACGGACGGGCCGCGGACGAGGTGACCACGGACGGCACCCGGTTCGCCGACGGCCACGGCCGCGAGGTCGTGCTCCGCGGCTTCAACGTCTCCGGCGAGACCAAGCTGGAGGAGAACAACGGCCTCCCCTTCGCCAGCGTGGCCGACGCCCGGAAGTCCGCCGCCGCGATGCGGAACCTGACCGGGGCGAACTCGGTGCGCTTCCTGCTCTCCTGGGCCCACGCCGAACCCCGGCCCGGCGAGGTGGACACCGGCTACCTGGAGCAGGTCACCGCCCAGATGAAGGCCTTCCTCGACGCCGGAATCCGGGTCTACCCCGACTTCCACCAGGACCTCTACTCCCGCCACATCTTCGACAAGGACAGCTGGTACAGCGGCGACGGCGCCCCCAAGTGGGTTGTCGACGCGGGCGGCTACGGCAAGGAGTCCTGCGGCATCTGCGCCCACTGGGGCCAGAACATCACCCAGAACCAGGCAGTCATGAAGGCCACCCGCGACTTCTGGCACAACCGCGCGCTGACCACCAGCGCCGGGACCGTGCGCGTTCAGGACGCCTTCCTCGCCACCGCCGAGAAGACCATGTCCTACCTCGCCCAGCGCCTCCCCGCCGACGCGTTCGCCCGCGTCACCGGTTTCGACCCGCTCAACGAGCCCTACGCGGGCGTCTACGACGACGGCCAGAACAGCCGCACCTGGGAGAAGGACGTGCTGTGGCCGTTCTACGAGAAGTTCCGCGCGCGCATGGACGCCGCGGGATGGCGGGACAAGCCCGCCTTCGTGGAGCCCAACATGTTCTGGAACTCCAACCTGTCCTTCCAGCGCCAGGAGGGCGGGCTGCTCGACGGGGGAAAGCCTGGCTCCCGCTATGTCTTCAACACCCACTACTACGACCAGAAGGCCATCTCGGGTGTCTTCATGCCCGGTAAGGCCGCCGACGGCCAGTACTCGACCGACTTCGGTGCCGTCCGCGACCGCGCCACCGCGCTGAACACCCCCGCCGTCATGAGCGAGTTCGGCCATCCGCTCACCGGCTTCACCTCCGACAAGGCGCCCACCGTCCTCAAGGGCATGTACCAGGCGCTCGACTCCCGCCTGCCCGGCGCCACCTGGTGGACCAAGCCCGCCACGTCCGGCTCCGTCCTCTCCTCCAACCAGTGGCAGTGGGACCTCTACAACGGCCGCCACCGCGAGGCGATGAACGGCAACACCTCCAAGATCCTCACCGAAGGCGACGCCTGGAACGACGAGGACCTCTCGGCCGTACGCCTCGATGACTCCGGCAACGCCCAGCTGCGCCAGGACGCCCGGCTGCTCGACCGCCTCTACCCGCGCGCGGTAGCGGGCCGCACGCTCGCGTTCACCTTCGAGGACCGCTCACGCGACGGCAACACCACCCTCAGCTGGGACCGCATCCCCAGCTCCCTCCCCAACGTCGCCAAGCTCACCGGCTCCGGCCGCTACGGACTGCTGGTGTGGCGCTCCGACGGCCGCACCGACGCCCCCACCGAACTGCACCTGCCCCGCGACTTCGACCCCGCCACCACCACCGTCGTCTCCGACCTGGGCACCGTCACCGGCCCGCCCGCGTACACCGCGCAGGGGCACACCGCCGACCACCCCATCGCCGCCGCGGCCGAGCCCGGTGGCGCGGACGCCCGCCGGCTGGTGCTCTCCGCACCCGGCGACAGCGGCACCCTGCACTACGCCCTGGTCGCCGACGGCACCGCCGCCCCCACCGCGGAGCTGCGCGCCGCCGCCCAGCGCGAACTGACCGGATGGGCGGCGACCGCGGGCTTCTGAGTCGCGGGCTTCTGAGGCCATCAGCCCAGGAAGAACCTCACCAGCGGTGGTGCACCTGGGCGCGGATCCGCCGGTCGTACAGCTCGCCGATGGCGTCCAGGGTGGACTGCGGCAGCGGCGGCAGCGCCGCTGCCGCCGCGTTCGCCCGTGCCTGCTCGGGGCCACGCGCGCCGGGGATGACCGAGGTCACCCCCGGCTGCTGGACGATCCACCGCAGCGCCGTCTGCGCGGGCGTGGCACCATCCGGCGCCAGCTTCCCGAACTCCACCGCCGCCTCGACGCCCTCCTCGAAGTCCACCCCCGAGAAGGTCTCGCCCTGGTCGAACATCTCGCCGTGCCGGTTGTACGTGCGGTGGTCGTCGTCGGCGAACAGCGTGTCCTTGGTGTACCTGCCCGACAGCAGACCGGACGCCAGCGGCACCCGCGCGATGATCCCCACCCCGGCCTCCGCGGCCGCCGGAACCACCCTCTCCAGCGGCTTGAGCCGGAACGGATTGAGGATGATCTGCACACTCGCCATCCCCGGCCGCGCGATCGCCGTCAGCGCCTCCTCGCAGGTCTCCACGCTGACCCCGTACGCCGCCACCCGGCCCTCGTCCACCAGTGTGTCCAGCGCGTCGAACACCGCGTCGGTGGCGTGCACCGAGGACGGCGGGCAGTGCAGCTGCACCAGATCGAGCGTGTCCACACCCAGGTTGGCCCGTGAACGGTCGGTCCACTCACGGAAGTTGTCCAGCGTGTAGTTCTCCGCGACCTGCGGCACCCGCCGCCCCATCTTGGTGGCCACGAAGATCCCGGCGTCCGGCCGGTCCCGCAGAAAGCGCCCGATGAGCTGCTCGCTGCGCCCGTCCCCGTACACATCGGCGGTGTCGAAGAACGTCACCCCCGACTCGACGGCCGCCTCCAGCACGGCCAGGGCGTCCGCCTCGCTGACGTCGCCCCAGCCCGCGCCCAGCTGCCAGGTCCCCAGCCCGACGACGGAGACCTCGCGCCCGGTCCGGCCGCACACCCGCTGCTCCATGGTCACGCTCTCCTCCTGCGATGTCCCGCGATCTCCTGTGATGCGGCTCACCGTACCCTCACCTCCCGCGCACCGGGCCGTCCGGCCTGGTCGCCGGGGTCTTACGAGCGGCCCCGGGTGCCCGGTAGCGTGGCGGGCATGCTGTGACGCCCGCCGCGCGCCCGGGGACCACCGGCCACTCCTTCGCCTCCGCTCCATCAGCCGACGAAGGAGAGACCAGTCATGACCACCCTGACCGTCGCCCTGCTCCAGCTCGCGCCTCCCGGCCGCGACGCGCGGGCGAACCTCGCCACCGGTGATGCCGCCTGCCGCCGGGCCAAGGCCATCGGCGCGGACGTCGCGCTCTTCCCCGAGATGTGGAGCAACGGCTACCGGCCGGCCGTCGCCGACGACGCCACCGGCGACCTCTACCGCCACCCCCGGCTGTGGGACGGTACGCTGCCCAAGTCGCCGCCCGCGGCGCACGAGGCGATCTGGGGCGATGCGGCGATCACCCGTGACGGGCCCTTCGTCGGCCACTTCCGCGAGCTGGCGGCCGAACTCGACATGGCGATCGCCCTCACGTACCTGGAGAAGTGGGACGGGGCGCCGCGCAACACCGTCTCCCTCATCGACCGCCACGGCCGCCTCGCCCTCACCTATGCCAAGGTGCACACCTGCGCCTTCGGCTGGCCCGAGGCCGCCCTCACCCCGGGGGACGGTTTCGAGGTATGCGCCCTGGACACGGCGGCGGGCGAGGTCATGACGGGCGCGATGATCTGCTACGACCGGGAGTTTCCGGAGAGCGCCCGGGCCCTGATGCTGGCCGGGGCGGAACTCGTCCTCACCCCGAACGCCTGCGATCTGGAGATCAACCGGCTCGGCCAGTTCCGGGCCCGCGCCTACGAGAACATGACCGCCCTGGCCATGGCCAACTACGCGGGCCCCGGCTGGGGACACTCCATCGCCTTCGACGGCGTCGCCTTCACCGAGGACGGCTCCTCCCGGGACATGCTCGTGATCGAGGCGGGCGAGGCCGAGGGGGTCTACCCGGCGGTCTTCGACCTCGACGCGCTCCGCGACTACCGGCGCCGCGAAACCTGGGGCAACGCGTTCCGGCGCCCCGCCGCGTACCGAGCGCTGACGGATCGCGAGGTGCGCGAGCCGTTCGTAAGGGTGGACCAAAGCGGTGCCCGGCCACCCGGAGCACAGGCTCCGTAACGCTTGTCCAGACTTGTCAAGTACCTACAAAAGCATGGTGTGAGCTGGGGCGATTGCTGACGGGGTACCGGACAAGTAGGGTGTGCCGCATGTCAGCACTCAACGTGGAATTCAGCGATCGGGAACTTGAGGACCTCCGCCAGATCGCCAAGGAACGCGGTACGACGATGAAGGCCCTCGTCCGTGAGGCGACCGTCGCCGACATCGCCCGCCACCGCGCCCTGGAGGAAGGCGCCGAGGTCTTCAGGCGCTTCTTCGCGGACAACGCGGACGCCTTCGCGGACGCGTTCCCGGACGACGAGCATCGTCACCCGGGGCAGGCCGCGTGACGATGCCGCCGCTTCACATCGACATCCCGTGGCTGCTCCAGCGCCATGAGGAGGTCCTGCCCGAACAGCCGGCCATCTCCGACTTCTCGGGGCTGGTCGCCGCCGTGGCCCGCCACCGCGTCGACCCGCCGCGCCTGGGCGTCGATCCCGACCCGGCGTGGCGGGCCGCGGCGCTGCTGCACACGCTCGCCACGCTCAGGCCGCTCCCGGCGAGCAACGCGCGCTTTGCCAGCGCGACCGCGGTGGCCTACATGCACGCGTCCGGCGAGGGCATCGACCCGCCGTACGGCGCGCTGATCGACCTGGTCCGGGACATCCTGTCCAGCAAGGCGGACGTCTTCGACGCGGCCGGGCGCATCCGCTGCTGGCGCATCTGACGGCGGCGTTCGCCTCAGGCCGCGGAGACCGAGGCGGCCTCGGCGCCCCGTCAGGCAGCCGCCTGGGCCCGTTCCGCCTCGGCGAGCTGTGAGTGGCCGGTGGCCAGGACGGCGATGCCGAGGGCGACGGCGGCGGCTCCCACGTAGAACGGGGCGTGCACCCCGGCGCGTTCGGCGAGCTTGCCCGCGGCGTACGGGGCCAGTCCGCCGCCGATGAAGCGGACGAAGCCGTACGCGGCCGAGGCGACGGGCCGTTCGACGGGCGCGACGGTCATCACCGCCTGAGTGGTGATGGTGTTGTTCACGCCGATGAAGGCACCGGCCACGACGACCGCCGCGATCAGCGTCGTCCTTGAGGTGGTGAACACCGCGATGACGAGGATGTCGAGGGCGAACAGCGCCAGGTTCAGATACAGCGCGCGGGCTATGCCCAGCCGGGCCTGGAGCCAGGGCGCGCCGAAGACGGAGAAGAGGGCGACGAACATGCCCCAGCCGGTGAAGACATAGCCCAGCTCATGGGTGCCCAGGTCCATCGGATAGGGCGCGTAGCCCAGCACCGTGAAGAAGCCCCAGTTGTAGCAGAGCGCGGTCAGCCCCATGGTGAGCAGTCCGCGGTGGCGCAGCGCCTTCAGCGGGTCCATGACCGAGGCGCGGCGAGCCGGGGCGGGGGTGGGTTCGACGAGCACGATGGTCGCGATCAGGGCGATGGCCATCAGGACCGACACCCCGAAGAACGGCCCGCGCCAGCTGATGGCGCCGAGTTCTCCGCCGAGCAGCGGGCCCACCGCGATGCCGATGCCCAGGGCGGTCTCGTAGAGGATGATGGCGCCGCCGAAACCGCCGCTGGCCGAGCCGACGATGACGGCGAGCGAGGTGGCGATGAACAGGGCGTTGCCCAGCCCCCAGCCCGCGCGGAAGCCGACGATCCCGTCGATGCCGCCGGACGCCCCCGCGGCCGCGCTGAAGAGCACGATGAGCACCAGACCGGCGACCAGGGTGCGCTTGGCGCCGATGCGGCTGGAGACGAAACCGGTGACGAGCATGGCCACTGCCGTGACCACCAGATAGCTGGTGAACAGCAGCGACACCTGGCTGGGCGTGGCCCGCAGCTTGCTGGAGAGGGCGGGCAGGATCGGGTCCACGAGGCCGATGCCCATGAAGGAGATGACACAGGCGAAGGCCACCGCCCAGACGGCCTTGGGCTGCTTGAACGGGCTGGTGGCGCGGGGACCGGCGGGGCGGGATCCGGCGACGTGGGGGTCGGCGATACGGGAGTCGGCGGGGAGTGAGCCGGCGCGTGAGTCAGCGGACAAGAAGGGCTCCGTTCAGGAAGCGGCACTCCCCGGGGGTCTGCGGGTCCGCCCCGCGTCCGCCGCCAGCCGCTGGAGGGCGGGGGCCGCGGCGCGGACGGCGGCGGCGAGCGCCTGTTCGTCCTCGGGGGGCAGGGTGGCGAGCAGTCCGGCCAGTCGGGCGGTACGGTCGCGGCGCCGTTCGGCGAGCAGTGTGCGCCCGCCATCGGTGATGGCCACCAGCACCACGCGCCCGTCGTGCGGATCGTCGATCCGGGTCACCAGGCCCTGCCGCTCCAGCCGCTGGACCAGCTGCGTCATCGAGGGCTGGCTGACGCCCTCGTCGGCGGCCAGCGCGGTGAGCCGGGCCGGGCCCTCCCGGCTCAGGCGGCCGAGCGTGGAAGCCGCGGTGAAGCTGATGTCCCGGGTGGTCAGATGGCGCACCGCGAGAAACGCCAGCTGCTCCAGCGCCTCCGCGGCCTCCTCACGGGCCGCGCTGCCCTCGGTCTCCGACGAGCCGGACTGGTGTGTGTACTCCACACGTACATATGTATCACGGGCCTATATAGCCGGGCTATGCATCGGACGCCAGCCGATTCCGCCGGGCTCAGCAGTTCAGCGGCTCAGCGGAAGATGCCGGTGTGGCCGAGGGAGTAGCGGCCCGGCTGCGGATAGACGGCGAGCCCGTGCGGGCCGCCGCCCACCGGGACCCGGGCGCGGAGCCGACCGGTGCGGGTGTCGATCGCGTACACCTCGCCGTTGTAGCGGCCCGAGAGCCACAGCACCTTGCCGTCCGCGGAGACACCCCCCATGTCGGGGCTGGTGCCGCCGGGCAGCCGCCAGCGGCCGGTGAGCTTGCCGGACTTGAAGGACAGCAGGGAGACCGTGCCCTCGCCGCGATTGGAGATGTAGAGGGTGCGGGAGTCCCGGCTGACGTACAGGCCGTGGGCGCCCTTGCCGGTGGGCAGCAGCCGGGGGCGGCTGAAGGTGTCCCCGTTCAGGACCCACACCCCGTTCGCCACCATGTCGGCGACGTACCAGGTCTTCCCGTTCGGCGAGATCTTGACGTCCTGCGGCATGGCTCCGGCGAGCGGCAGCCGCTGCTGGCCCACCACCTTCATCCGGGCCGTGTCCACCTTCAGCAGTTCGCCCGAGAACTCGCACGAGACGATGAAGTAGCGCCCGTCGGGGGAGAAGTCCGCGTGGTTGACGCCGAAGCACTTCACCGGCACCGACTTCACCACCCGCATGGTGTGCGCGTCCCGGAACACCAGGGCCCGGTCCTTGGAGGCCATCACCACGGCGTGCTTGCCGTTCGGGGTGAAGTAGAGGTTGTACGGGTCGTGGACGTCCACCGGGCGTCCCAGTTTGCCGGTCGCGGGGTTGATCGGGGTGAGGGTGTTGCCGAGGTCGTTGTTGACCCACAGCGTTTTCAGATCCCACGACGGCACCACGTGCTGCGGCTGGTGGCCGACCCGGATGGTGCGGACCACCTTGTACGTCTTCGGGTCGATCACGCTCACCGTGTCCGACAGCGTGTTGGGCACGTACACCCGTGACGGGAACTTCTTCACCGTCCGCGACAGCTTGCCCGGCCGGTCCGCCGCGTACAGGTCGTGCGGATCGAGCGGCGCGGGCATGCCCGGCAGCAGACGCGCCCGGGCCGCCTGCTCGGCCGCGGACTGCGCCCGCGCCGAGTGGTGCGGCGCCGCCGGCTTCCGCGGGTGGGAGGCGCGCTCCGGGGCGGAGGCGCAGGCGGGCACTGCCGCACCGCACAGCAGCAGCGCCGCGATCGCGCGCGCCGGGGCGCGGCGACGGCCCGGGGAAGGCCGCGTCGCACGGCCCGGTGTCGTGCGGCTCGGGCGGGTCGGGCTGGCCACGGACATCCTCCAGCGGTGAGGGGAGCGCGGCCGTGCGCGGGCTGCGGCCGGGCCGTGGCCCAAGATTGTCACCGCCCCCACCCTCCGGCATCCGCCCACGTCCAAGCAGGTGAGCGGCGTACCTCCGGCGACGTGCCCGGGGGGGACAGCGGCGTAGGATCGCGCCCGGCCGCGGGAGCGTCCCGCGGCGGACCGGGCGAAAGGGCGGACGGATGCGCTTCGGACTGCTGGGAACCGGCCCCTGGGCCGCGGAGACCCACGGCGCGGCACTCGCCGCGCACCCCGACGCGGTACTCGCCGGGATCTGGGGCCGCGACCCGGCCAAGGCGGCGGCGCTGGCCGACCGCTACGGCACCCGCGCCTACCCCGACGCGGACGCGCTGATCGGCGACGTCGACGCGGTCGCCGTCGCCCTCCCGCCGGACATCCAGAGCGGTCTCGCCGAGCGCGCCGCACGGGCCGGGCGCCATCTGCTGCTGGACAAGCCGGTGGCCTTCACCACCGCTGCCGCCGACCGGATCGTCGCCGCCGCCGACGAGCACGCGGCGGCCTCGGTGGTCTTCTTCACCCGGCGCTTCGCCGCGCCCATCGCCTCGTTCCTGGACAGCGCCGCCGCGGCCGGGGGCTGGGACGGTGGCCGGGCCACCGGCTTCGGTTCCATATTCCGCTCCGGCAGCCCGTACGGCAGCTCTCCCTGGCGCCGCGAACGCGGCGGGCTGTGGGATGTCGGTCCGCACGCCCTGTCGCTGCTGCTGCCGGTGCTGGGCCCGGTGGCCGAGGTCACCGCCCTCGACGGACCGCGCGGCGCCACGCACGTCCTGCTGCGGCACGAGTCGGGCGCGGTCGGCAGCCTCGCGCTCACCCTGGACGCCGCGCCCGCCGCCGCCGGATTCGGCTGCGACTTCTACGGGGAGCAGGGAACGGCCGAGGTGCCCGACCCCAAAACCACGGCGGTGGAGGCGTTCACCACGGCCGTCGACCGGCTGCTGCGCGCCGCCCGCGAAGGCGTGGCCGACCCCTGCGACGTGCGGTTCGGCCGCGAGGTGGTCGCCGTGCTGGAAGCCGCCGACCGCTCCCGCCGCGAGGGCCGCACCGCCGTACCGGGCTGAGCGGTTCCGCGTACCCGCGCTGGAGAAATCCCCCGCATACTCCGGCGGAGGCGGGGGGACCCGGGGGCCATGACGAAGCTCTGCCTCCCGGCGGGCATCCGGGCCTGCCTGTTCGACCTCGATGGCGTGCTGACCCGGACCGCTGTGGTGCACGCGGCGGCGTGGAAGCAGATGTTCGACGAGTTCCTGCGGCGTCGCGACGGACCCTCCTTCGAGCCCTTCGACAAGACCACCGACTACGACGAATACGTCGACGGCCGCCCGCGCGCCGACGGCGTACGCACCTTCCTGGCCTCCCGGGACATCGACCTCCCCGAGGGCGGCGCGGATGACCCGCCCGACAAGGACACCGTCCAGGGGCTCGGCAACCGGAAGAACCTCCTCGTCCTGGAGAAGATCCGAGAGGACGGCGTCGAGGCATACCCAGGATCAGTGCGATTCGCCGAGGCCGTACGGGAGGCCGGACTGCGCACCGCGGTCGTCTCCTCCAGCGCCAACTGCCGCGACGTCCTGATCGCCGCCGGGATCGAGCAGCTCTTCGAGGTGCGCGTCGACGGCGTGGTGGCCGCCGAGCGGAAGCTCCCGGGCAAACCCCATCCCGACGCCTTCCTGGAGGCCGCCCGGGAACTGGGCACCGCCCCCGCCGACGCGGCGGTCTTCGAGGACGCCCTGGCGGGCATGGAGGCGGGCCGCGCCGGGCGCTTCGGCCGGGTCATCGGCGTGGACCGGACCGGGCAGGCGGACGCGTTGCGCGCACACGGCGCCGACATCGTCGTCAAGGATCTCGCCGAGCTGCTGGAGGGCGCCTCGTGATCACCGATGCCTCGTATGCCGTCGAGCCGTGGCAGCTGCGCGAGACCGCGCTCCGCCTCGATCTGCTGCCGCAGAGCGAGTCCGTTTTCGCGCTCTCCAACGGCCATGTCGGCTGGCGCGCCAACCTCGACGAGGGCGAGCCGCACGGCCTGCCCGGTTCCTACCTCAACGGGGTGCACGAGCTGCGCCCGCTGCCGTACGCGGAGGCCGGATACGGCTATCCCGAGGCCGGTCAGACCATGATCAACGTCACCAACGGCAAGGTCATCCGGCTGCTGGTGGACGACGAGCCCTTCGACCTGCGCTACGGGCGGCTGCGCTCCCACGAGCGCGTGCTCGACCTGCGCGGCGGCGTGCTGCACCGCACCTGCGAATGGACCTCCCCCTCGGGAACCAGCGTGCGGGTGCGCTCGACCCGGCTGGTCTCCCTCACCCAGCGGTCCATCGCCGCGATCGCCTACGAGGTGGAGGCGGTGGACGCCGAGATCCGGGTCGTCGTCCAGTCCGAACTGGTCGCCAACGAGCAGCTGCCGGAGCGCGGCGGGGACCCCCGGGTGGCCGCAGCGCTGGAGAGCCCGCTGGAGGCCGAGGAGAACGCCGCCGTCGACAAGCGGCTGCTGCTGATCCACTGCACCAGGGACAGCGGGCTGCGGGTCGGCGCCGCCGCCGACCACCTGATCACCGGACCGCCGCCCACCCGCCACGCCAGCGAGAGCGGCGACGACGTGGCCCGCCTCACCGTCACCTCCGTCCTCAAGCCGGGCGAGAAGCTGCGGCTGGAGAAGCTGGTCGCCTACGGCTGGTCCGGCGCGCGCTCCCTGCCCGCTGTCCGCGACCAGGTCGAGGCGGCGCTCGCCGGAGCCGTCTCCACCGGCTGGCAGGGCCTGGTCGACCAGCAGCACAGCTGGCTGGAGGATTTCTGGGCCCGCGCCGACGTCGAGGTCGAGGGCGACGCCGAGATCCAGCAGGCCGTGCGGTTCGGCATCTTCCACGTCCTGCAGGCCGGTGCGCGCGCCGAGGAACGCGCCATCCCCGCCAAGGGCCTCACCGGCTCCGGCTACGACGGCCACACCTTCTGGGACGCCGACACCTTCGTCCTGCAACTGCTGACCTACACCTTCCCCGAGGCGGTCGCCGAGGCGCTGCGCTGGCGCCAGTCCACCCTGCCCGCCGCCCGGGAGCGGGCGCGCCAGCTGGGCCACGAAGGCGCCGCCTTCCCCTGGCGGACCATCGACGGCTCAGAGTGCTCCGCCTACTGGCCGGCCGGGACCGCCGCCTTCCACATCAACGCCGACGTGGCCGACGCCGTGGTGCGCTACGTCGCCGCCACCGGCGACGAGGAGTTCGAACGCGAGACCGGGGTGGAGATCCTGGTGGAGACCGCGAGGCTCTGGCGCTCGCTGGGCCACCACGACCACCACGGCCGCTTCCACATCGACGGGGTGACCGGGCCGGACGAGTACAGCGCCATCGCGGACGACAACGTCTACACCAACCTCATGGCCCAGTCGAACCTGCGCGCCGCCGCGGACGTCGTGGAGCGCCACCCGGACAAGGGCTCGCTGCTGGGCGCCGACGACGAGGAGGCCGCGACCTGGCGGGACGCGGCCGAGGCCATGACGGTCCCGTACAACAAGACGCTGGGCGTCCACGAGCAGTCCGCCGACTTCACCGGCCACCAGGAGTGGGACTTCCAGAACACCCACCCCAGCCAGTACCCCCTCATGCTCCACTTCCCCTACTTCGACCTGTACCGCAAACAGGTCGTCAAACAGGCCGACCTGGTGCTGGCCCTGTATCTGCGCGGCGAGTGCTTCACCGACGAGGAGAAGGCCCGCGACTTCGCCTACTACGAGCACCTGACGGTCCGCGATTCCTCCCTGTCCGCCTGCGCCCAGGCCGTCATGGCCGCCGAGGTCGGCCATCTGCGCCTGGCCTACGACTATCTGGGTGAGGCCGCCCTGATGGACCTGCGGGACCTGGAGCACAACACCCGCGACGGCCTGCACGTCGCGTCGCTGGCCGGGACCTGGATGGCGCTGGTCGCCGGGTTCGGCGGGATGCGGTACCGCGAGGGCAGCCTGTGCTTCTCGCCCAAGCTGCCGGAGAAGCTGGCCCGGCTGGCCTTCAGCGTGCAAGTGCTGCGACGGCGGCTGCGGGTGGAGATCACCGACCTCACCGTCACCTACACCCTGGTCCAGGGCGCCCCGCTGGAGATCCAGCACTACGGCCGTCCCATCACCGTCTCCGACAAGTCGCCCCAGACCTGTGCCGTGCCCGAACAGACCGCCCGCGCCGAGCCCCGGCAGCCCCCGGGCCGCCGCCCGGACCGGCGCGCCTGAGCCACCGCGAGGATGATGGAGGCGTGGTGGACCCGCTGACGGCGCTGGACCGGATCGCGTTCCTGCTGGAGCGCGAGCAGGCACCGACGTACCGGGTGCGCGCCTTCCGCAATGCCCAGGCGGTGCTCGCCGAGCTGTCCCCGGACGAGGTGGAGCGACGGGCGGCGGCGGGCACGCTCGGCTCGCTCAAGGGCCTCGGCCCCAAGACCTCACAGGTGGTCAAGGAGGCGCTCAGGGGCGAGGTGCCCGCCTATCTCCAGAAGCTGGAACCCGGTGGCGGGGAGGGCCCTGACCGGCCCGATGGGGCCGCGGACGAGCTGCGGGCCGCGCTGCGCGGCGACTGCCATCTGCATTCGGACTGGTCGGACGGCGGTTCCCCGATCGAGCTGATGGCCCGTACCGCAGCCCTGCTGGGGCACGACTGGGCCGTGCTCACCGACCATTCGCCGCGGCTGACCATCGCCCGGGGGCTCTCGGCGGAACGGCTGCGCGAACAGCTGGACGTGGTGGCGGCGCTGAACGAGACGTCGGCCCCGTTCCGGCTGCTGACCGGCATCGAGGTCGACATCCTGGCGGACGGCTCGCTGGACCAGGAGCCCGAGCTGCTGGACCGGCTGGACCTGGTGGTGGCCTCCGTCCACTCCAAGCTGCGGATGGACGCGCGCCCGATGACCCGCCGGATGGTGACAGCGGTCGGCGATCCGCACGTCGACGTGCTGGGGCACTGCACCGGGCGGCTGCTGGGCGGTAAGCGCCCCGAGTCGGCGTTCGACGCCGCCGAGGTCTTCGCGGCGTGCGCGGAGTCGGGAACCGCCGTGGAGATCAACTGCCGTCCGGAGCGGCTGGATCCGCCGCGCAGGCTGCTGCGGGAGGCGGTTCAGGCGGGGACGTTCTTCTCGGTCGACACCGACGCCCATGCGCCCGGTCAGCTCGACTGGCAGATCAACGGATGCACCCGGGCGGTGGAGTGCGGCGTGCCGAAGGAACGGATCATCAACACCTGGACGGCCCGGCAGCTGGGGGAGTGGACCCGCACCCGCGAGCCCCCGGGCCGCTGGGGAGCCCCGGGCCGCTAGGGGGTGTCTTGCCGCTCAGCTACGCCCGCCCTCGGGGTCGAGGACGGCCTCGACGTCGAGGGTGAAGTCGACCATGTCGCTCACCACGACCCCGCCCTTGTCCACCGTGTCGTTCCAGGACACCCCGAAGTCATGCCGGTTGACCCGGCCCTTCGCGAGGAAGCCCGCCCGCTGCCTCGGCCCCAGGTCCCGGTCGCCCTCCCACCAGGGCGTGCCCCACTGCCCCAGATAGGTCACATGCAGCGGCACCCGGCGGGTGACACCGCGCACCGTGAGATCGCCCGCGACCTCGAACTCGGTTTCGCTCAGCTGGCTGACGCCCGTGCCGGTGAACGTCCATGTCGGATGGTGCTCGACATCGAAGAAGTCCGCACTGCGCAGATGGGCGTCCCGCTGCGGCTGACCCGTGTACACCTGCGTGGCGTCGATCGTCGCCTTGATCCGGGCGTTCTCCGGCTGGTCCGGATCCACCTCGATCGAGCCCTGAACGTTCTTGAGCTGCCCGCGTACGTACGTGACCATCATGTGCCTGGCCTTGAATTCGGCGGCCGTGTGCCCGGGCTCGAAGAACCATTTGGTGATCCCCATATCCGCTTCCTGACGTGTGATCCGCTCGGTTCCCCCGGAACGATCATGCGTCAGACGCGGCGGATCCGCCGCTCCGGCGGCGGCACAGACCCGCGAACGGCATCGCGGTGTCCGTGCCGCCCCCGCGCGCGTCCGGACCGGTCGCAGCTGGTGACACCGGGGCGCCA
>NZ_JBVIZF010000055.1:0-26411 GCF_055591805.1 Streptomyces sp. NPDC041200 | reverse complement strand
CGGGCTGCTGGCCTGGAACGGGCTGACCCTCTACCTGCTGGGCGCGAGCGGCACCATCAACATCGACGAGGGCGGGCTGGTGGCGGCCCTGACCAGCCTCTACTTCAGCGGCGGCGTCATCGCCTACGGTCTGGCCGCGCTCGGTACGACCGGGTACTTCCTGGCCGCGCGGCGGACCCGGCGGCGGCGCAGGGACGCCGGGATGCCGTACCGGCCGCAGGCCGAGATCGGGGTGCGCACGGCCGCCCTGGCGGTGGTCACGTTCGCCACCGCCCATATGCTCACCCGGTTCCAGGGCGTGCCACTGGGCCTGCTGATCTTCCTGGCCGTCGTCGTGGGCTCGGACCTGCTGCTGCGCCGCACCCGCTCGGGACGGATGGTGTTCGCGGTGGGCGGTGGGGTCGAGGCGGCCCGCCGCGCCGGGGTGGACGTGACGCGGGTGCGGATCGCGATGTTCATGGTGTCGGGGACGCTGGCGGCGGTCGGCGGTCTGTTCGTGGCCTCGGGGCTGACCTCGGCGAGCCCGACGACGGCCCGTGCGGCGGGCTCCGGGATGCTGCTGATCAACGCGGTGGCCGCGGCGGTGATCGGCGGCACCAGCATGTTCGGCGGGCGTGGCTCGGCGTGGTCGGCGCTGCTGGGGGCGCTGGTCATCCAGTCGATCGCCTCGGGCATGGCGCTGCTGGGCATCCAGGACGCCGTCCAGTTCATGGTCACCGGCGGGGTGCTGCTGGCGGCCGTGGCCGCGGACTCGCTCACCCGGCGTTCCGCTCGGGCGCGGGCCCCCACCTGACGGTCGTCACGGTCCGGGCGTGACGCTATGCTGCACAAAGGGCTTCCCATTTCCGGGCAAGCCAGACATCTCGCCGGATGTGCTGGAGGGATCCGATGCACTCAGGGTGACCATCGGAGTGCGATGAAACGTCTTCTTCTCACCCGCGCGGCCACGGCGGCCGCGCTCGCCGCGGCTCTGGTGGTCTCCGGCTGCCAGGGCACCGGCGTGCACTCCTCCGGCGAGGGGAACGAGAGCATCCGCGTGCTCGCCGTCGCGAATCCCCAGATGGAGACCCTGAAGCAGTACACGAAGAAGTACTTCACCTCACGGACCGGTATCGCCGTCGATTACACCCTGCTCCCGGAGAACGAGGCGCGGGACCGGATGAACCGGGAGTTCGCGCGGCAGAGCGGCCGGTACGACGTGGCGAGCGTGAGCGCGTACGAGGTGCCGATCTACTCCAGGAACCACTGGCTCGCCCCGCTGAACTCCTACGCGAAGGCGGACAAGGCCTTCGACCAGCGCGATGTCTTCCCCAGCCTGATCATGGCGCTGACCGGCGCGGACGGGAAGATCTACGCCGAGCCCTTCTACGGCGAGGGCTCCTTCCTGATGTACCGCAAGGACCTCTTCCGCAAGACCGGGCTGACCATGCCGCGCGATCCGACCTGGAAGCAGGTCGCCTCGCTGGCGGCCAAGATCGACGGCACCGACGGCACGAGCGGCATCTGCCTGCGCGGGCTGCCCGGCTGGGGGCAGAACCTCGCCCCCATCAACACCGTGGTCAACACCTTCGGCGGCTCCTGGTACGACATGCAGTGGAACGCCCAGCTCACCTCGCCGGAGTTCACCAAGGCGATTCAGTTCTATGTCGGCCTGGTGCGCAAGTACGGCGAGCCCGGCGCCGCGCGCAGCGGCGTCCTCGACATCCTCTCCGACTTCAGCCAGGGCAAGTGCGCCATGATGTACGACGCCAGCTCGCTGGCGACCTCGATCGAGTCCGACGGCTCGACGGTCAAGGGCAAGGTCGGCTACGCCCCCGCCCCGCACGAGGAGACCCGCCGGGCGGGCTGGCTGTGGACCTGGGCCTGGGGCATCGAAAACGCCTCCAAGAAGAAGGACGCCGCCTGGAAGTTCATCTCCTGGGCGTCCTCGAAGCAGTACCAGGCGCAGATCGGCAGCACGCTCGGCTGGAACGAGGCCCCGGCCGGCAGCCGCCAGTCGCTCTACACCAACCCCAACTACCAGCGGGCGGCGGCCGCTTGGTACCGGGAGGAGTACGCGGCGGTGAAGAACTCCGCCGACCCCCGGAACCCGGGCGTCAGCCCGCGCCCCTACCAGGGCATCTCGTTCGTCGGCATCCCGCAGTTCGCCGACCTCGGCACCAAGGTCTCCGCACAGATCAGCGCGGCCATCGCCGGAAAGCAGTCGGTGCGCACGGCCCTGCAGATCTCCCAGAAGCTCGCCCAGGACGCGGTGGCGGACTACCGCACCGGCGGCCGGGGAGCTAGTCGGTGACCGACCAGCACGGCATGACACCGGCGATGTGGCAGGCCAGGAAGTAGAGCGGGATCGGGGGCGTGTACGGAGAGTCGTCCTCGGGATGGTGGACGAGGCGGAGGTTACGGGGCGCCCTGGCGGCGCGCGACCCGCTGGGCGAGCCCACGTACGCCCCGATCGAATAGCTGGTGACGGCGGGCCACACCAGCCCGATGTGCGATCCGGCGGGGACGATCCACCACCACTGGTCATCGCAGGCGAAGACGCATCCGATGCGGGGCAGCCGCTCCATGACCCGCTTCCCGTGGTCGGCGGACATCCCGACCGCGTCATAGCCCAGCCCGGCGGAGAGCCCCGCGGGGAGGACCAGCCGGCCGCGGCGCGCTCCGCGCGGGAGCCCCGGTGGGCCGCTCGCGGGATGCGGGGACTTCTTCCGCGGCATGTGAGCCGAAGGCAGGGGGAGGGTGGGGGGAACCACGATCGGTCGCCTTTCGTCTGCCTGCGCACTGTGGGCAGCGCCGGTCCTGCACTGCCCGGTGCCTACCGACGTACACACGCGAACGTTCCGCCGCCGCCGGGCCACGAATCGGTCCAGCCCGTCCGACGTTTCCCCCGGCACCACGGGCAACCCCCGTGGAGTCACACAGTCGGTGACGGCATGTCCACTGTGTCATCTGCTACGAACGGGTTGCAAGAGGTAACTTGAAATTTGCAAGTCGTAGGATGCAGATGCGGTGCCGGCGGATGATCGTGACAGACTGCGACCGTGGAACGCGGCGTGAGGAGGCAGGGAGTGGCGGCGGAATCCGCGTGGGGCGGCGCTCCCTCGGTCCTCCGCATGATCCTCGGCAAGCAGCTCGAGGAGCTGCGGACCCGGACCGGACTCAGCTTCGACGACGCGGGCGCGGCGATCGGCGTCAGCCACTCGACCATCCGCAGGATGGAAGCCGCGAAGGTGGCCCGGCTGCGGCTCGCGGACGTCGAGAAGCTGCTCCAGACGTACGGCGTCACGGACCAGCACGAGATCGACACCTTTCTGAAGTCGGTCCGCGAGGCCAACAAGCGCGGCTGGTGGCATGTCTACCGCGATGTGATGCCGGACTGGTTCGCCGCGTATCTGAGCCTGGAAGAGGCGGCGCTCCAGATCCGCGCGTACGAGCCGCAGTTCGTCCACGGCCTGCTGCAGACCGAGGACTACGCCCGCGCCCTGCTGAGCGCGGGCAACCCGCATGTCCCCGCCGAGGCCACCGAGCGCCGGATCGCCCTTCGCATGCGGCGCCAGGAGCTGCTGTCCCGCGAGTCCCCGCCCCGGCTGTGGGTCGTGATGGACGAGACCGTGCTGCGGTGGCCGGTCGGTGGCACCGCCGTGATGCGCGCCCAGATCGACCATCTGATCACCCTGAACGCGCTGCCGCATGTGACCCTGCAGATCATGCCGTTCAGCAACGGCCCGCATCCGGCGATGTCCGCCGGCGCCTTCCACGTCTTCCGGTTCCGGGCCGCCGAGTTGCCTGACATCGTCTATCTCGGCGGGCTGATCGGAGCCGTCTATCTGGACAAGACCGACGACGTGGTGGTGTACCGCGAGGCGCTGGACCGGGTGAGCGCCCAGTCGGCGCCCGCCCAGAAGACTGAGGCCCTGCTCGGCCAGATCCGCGAGGAGCTGTGACGTGGGCCTGGACAGTTGACCGACGAGCTGATGGGAGGGGCGGACGTTGCGCGACAGCGGATGGCCGGCCGAACGGATTGACACCGAGAGCGCACACTCGGCACGGATCTACGACTACATCATCGGTGGCAAGGACTATTACCCCGCCGACAAGGAGGCGGGCGACGCCATGGCCCGCGAGTGGCCCGCCCTGCCGGTCCACATGCGGGCCAACCGCGACTTCATGAACCGGGCCGTGCGCTACCTGGCGGAGGAGGCGGGCATCCGGCAGTTCCTCGACATCGGAACCGGCATCCCCACCTCGCCCAACCTGCACGAGATCGCCCAGTCGGTGGCCCCGGACTCCCGGGTCGTGTACGTGGACAACGACCCCATCGTCCTCACCCTGTCGCAGGGCCTGCTCTCCAGCACGCCCGAGGGGAAGACCACCTATGTCGAGGCGGACATGCGCGACCCCGCCGCGATCCTGGCCGCACCGGAGCTGCGCGACACCCTCGACCTCGGCGAACCGGTCGCCCTGACAGTGATAGCGATCGTCCACTTCGTCCTCGACGAGGACGACGCCTACGGGATCGTCAACCGCCTCCTGGAGCCGCTGCCTTCGGGGAGCTATCTGGCGATGTCGGTGGGCACCGCCGATTTCGCACCGGAGGAAGTGGGCCGCGTCGCCCGCGAGTACGCGGCGCGCGACATGCCCATGCGGTTGCGCACCGAGGCCGAGGCCGCCCAGTTCTTCGACGGTCTCGACCTGGTCGAGCCCGGTGTCATCCAGGTACACAAGTGGCATCCGGACGGCCGGGGCACCGAGGTCACCAAGGACGAGGACATCGCCATGTACGGGGCGGTCGCCCGCAAGCCGTAGCGCTCCGCGGGAGCCGGCCCGTCTGCTCAGCCCTCGGCGTCGTGGACGAGCAGCGCGATCTGGACGCGGTTGTTGAGGTCGAGCCGGGTCAGGATCCGCGACACATGGGCCTTCACCGTCGGCAGCGCGAGATGGAGTTCGCGCGCGATCTCGGCGTTGGAGCGGCCGCGTCCGACCGCCCGGGCCACGTCCCGCTCCCGCTCGCCCAGGAGCGCCAGCCGGGCCCGGGCGGCGGCTGCCCGGTCCTCCTGTCCGCCGTCCCCCGTCACCTGCTCGATGAGGCGGCGGGTGACGGCGGGCGACAGCACCGGGTCCCCGGCGGCCACGGCCCGGATGGCCGTGACGATGTCCTGTGGCGGGGTGTCCTTGAGCAGGAATCCGGCCGCTCCGGCGCGCAGCGCCCGCAGCACATGGGCGTCGGTGTGGAAGGTGGTCAGCACCAGGACCTCCGGGGCGCCGGGCCGGGCCCGCAGGGTCTGGGTGGCACTCAGCCCGTCGACGCCCGGCATCCGGATGTCCATCAGCACCAGGCCGGGCCCGTGGCGGGCGACCAGCGCGGGCACTTCGGCCCCGTCGGCGGCCTCCGCCACGATCTCGATGTCCGGGGCACCGCCCAGCATCAGGCGCAGCCCGGCCCGTACGATCGCGTCGTCGTCGACGAGCAGGACGCGGATCACCAGCACGCCCCCTTCCCCTTTGTCACCCTCGACCGGTGGCGGCTCACCCCTGTCCGGTGGCGGCCACGGTGTCCACCGCGGGCCAGGGTAGCCAGGCGCGGACCCGGAAGCCGCCACCGTCGGGCCCGGCGGTCAGTTCGCCGCCCGCCAGCCGGGCCCGTTCCGCGAGCCCCACCAGCCCCTGTCCGCCGCCCGCGGCACCGTGCGGGTCCGGCTCCGGTCCGGGCGGCGGGGGGTTGTGGACCTCGACGGTCAGCCGGTTCGCCGGGCTCCGGTCCACCCGTATCGTGACGGGCGCGCCGGGCGCGTGCTTGCGCGCGTTGGTCAGGCACTCCTGCACGATGCGGTACGCGGTGCGCCCCACCACCGGTGGTGGCGCCGGGCCGTCCGGCGGCCCGGTCAGCTCGATCCGGCCGCCCGCCGCGCGTGCCTCGGCCACCAGCCGGTCCAAGTCGGCGAGTTCGGGCTGGGGCCGCTCGCCCTCGGGACCGGCGCGCAGCACTCCGATGACATCGCGCAGATCGCTCAGGGCCAGATGGGCGCTCTCCCGGATCACCGCTGCCGCCCGGGCGATCTCGGTGCGGGGCGCGCTCGTATGGAACTCCAGCGCCCCGGCGTGCACGCTCAGCAGGGTCAGCCGGTGGCCGAGCGCGTCGTGCATCTCGCGGGCGATCTCCTCCCGCGCCTCCCGGCGGGCCCGTTCGGCGCGCAACTCCGCGTCGGCCTCGGCGAGTTCGGCGCGTTCCCGCAGCGAGGCGATCAGCTGCCGCCGGGACCGCCGGAACAGCCCCCAGCCGATGGTCCCGGCGATGAGCGCGAAGTACGTCACGGCGGAGCCCGCCCGGTCCTCGGGCAGCTCCGGCAGCTGCGACAGAAAGACCGGGAGCGGTGCGAAGGCCAGCGCCGCCACCCAGGCCGTGGCCCGCCAGGGCCGGGTGGCGGCCACCGTGTACACCGCCACCATCGCGGGGCCGGTCATGTAGTGCGACAGATGGCTGCCCGCCAGCAGCAGCACCACCGCCAGCCATACGGGCCACCTCCGCCGCAGCAGTACGGCGGCGCATCCCAGCCCCCCGGCCACCTGTTCGGCGGCCCGCAACGCGGGGCTCATGTCCTCCGGGACCGGTATGGACCGCGAGCTGACGACGGCGAAGCAGGCGGCGAAGAGGAACAGCCCCAGGTCGGCGGCCCAGTCCCGGCGGGTGCGGTGGGTACGGCGCATACCCCGGCAATGTACGCGGGCCGGGCGGGCACACGGGCCTCCGTGCGGCGACCGCATACTTAAGTACGACGCGGGGCGGCTGACCGCCGACTTCGGTCACCGTCCGGCCGACCTCGGCCCGATCCCCCGCCGCCGGGCGCCCGCCTACGGTCGGGCCATGACCTCGACTTCCTCCACATCGCCCCTCGCAGCCGTGACCGACCTGCTCTGCTTCGTCCTCGTCGTCGGCGGTGGCAGCGGCCTGCTGCACGAATGGCTCGGCTGGACGATCCGCGTTCTGGGGTTCGTGCGGTTCCTCGCCCCCGACGGCTACGAGACCTACGCGTACATCGTGATGGTCGCCCTCGGCCTCATCGTGGGCGCGGCCGGTGACGCGGTCTTCCGGCGCGGCCGGACCTGACGGCCGTACCTACGTCAGCTGGCGCCGCACCAGCTCATGGAGCTTTCCGCCCGGCCCGGCCATCAGCTCGGCCGGGGCGCCCTGTTCGACGATCCGGCCCTCTTCCATGACGAGTACGCGGTCGGCGTCCATGACGGTCGACAGCCGGTGGGCGATCACCAGGCGGCTGGCGTTGAGGCGGCGGGTGCTGTCGATGACGACGCGCTGGGTCTCGTTGTCGAGGGCGCTGGTGGCCTCGTCGAAGAAGAGGACGCGCGGCCGCCTGATGAGCGCCTGGGCGATCATCAGGCGCTGGCGCTGGCCGCCGGAGATGGCGCCGCTGCCGGAGATCATCGTGTGCAGCCCCATGGGCATCTGGCGGATGTCCTCGGCCAGGCCGGCGAGTTCGGCGGCCGCCATGGCCTCCTCGGGGGTGAACGGCTCGGCGCCGCGGATGCAGTCGAGCACGGTGCCGCCCAGCGGCTGCGCGTTCTGCAGCACCACCCCGCACTGGCGGCGTACGGCGGCCTGGTCGAGGGCGGCGAGGTCCTGGCCGTCGTAGAGCACACTGCCGGACACCGGCTGTTCGAAGCCGATGAGGAGCCGCAGCAGGGTGGACTTGCCGCAGCCGCTGGGGCCGACGACGGCCACGAACTCGCCCGGCCGGACCTCCAGCGACACATCGTCGAGGACCAGCGGGCCGTCGGCGCCGTACCTGAAGGTGAGGTTTCTGGCCTGGAGGGCGCCGGAGAGCGGGCCGGGCTGGGCGCTGCCGCCGCGCACCTCGGGCGGCTCGTCCAGGATCGGCTTGACCTCCTCGAACATGGGCAGGACGGCGACCACCGAGACCAGCGAGTTGGTGAGCTGGGTGACGGAGGTGAGCAGCATCGTGACGGAGGTGTTGAACGTCAGGAAGCCGCCCGCCGACATGCTGCCCCGGGCCGGTCCGGCCAGCAGCATGAACACCACCAGCGAGCACAGCGGAAGGTAGACCGCGTCGAGGACCTGGGTGAGGTTCTTGATGCGCCCGGTGCGCTGGTGGAGGTCGCGGGAGCGGGCGAAGCCGCGGGCCCAGGCCGCGTAGGCGTAGTTCTCGGCCGCGGCCACGCGCAGTTTGGGCAGTCCGCGCAGGGTCTGGAACGCCTGGTTGTTGAGCTTGTTCTCGGTCTCCACCAGCCGCCGCTGCCAGCGCACCTGCCACAGGCCCATGGCGAGGAAGATGCCGCAGATGACCAGCAGCATGGCCATCACGGCGAGCGCGAGGGAGACGCTGAAGTACAGCAGCAGGGCGAGGTTCATCGCGCCGACGGTCCCGGCCTGCAGGACCACCGGGGCGGTCCCGGACAGCACCCGGCGCATGGTGCTGATGCCCATGGCCGCGCTGGCCAGTTCGCCGGTGGAGCGCTCGGCGAAGAACGTGGTGGGCAGCCGCAGCAGCCGGTCCCAGACGGCGGGCTGGAGCGTGCTCTCCAGCCGTCCCTCCAGCCGCAGCAGGGTCAGGTTCTGGACCAGCAGGAAGGACGCGGCGACGACGCTGGAGACGATCAGCGCCAGGGCGATCTGGACGATGGGGCTCTTCTCGGCGCGGGGTACGAATCCGCCGAGCACCTGGCCGGTGGCGACCGGCACCAGCGCGCCCAGCGCCACCGTCACCAGCCCGGCGGCGACCAGGTTGCGCATGTCCGGCGCGGCGCCGCGGGCCGTGAAGCGCAGCAGCCGCCACATCGTCATCGGCCGCTCCGGCAGCGGGCGGTAGAACATCACGGCGCGCGGCTCGAACTCGTCCGCGGTGGACCGGCCGACGCGTATCCGCAGGCCCGAGGCCGGGTTGACGGCCTCGTACCGGCCGCGTCGCCACAGCAGCGCCACCGGTGTCCCGGACCGGGCACGGTAGCCCACCAGGGGGCCCGCGTCCTCGCGCCACCAGCGGCCCTCCAGCCGGACGGCGCGGGTGCGGATCCGCGCGTGCGCCGCGACGCGCTCCACGGGGTCCGTACGGTCGTCGGCGGCGGGGCCCTTCGGCGGTTCGGTGAGGGTGATCCCGGCGGCGTCCGCCACGGCCCGGCAGACCGCGTACACGGCGTCGTCGGTGTCGTCGGCGGTTTGGCCCGCGGCCCGGGGCGAGCGCCGCGGGCCGCCGATGGACGCGACGAGCACCTCGTCGGCGCGCGAGCGGACGGCCTCACCGGCCCGGATACCGGCGGCCGTCCGGTCCGCGTGGGCCCGCTCCAGGGTGTCGATCCAGCGGTCCACGGCGGTGCCGAGCCGGTACTGCTGGTTGACCATGTGCTGCCACAGCGCGCCGTCGATCAGCAGGTCCCCGGCGGCCTGGGCGCTGTACTCGGCGCCGTAGCGGACACTGCCCGGCGGCACCGGGAGCCACAGCAGGTCCTCGTCGGCCGCCTCCTCGCCGGGCGGCGCTCCGCCGTCCAGCGGGGCCTGGAACAGCACGCCGAGGCTGCGGCTGATGCCGAGCGCCACGGCGTGTTCCAGCGGGGTGGGCGCCGGGTCCTGGAACGCGCCGCCGCCCTCGTACCCGCCCTCGTACGCCGTCCCGTACGTGGTGTCGTAGGCCGCGCCGTACGCGTCGTACCCCTCCGGCCGGTACAGCTCTCGCAGCGGGATGCGGCGCACCGCGCAGTCCTGCGAGGGCCGTCCCACCAGGGTGTGGCGCGGGCCCTCGACGGGCCCGGGGAGCGCGGCGCCCGTCTCCAGGCGGCCGAGGAAGTGCCACTGCCCTTCCTCGGCGGCGTCGACCGCGAACAGGTCCAGGGCGCCCGCGGTGACGAGCCAGAGCACCTGCGGGCCCTCCAGCGGGAGGCTGCGCAGCCCGGCGCCGTCGACCGGGGTGCCGAGGGCGCCCAGCGCCCGCACGACCGCGTCGCCGCCGTCGGCGTTCACGGACGCGGCCGCGGGCGGGTGGACGGACGCCATGTCAGTGCTCCTTCATCAGCTCGGCGTACGGGCCCCCGGCGGCCGCGAGGTCCTCGTGCCGTCCGCGTTCCACGACCGTGCCGCGGTCCAGGACGAGGATCTCGTCGCTGTCCCGGACCGTGCTGAGCCGGTGGGCGATCACCACGCACGCGCAGCCCCGGCGGCGCAGGCTGTCCATGACGGTCTGCTCGGTCAGCGCGTCCAGGGCGCTGGTCACCTCGTCCAGGACCAGCACGCTGGGGCGGCGGACCAGGGCGCGGGCGATCTCCAGCCGCTGCCGCTGGCCGCCCGAGAAGTTGCGGCCGTCCTGCTCGACCCGGCAGTGGATGCCGCCGGGGCGGCGGGCGATGACGTCGTCGTAGAGCGCGGCGTCCCGCAGTGCGGCCACCACGGCGTCGTCCGGGATCGACGGGTCCCACAGCGCCACGTTGTCCCGCACCGTCCCCTCGAACAGGAACACGTCCTGGTCGACGAAGGACACGGAGGCGGCGAGGCGGCCGCGCGGGATGTCCTCCAGCCGCTGCCCGTCGATGCGGATGGCGCCTTCCCACGGGGTGTAGAGGCCGGAGACCAGCCGGGACACGGTGGACTTGCCGCTGCCGGAGCCGCCGACCAGCGCCACCTGGCGGCCGGGGCCGACGGACAGCGAGAAGCCGCGCAACAGCGGTTCGTCCAGCGGGTTGTAGCCGAAGGTGATGTCCTCCAGGGCCACATGGCCGGTGAGGCGGCGGGCGCCGTCGGCGTCCGGCTGGCCCTCGTCGCGGGTGTGGAGGGTGTCCGCGGGGAAGCGCTCCACGTCCCCCAGCCGGGCCACGTCAGCGGAGAAGTCCTGGATGCGCCCGGCCACGCCGTTGAGCCGGGTGATGGGCGCGGTGAAACGGGTGACCAGCGCCTGGAAGGCCACCAGCAGCCCGACCGAGAGATGGCCCTCGACGGCTCGCAGTCCGCCGATCCACAGGATGAGCGCGCTGTTGAGGGTGGCGAGGGTGGGCGCCACGACGGCCAGCACCGCGCTGGGCACGCCGAGGCGCTGCTGTTCCTCCAGGGTGATGGCGTGCTGACCGGCCCAGCGGCGGAAGTAGCCGCTCTCGCCGCCGGTGGCCTTCATCGTCTCGATGAGCTGGAGCCCGGTGTACGCGGTGGTGGTCAGCCGCGCGGTGTCGGCGCGCAGCTTCTGGGTTCTGGTGGCGCGCAGCCGTATCACGACGCGCATCGCGACCACGTTGAGCAGCGCCAGCCCGACGCCGACCAGGGTGAGCTGGGGGTCGTAGGTCCACAGCAGCAGGGCGTACAGGACGACGACGATCCCGTCGACGGCCGCCGCGGCCAGGTCGCGGGCGAGGGTTTCGGCGACGGTGTCGTTGGACCGCAGGCGCTGCACCAGGTCGGCCGGGCTGCGCTGGGCGAAGAACGTGACGGGCAGCCGCAGCAGATGGCGCAGGAACCGGGCGCTGCCGAGGGTGGAGGAGATGATGCGTCCGCGCAGGAGGTTCGCCTGCTGGACGCCGGTCAGCACCGCGGTCAGCACCACCGCCACGGCCATCGACGCGAACAGCGGCGCCAGCATCGAGGTCTGGCCGCCGATGATGAAGGTGTCGATGAAGGTGCGGCCGAGGGCCGGGACCGCGGCGCCCACCGCCACCAGCAGCAGGCTGGCCAGCAGCGAGGCCAGCAGGGTGCCGCCGGTGCCGCGCAGCCGCGCGGGCAGGCCGTCCAGGACACCGGGGCGGCGTCCGCCGCGGCGGAAGGAGGCGTCGGGTTCGAAGACCAGGCAGACCCCGGTGAAGCTCGCCCCGAACTCCTCTGTGGTGACGAAGCGGCGCCCCTTGTCGGGGTCGTTGATGTGGACGCCGCGCTTGCCGAACCGCCGACCCATGCCGTCGTAGACGACGTAGTGGTTGAACTCCCAGAACAGGATCGCCGGGGCCTGGACGTCCGCCAGCGCCTCCGGCTCCATCTGCATGCCCTTGGCGCGCAGCCCGTAACTGCGGGCGGCCTTCAGCAGGTTGCTGGCGCGCGATCCGTCGCGGGAGACGCCGCAGGCGATCCGCAGCTCCTCCAGCGGTACGTGGCGCCCGTAGTGGGCGAGCACCATGGCCAGCGACGCGGCGCCGCACTCCAGCGCCTCCATCTGGAGCACGGTGGGGGTGCGTACGGTCCGCCGCCCCGGCTTCTTCGGACCCGTCCCGCGGCGCGGGGCGCGCCGCCGTCCACGGGCCGGTTCGGGGCGGCGGCGTCCGCTGGTCCCGGCGGGTGCGGGGCGGGGCGGTCCGCCGCTCTCGCCGGTCGCGTTCGCGGCGTCCGTCGGGTTCGCCGGGTTCGTCGCGGTCACGGGAGCAGCCAATCGACGGGGTGACGGTCGGCCAGGTGCAGGGTGCCGGTGGCCAGGGTCATGGAGCCGAGGGCGAACGGCGGGCCCTTCGGCGAGGACCAGCGGTAGCCGGAGCGGGTGGCGGAGGAACGGTCCAGCCGTACCGCCACCGCGACCGGCGGCCCGTGTTTCGAGAACTCCTCGCCGAGCTGTGCGCTGCCGAGGAAGGAGCCGATCTGCCGGCTCGTCTGGGCGGTCCGGCCGACCGCCTGGACATGGCCGCGCAGCACGCCGTACGTCCGGGAGGGCGCCGACTGCACATCGAGGTCGACCGAGGCCCCCGCGGGCACCGACGCCGCCCGGTCCGCCGGGACGTACAGGGTCGCGGTCAGCGGGTCGCGGGAGTGGCGGACGCGCTCCACGGAGGCGACGTCTCCGCCGGTGTCGAGGACGGCGCCGATCGAGACCGAGAGGGTGGTGAGCCGCCCCGCGGCGAGGGCGCGCACGACCGTGTTGCCGCCACCGGGCTGACGGACCTTCACCAGCGGCGCGCCCGCGCGCACCGTGCTGCCCTCCTCGGCGAGCACGGCGGTGACCTGTCCCCGGACCGGGCTCTGCAGCACATAGCTGCCCTGACCGTGGGTGAGGATGCCGGAGGCGCCCAGGGTGTCCGCCACGGTGCCGGTCACGGCCCAGACGGCGGCCGCGGCCATGACGACGAGGGTGATCGTCAGCGCGAGCCAGCCCTGGGGGCGGGCGTAGCGGACCGGCAGGTCGATGTCGTCTGCCGACTGCAGCTTGGAAAGGGCCTGCTGGCGGAACTGCACGGGAGTCTTTCCTCAACCGGCCGGGGGGCGCGAGGGAACGGGTCGGTGCGCGGCCCGGGCGGCCCGTACGACGGGTGCCGGGGACCGCGCATGCCCCGGACCAGGCAGGCCCGGGGCATGGGGTGGCGCAGGTGGATCAGAGACCCGCGACCGTGCCGACGATGCCGGAGGTGTTCAGGCCGGTCACACCGTCGACGGTGCCGGTGACGGTGCCCACGGCGGCGGTGGCCGGGCCGGTCACGGGACCGGTGACGGAGTGCACGGTGCCCAGGGCGTCGCCCACAGCACCGAGACCGCCGGCCACGTTGTCCAGCTCAGCGTCGGAGATCTCCTGGGTCGCGACCTTGGGTGCGTTGTTCATTACTGCGTCTCCCTTGGATACGTATCTCAATGAGCTTGTAACGGCCGGTGATCGCCGACTTGCGCACCGCTTCTCCACCGGCCACCGCGGCACGTTCCCGCGCTGTCCGGAAACCGGGCTCCGGGAACGTCTCGGCGCGGAAGGATGTAACCACGCGAGCTTGCCGCCTTCGAACCACGGCGCATCCGGAACTACGCATTCCGCCAACTTTCCGATCACATGGCATGCACAGCCGTCCACGTGACCGGCACCGCCTCCGCACACGAACGTCACCACTCGCGCGGCGCCACTCCCCCGCGTCCGAACGGAAACCGCGCATTCCCGGGCGGAGCCACCGCGCGCCGTACCGCGTGGCCGCCGAGGGCGCGCGGTACACACGGCTTGTGTGGAATGGATGTGCCGATCACTTGAAGACCTGCCGACCTCCGCTCGCATTCCGCAGCCCGTGGCGCCCGGCGGATTCGCCACGCGTGACGGGCGGCGCCGGGGGTACACGTCGGTCACCCCTATGCCTGCGCACACCCTGAACGCACGCACGGGACGTGGAGCCGCCGACCGAGGAGTCACCGTGAAAATTGGTGTATCGACCTTCGTGACCGACCAGGGCATCGGACCCGCCGCCCTGGGGCGCGCCCTCGAAGAGCGGGGGTTCGACTCACTCTTCATCGCCGAGCACAGCCACATCCCGGTGGAACGCCGCTCGCCCTACCCGGGCGGTGGCGAACTGCCGGAGATCTACTACCGCACCCTCGATCCCTTCGTCACGCTGGGCACCATCGCCGGGGTCACCACCCGGCTGCTGCTGGGCACCGGGGTCGCCCTGGTGGCACAGCGGGACCCCATCATCACGGCGCAGGAAGTGGCCTCCCTCGACGTGGTCTCCGACGGGCGGGCCGTCTTCGGGGTGGGCGTCGGATGGAACCGCGAGGAGATGGAGAACCACGGGACCGACCCGTCCACGCGTGGCCGTCTGGTGGACGAGCGGCTGGAGGCCATCCGCGAGCTGTGGACGAAGGAGAAGGCGGAGTACCACGGCGAGTTCGTGGACTTCGATCCCGTGTACCAGTGGCCCAAGCCCGTACAGCGTCCGCATCCGCCGATCTACGTGGGCGGCGGCGAGGCCGCGTTCCCCCGGATCGCCGCCCTCGGGGACGGCTGGCTGGCCAACAGCGTGCCGCCCGACGCGCTGGCCCCGCAGATCGAGCGGCTGCGGAAGGTGGCGGGCCGGGACGTGCCGGTGACGGTGTACGCGGTGCCGGACACCCCCGAGGCGCTGGAGGGGTACCTGCGGCTCGGCGTGGAGCGGGTGCTGCTGTATCTGCCGACGCGGCCGGAGGGCGACAGCCTGGCCCGGCTCGACGCGATGGCCGGTGTCGCCGAACGGTTCCGCTGACCCGTGGCTAGGGCCGCTCCTGACGCGCCGCCTCGGTGTCCCGTTCCAACGGCGCCTGGTCCACGGCGGTCGTCAGCTGGTCCAGGGGCCGTACGAGCAGCTCCGCACCGCTCTGGACCACCGCTTCCGCGGTGCTGTCGGCCTCCCAGTCGACGAGGGCCTCCTTGGCCCGGTCCCAGCGCGGTCTGCGCCGCTCCCGTACGTGGCGCGCCGCCCGCTCGGTGTCCGCCGCCAGGGCGTCGGCGAACCGGGCGGCCCCGGGCACCGGCCGCGCGCCGCGCTCCGGCAGATGGGTTTCCAGCAGCATCGCCGCCTGCCCGAACGCCTCCAGCGCCGTCTGCGCCTCCTCCGCCTGCGCGCGGGTCAGCCCCCGGTGGCGTACGGGCTCCCGCTTGGCCCGGTCGAAGGCCTGGGTCCACTCGGCGTGCGCCGTACGGTCGGCGAGCAGGGTGCGGCGTACGTCGGTGGCGGGCAGTTCGCCGGGCTCGGCGTAGCCGCGTACCACCGCCGCCGCGTACCGCCCGCTGGCGGCGAGCCAGTCCGCGAGCCGGTCCAGCAGGCGTGGTGTCTCCCAGGCCGGGAACGCCACGTACGCCAGCATCGCGAGCACCCCGCCCAGCAGGGTGAGCAGGACCCGGTCCGGCACCGTCTGATGCCACCCCTCGCCGCCCATCCCGAGCAGCAGGACGGCGTATGCGGCCGAGGTGCACTGCGAGGCCGCGTATCCGGTGCGCATCAGCAGATACGTCAGACCGGCCGCGAGCACGGCCAGCCCGCCGGACAGGTACGCGCCCGGATGGGTCAGCTGCACGGCCCCGGTGGCCAGGGCGACGCCCACCAGGGTGCCCGCGAAGCGGGCCACGGCGCGGGAGTAGGTGCGGTGGAAGTCGGGCCGCATCACCATCACGGAGGTGACCGGCGCCCAGTAGCCGTGGCCCAGGGGAAGCGCGCTGCCGAGCACATAGCCGAGGCAGGCCACCGCGGCGAGCCGCAGGGCGTGCCGGAAGACGGGCGAGTCGCCGCGCAGCTCCCGGCGCATCGCGCGCAGCACGATGGGCACCATCTGGAACACCGTCGGCCGCAGCAGGGGCGGCGGCTCGTCGGCGCCGGAGGTGGGGCCGAGGTCCCTGCCGCTGCTGTCGGCGATCTCCAGCACCTCGGTGAGCAGGTGTGACAGCTGGACGGCGGCCTGCCGGGCGGGCCCCTCCAAGGCCTCTTCCGCACCGCCCTCGTCCGCACCGCTTCCCTCGTGCTCGTCGTCGATCCGCAGGGTCTCCCTGGTCGCGGACGGCACCTGGGCGGGGGCGCCGCGGCGGATCGACCGGGCGGCGGCGTCCAGGACGTCGGCGGCCGCGTCGAGCAGCTCACGCGCCCGGTCCCGGCCCGGCCCCTCGGCGGGGGCGCCGACCCGGGGATCGGCGAGGGCCGCGAGGGCGGGGCGGACACGTTCGGCCAGGCCACGGGGGCCGTGCAGGGCGGCGGGGCGGCGGCGTGCCTGCGAGGGTGTGACGGCGGCGGCGCTCCGGGCCGTGATCATCGGCTCCGGGTCGAAGGGTGCCACCGGGTCCTCGCGCAGCCGCCTCGCGTAGTCCGCCACGGCGGCCAGGGCGTCGGCCAGCGCGTCCCGGTGCCGCCCCCACCGGCGGATCGGGAACAGCCAGATCAGCGCCGCCTGTGCCACCCCGCCGAACGCGATGACCGCCGCGTGTTCCAGGGCCTCCAGGACACCGGTGGGCAGCGTGATGGTGAGCAGCATGATGGCGACCGTCGTCGTGGCCACGATTCCGGCGGTCGGCCCCGCCGCCCACGCCATCCCGGCGAGGAAGGCCCAAGCGGCGAGCAGCAGCAGGAAGAGCGCCAGACGCGACATCGCGAGATAGCCCACGAAGGTGCTGAGCCCCAGCCCGGCCCCCGCGACCAGCGCGATCACCTTGCGCGGCCGCCAGCTGCGCTGGAACGTCGACGTCCCGGCCGAGTAGGCGCCGAACGCGGCGGAGGCGGCGTACGACGGGGAGGCGATCGACAGCGAGAGCCCGATCACGACCGCCACTCCGGCCGCCGCCCGCAGCGCGGCCAGCGGTTCGAGCCGGGCGCGCTCGATCGTCAGCCCGGAACGCACGGTGTCCATCAGCGACCGGGGCCACGTCACACAGCCGAGCCTAGGCGGATCGGGCGCAGCCGCACGTCAAGCCGGGTCTCACCCCCGCCACCAGCGGCGCAGCACTTTCTCGGCGGGGTTGCCGTGCGGGGTGTGGGCCAGCTGTGGCGCGGTCTCCCCGCTGTCCGGCCAGTCGTCCCCCATCCACCAGCACACCCCGGCCCACCACGACCGGCCGTCGAAGGCGGCCAGCAGGGCCTGGTACGCGGCGGACTGCTCGTCGGCTGCGGCGTGCTCGCTGACGGTCCAGGAGTACGGGGCGGCCGTGGTGCCGCGCTGGCTGGCGTATCCGGCCCCGGTGAAGAGGATCTTGCGGTCCTGCTGGACTACCTGGACTTCGCCGCCGCTTTGGCCGACTGCGATCTGGTGCTGACGGACTCCGGGGAGCTGCTGGACGACGCGGAGGAGTACGGGCGGATGGCCGCGGCGGGCAATCCGTTCGGCGACGGCGGGCTTGAACCGGCCTTTCAGATCGCGGGTTTCCGCCGTGACGTCCTTGAGGTTTCCGGCGATGATCGTCGAGATGAGGTTGGGGTAGTCCACCTGCGTGATGTCCGGGGCACCGGACTTCCCGGTGAGGGCGGCCCGAAGCTTGGGAAAGAAATTCGAGGTGATGGCCTGGAACTTCACCTGGATCTCGGGATGGGTCTTGTTCCACAGGGCGACCGGTTTCGTCATGTCCGACCACCCCCAGAAGGTGAGTGTCTGTCTGCCGGACCCTTCGGTGTCCGGGGACCCTTCGGCACAGCCGCCCAGGAGCAGTGCCGTCACCGCGGCCACCACGGCCAGACGCCGGGGGCTGGATTCCTTATGCATACGGTCTCCTTGATTGCAATGAGACGCAAAACATTGCGGAACTTCAGCGACCGAGACGCTAAACGCGGGTAAAAACCACTGTCAAGGCAAAGGACCAAACACAAGGCTCACTGGCTATTTGCATGCAGTCCTGGCGGAATATTCGACCATCTTTTGCGGGAAATTGCGGCGGAGCAGTGCGGTCGCGGTGCCCTGCGGGAGGGAATCAGCATGTCAACGCGTGCGACGATGGCGGACGTCGCGAAGGCCGCGGGTGTATCGGTCTCCACGGTGTCCCGGGTACTCCCCGACAAGCCGGATATCTCGGAAGAGACCCGGGACCGCGTCACCCGGGCGGCCCGGGCGACGGGATATGTGCTGCGCGCGGAGCGCCGCCGACAACTCGGCGGCATTCTCGACCTGCTGGTCGAAGAGGCCGTAACCCCCTGGGCCGCGGAACTCGTCGACGGGGCGCAGCGCGCGGCGTTCGGGCTCGGATACACCCTGGCGCTCACCCCCGTGGCCCATCCGCGCTTCCGGCTCTGCGACTGGGTCGACACCCGCCGCGCACGGCCCTCGGACGGCATCCTGCTGGCCCTGCCCCGGCGCGGCCACGACGAGATCGCCGCCCTGGCCGAGCTGCCGGTGCCGCTCGTCCTCCTCGACCCGGGCGGTGTGCAAGGGCCGCGCGGCGCGCAGGAGTCAGCCGTCCCGACGGTGGGGGCGACGAACTGGTCGGGCGGCGCCGCGGCCACCCGCCATCTCCTCGAACTGGGCCACCGGCGGGTGGGCTTCCTCGGCGGGCCCTCCGCGAGCCCGTGCACCAGGGAGCGGTACGAGGGCTACCTCGCGGCGCACCGCGAGTTCTCCCTCGCCCCCGACCCGGCCCTGACCCGGTACGGCGAACTCCGCGTCGCCTCGGGGGCGGAGGGCACGGCGGCCCTGCTCGCCCTGGCCGTCCCGCCGACCGCCGTCTTCGCCGGGTCCGACGTGCTGGCGGCCGGGGCGTACCAGACGGCGCGGGCGCGCGGGCTGCGGGTGCCGGAGGAGCTGTCGGTGGTCGGGTTCGACGACACGGCGGTGTGCGCGATGCTGACGCCGCCGCTCACCACGGTCCGTCAGCCGCTCGCGGACATGGCCGCCGAGGCGGTGCGGCTCATCGACCAGGAGCAGGCACGGCGCGGTTCGACGGCCGGGCGCGGCGTCGAGCTGGCGACCTCGCTCGTGGTGCGGCAGAGCACCGCGCCCCGCCCGGCTCATCAGGACTGGAGGAGGCAGCGATGACGGTACGGTCCCCTGGAGGTTCCGCGGTGCGCATGACGACGGTGGCGGAGGTCGCCAACGTCTCACAGAGCGTGGTGTCCAAGGTCCTCAACGAACGGCCCGGGGCGTCAGCCGAGGTGCGGCGGCGCGTCCTCGACGCGGTGCGGGCCACCGGATACCAGTGGCGCCCGCGCGGACCGCGCCACGGATCGGTCGAGGTGGTGTTCGGCTGTGCCGGAAGTGCCGTCAACGCGCCCCTCTTCCGGGGCCTTTCCACGGTGCTGCGCTCGCTTGGGTACGCGCTCACGGTGAGCCACTCCGAGGGGGATCCGCGCTGGCTCGACACCCTGATCGCCCGCCGTCCGAGCGGTGTCGTGCTCGTCCTCTCCCCTGTCCCGCCGGTCGTCACGGAACGGCTGGCGCACGCCCGTATCCCGGTGGTCGTGCTCGACACCATCGGCGACGCGCCCTCCGGGATGAATGCCATCGGGGCCACCCAGTGGCGGGGCGGGGCGATGGCCGCCCGCCATCTCACCGGGCTCGGCCACGAGCGGATCGCCCTGGTCTCCGGGCCGATGGAACTGACCTGCTGCCGGGCGCGCTTCGGCGGATATCTGGCCGCGCTCCGGGACGCGGGGATCCGCCCGGACCGCGAACTGATCCGGTCGGTGCCCTTCCAGAGCGAGCCCGCCCGGCGCACCGCCCACGCCCTGCTGGATCTGTGGCATCCCCCGACGGCCTTCGTCACCGGCAACGACCTCCAGGGGCTCGGTGTCATCGAGGCGTGTGCGGAGCGCGGGGTGCGCGTCCCCGGCGACGTCTCGGTCGTCGGGTTCGACGACATCGACGCCGCCGGGGCCGCCGCGCCCGCGCTGACCACGGTGCGTCAGCCCTTCGAGGACATGGCGGCCGAGACCATCCGGGTGCTCGGCGCCGTCTCCGGTGAGCCGGACCGGGCCCCGATCCGGCTCGACATGTCGGTCGGGCTCGTCATCCGGAAGTCCACGGGCCCGGCCCGCCACAGCTGACGCCCCGCAACGGGCCCGTTACCGCGCCGGGGTGCCGCCGGGTCCGGATCCGGACTTCACGACCGACGGCACCTTGGCCGCGGGGTCGAGGGTGTAGGCGTAGTACGCCTTGGGATCGAAGGCGGTGCCGCCGCTCTCGTTGCGGCCGCTGGTGCCCACGAAGATGTTGCCGCGCTGGACGATCGAGGCGGTGGCGTCCTTGGTGACGGGGTTCTTCATCCCCTCGAAGTAGCTGTTCTCCAGCACCATCTTGGTGTTGCCGCGTGAATAGTTGCCGTAGGAGGAGACGATGTCGGTGCCCGGGGCGTCCTGCAGGTAGTTGTTGTACAGGTGCGCGTGCGCGATGTTGTCGGCGGACGGGTTGCGCTGCTCCGTCTCCCGGAACCAGTTGTGGTGGATGGTGATGTCGGCCGTGGTGTTCTCCGTCCAGCCGATGCCGAACGCCTTGTTGTGCGTTTGCAGCCGGTTCCAGGAGACCGTCAGGTACGTGGTGTCCTTGCGGCTGTCGATCAGGCCGTCGGCCATGTGCTTCAGATCGTTGTGATCGATCCACACATGGTGGGCGCCGTCCATCTGGATGGCGTCGAAGTCATGCTCCTTGTCGTTCCACGTGCCCATGTACGAGTCGCGGATCGTCAGGTTGCGGATGATGACGTTGTGCACGCCCTGCCCGAGGAAGAAGCCACCGCCGACGATCTCGCCCGAGGTCCCCTGGCCCACGATCGTCTTGTCCGAGGCGACCTTGATCTCCTTGCCCTTGGGATCCATGGTGATCGCCCCGGCCACCACGATGACGTACGGCTCGGCGGCCGTCGCGTACTTCTCCAGATCGGCCAGGGTCCGCACCGTCACGGTCTTGCCGTCACGGCCTCCGTACGTACCGCTCTGGCCGAGCGCGTTGACCGACGCGAAGCCATCGGCGACGCCATCGGCCCAGGCCGCGGCCACCGGGCTCGTATCCGCCGGGGAGCCGGATCCCTGAGGGGCGAGACCGACCGTCAGGGCCACTGCCAGCGGCACCGCCCACACCACCGCACCCGTTCCGCGCCCGCCGCTTCCTCGTATGCGCCGCCACTGGGCCGCCATGACCAACCACTCCTCAGCTCGGTGGAACCATCCATGCGACAGTCGCCACCGAGCCGCCATTGGTTGCCGGGTTCACCCCCTAGGGGCGGCGGGGCACTCCCATCCCGGGCAGCAAGGCCGAGTGCAGCGGCGTCGTGCGCCAGCGCGCCGTGAAGGTCCGGTCGGCCCGCGAGCAGGTCACGTCGAGGTGGTGCGGGGTCTCCAGGAACGCGATGTCGGCCACGAACGTGTCCGGATCGCTCCAGCCGCCGCTCGCCGCCGTCGGGACGCGCCCGTCCGTGCCCTCCTCGACGGTCCACTCCGGGGTGAGCCGCACATCGAGCCGGGACGCGCCCTCCGCCAGGGAGAGGGCCCACCCACCGTCGCCGTCGGCGACCGTCACCTCCGCCAGCGTGGGCTGGTCCGCGCAGGTACCGCCCGCCGGGGTGAAGGTCATGGTCCCGGTCTCGGCGGGTGACGTGAACTTCTCGTAGGGCGGCGGCAATTGGAGCCCGTCGAGCCGCCGTCGCAGGGCCGCGTCCGCGTCCTCGTGGCCGTCGAGGGGCTCCGGGCCGAACGCCGGGAGCAGATGCCGCCATACGAGGGTCAGCATCGCCTGCATGTCCTCGGTGTCGGCGGTCGTGGCGATCACCGCGTCGTGTTCGGGCAGCACCAGGCAGAACTGCCCGTAGGCCCCGTCGCCCCGGTAGCCGTGGCGGGACCGCCAGAACTGGAACCCGTACCCCTGCTGCCAGTCGGACATCGCGCCCTCTGCGGTGCCGTCCGCGTTGGTGATGTGCGCCCGGGTCGCCTCGGCCACCCAGGAGGCGGGCAGCAACTGGCGGCCCTCCCAGACCCCGTTGCCGAGGTAGAGCAGGCCCAGCCGGGCGAGGGCGTCCGTGGTGGCGAACATGCCGCTGAACCCGAGGTCGCGGCCGGGCGGACGCTGGAGCCAGGCCGTCTCGGCGATCCCCAGCGGGTCGAACAGCCGTGGCCGCAGATAGTCGGTGAGTGACTGCCCGGTCACCCGCTGGACGATCGCGGCGAGGCTGTACGTGGCGGGCTGGTTGTAGGCGAAAACGGTACCGGGGTCGCGGTCGGGCGGGGTCAGCAGGAACCCGCGCACGGGCTCGTCCGGGTCGCGGCCGAACGCCTGCTCCCGGGTCTCGGCCAGATGCCCGCTGGCCATGGACGCCACATGCCGGACGAGCATGGCGCGGCTGCGCGGGTCGGTGATGTCGCCGTCGAACTCGGGGAAGTAGGAGAGCACCGGGTCGTCGAGGCTCATCAGCCCCTCGGCCACCGCGAATCCGGCCGCCGTCGAGGTGAAGCTCTTACTGATCGAGTAGAGCAGATGCGGCCGGTCCGGGGTGTACGGCGCCCACCAGCCGGAGGCGACCACATGGCCATGGCGCACGATCATCAGACTGTGCGGCTCGATGCCGGGCGCCGCCTCCAGCGCGTCGACGAACGCGCCGACGCCGCGCGCGTCCACTCCCTTCGCGGCAGGTGTGCTCTCGGGCAGGGGTCGCGCGCTCCGGGCACTCATCGCGTCTCATCCTCCGTGGGCGGTGGGTCGTGCACGGCCGGTGGGCTTTCGATCATCCGACGAAGGAGCACCACCGCGCCAGGGGATTTCCGGCAGCGCGTGCGGCAGCGGGACCTCAGACCGGCGGGGCCGTCGGGGCCGTGCCCGCGGGTCCCGTCCTGAGGTGGGCGGCGCCCGAGCGCACCGCCCACGCGAACACGCCGAACGCGAGGGCGGCCACCGCGATCGTGTCGTACGGCGCGGGCAGCCGGCCGGAGCCGCCGAAGGTGCCGAGCCACGACAGCAGGGTCAGCGCGGCCAGGTGGAAGACCAGCCAGGCGCCGTGCCGCAGCTCGCCGAGGGCCGGAAGTCCCTCGGTGCCACGCCGCTGGAGCAGGAACAGCGGGACCCCGGCCAGCACGAGGGGCAGCGCGAGCCGCAGATCGTGCCAGCCGGACCAGAACACGAACTCGCTGGCCACCACGAAGCTGAGCGGCGCGATCCAGCGCACTCCCGGCACCTGCCCTTCCGCCCGGGGCACGCCCCGCTCCCGGTCGTGGGCCCGGAACACCGCGACGGCCACCGCCGAGGCCGCGTAAATGAGCAGATACATGTCGCCCATCACGCTCACGATGTCCTGCCAGCCACCAAAGGGCAGCATGAAGACGACGATGACCGCGAGGTTGAGCAGCAGTGCCCGGTGCGCCACCCCCGAGCCGGGGTCGATGCGCATGAAGAAGCGGGGCAGCAGGCCGTTCTTGGCCAGGGCGTAGGTGTGCCGGGCGTTGATCGCCACCCCGACGTAGGCGGAGCCTCCTGGTGAGATCACCGCGTCGGCGTACAGCAGCGTGGCCAGCCAGTGCAGATTGAGAATGAGGGCGAGCTGACCGAACGGCGACTCGAAGTTGACTCCCTGCCAGCCGTTGCCCAGGGCGGAGTCCGGCACCGTGTAGAGGAACGCCAGCTGGAGCCCGAGGTAGACCAGCACCGCGAGGCCGATCCCGGTGAGCACCGCGGCCGGTACGGAACGGCGCGGATTGCGGGCCTCACCGGAGAAGTCCAGCGGGGCCTGGAACCCGTTGACGGAGTACACGATGCCACCACCGGCGAGGGCGGTGAGGCAGGCCGCGTAGCCGTACGGGGCGAAACCGCCGTGTTCCGTGAGGCGCCCGGAGTGGGTGCCCGACAGGAACAGCGCGATGATGGTGACCACGGGCACGACGACCTTGAACACCGACACCAGGTTGTTGAGCCGGGCGAATATCCGCACCGCGAACCAGTTGAGCGCGGTGAGCACGACGCTCAGTACGACGGCCACGCCGAGGCCCGGGAGGGTGAGCCTGCCGCCGTCGTAGATCCCCGGCAGATAGTGCGCGGCGTACTGCATGATCGCGCTGATCTCCGCGGCCGTACCGCCGACGGAGAGCACGACGGACCAGCCGACCATCGTGCCGACCAGCCGCCCGCTCGCGTACAGCGGCCACCGCACGGTGCCGCCGCCCTCCGGGCGGGTGGCGCCCAGTTCCACCATGACCAGGGCGATCAGGGCGCACAGCGCGCCCGCCGCGATCCAGGAGAGCAGCGCGGCGGGTCCGGCGGTCTGGGCGGCGTACAGGGCCGCGAACAGCCAGCCGGAGCCGAGGATGTTGGAGAACCCGATCGCGGTCAGGCCCCAGAAGCCGAGGTCCTTGTGGAGTCTGCGTTCCTCGGCGAGCACCGCCGGGGCGGCGATGGACTCCGCTGGCTGGTTCTGCGGCACGTGGCACTTCTCCTCGGTGGTGCGGTTGGTACGAGAGCCCAGGGTGCCACGCATGCCGTGGGACTCGGTGGCCGGATGCCGTGTGACGTGCGGATATGGGGAAACGCGGAAAACTCTGCCTCAAGCGGCCTCAATGAGCCGTACGGCGGCGCATCCTGAGCGGGGTGTAGACGAGGAGCGCCGCGAGGAAGGCGGCGTAGTACGCGAGGTCGGCGCCGTGCAGCGCGGCCGCCACCGGGCCGGTGTACAGGGTGGTGTCCATGAACGGCACCGCGGCGGCGAAGGCGGCGCCGAACGCCAGCAGTGCGGGCCACCACGGCTGGGGGCGGGCGCTCTCGGCGGCCAGGTCGACGGGCGCGCCGCCACGGGCCCGTGCGCGGGCGAACCAGTCGACGGCCACGACCGCGACGAAGCCGGGGATCCAGTAGCCGACGAACAGCAGCACGTTCTGGAAGCGGGCGGTGGTGTCGGCGGCGTGCATCCACAGCACCAGCGGGAAGCCCAGCACGGCGGCGAGGGCCGCGGCCAGCGGGCGGGGGATGCGGACACCGGCGGTCTGGAGGGCCAGTGAGCCGCTGTAGTCGTTCATGGCGTTGCTGCACAGCGCGGCCAGCGCCACGGCCAGCAGCCCGAACGCGCCGAGCGCCCCGCCGCCCAGCGCCTCATCGACGCCACGCGCGGTCTGGTCGGTGAAGACGGAGGCCCCCCACAGCCCGAGCGCCTGGACCGCCACGAAGGACACGGTGACGCCGAGCAGGGTGCACCAGAACATGTGGGTGCGGGAGGTGGCGCGGGGCAGGTAGCGGCTGAAGTCGCTGGCGTAGGGCGCCCACGACAACGCCAGGCTCAGGGCGATCGTGCTGGTCAGGACGAAGGCGCCGAGACGGTCTGCGCCGTGGGCGGAGCCGCTGGTGGCGGGGTGGACACCGTCGAGCAGCTTGACGGCCAGGGTGACGAACGCGGCGGCGAGGACGAAGGTCATCAGCTTCTGCATCCGGTGGACGGCCTCGTAGCCGAGCACTCCGAGTGCCCCCTGCGCGGCCATCATGAGCAGCACGCCCAGCCAGAACGGCAGCCCGCACAGCCGGGCCAGGGCGTCACCGCCGAACAGGCCGATCAGCGCGTCCCAGGCGATCGACGACAGCCACTGGAGGACGCCGGGCACCGCCACGCCCCGGCCGAACGCCAGCCGCGCCAGGGGCAGCTGCCCGGCCCCGGTCAGACTGCCCCAGGTGCCCAGGTACGCGGTGGGTACGGCGCCGATGAGGGTGCCCAGGACGACGGCGGCGAGCGCGGTGGCGAAGTCCAGGCCGAGGCCGATGCCCACGGTGCCCGTGAAGACGCCGGTCATGGTCAGGTTCGGGGCGAACCACACGGTGAACAGGCGCCCCGGCCCGCCGTAGCGGTGACTTTCCGGGACCGGCGCGATACCGCGCGCCTCGACGCGCAGATCGCCGGGCGCGGTGGGCATCCGCCCGTCGAAGACGGATTCCGCGCCGGTGAGCGCCGGTTCGGTGGCAGCATGCGGCAATGGCATCGATGACATCCCTCCGCCAGTGCTAACTGGTTCAGGTTCGACGGGTGTGATCTCAGCCCCGCGTGGGGGCACCCCGTGTCCGGTGGAGCGATCCCAGGCTAACCCCTCGCCACGTGGCCACTGCCCTGGGGGCGGGTGTGGGCCGGGAGCGCGTCCAGGAACAGCGCCCCGGCCAGCAGCGCGGCGCTCCCCCGGGGCGCGATGCCCTGGGCGCGCAGCTCGGCGTCGAGGGTGGCGAGGGCGGCGGCGCCCCGGGCCGTCGCGGTGCCGCCCGCCTCCAGCACCCCGCGCGCCCCGTCCTGCACCCGGCGGAGGGCGGGCGGCCCGGCCTGGTACAACGGCCCGGTGTCATGGAGGGTGCTCATCAC
>NZ_JBVIZF010000054.1:0-26963 GCF_055591805.1 Streptomyces sp. NPDC041200 | reverse complement strand
CGCCACCGCACCCGGAGCCCGAACCACCTGCTCCTCGAACACCTCATGCAAAGCCCCCGACACCGACACCACCACACCATCAGCAGCCTCGGCACGCGTGTCCATGAGGATGGCGCGTTCGGCGTCGTCGACCAGGCCGAGCCGTTCGACAGGGGTGGCCGGGTTCGTCACGATCTCATCCAGCAGCTGGAGGAAGTGTCGTGACATCCGCTGTGCCGTCTCGTGGTCGAAGAGCGAGACCGCGTAGACGAGCCGCCCCTCGAACGCCCCGTCGTGCAGGTCCACGAGCTGGAGTTCCAGGTCACACTTGGCCACCGCACCGTCGATGGCACGCATCTCCACCTGGAGTCCGGGCAGCTCCAGCATGTCACCACGCGGCTCGTGCAGGTTAAAGGCGACCTGGTAGAGCGGAGACCGGGACATGTCGCGTTCCGGCTGCAGCTCGTCGACGAGCCGGGCGAAGGGCACCGTCTGGTGGTCATAGGCGTCGTACAAGGTGGTGCGCCCCTGTGCGAGCAGCTCTTCGAAGGAAGCGCCTCCCTGCCAGCGTGCGCGCATCACGAGGGTGTTGATGCCGTAACCGATGAGTTCCTGGACCTCCGGACGGGTACGCCCGGAGACCACGGTTCCGATGGCCACGTCGGTGCGGCCCGTATAGCGGGAGATGAGCACCTGGAAGGCCGTCAGGAGGACGACGAAGGGTGTCGTGTCGTACCGCGCCGCCAGGTCACGCACCTGCTTGCCGCGGGCAGCGGAGAGCGCGAAGGGGACATCGGCCCCGTGGTACTCCCGGATCGCGGGCCGGGGGCGGTCGGCGGGCAGTTCGAGGGGGTCGAGGTCGGCCAGCTGGCCACTCCAGTAGCCCAGCTGCCGGTCCAGGTCGGCACCGGACACCTCTTTGCGCTGCCATGCGGCGTAGTCGGCGTACTGCACCGGCAGCTCCGGCAATGACGCCGTGCGGCCCTCGGCGTGGGCGGCGTACAGGGCGCCCAGCTCCGAGGCGAAGACACGGGTGGACCAGGCGTCGCAGGCGATGTGGTGGAAGACCACGATCAGTACGTGGTCGTCGGCGGCCAGCCTGATCAGCCGGGCGCGCACCGGCCACTGGTGTTCGAGGTCGAAGCCCGTCGCGGTCTCCCGCGCGATCAGCTCCTCGGCCTGCCGCTCCCGCTCGGCGGGGGCAACGCCCGACAGGTCGCGCACCGGCAGGTCCAGTGCCTGGGCAGGGTCCACCAACTGCACCGGCTGGTCGCCCTCCAGGGCGTAGCGGGTACGCAGGATCTCGTGCCGGGCCACGACACCCCGCCAGGCCCGCTCCAGCGCGTCGGTGCGCAGCACACCGGAGAGCCGGAAGGCGAGCGGCACCAGGTATTCGGTGCTGTCCGGGTCCAGCCGGTTGAGGAACCACATCTGCTGCTGTCCGTACGACAGCGGCAGCGGGGTGTCGCGGCCCACCCGCTCGATCGCGGAACGGCGCCCGGGAGTCCTCCCGCCGAGCCTTCGGCGGAGCAGTTCCTCGCGGATGGCATCCAGGGCGGCGGGCTGCTCGAATTCCTCTGCACTCATCAGTTCTGCTCCTTGAACCACTGCGAATCCGCGATCAGCTCTGTGTCCGTCATCTGCTCGATCTCGTCCCGGATCCGAGACTCGACCTCTTCCGCCAGCGCCGCGATGGTCGGGCAGCGGAAGATGACTCCGATCGGCACGTCGAGTTCGAACGCCGACTGCAACTGTGCGATCAGGCGGATCGCGAGGATCGAGTTGCCACCGGTCTGGAAGAAGTTGTCGTGTACGCCGGGCTCGGCCCCGAGGATGTCGGTCCACATCTCGGCGATGCGCTCCTCGACCAGGTTGCGCGGCGCGACACGTTCCGTCGCGTGGTGCGCGTCGGGCACCGGCAGTGCGGCCCGGTCGACCTTGCCGTTGGCGTTGAGGGGTATGGCGTCGATCTCGACGAAGACCGAGGGGATCATGTACTCGGGCAGGGTGGCCGACAGGTGCTCGACGAGGGTGTCCGGCGCCGGAGGAGGACCGGCCGGAACGTAGTAGGCGATGAGGCGCTTCCCGTCGGTGTCCGTCCCGCCCACGGTCACGACCGCGTCGTGCACCTGCGGGTGTCCGGCCAGTGCCACCTGGATCTCCGCGGGCTCGACGCGATAGCCACGGATCTTCACCTGCTCATCCGCGCGGCCCACGAAGTCGACGTTCCCGTCGGGCAGTACGCGCGCCAGGTCGCCGGTCCGGTACATGCGGGAGCCGGGCTCGCCGTAGGGGTCGGGCAGGAAGGCCGCCGCGGTGAGGGCGGGCTGATGCGCATAGCCACGTGCCACGCCGGTGCCGCCGACGTACAGCTCTCCGGCGACGCCTACGGGTACCGGCTGGAGACGGTCGTCGAGGACACGCATCGACATGTTCGGAAGCGGCTGTCCGATGGGCACGATGTCGCCGCCGTGGGCGCCTTCCAGGGGGTGGATGCTCGTCCCGACGGTGGCCTCGGTCGGGCCGTACTCATTGATGAGTGGGGTGCCCCAGCGGTCGGCGAGCCGCCTGGGCAGTGCCTCTCCGGCCACCACGCACACGTCCGCCAGTTCCTTCATGTCCTGGGAACTCAGCTGTTCGGCGAGGATTTCCAGATGCCCGGGGGTCATCTTGATGAAGCTGAACGGCCCCGCTTCCCGCAGCAGCGTTCCGAGGGAGGACAGCTCCAGATCCTGCGGCAGCATCGTCACGGGCTGACCGGCCAGGAGCGGAGCCCATACGTTCGGCACCACCAGGTCGAAGGCGAGCGAGGAGAACACCGGGGCCCCGCCGGTTCCCCGGGACGCGAGTTCCCGCGCCGCCCATTCCACGTGGTTGGCGAGACCCCGGTGGGTGACCTGGACCCCCTTGGGGCGGCCCGTAGATCCCGAGGTGAACACGGTGTACGCCAAGTGGTCGAGGTCCAACCGGCGTTCGGGTGCCGTGGAAGGCTCCGCGGCGATGCGCTCCGCGTCCGCGTCGATCAGTACGCAGGGCATCTCGGCAGGGGCGCCGCCGATCCGGTCACGGTGACCGGTGGTGGTGACGACGACGGCCGCCCGGGCGTCGAGGAGCATGCGGGCGATCCGGTCTCCCGGATAGGCCGGATCCAGGGGCACATAGGCTCCCCCGGCCTTCCACACCGCGAGCAGCGCCGCGAGCAGGTCGGCGCCGCGGTCGAGCAGCACCCCGACCGAGGTTTCCCGGCCCACGTTCAGCGTCCGCAGATGACGCGCCAGCCGGTTCGCCCTCGCGTCCAGTTCGGCGTAGGACACTCCGGCCCCGTCGGCGACGACGGCCACCGCGTCCGGGGTGAGGACGGCCTGCTGCTCGAACGCCTCGTACACGCACCGCGACACCTCCGGCCCCGGTGTGGTGCTCCACTCCGCCAGGCCGCGCAGCTCGTCCTGGGGCAGGAAGCCGAGTGCCCCGAGCGGGGTGTCCCCGGAGGACGTGACGGTCCGCAGGACCGACAGGAAGTGGCGGGCCATCCGCTCGACGGTCGCCTCGTCGAAGAGCGCCGTGGCGTATTCGAAGCCGCCGATCATGGTGCCGTCGGACTCGTGGCGCAGGAACAGGCTCAGATCGGTCTTGGCGACCCGCCACACGTCCTTGAGGGTCTGGAAGTCCTCTCCCTCGGCGACGGAGCGCGCCAGCTTCTCGTCGTGCAGGTCGAACGCCACCTGGTAGAGCGGGGTACGGGAGAGGTCGCGCTCCGGTGCCAGCTCGGCGACCAGCTGCTCGAAGGGCAGGGACTGATGGGCCAGGGCGTCCCGGAAGACGTCCCGCACCCGGTCCAGCGCCTGGGTGAAGGTGAGTTCGCCGCTCAGGCCGCAGCGTACGACGAGGCTGTTGAGGAAGAATCCGACGACGCCCTCGGACTCCTGCCGATCGCGGCCGGCGACCGGGGTGCCGACGGGAACGTCCCACTGCCCGCTGTACCGGGCCAGCAGGGTGGCGTAGGCGGTCAGCAGGGTGACGAACGGTGTGGCACCCCGGCTCCGCCCCAGTTCCACGATCGCCTCAGTGAGGTCTTGCGGGATCGTGAGGGAGACCAGCGCGCCGCGGGCGTCGCGGACGGCCGGGCGGGGCCGGTCGGTCGGCAGGGGCAGCGGGGCGAGCCCGTCCAGCACGGTGGACCAGTGCCGCAGCTCGCGCGCGGTCTTCTCCTCGTCCAGCGCTTCGCGCTGCCAGACCGCGTAGTCGGCGTACTGCACGGGCAGCAGGGGGAGATCGGGCTCGCGGGAGTCACCGTAGGCGCTGATGAGGTGGCGGAACTCGCGGTCCAGGATCGTCGAGGACCAGCCGTCGCAGACGATGTGGTGGATCGCGAGGGCGACGATCTGGTCGTCCCCGGGGACGCGGAGGAGGACCGCCCGCAGCAAGGGGCCGCGTTCCAGGTCGAAGCCGCGCTCGGCCTCCGGTCCGAGGATCCCGGCGAGCTGTGAGCGGGCCGCCTCGACGACCGTCAGGTCCACCGGAGCCGGCGGGTCGATCAGCTGCACCGGCTCCCCGTCGACCACCGTGAACCGGGTCCGCAGCGCCTCGTGCCGTTCCACCAGCGCGTTCAGGGCCCGTCGTACGGTCGTCTCCGGCACGTCGGCGGGCACCCGGAGGAACAGCGCGGACACCCATTCATGGCTCATGGGGTTCATCTGCTCGAGGAACCACAGCCTGCGCTGCCCGTACGAGAGCGGCAGCGCGGAGCCGCGGGGCACCGGACGGACCGGCTGCGCCACGGTGTCCGCTTCGATGAGGCGGGCCTGGGCCTCGATGGTCGTCGCGCCGAGCAGCTCGTGGAGCTGTATCTCCTTGCCGGAGACCGTGCGCAGCCGGTTGGCCAGCCTGGTCAGCTGGAGCGAGGTTCCGCCGAGTCGGAAGAAGTCGTCCTCGGCATCCCCCTCGGCGACCTTGAGCAGCTCATGCCAGATGTCCGCGACCAGCCGTTCTGCCGCGGTGCGGTTCCGGTTCCGCGGCCGGTTCCCGTCGCCGTCGCCCGTCTGGGGGTCGGGCAGCGCCAGGCGGTCCAGCTTGCCGCTCGGCGTGAGCGGGAAGTCGTCGACCTCGATGAACACGGCGGGAATGTGGCTCGCGGGCAAGCGGTCGGTGAGGAAGGCCCGGAGGTCGGTGACGGCCTCCCCGGCGCGGGGGCGTACGTACGCCGCGAGCCGGGTGGCCGCGTCGGTGGTGAACGAGGTGACGGCCACCTCCTCCAGGTCCGGATGGGCCCTCAGTGCCGCCTCGACCTCTCCGGGTTCGATGCGTACACCGTTGATCTTGACTTGGTCGTCGATCCGGCCGACGTACTCCAGGGTGCCGTCGTCCCGCCAGCGCGCGAGGTCACCGGTCCGGTAGAGGCGGGACCCGTCGGGGGCGAACGGGTCGGGAACGAAGCTTTCGGCCGTCCGGTCGGGGCGGCCGAGATATCCGCGGGCCACCCCGACACCGCCCACGTACAGCTCGCCCGTGACGCCGATCTGCACCGGGCTGCCCGACTGGCTCAGGACCAGGAGCCGCATGGCGCTGATCGGCCTGCCGATGGGCACCGTCCCGGTACGCTGCGCGGGATCGAACCGATGGGCCGTCACGTCGATGGAGCACTCGGTCGGCCCGTAGAGGTTCCAGACCTCCAGCTCCCGCAGTGCGAGGAGCTGCCGCACGAGTTCGGCGTGGAGCTGTTCGCCTCCCGAGGAGAGCAGCCGGAGTCGCGTACACGCCTCCCAGCCCGCTTCGTTGACCAGCAGCCTCAGTACGGACGGCACGACCTGCAGGACGGTGACGCCCTGTTCGGCGACGGTGCGCAGCAGCGCGGCCGGGTCGCGCTCGGCACCGGGCGCGGCGATCACGACGGTACCGCCGCTGATCAGCGGGGCGAAGATCTCCCAGCTCGCCGCGTCGAACGTCAGGTTCGTCTTCAGCAGGACGCGGTCCCCGGCGCCCAGCGCGAATTGCCGTGCGATCCAGGCGTGGTGGTTGGCGACACCGGCGTGGCTGACGACAACCCCTTTGGGGCGGCCCGTGGATCCCGAGGTGTAGAGGATGTACGCGGCATGCGCGCCGGACACTTCGGTGGCGGGGGCCGACCGCTCCGGCTCCCGCCCGGGCTGGTCCGGGGAGCCGGGGATGAGCGGCCGGGCTCCCGCCCCGGTGACGGCGCCCGCGAGCGCCTCGTCCACGATCACGACCTGGGCGCCGGTGTCCTTCAGCATCCAGGCGGTGCGCTCCCACGGCTGCTCCGGGTCCAGCGGCACATAGGCGGCGGATGCCTTCCAGACCGCCAGCAGAGCGATCACCAGATCACTGCCGCGGGGGAGACAGACCGCGACCGGCGTGTCCGGGCCGGCGCCCAGCTCCCGCAGTCGACCAGCCAGCCGGTCGGCCCTCGCGTCGAGGTCCCCGTACGTGATCTCGTTCGGTCCGTCGACGACAGCCGTGGCTCCCGGGGTCAGCGCCGCCTGGCGGGCGACGAGGACATGGGTGGGAGCGGGCAGGTCGAGGGTGGCTGCCGGCCGCAACTCGCTGGTCATTTCTGCTCCTGGTCTGGTCTGCATCGTGACGGCAAGCTGGGTCAGACGGACGCTTCCTGGTCCATGCGGCGGCGCAGACTGAGCGGGCGCATGTCGGTCCACACCTCATCGATGTGCTTCAGGCACTCCTCGCGGCTGCCCTGGGTGCCTTCCGCGCGCCACCCGGCCGGCAATTCCCGGTCGTCCCACCAAATGGAGTATTGCTCTTCGTCGTTGACAACCACGCGATAGGTCCGGTCATCGCTCTGCTGCTCGGCCATGAATCTCTTTCCATTCGAGTAGAGGGGGGTGAATTTCCAGTTATCGGGCAGTCTCCTGGGGGAGTTTTCTCGACTCCGCAATACTCCGCCTATACCGGAGCTACTTCGGCTGGCGGTACGAGCGACGTCAGGCGGGGAGGAAGTCGTCGACGCGGATCCCCCGCCCGTGTTCCTCACCCTTGCGGCGTACGAACTCGGCGAGAGCGACGTCGAGGACGCCGAGCCCGAAGGGCGAGTAGACGACGGGGCGGCCCGCGTCCCGGGGGATGGAGGCGGTGCCGCGCAGCAATCCGCCGATGGTCGCGTGGACGAAATCACGGTGGCCCACGGCCAGTTCGGCCAAGTGCGGCGAGGTGCGTTCGCGGCAGACGTGGTCGGCGTCGTCGACGACGTTCACCGCGCCGAGCACGGCGTCGGCGGTCAGGTCGCGCAGGGAAATGTGCAGGACCGTGGTGTCGGGGCCGCAGCCGGAGAGGTCCATGTGCGGCTCGCCCGCCGTGGTGGCCAGCGAGATCAGGCGATGGCCGGCGAGGCCGGTGACGAGGTCGTCGACCGGGTGAACCTTCACCTGAGGTAGCTCCAGGCCGCAGCGGGTCGCGAACTGCCCGGCCCGGTCCGTGTCGGTGTCGTACAGGGCCGCTTCCCGCAGATCCGGCAGCACGGCTGTGAGGAAGCGCAGGATCTCCAGGTTGATCACTCCGCACCCGACGAGCAGCACCGAGGCGGGGGGCCGTTCCGCCGTGAGTTCGCGGGCCGCGAGCGCGGCGCTGGCGGCCGTGCGCTTGGCCGAGATCACCGCGCCTTCGAGGAAGGCCAGCGGCCGTCCGGTCCGCAGCGAGTTGAGTATGATCGCGGCGCTCGCCCGCTCGATTCCCGCTTCGAGGTTTCCGGGAAAAGAAGCGATCCACTTGATACCGGCCACGGGGGTGTCGCCGCCGACGTAGGCCGGTAGTCCGATGACGCGGTCGCGGCTGTGCCGCTCCTCGGGGAAGCGGAGGAAGGTGGAGTGCGGCAGGGATGATCTGCCCTCGTCGTGCAGCCGGTAGGTGTCGGCCACCAGCTCCACGATCTCCCGTTCCTGCCCTGACAGGGCTTCCGCCACATCCTCGCGCCGGAAAATCAGCATGGACTTCCTCTCTTGACGCTGTCCTGAGGGGTCGGGAGCCAGTCCTTCCATAAGTGGTTCACCTCACCGAAGTGGTGGCTGACCCAGGAATCGGAGTAGATCGTGTCGAGATAGCGGTCCCCGCTGTCGGGAAAGACGAGGACGCAGTTCGCTCCGGCCGGTATCCGGTTTCTCAGCTTCCACAGGGCCGCCACGGTGGCGCCTGACGAGCCGCCCGCGAGCACCGCCTCACGGTCGATGAGCCTTCGGCAGCCGACCACGCACTCCAGGTCGGAGATGTGCACCACCTCGTCGGCCAGGTCCGGAGCCGACAGGGGCGGTACGACGGCGGCCCCGTGCCCGGGGATGAGCCGTTTCATCGGCTTCTGGCCGAAGATCGCGCTGCCCAGCGCGTCGACCGCGACGATTTTGGTGTCGAGGCCCGTCGCTCTGATGTGGTTCGCGCAGCCGCGGAGGGTTCCGAAGGTGCTGACCGAGCAGAAGAGATAGCCGACCTCGTCATCGAGTGCCTCGGCGATTTCCCGCATGGTGTTCTCGTGCGCCTTGACGTTGAGCATGCTGGCGTACTGGTTGGGCCAATAGGCATGGGGGATGCTGGCCACCAGCTCCCGGACCCTGCGAAGCCGTGCGGCGAGGAACTCGCCGGTGATCCGGTCGCGTTCGGTGACGATCTCCACTTCCGCGCCGTAGGCACGCAGAATGGCCATGTTCTGTTCTGTGGTCTTGCCGTCCACGACGCAAACGAAGCGAAAATCGAAGTAGCGGCAGATCTGGGCGAGTCCGATCGCGAGATTACCCGAGCTGGATTCCACGATGACCGAGCGTCTCGGTATCACCTCACCGGTGCGCATCGCCTCGAGGAGCATACTCAACGCGGAGCGGTCCTTGATGCTGCCGCCGGGATTGAATTTCTCCATCTTCGCGAAGATCCGTGCCCGCGACCCCGGCAGCAGTCTCTTCAGTTCGACCAGCGGCGTGTGCCCTATCTCGGCCAGAATTCCGGCAATCGGGGGTTCAGTCACGGCTGTCCTCTTCCTGGAAGGCTCTGGCGCGCCCATGAGCCGCGGGACCCGCCGGTCCCGAGTCGTGACGACTCGGGACCGGCGGCCGGACACCAGCGGTGTCAGCCCGTGGCACCGGCCGGGAGCCGCGCCGCGAACGTCCCGTCGAAGAAAATCGCGCTGTAGTCGCCCGTCGCCCACAGGGAGCCGTCGGAGGCACCGGCGAGCGCGTAGACCCTCACCACATAGTCATACTGGCCGTCGACCGAGCGGGGGAGGTCCTCCCAAGCCGTCCCGTTCCAGCGCACGATGCCCGAGTGCGGATTGTTGCTGTTCAGCGCGAGCCCCGCGTACAGCTTCCCGCCGGCCCAGGTCAGCTCCTCCACGCTCCGCACGCCGGGGACGGTCACCGTGGCGCTGGGGCCCCAGCCGGTGCCGTTCCAGCGCAGTACCGACGTGCCCGCGGCGGCCCACACCTTGCCCGAGGCGTCGGCGGTCAGCTCCTGAACGGTGGTGGTACCGGACGGGAGGGGGACCTCCTTCCAGGAACTGCCGTCCCAGCGCGCCATATAGCCACGGCAGCCCTGATCGTTCTGGCCGGGACAGGTCCGGCCACCCGCCCACACGTCGTTGGCGGAGTTCACCTGGACCGAATTCAGCTCGGTCCTGCTGTTCGTCTGCCCCGGCAGCTTGGTGATCTTCCAGGAGCCGCCCTCCCAGTGGCCGATCGTCGCCAGCCGTGTGGTCCCCTGGGTCGTTCCGACCGCCCAGACGTCCTTGCCGGAGACCGCCTGGATGTCGCGGAACTTGACGGTCGTGTCGGCCGGGGACAGGTCCTCCCAGGCGCTGCCGTTCCAGTGGTTGGCGATGGCGGATCTGGCCGCCGTCGAGCCGATGACCCAGAAGTCCCGGGACGACGTGGCCGTCCAGACACCGTCGTCGTTCATCTCCACGGACTGGCCACTGAGACGAGGCAGTTCCTTCCAGGTCGTGCCCTCGCGCAGCCAGTAGCTGGCGATCTCACCGGAGCCGGGGTCGCCCCCGGGGTAGAAGCCACCACGTGCGAAGACGGTGGTGCCGTCGACCGGAAGGAAAGCGTCGAACCATCGTGATGTGTCGGGGTCCGGCACGTCTTCCCAGCCGCCCGCGGCTCCGGCCGGTGCCACCGCCAGGCCGATGGCGGCCCCCGCGGTGGCCAGCACGACCGATAGCCTGCGCAGCAGGGTGCTCGCACCCAGCACACCGACGGACTGTCTTCGGGTCACTCTTCCTCCAAGTGGACGAGCCTGGGGACGAGCCGGATCATTTTTGCCATCCGCCTTGCCGCCAGGCATCTGACATCGGCCCCTACCTTCGGATCTGTCGCCATACACGGGCTATACGCAGCCTTGTCCGTCCGAACCGGACCGCTTCACCTGCGGCTGCTGACCGCCAGTGGACCGTGTGCGGCTGGACACCAGATCCGGCGGGGCACCATCCGGGCCCGCGCCGCGTACGGTGGCGCATGCGCCGTCGGCACAGGGGGATCGGCACAGGGGGGAGATGAGCGCTCGATGACTCAGGGACGCTACGACCAGCGGGTCCGCGTCTTCGTCGAGGTCCGGGGCGGGCAGGACGACTGGCAGGAGGCCGAGGACCGGTTCACGCGGCACGGCTGGCCCGTCCGCGCCCACCACCTCGCCGGACAGGGCCCGCTGGGGGCTGGTGTCGAACCCACGCCCGGCGCGCGTGTGTACGACATCGAGGTGCGTCTCTTCGGCATGGCCAGAGGAAGCGACCTGGGAGCCGCCGAACGCGTGCGCAAGGTGGCGCGGGCCGCGCGGCTGGAAGCGTACGTACTACGCGCCGAACACATCCACCGGGACCGGGAGACGCGCTCACAGTGGCGCGTCATCGACGCGCGGGGCAGACGGCGCGCTCTGCGCTCGCCCTGGCGCAGGCACGTCGCCGACTGGTCGCTGGCGCGCGGCTCCTACGACGCCGGTGGCGTCGTCACCGGCACCGCGCGGCAGGCGTTGCGGCTGGCCCGCGGCGGACAGGCGGCGGACCTGTCCGGGGTGGCCATCCGGCCCCTGGACGGCATGTGGAAGGACCCGGTGCGGCGCTGGCCGGAGGAGGAGGGCGAGCGGAGGACCGTTCACGCGGTCCTGTGGGCCCTGGTACCGGCCGTGGCCCTGGTGCTCGCCGCCCATGCCGTCCCGGCCAGCTGGTGGTTCTGGGGCATCCTCGCGTGCGCCGGTTTCGCGGGGGCGGCGCGTACCGGCTGGCGGCTGTTCCCCGACGGCAGGAAGATGGGCGCCCTGCTGGTCCTGGCGGTGTCCGTGTTCTTCACCGCGGGCGGACTGGGGCTCGCCGGAGGCAGGGGCTGGGGGCCCACCGATGTCTTCTACACCGCCCTCATCGTGGGTGTGGTGACGGGGCTGTGGCTTCTGGTGCGGCAGTGGACGTGGGGCGAGTGGGTCGGCTGGGTCGTACCTCTCGTCATCACGCTGCTGGTCTCGACGTTCGTGGCGGCGGGCTCCGTGCTCCACGCTCTGTACGCCGACGCGCTGGACCTCAGCAGCAGCGATCTCGACGTCCCGCCCCTCTGGCAGTTCCTCGCCTCGCTGAAGCTGGCATCGATGCTGGCCTATGTGCTGGTGGTGCCCGCGTGGTGGGGTGTGGCCCGGCACCGTCACCACTCCTACGCGACGCCCGGCGACCGCACCAACGTCATTCTGCACACCCTCGTCTTCGTCGCTTCTCTGGCCGTCGCGGGCGGGTTCGCCCTGGACTCGGCGGGCAGGGCGACGGAACGCGTCAAGGGCGCCGCCGCGAACGGTACGAAGCCGCCGCGGTACTTCGGCGTGGAACCGTCCTGGACGTGCGTACGCACGACAACCGCCCCCGGAAAGATCCCGGGCGAGGGCCCCGCCCTGGACCGGGACCGGCCGTACCTGCTCATCAGCGTGGCGGGCGGCACGGTCGTCCTCTGGGATCACGTCACCCAGGAGCCCGTGAAATTCCCCGCGAACAAGGCGTGGTTGATGCCTGCCGAAGGAGGGCGCGACTCCTGCGGCTGACCTCGCTGAGGAAGCCCGCCGGGGCCTCGGCCACATGCCGCCCGGGCGGGAGCCGGGCGAAGGCCGGGCGGGGTTCGGGCGTGGGCTTCCGCGCAGACGTACGGCAACGGTTCTCTGGAGGCATACGGCGATACGGGGGTGAGGACGTTGGACGTCACGGTCGCGGAGGCGGGGGCGCCGATCGTGGCGGTGGCCGGGATGCTCGGGACCTTGCTGTCGGCCCTGCTCACCCAGCGCGCGGCCGAGCGCAGCCGACGGCGTGAGCAGGAGCGGGCCGAGCGGACACAGGCCCAGGCGAGGGAGACCGAGGAGCGGCGTACCTGTTACGTCGCCCTCAACACCGCGTCCCGGCAGTATCTGGCCGCCCTCACGGACCATATGCACGCCCTGCTCCGCGCGGAGGATCCGCGCGCGGTACGGCAGCGCCTCACCGAGGCCCGGGATCTGCACCGGGACGTGTACGCGGAGGCCCAGATGCGGCTGCCCGACCCCGTACTCGCCCTGGCCGGGGAGGCCACCCACGCGCTCGGCAGCCTCTACGGCAGACTCCGGCGCCTGGACGACGGGGCCCCCCGCCCGGGCGACTCGCTCGACGCCGCCCAGGGGGAGATCGACGCGCTGTGGGAGCGGCTGCGGGAACTGCGGCGCGGGATGCGGGCGGATCTGGGGGCGTCGGAGGTACCCCGGCCGAGCCCGCCCGGCCCCGATCCGGGCGCGTTCCGAACCGATCCGGGCACATCCCGGGCGCGTTCCGGGCGGTGATCGGGCGTCCGCTGGAAAAACTCGGTGATCGGACGTCATGGTGACCTACATCTCGTCATCGTGGCGATCGGGACGGATGATGGACGTCTCGGGACGTGAGGAGTGCCGGTGGGGGAAGCAGAGGAGACCGGTGGCGTTCAGGCGTTGCGGGCCTGGGCCGGTGAGGCCGTCGGGCGCGCGAAGGCACTGCTGCCGGAGCCGGACACCGTCGCCAGGCCCTCCCGCGCCCATGATGACTCGGTCACCGAACTCGACACTCTCATGGGCTTGTTGGACCACGATCCGGAGCTGCGCGCATCGGTGGCCGTATGGCTCGGCGGCGCTCTCACCCTGCGCCACGCCGCCGGGGGTGGGACGCCCGAGGACCGGGAGCGGGCAGGCGGTCTGCTGCGGGACGCACGGGACCCGGCCACGAAGATCGGGGCCACGGCCTCCGTCGAGGACCGGCGGTGGGCCGCGCTGTTCCTGCTGACGCACACGATGCCGCTGCAGGAGACGCTGGGCGGACTCGCGCCGGAGCCGGACGCGACCGCCATGTTCGACATGATCATGCGGGCGGGCCCGGGCGGGATGGCCGCCCTCGCGGCCGAGGTGCGGGAGCTGGTGACCGACGCGGCCGAACTTCCGCTGCCGCCGGAGCACTTGAGGCAACTGCGGCAGCTGCGCGACTTCTCCGCCCATCCCTCGGCCGACGGAATGGCCGACCTGTTCACGGGTCTGCTGCCCGACGACGGTCTTCCGGGCTCCGATCAGATGCGCCAGATGATGACGGACCTGCTGACGACGATGACCGGTGGCGCGGCCCCGGGAAGCGGCAGTGGCACACGCGCCACCCCGAACCCCTCCGACAAGGCCGCAGCCGACACCGACGCCCCCGCCATGCCCCGTACCCCCGACGATGTCCGCCGCCTCCTCGCCGCGCTGCAGGCCGTCAACACCACGTCCGTGGACTTCGTCAACCACGTCGGCGGTGGCGATCCCGCTGCCCTCAATCAGCAGCTCGGACGGTTGCGCGACGCACTGGACGGGCTGCCGGACGGCGTACCGAACAAGGACGCCCTCGAAGGGCTGATGGCCCTGCTCCTCAACGTCAGCGAGGGCGCCGGGGGGACCCTTCAGGACCAGGCGCTCGGTCTCGGGCACACCAAGACGGTCACCGACTTCCTGCGCCGCCAGTCGCACAGCTCGATCCCCATGGCCGACGGCTTCGCGATCATGGCGGATGTGATGGGCCTGATGACCGAGGTCCGCAGCGCCGGGCAGGCCGAGGACGTGCGGCGGCTCCGCGACCTCCTGCCCCAGGCCGAGGCCCTGGCCGACACCGTCCCCGATGACCACGACTTCCGCGTCATCGCCCTCCTCGCCCGCGCCATGGCCCGCCTCATGCTCGGCCGGTTCACCATGGACAGGGAGCTGCTCCTGCGCGGCCTCGCGGACTTCGACGACAGCAGGGCGGCCGCGAGGAACAGCAAGCTCCCGATCCGGGACGAGGAACTGGTGGCCATGGTCCCCGACCTCGCACTCCTGCGGTCCTACCTCGCCGACGAGACGACGGACCTCCCGGACCGGGACGTGCCGCCGCCGGACGCCCCCGCCGACCAGCTGCACTCCGCCGCCAACCGCCTCGGCCTGCGCTACACCCTCACCAACGACCCGGCAGACCTCGAGGCCGCCATCACCACACTGGAACGGCTCCGCGAGCACATCCGGCAGGGCCGGGCCCCGCGCGTCGCCGCCGAGTCCCTGTGGTCGCTCGCCGAGTCCTACCGCGCCCGCTGGCACCGGGAGCGGGGCGAGTCCGACGTGGACGCCGCCATCGACGCGGCGAACGAGGCCCTGGCCACCCTCGCCGCCGACGTCCTCCTGCAGCACGGCGCCGAACACCGTCTGACGACCGCCCGCAGCGGTGCCTCCCTCGGCGTACGGGCCGCCCTGTGGGCCGCCGCGCACAACAAGGTGGACGACGCGGTCGCCACCCTGGAGCTGGGCCGGGCGCTGGTGCTGCAGGCGGCGGCCACCTCCCGGGCCGTACCGGACCTGCTGGAGGAGCGCGGCCATCCCGAACTCGCCGCCGCCTGGCGGGAGTCCGGCGCCGCCGACAGCGCCGAGCTGCCCGCCGAACTGCCCAGCAACCTCCGGCGGCAGGCCCTGGAGGCCCTCGGCTACCGGGAGCGGGGCGGCCTGCTCGCCACCCCCACCCTGCACGAACTGGCGGACGGTGTGGGCGAGGCCGGTGCGGACGCGCTGATCTATCTGGTCCCCGGCAGCGACGGCGAGGCCCCGGGCATGGTGCTGGGCGTGGGTCCCGAGATCGGTATCGGGGTGGGCGCGCTGCCCATGCTCTCCGAAGCGGGCAGCGCCCCTCTGGAGCGGTATCTGGACGCGGCCGCCGCCCGCTCCGCGGACCCGGACAACCTCGACGAGGAGGCGGAACGGGCCTGGGAGGAGGCCCTGTCCGAGCTGTGCGACTGGGCGTACGAGGTGTTCGTCCACGTCCTCGCCGGGCTGGAGGAACACCTCCCGGGCGACGCCGCCGACCGCCGTACGCCCCGGGTCGTCCTGGTCCCCTGCGGCCGCCTCGGAATCGTCCCCTGGCACGCGGCCCGCTTCCCGGCGGACGCCCCGTACGACTACCTCTGCCAGGCCCTGGTGATCAGCTATGCGGCCTCCGGCAGCCAGTTCCTGCGGACGGTGAAGCGCGCGCCACGCGATCCGGTCTCGGCCCCGGCCCTGGTGGCCGACCCGAGCCTTTCGCTGACGTACGCCGAGCTGGAGGTCCTGGAGCTGCGCAACGCCTTCTATCCGGGGGCACGGCTGTACGGCGACTTCGCCGCCTTCCCGCCCGACTCGGTACCGGAGGGCACCCCCGACCAGCTGTTGGCCCTGCTCGCCCAGGACCACTCGATGGTCCATCTGGCCACCCACGGCATGGCCGGGGTACGACCGACGGAGTCGGCCCTGCACCTCGCCCCCACCGGCCCCGGCGAGGGCGAGGAGATCGAGCGGCTCACCGTGACCCGGCTCCTCGACCGGCCACAGCCCGCCGGACAGGAGGCACCGGACGGCCCACTGATCGTCCTGAGCGCCTGCGAGACCGACCTCAGCACCCGCGACCACGACGAGGCCCTGACCCTCACCACGGCGTTCGTCTCGGGTGGCGCACGTGATGTCGTGGGATCGCGGTGGACCGCCCAGGACAGCGCGTCGGTCCTGCTGATGGCGGTCTTCCACCACCATCTGCGGGCCGGGCTCAGTCCCGTCGACGCGCTGCGGGCCGCGCAGCTGTGGATGCTCGACCCGGACCGGAAGGATCCGGGCCACCTCAGCGACGATCTCCGCCGCGACATCGCCCGCCCCGACCTCGAACGGCCCGCCATCTGGGCCGCGTTCATCCATCAGGGTCACCCCGCGCCAGCCGTCGCCCGGGGACGTGGCCCGCGAAAGGAGACCGGATGACCCGGGGCGGGGACAGCGGGATGAGGGGGTTCTACCTCATCGCCGAACACCTCGACAGCATCCGCGCCGAACTGACCGACGAGCAGTACCAGCTCCTGCGGTCCCGCTTGCGCGCGCTCGCCCACACCCCACCGGACGACTCCAGGGCCGTGCGCCGGGCCCTGCAGTCCGTACGCCTGTCCCTGGTGCCGCTGCCGTACGGCCACCCGGTCCGGCAGGCGCTGGACTCGGCCCGGCTCGCCACGGTGCACGTCAGCCCCGCGTACAGCCCGCGGGCGCTGAATCTGCTGGTCCGGCTCATGGCCGAACCGCCACCGCCCCCCGACACCACGGCCATCATCGCCGCCGCCGAGCGCAGACTGCGCCAGGCACCCGCCCTCTCGGCCACCGACGTCCACACCCGGTACGGCGGTTCGGCGCCACCACCCGAGCTGATCCGGTTCACCGACGCCGACCTCGGCGACCGCTACCCGGAGTTCCAGTTCCAGCCCGGGGGCGGAGCACCGTACGAGGTCGTCCTGGAGGTCAACCGGGTGCTGCTCGCCGACGCGGACCCCTGGGGCGCCGCCGACTGGTGGCTGAGCGGAAACACGTGGCTGGGCGGCGGGCCGCCCGCCGCCCTCCTCGGCATCCGGCCGGACCGCGAGCTGGTGGGCGCGGCCGTGGCGTTGGTGGAGGGGGACTGATGCACGAGGAAACCGTGTCGCCCTCCGCCTACCGCTTCCGGCCGCACTGGGAAGTGCTGCCCGCCGGTACCCAGCTGTGGCGGCTGCACTCGTCCCGGTTCGCGGCCGTGGAGTTCAAGCCGTTCACCCCTGACGACCGCGCGCCCGGCCGCTTCCACGGCACGCCGGAGGACCCGTACCCCTGTCTGTACGCGGCGACGGACCCGGAAACCGCCCTCGCCGAGACCCTGCTGCGGTCGGTCTCCTTCGACCTGGAGACCAGTACGCGCATGGTCCCCTGGGCGCAGGTGCGGGGCAAGTCGCTGAACGCGGTGCGGACCCGGTGCGAGCTGAGGCTGGTCTCGCTGTGCTCCGGATCGGCCCTCGCCGCCGTCTGCCAGGACAACACCCTGCTGGAGGGCGAGGGAGCGGAGCACTACCGGTACACGCGGGACTGGGCGCGGGAAATCCGGGCCCAGGCGCCCGAAGCCCTGGGGATGATCTGGGGTTCGAGGCGCAACCCGTCACAGCGGGCCCTGGTGCTCTTCGGCGACCGCCTCGCGGACGTGGCGGACGGACCCCTCGAAGCGCTGCCCTACCGCAGCATCCCGGATCTCGGCTCCCCGGACGGCATCAAGGAGGCCAACCAGCTGCTGGAACCCCTCTATTCGGCGATCAAGGAGCCCATTCGCCGTTGAGACACCCGCTCCTTGTCCCCATGTGACGCGTGGTGTCATCGTTGACGGCATGGCACCAGGATCCCTTGATCACGCGTCACTTCTGGTGGAATTGCAGGCGGTTCGGCGGGCGGGTCTCCTGCGGCTGCGCGGCCGCGAGCTGCCCGCCCTGGAGTCGGCCGCCGCCTCCCTGGCGACCGCGCGCACCCGCGAGGGCGCCGTGGAGGCGCTGCTCCGCCGCGCGGTGGCGCGGCTCGACGCGGGCACGCTGCGGACCGCCGCCGAGTACACGCTGGGCCTGGCCCAGGGCACCCGGGACTGGCCCGCCTCCTCCCGGCGGGCCCGCGCGGCCGAGGTGTACCGGGTCAGCGAGGAACGCTTCCGCAAGCACCACGAGGTGATGGTGCTCGGCCAGGTGGCCGCGCACATCGTGGAATGGGTGGAGGGCGGCGGCGACGAACCGGGCGAGGACGACTGGGCGGGCGACACCCACAGGACCGTGGACGTCCTGGCGGGCGAGCGGACCGCACGCCTCACCCTCCACATCCACTCCGTCGATCTGCTGCGGGACGTGGACGTGGTGGTCTCCCCCGCCAACACCTACTTCGCGCTGCCCGAGCCGTACAAGGCCTCGGTCTCCGCCTCGCTGCGCCGCGCCGCCTCCGTGCGCGGGGTGACCGGCGATCTGCTGGACGACCCGGTCCTCGACGAGCTGCGCAAGTGGACGGCAAGGCACGGCACTTCGGGGCGTCCGGTGATCCCGGGCACGGTGGCGGCGACCGGTTCGGGGGCCTTGGCCGAGTACGGCGTACGACGGATCTACCACGCGGCGGTGGCCACGCCCCGGGCCGGTACCAACGACTACGACGTGCTGCCCGCCGACATCACCCGCGCCACCTCGCGCGCGTTCGCACTGCTGGCCGAGGAGCACGACCGGCACACTCCGCCGCTGCGCTCCGTGTGCTTTCCGCTGCTCGGCTCCGGGCGCGGCGGGCTTCCGTACCGGGTGAGCGCGGCCGCCGTATGGAGCGCCGTCGAGGCGGAGCTGGCGCGCGGGGCGCGCTGGGACGTGCACTTCGTGGTGCGTACCCGGGAGGCGGCCCGCGTGGTGGAGCGGATCCCGGCCAGGCCCCGCCCGGCGCGCGACCAGTCGGCGCCCAGCCGGTCCGATTGACTGGAGGGGCGGGTCGCTCAGGTGGGGGCGGATCGGGGGAGCGCCTTCCCCTGGGCGGCTCGCACCCCGGAAAACCGCCCTATATCGAACATGGTGTCAATTTACTGTAAGGACCGAGCATGTTGGTGCGCATGTCCCATACCGTGACCGGATGACCAGGGGGATGGTTGAGTGGGCGCACGGCTGCGCGGGTCGCACGGTGACCTGGCCCGACCCGGACGCGTTCGTACTCGTCGAGGGTGTTCTGCTGCGCATGGTTCCCGAGCCGCCCGGCCTGCCGCCGGGTACGGCCGTCACCGTACGCCACGATCCCGAGCGGCGGCGGCTGGTGGCCCACGCCGATGACACGGGGGCGGCGGCCGGATGAGCGTCCACAGCATGGAGTTCGGGGCCGGGTACGAGGAGCGGCAGCCTGTCGTCCTTCTCCTCGACACCTCCGCGTCGATGGGCCGCCCCGAGGAACACCCGCGGATCGACGAGCTGAACGACGCGCTGACCCGATGGTTCGACGGGGTCCGCGCGCAGGAGCGGCTGCGCACCCGGGTGGAGGTCTGCCTCATCACGTTCGACTCGGCGGTGCGGGTCCACGAACCCGGTGCGGGCCGTCTGATCCCGGTCGAGGAAGCCGACGCCGACCGGCTCTTCGTCCCCGTGGACAGCATGCGCCCACCGACCCTGCGCGCCGAGGGCCTGACCCGTTTGACGGACGCCGTGGAAACGGCCCTCGAACTGGCCCGCGCCCGCTACCGCACCCTGCAGCGGCAGCGGGTACCGGCTCGCCGCCCCTTCCTGTGGGTCCTGACGGACGGCGCGCCGAGCGACGCCCAGGGCCGCCCCCTGGACGCGGCGGCCCTGGCGGGCACGGCGGGGCGGGTGCGCCACGGCGAGGAGAAGGGAGAGTGGGTCTTCCAGGTGATCGGGGTACGCGGCGCCGACCTGCCGATGCTCCGGGTCCTGGCGCCGAAGGCCACGTCCCCGCTGGAGAACCTGGACTTCGGCCGGATCCTCGACCTGCTCTTCCAGAGCACGGACGACAGCAGCCCGGACCAGGACGCGGATCTCATCCACCAGCAGGTCAATGACCGCGCCGCCCGGCTCGCGCGCATGGAGAGGCTGGAGAGTGACCTCCGGTGATCATCGCGGGCGCCTCCGTCCAGGGCACCGCTCATCTCGCCACCGGGCAGGGCTGCCAGGACGCGTTCAAGGCGGTCGACCTGGGTGAGGCGGCGGTCCTGGCCGTGTCCGACGGCGCGGGCAGCCGCGACCGCAGCGCCCTGGGCGCTCATATCGCGGTCGACGCGGCCTGCCGCCTGCTGACGGAGGACACACCGGGCGCGGAGGAGCCGCCGGAGTCATGGACCCGGTGGATCGCGGGGCGAGGGAGAAGGGTCGTCGAGGATTATCTGCGGGCGGTGTCGGGGGTGCTGGGCACGGGTCCGGATGCAGGTTCAGGGTCAGGTTCAGGTCCGGATGCAGGTTCAGGTCCGGACGCAGGCGGCTCCGGCGACCTGGCCGCCACCCTCACCGCGGCGGTCGTCGCCCCGCCCTGGGTGGCCTTCGTCTCGCTGGGCGACGGCTTCGGCACCCTGCTGACCCGCGACGACCGCTGCCACTTGATCCTCCCTCCGCCCACCGTCCCGTCCCCCTTCCTCTCCTCCCCCGGCGCGTCCCTCCGCGTCCGTACGTTCGTCGTCTGGGAGCCGGAACTCAGCGGCGTGGTCCTGGCCACCGACGGCTGCGCCGCACTCACCCTCGACCACCCCTCGGTCCGCCAACTCCCTCTGGACGCCGGTCCGTTACCGGCCGAGGGTTTCTTTCTCGGTCTCGCCGCCACGCTCCGCGCGAACCTCGGGGACGCCGAGCCTCTGCGGCGTCGGCTCTCCGGGCCGGAGGCCGCGCGGACCGGTGACGACCTGACCCTGCTGTGCGCTCTCGTCGAAGGGCGGTGACCGTGGGACTGACGGTGGTGTCCGGCAGCGGACACACATGGCGGCTCACCGAGCAGATCGGCAGTGGCTCGGAGGGGTTCGTGTACGGCGTCGACGACACCCGTCCCCTCGTCGCGAAACTCGTCCCGGACCCGCCCGACCCCGAGGCCTACCGGCGCCGCGTGGCCCGCCTGGTGCGCCAGCGCCGCGAACCCCGCACCGTCGGCCTGCTCTCCGGCACACCCGTCCGGCTGGCCTGGCCACTGGTCCCGGTGCATACGGCCGGCAACACGGGCGCGGATCGCGTCGACGGCTATGTGATGACCGACATGCGCCACGCCTACCAGCCGTTCAGCCACCTCCTCAGCCTCTCCACCCGCCGGACCTTCCTGCCCGGGGCGACCTGGGCGACCGCCCTCCGCTCCGCCCTCGCCCTCAGCCGGCTGCTGGGCGAACTGCACGCCGAGGGCTATGTGGTGGGCGACCTCACGCCCGACAACCTCTGGGTCGATACGACCGGCCGGGTCGGCATGGCGGACATCGACTCGTGGCAGTTCCGGGACGGCCGCGAGGTCTTCCCTGGCCGGATGCGCACCCCCGGCTACACGGCCCCCGAGCGGATCGGCGCCCCCGTCGGCACACCACCGGACACCGCGTCCGACGTCTTCGCCCTGGCCGTCCTGGTCCATCAGCTCCTCATGGCCGGTCTGCACCCCTTCGCGGGCCACCCGGCGGACGGCGGCGACTATCTGTCGTACGACGACAACGTGGTCCACGGCCGCTGCCGGATCGTCGACCGTACGTCGGTGCTGCTGCCCCGCTCCGTACCGCCCGCCGATCTGCTGCCGAGACCGCTCACGGAGCTGTTCCGGACGGCGTTCGCGGGCGCGGGCCTGCGCCCGGCGGCGGACGAGTGGGCCCGGGCGCTCGCGGCCGAGCTGGCCCCCGGGCGACTGAAGGTGTGCGCGGTGAACGCCCGCCACGTCCACACCGTGGAACGGCCGTGGTGCCCGTGGTGCGACCAGGCCGAGCGGGGCGCCGACAGCTACCCGGGCGACCCCTGCCCCGGCCCTGGCCCCAATGGCCCTGGCCGCTCCGGCCCTCGCCACATTGGCCATCCGCAGGAGGAGACATGACGAGCCACCTCTCCGTCGCCCGGACGCTGGACCACTGCACGGCTCTCGGCCCCGGCAGCCGCGCGGTCATCTGGGTCCAGGGCTGCCCGCTGCGCTGCCAGGGCTGCGTGGCAGCGGAGACCCTGCCCTTCGCGGGCGGAACGAGCCGACCGGTCGCCGAACTCGCCGACTGGCTCTGCGGGCTGGACGGCATCGAGGGCGTCACGTTCTCCGGCGGTGAGCCGTTCAGCCAGGCCGGGGCGCTGGCCGAGCTGCTCGACGCGGTCCGGGCCCGGCGCCCGGACTTCGGCGCGATGGCGTACTCCGGCTTCCGCCACGAGGCACTGCGGAGCGGCGCCCCGGACCGGCTCGCCCTGCTGAAGCGGCTGGACCTGCTGGTCGACGGGCCGTACCTCGCCGCACGGCACGGCAGTCTGCGCTGGCGCGGCTCGGACAACCAGCGGCTGATCCCGCTCACCGACCGCTACGCGCGGGTGCTGGACGAGCCTGACACGACCGCCGGGATCGAACTGTCGGTGGACGCCGACGGATCCGTCTCCTGGGCCGGGGTGCCGCCAACCCCCGGCTTCCGGGAGGGACTTGAAGAACAGCTCGCGGCGCGGGGGTTCGTGCTGCAGACCGAGGCACGGAGGGAACGATGAGCGGATCACCGAAGTACAGCAGCGTCCGCGTCGGGGCGCTGTACGCCCAGCGGGAGGCGGCCGAGCGCAGGCGCCGTGCCGAGGAGCGCCGGGCCAGGGAGCGGCGGCGGGCGGCCGAGCGGGCGCGGCTGGCTCAGCAGGCGGCCGCCCGCCGGGAGCGCGCCCGCGCCGAGGCGGAGCGGCGCCGGGCCGAGGTCGCCCGTAAGGAAGCCGCGGTGGCGGCCCGGCGGACGGCCGAGCGCGACGCCCGGCAGGCCGCTGCGCGGGCGGAGCGGTCCCGGGCCGACGAGCGCGGTCTGGACGAGGTGCGGGAGCTGATCGCCGAGGCCCAGCGGTCCGGGGCCCGGGCCGACATCGGATCCCTGGAGCGGCAGTTGGCCGGGCTGCGGGAGCGGGCCGCCCGGGGCGAACGGCTCGGGGGCGCGGTGGAGGAGCTGCGCGGCCGGGTCGTGAGTCTGGGCCCGACAGCGGCCGGGGACCGTTCGGAGGACCGCGCCGCCGTCCTGGCCGGTCTGGAACGCCGGTTCTCCGCCACCGGCCCGGACGGCGCCGCCCTGGACGCGGACGGCCATCGGCGCTGCGCCGACCTGCTCGACCGGCTGCGCGCGGAGACCGGCCCGAGCGGGGAGGTCCGGTTCGAAGCCCTGCTCGGCACGGTCGAGCACGCCCTCGTCCGGCATGCGGCGACGATCACGGAGGCGCGGGAAGCCGTCGAGCGGCAGGCCCTCGCGGAACAGGAGCGCGCGGCGGCCGAGGAACAGCGGCGCGCGGCGGCCGAGGCCGCGGAGGTGGCGGAGCGCGAGCGCGCCGAGGCGGCGGAGGCGGCCCTGGAGCTGGCCCTCGCGGAGGCCGCCGAGCGGCTGGACGCCGTACGCCCGGCGGCCCAGGGCGTGCTGGACACCGCCGCCGACCTCGGCGACCCCGGCCTCGCCGACGAGATCGGGGACGCCCTGCGCGCCGTCACCGAGGCGCTGACCGCGCGTTCGGCGACCGAGGCCATGGAGGCGGTCGCCGAATTGGAAGCTCGGCTCCCCGACGCCGAGAGCCGACTGGACGAGCGGGAATTGGCCTACCAGCGGCGCCGGGATCTGGTGGAGGCGCTCCGGGACGCCATGACGGGCGAGGGGTTCGCCTTCGAGGGCGGTGAGGACGAGGGCGGCAGCTTCCGGCTGCACTTCACCCGGCCGACCGGGGCGACGTACGAGACCACGGTCGCCACCGGTGACGACGGCTCGCCCGTCCTCGTCTACCAGGTGGCGGGCGAGCCGGACGTGACGTTGCACGCCCCGCAGGACGAGGCGGTGTGCGACACCACCGAGGCGCTGCTGGAGCGCGTGCACGAGGCGCTGGGCGGCGACGACGGCTTCGTACCGGGTGAGCTGAGCTGGGACGGCAAACCGCCGGGGCGGCGCGCCAAGCCGCTGCCCCGCGACACCTCCTGGCGGTGGACGACCCCGTGAACACGGTCGGCTTCACCAAGGACGAGGACGGTTCGGGGCCCGTCGCCGCCGACGGCATGATGCCCCTGTGGGCGGTGTCGCTCGGCTGGGAGCTGCGGCGCGGCCGCCAGGTGATCCTGGGCGGGCAGATCCGGGACCGCTGGTGGTTCGAGGACCGGCCCGCCTCCTTCCGGGAGCTGGTCGCCGGGGTGCTGGAAGTGCGCGGCGCCGATGTGGTCGGCTGGTGGGATCCGGTGGCCGGGCTCACCTTCCCGCTGCCGGGCCACGCGGAACGCTTCGCCCAGCTGGAGGCGGGCCGGCCGTCCGCGGCCCCCCGGAGCGGTGGCCGGGACACGCCCGCGGAGGACCGGCAGCCGGACAACCCGCGCGCCCGGCGCGGCGCCGACCGCGAGCGGGACCGGTCGAACCTGCTCTCTCCCCGCCCGGCCGGTCCCCCGCGCGCCTTCGACGACGTGGTCGCCACCGTGCACCGGCTCTCCGCCTCCCCCGACGCGGCCACGGCCTTCGTCTTCCAGGACGTCGACCACCATCTCCCGCCCGGCCAGCCGGAGTCGAACCCCGGCTACCTCAGGCTGCGCACCGCGATGACGGACGCGGTGACCCCCCGTTCGACCCTGGCGGGCCGCCCTCCGCACGCCCGCAACGCCGTCCTGTGCGCGGTGGGCGACGTCGGACGGCTGCCCGGCTGGTTCCACATGGAGGATCCCCGGATCGCCATCCTGCACATCGGGCCACCAGACCCGAGCGAACGCCGCCTGTGGCTGACCTGGCTGCGCGGCGACTTCAACGGCGCCCCGGACGCCACGCGCCATGACGTCGAGACGCTGGTCGGCGCGACCGACGGCATGTCCGGGTGGGACATCGAGGCGCTCGCCCGCACCTCGTGGCTGCGCGAGGCGCCGCTGCAGAAGCCGGACAAGCTCCTGGAGCTGCACCGGCTGAACGTGAGCGTCGACCCGTGGACCCAGCTGGACCGGGAGACCGTGGCGCGCGCGGGCGACGTCCTGGCCGCCCGGGTGGTCGGCCAGTCCAAGGCCGTCGACGCGGTGGCCACCGTGCTCCAGGCGGCGTTCGTGGGCATCGACTTCGGCGGCTCCGGCACCGCCCGCCCACGCGGCGCGTTCTTCTTCGTCGGCCCGACCGGCGTCGGCAAGACCGAACTCGCCAAGGCCGTCGCCGAGTTGATGTTCGGCGACCAGAGCGCGTACGCCCGCTTCGACATGAGCGAGTACCAGCAGGAACACGCGGCCGAGCGGCTGGCGGGCGCGCCGCCCGGCTACATCGGCCACGAGCAGGGCGGCGAGCTGACCCGCCGGGTCCAGGAACGGCCGTTCAGCGTCCTGCTCTTCGACGAGATCGAGAAGGCGCATCCCCGGGTGCTGGACAAGTTCCTCCAGATCCTCGAGGACGGCCGTCTCACCGATGGGCGCGGCCAGACCGCGTACTTCTCCCAGTGCCTGATCATCTTCACCTCCAACACGGGCGCGGAGGCGGTCCAGGGCCTGCTGTCCGACGGCGGCGAAGAGGTGCCGTACGCCGCCTTGGAGGCCCACTTCACCCAGGCCGTGGAGGAGAAGTTCCGGACGATCGGGCGGCCGGAGATCTACGGTCGCCTCAAGCCGGGCGTGGTCGTCTTCGACATGCTGCGCCGCGAGCACATCGTGAAGATCGCCGACCGGCTGCTGGGCCAGCTCACCGAGTCCGTCCGCGAACGGCACCAGGTCGAGGTGGTCCCCGACACGGACACCCTGCATCCCTGGATCACCGAGCGGATGAGCGACCCGGAGCGCCAGGCGTACGGCGGCCGCCAGATCCGCAACGAGCTGGAGCGGCTGCGGGCGGCCGTGGTCGGCCACTTCCTGGCCCACCGCCCGGCCCCGGGCAGCCGCGTCCGGGTCGGCATCGACGCCGACCCGGACTCCGGTGCCTACGGCACGCCGTGGGTCAGGACCGAGGAAGGGAGGGGCTGACCACATGCTCGGCATCGCCATCGGCCACCACATCGGCCGCGTCGGCCGCATCGGCCCGGAGGGCCGCCCGACCGTGACGGTGACGGACCTGGGCGGAACGGACGGAGTCGCCGACCCCGCCACCGCGCTGACCGCGCTCCTCGCCGGAGCCACGGATGAGGAGGCGGTGCTCGGCCTGCCCGCCTCCGCCGGCCGCGAGGCCGAGGCCGTCCTGCGCCGCGCCGCCGAGGACACCGGCCTGCGCGTCAGCAGGATCGTGCCGGAACCGGTCGCGGTGGCCCTGCACTACGGCGCGATCGACGAGGGCGTACACCGCACGGTCCTGGTGGTCGACCAGGCCGCGACGACGGTGGACCTCACGGTCCTCGCCATCACCCCGGACTTGACCGTACGCGTCGTCACCACGCGCACCGCTCCCCTGGCCGATGACCACGCCCTCACCGCGATAGCCCGGGAACTGACCGAGGCCGCTTCGGACGCCGTGCTGCTCTCCGGTGAGCTGTACACCACGCCCGCCCGCCGCGCGGACATCGAGAACCTCGCCGCGCCCCAGGGGCTGACGGTCCGCTGCACCACTCCCGAACTGGCCGTCGTACGCGGCCTGTTGCTGATTGAGGACTTCGGTCTCCTCCGCATCGCCACCGGCCCGGCACCGGCGAGGGCCCACTTTCCCCCTCCCCTGGAGGACCCGGAACCGCAGCCCTGGCGCCCCCTCCCGGAAGACCCGGAGCCACAACGGGCCCCAGCCGAAAGCGGACCGGAGGAGCGCGAGGCCGCTACGGCTCCGCCGCGTGGCCGCGACGAGCCCCCACCAGCCCGCAGCGCACCGGCCGCCCCCACCCCAGAGCCAGAACCAGAGCCAGAACCGGCACCGGCACCGGAGCCAGAACCGGCACCGCAGCCCGAGCCGACACCGCCACCAGAACCCGAACCGGCCCCAGCGCCCTCCGCCACGCCCGCCCTGCGCTCCGTCCCCGTCACCCAGCTCGACGCCATCCGCCGGGACGACCATCTCCTCGTCCTCTGGGCCTGGCCCGACTCCGCCCTCACCGCTCGCGTCCGCTGGCGCCGTGAGGACGCGACCGCGACCGGCGGCGGCC
>NZ_JBVIZF010000053.1:0-28430 GCF_055591805.1 Streptomyces sp. NPDC041200 | reverse complement strand
CGACGAACTGAAACGCCTCATCCCCGGCGGCCACATCCGGCTCCGCTTCACCGACCCGGCCGCCTACCAGTCCGCAGCCTCCGCGCTGCGCGAGGTCACCCGGGACGACGAAGCCCTCGCCCTGCAGATCCCCAGCGACGGCAGCCAGCGCGAACTGCGCTCCCTCCTCGACTGGCTGGACTCCGCCGGCATCGAGGCCGACGAACTGACCGTGCACACCCCCGACCTCGACGACGTGTTCTTCGCCCTCACCGCCGACACCAACGTCCCCCACCAGACCAAGGAGACCGTCCGATGAGCACCCCCGCCCTCTCTCTCGCCGTCCGCGACTCCGCCACCATGCTGCGCCGCAACCTCCTCCACGCCCGGCGCTACCCGTCCCTCACGCTGAATCTGCTGCTCACGCCGATCATGCTGTTGCTGCTCTTCGTCTACATCTTCGGCGACACCATGAGCGCGGGCATCGGGGGCGGCGCCGACCGCTCCGCGTACATCGCCTACCTCGTCCCGGGGCTGCTGCTGATGACCATCGGCTCCACCACGATCGGGACCGCGGTCTCCGTCTCCACCGACATGTCCGAGGGCATCATCGCCCGCTTCCGCACGATGGCGATCCACCGCGGGTCCGTGCTCATCGGGCATGTCCTCGGCAGCGTGCTGCAGGCGGTCGCCAGCGTGGTGCTCGTGGGCGCCGTGGCCGTGGCCATCGGCTTCCGGTCCACGGACGCCACCGCCCTGGAGTGGCTGGCGGCGTTCGGGCTGCTCGTGCTCTTCGCCCTGGCGCTCACCTGGGTCGCGGTGGGCATGGGCCTGGTCAGCCCGAACGCCGAGGCCGCCAGCAACAACGCGATGCCGATGATCCTCCTGCCGCTCCTCTCCAGCGCCTTCGTGCCCGTGGACGCGATGCCGGGCTGGTTCCAGCCGATCGCCGAGTACCAGCCGTTCACACCCGCCATCGAGACCCTGCGCGGGCTGCTGCTCGGCAGCGAGATCGGCCACAACGGGTGGCTCGCGGTCGCCTGGTGCCTGGGACTGGCCGCGCTCGGCTACGTCTGGTCGGCCTCGACGTTCAACCGCGACCCCAAGTAACCACCGTGGCAGCGCGGGTCACGGATCACTGGAGCGCATCGTCCGGCGGCGGGAGCCGGACGATGCGCTCCCGGTCTACGGCCTCCACTCCGTCCACCGCCTCCAGCGCCGCGATCCGCTCCTCGGCGATCGTGCCGGACAGCGAGCCGAGCAGGGGCTGTTCGCCGGTGACCGCGAGACCGGCCGCGCGGGCGGCGCGTACGACCTCCGCGAACCGGTCGGGGTCGACCGAGACGATCACCCCGACCGGTCCGGATGCCTCGCTCACGGGGCCCGTCACGGCGCCTGCAACAGACCCGCGCCGACATCAGCGGCGGGCTGCGGCAGCGGGTACGCCCCGGAGAGCAGCCGGGACCGAAGCCCCGCCCCCGACGCCTCCGGCGCCGCCTGGGCGATCAGCGCGAGGACACCGGCGGCGTGCGGGCAGGCCATGCTGGTGCCGCGCAGCGTCTGGTACTTGCCGCCCGGGGCGGCCGAGAACACATCGACGCCGGGCGCCGCGATATTGACCTCGCCGCCCTCGCCGTTGATGGCGCCGCACGAGAAGAACGCCGTCGACAGGTCCTTGTCGAGGGCCGCGACCGCCAGCACGGAGGGACAGTTGGCGGGCCGTCCGACGGGGACGACGAGCCCCGGCCGACGGCTCTCGTTGCCTGCCGCGGCGATGATGACCGTCCCGCGCTGGAGCGCGCGCCGGGCCACGTTCTCGTAGGTCTGCGGGAAGAGTTCTCCCGGCTGGACCTGGGCGCCGAGCGACATCGAGATCACCCGTGCGCCGTGGGCGACGGCCCAGGCCATGCCCGCCAGGATCTGGCCGTCGGTGCCGGTGCCGCGGTCGCCCAGCACCTTGCCGGCGAGGATCCTCGCCTCGCCCGCCACGCCGTAGCGGGGCGCGTGCGCGGGCTGCGCCGGACCGGCGACGGTGCCGATGCAGTGCGTACCGTGGCCGTGGGTGTCCTCCACGCTCTCGCCCGGCACGAACGAGGCCGTCAGCTCAAGGCATCCGGCCAGGTCCGGGTGTTCGGTGGCCACCCCGGTGTCCAGGACGGCGACCTTCACCCCGCGCCCGGTCAGATGCGAGATGTTGGCCCGGATCGCCTGCTGGCCCCAGGTGGTGTTCTGCTCGTCCCAGGCCGGGCCCAGCGAGGAGGCGAGTTCGGCCCGGGTGTGCCGGTCGACCTCGTCCTCGTCGCTGCGGTAGGTCGGGAAGAAGCCGGTCAGCGTGCGCTGCGGCTCGGTGATCACCGAGGCGTACACCATCCGTTCGGGCTCGGCCGCGATGATGCTGGGCTCGGTCTGCGCCGTGGTCACCAGCGTGTGCCGCTGGTCGGGCTGCACTTCGACGACGGCGGCGCCGAGTTCGTCGAACAGCACCGAGACATCGGGGCGTTGGAGCAGCTCGGCGGCGCCCGCGGGCTCGGTCCCGCGGACGCGTTCGACGGAGGCTATCCCTGCGGACGAGCGCAGCACGTCCAGTCCGCGTTCCGTCTCCCGCTGGTCGAGCAGCACCACGTACCGGCCCGTGTACTCGGTGGCGTGGGGCATGAGCGGTACCTCGGCCCGCTCGGGATGTTCGCCGTTGGGCGGCCTGCCCATGGGTCCGTTCGTCATGGGGATTCTCCGCTTTCTGTGCGCTTCCCCCTGGCCGGGGGCCCCGGACCGGGGGTGCGCGCCGATGCGCGGAGTGTCGGGCGCCAAGGCTGACGAGTGGTCTGCCGCGCACCGGCGCGGTGCCATCGCCCACTGCGAGGCGGTCGTCTCACGGTCGTGCCACGGTCGCCTCGTGGGCGCCCCCCTCATCCACCGTCACGCCGCTGAGGGGCCACCGCAACTCAGGCCCTGTACGCCGGCTCAGCGCCGCAGCGTGGACCCGAAGCCCGCAGCCAGCGGCATCCGCAGGCCCAGCGGGGGCGGCGCGGCCAGGGCGTCGGCCACCGGGCGGGAGAAGCCGGTGGCGAAGAGGGAGCCGAGGAGGAAGTCGATGGCCAGCGCCTGGACCTCGGCGCGGTGCTGGTGCAGCCCATGGCCGTCGGTGTGCACCTCGAAGCGGCACACATCGCGGTTGACCTTCTTGGCCCGCTCGGCGAGCCGGTACGACAGCTCGGGGTCGACCCGCTCGTCGTTCGTCCCGTGGGCGATCAGCACCTGCCGTCCCACCAGGTGCTTCACCGGTTCGGGCTCCAGCGCGGCGTCCACCTCCGGCAGCCAGGGCGCCAGGGCCACCACCGAGCTGACGGCGGGATGCCCGGCGGCGCGCAGCGCGGCGCGGGCGCCCATGCCGTGGCCCGCGAGGCACACCGGTACGTCGCCGTAGCGCCGTACGACCTCCTGGGTGGCCCATTCGGCGTCGGCGGCCGCCGCGGCGTCGGGCCCGTTCCAGCCCCGGCAGCGGTAATGGACGACATGGGCGGCGAGCCCCTCCTCCTGCCCCGCCCGGACCAGCCGCCGGGCCAGCGGCAGCACGGCCGCGGCGGACATCCGGGTGGGCCGCCGCGTGCCGCCGTCCGGATCACTGTCCGGAAGCAGCAACACCACACCGTGCACGGTCCTCCGCGAGGCGGCCGCGCCCATCGGCCGCCCCAGCCGGGCGCCCCGTTCGGGCAACGCTTGCTGAGCCATGGCAAAACGATCGCAGAACGGAGAGTGGAGTCCACTACCCGCGCGGGTCACTGTTCCGTATCTATCCGCGACCATCTACGCGCGTAGGGGCTATGGTGCGCAGATGACGAGCGAGCACACCCACCTGCCCACCCCCGAACAGATCCGCCGTGCCCCCAAGGTGCTGCTGCACGACCACCTCGACGGCGGGCTGCGCCCCGGCACGATCATCGACCTCGCGCGGGAGACCGGGTACGAGGCGCTGCCGGAGAGTGAACCGGACAAGCTCGGCCTCTGGTTCCGCGAGGCGGCCGACTCCGGCTCGCTCGAGCGCTACCTGGAGACCTTCGCCCACACCTGCGCCGTCATGCAGACCCGGGACGCGCTGGTCCGGGTCGCCGCCGAATGCGTCGAGGACCTGGCCGAGGACGGCGTCGTCTACGCCGAGATCCGCTACGCCCCCGAGCAGCACCTCACCCAGGGGCTCACCCTGGAGCAGGTGGTCGAGGCGGTGAACGAGGGCTTCCGCGAGGGTGAGCGGCGGGCCCGCGCGGACGGTCACCGCATCCGCGTCGGCGCCCTCCTCACCGCGATGCGCCACGCGGCCCGCGCCCTGGAGATCGCCGAACTCGCCAACCGCTACCGCGACCTCGGCGTCGTCGGCTTCGACATCGCGGGTGCCGAGGCGGGCTTCCCGCCCACCCGCCACCTGGACGCCTTCGAATACCTGAAGCGGGAGAACAACCACTTCACGATCCACGCGGGCGAGGCGTTCGGGCTGCCCTCCATCTGGCAGGCGCTCCAGTGGTGCGGCGCCGACCGGCTGGGCCACGGGGTGCGCATCATCGACGACATCGAGGTGGCCGACGACGGCTCCATCACGCTGGGCCGCCTCGCCAGTTACGTCCGGGACAAGCGCATCCCGCTGGAGCTGTGCCCGACCTCCAACCTCCAGACGGGCGCGGCCACCTCGTACGCCGACCACCCCATCGGGCTGCTGCGCCGTCTGCATTTCCGGGCGACCGTGAATACGGATAATCGTCTGATGAGCGGTACGAGCATGAGTACCGAATTCCAGCACCTGGTCTCGACGTTCCAGTACACGCTGGACGACATGCAGTGGTTCACCGTTAATGCGATGAAGTCGGCCTTCATTCCTTTCGGTGAACGTCTGGCGATGATCAGTGACGTGATCAAGCCTGGGTATGCTGAATTGAAGTCCGAATGGCTGTTCCGGCAGGTGGGTTCCACCACCGCCGTGACCAGGGGATCTGTGGTCGAGGGCAGCTGATCGTACGGACGGAAGAAAAGGTCGGAGAAAGGGTCGGGCGGCCCTTCGATCGGCCCTTTTCCCTGTTTGCGGGCGTCCGAAAACCAGGGCTACGTTTCCGTATCGGTCAAGCCCCCCGTCTGCAAGGACAGATTTCTGATGAAGCAGGGAACCCTCAAGACCCTCGGCGTGATGGCCCTCGGCGCTGCCGCCCTCGTGGCCGGAGGCGGTGTCGCCTCCGCGGCCGCTCCGGGGCCCCACGGCCCCTCCGCCGGTCTCGGCGGCCAGGGCGTCGGCGTCTCCGCCCCGCAAGCGTCGCTCCCCGGCCAGTCGGCCCCCGGCAAGACCGCCGGCCGCCCCGCCGCCAACCGGCCCAGCCAGCCCGACGCCCAGGGCCTGCTCGGCAACCTCGGCAACCTCGGCAACCTCGGCGGGCTCAAGAACCTGCCGACCAACAACATCATGCGCCTGGGCTGATCCTCCGCCCGGCCCATCAGGCCGGGCCGCACACCGGGCCGCACACCCACCGCGGGTGTGCGGCCCGGCCGCGTCGTCACCAGGCCTGCTGGTGGGCGTCCTCCGCCGGGAGCAGGAACCACAGCGCGATGTAGAGCAGAAACTGCGGGCCCGGCAGCAGACAGGAGACCAGGAAGATCACCCGCATCGTGGTCGGGGTCGTTCCGAAGCGGCGGGCGAGACCGGCGCAGACACCGGCGATCATCTTCTCGTTGCGGGGTCGTACCAGTGCGGCGGCCATGATGGTGGCTCCTCGGCGTATCGGGTGGGTACCGTCCCCGGGCCGGGTTGCCCGAGTTGGTACCTCCACGCTAGGTCCGTGAGCCGGACGAGGCGTCGCTCCACGGTGCGAGGCCGACCCTGGTCATCGTGGGGGTCACGGCCCTGCCTCCCTCATCCCGGGGGAGGGCGGCGCCGCCGGGCCGGTCAGCCCGGCGGCGGAGCAGCGCCCGTACGGCGGGCACCACCAGCAGATGCGCGAGCGCGACCCCGAGGGTGTTCAGCAGCAGCGCGTCCACGCTCACGATCTGGCCGGTCACCTCGCTGCGCAGCAGTGCGATCCCCATGGCCGTCATCGCCCCGGTGAAGGTCGTCCGGACGAACGAGGCGAGGGGGTACGCGTCCACCCGGCCCCCGGCCAGCGGCAGCAGCGCACCCAGCGGCGCGAGCAGCAGCAGCCCCCCGCCGATCGAACGGGCCGCGGCCCACGGGGTGAGCGCCAGATCGGCGCGGATCGCGCCCAGCGGTTCCAGGGTCTCGGCCGTCACCCACGGCACGGTCAGCGGGCGCAGGGTCAGCCAGCAGACGAACGCAAGGTGAGCGACGAGGAGGACGAAACCCGCGGCGCGGTAGCGGAAGGCGGCCCGGCGGCCGAAACGACCCTGCACGTATTGCAGGACGCGGTCGGCCCGGCTCCCGGTTCCGTACGCACCCCGCTGGTCAGTAACGGGTTACCGACTGGTCGGTCACCGGATCGTCACGGGAAACGGGCCGGGAACGGGCGGCGAACCACAGGGAATCGGTCAGCCTACCGGCCCCCGCCGGGGGCCACGGGCATCGCGTCAGGACACCAGCACCCCGGAGTTCACCGCGACCTCCGGGCGGCTCCGCATCTCCTCCGTGCACGCGTACCGCTTCAGCGGATCCCGGTCACTGTCCGGGCCGCCGAGCACCACCTTGTGCTCCTCGTCCGCCGCCGCCGTGCCCGCCAGCGTGCAGATGATCTGCGCGAGCGCGTAGGACTGCAGCTCCTCCGGCGGCCGGTTCAGCCGCAGCGCCCCGTCCGGGTCGCCCTTCGCCGGACCTGCGACCGAGACCCAGTCCTCGACCGCCGTGGAGAACCCGGACGAGGACTCGGCCGCCGAGGGCGGCTGCCGCAGCTGATCCAGCAGCGCCCGGGCCACCTCCACCCGCTCGATCGGCGCCTTCTTCTCCGACAGCTGCGCGTTCCGGTTCACCGACAGGATGCGCGAGGTGCACAGCAGATAGATCCGTACGGAGACCCGGCCCGCCCCCTCGGCCGCCCGCCCCGTCTCCGGCGCCCGGCACGACGCGCGCGAGGGCGCGGCCCCGGCGTCCACCGGCACCGAGGTGCCGCGTATGCCGCAACCGGCCGCCAGCAGCGCGACCACGACGGTCAGCAGCAGGGCGGCGGGCCGCCGGGTCGCTCGCGGGCTCATGGCGCGCCCCCTTCGTTCGTACGGCCCTCGCCGCCCTTACGGCCCTCGCCGCTCTTGCGGTCCTCGGCCTTCCGCTCCCCGGCCTTCCGCTCCTCGGCCTTCCGCTCCTCGGCCTTCCGCTCCCCGGTCTTCCGCTCCTCGATCGAGGCGAGGCGCGAGGCGTCCATGGGCAGCCGCAGCGTGAAGACGGCGCCGCCCTCCGGCGAGTTCGCCGCGCTGATGTCGCCGCCGTGGATGTGCGCGTTCTCCATCGCGATCGACAGCCCCAGCCCGCTGCCCTCGGAGCGGGGCCGGGAGGCGCTCGCCTTGTAGAAGCGGTCGAAGACGTGCGGCAGCACGTCCTCCGGGATGCCCGGACCGTGGTCCCGCACCTTGATCACCAGATCGTCGCCCTCGGGGAGTACCGCCACCCGTACGGGGGAGCCGCCGTGCTTGAGCGCGTTCCCGATCAGGTTGGCCAGGATGACGTCCAGCCGCCGCGGGTCCAGCCGGGCCACGATCCCGCGCGCCGCGTCCAGCTCCACCGCGTCCAGCCAGGCCCGCGCGTCGATGCAGGCCGTCACCTGGTCCGCGACGTCGACGTCGTCGAGCACCAGCCGCGCGGTGCCCGCGTCGAAGCGGGTCACCTCCATCAGGTTCTCCACCAGGTCGTTCAGCCGCCGGGTCTCGCTGACCACCAGCTGCACCGCCGGGGCGATCATCGGATCGAGGGAGTCGGCCTCCTCCTCCAGCACCTCGCTGACGGCCGTGATCGCGGTCAGCGGGGTCCGTAGCTCATGCGACATGTCAGCGACGAAACGGCGGCTGGACGCCTCCCGCGCGCTCAGCTCGTCCACCCGCTTCTGCAGCCGCTCCGCGGCCCGGTTGAAGGTGTGCGACAGATTGGCCAGCTCGTCCGAGCCGGAGACCTGGAGCCGGGTGTCGAGATGCCCCTCGCCCAGCCGGTTCGCCGCCTCGCCCAGCCGCTGCACCGGCCGCAGCACGGTGGCCGCGGCCGCCTGCGCGAGCAGCGCGGAGCCGACCAGGGCCAGTGCGGTGGCGATGCCCAGCGACCAGGCGAGCGAGTTGAGGTCCCGGCGCTCGGTGTCCAGGGACTTGAGCATGTAGCCGGTCGGGCCGCCCCCGTTCACCTTCGCCCCGCCCACCAGGTACGGGGTGCCGTCCAGGGTGATCCGCTGCCAGTAGAGGTGGTACGGGGCGGCGTGCGACCCCTCGGCCGCGCGCCGCTCGTCCACCGCGCGCCGCAGCACCGTCGGCACGGCCTTCATGGTGAACAGGTCCGGTGCCGAGGCCGCCGTGCAGGCGCCGCTGCCCCGGGTCCGGGTGACCAGCAGCACCTCGTACTTCTGCGTGTTGTCCGCCATGCGGTCCGCCGCGTCCTGCAATTCGGGACACGTGGGTGTGACCGGCAGCGGATCGGTGTCGTCCTTCAGCGCCTTGCGGAACTCGTCCAGCGCCGCGTCCTGGGTGCGGGTCAGCACCGCGTCACGGTTCAGCCAGTACGCGATCGCCGACGCGGACACCGCGGCCGCCAGCGCCACCAGGCCGAAGACCAGCATCAGCCGCAGCCGCAGGCTCAGCCACCGCAGAATCCCCGCCGCCCAGCCCCGAGCCCGCCCGGGGTCCTCGCTCACACCGCTCAATTCCGTACGTCTCCGCCCCAGCCGTGCGCACCCGCGTACGCCACCGCACCTCTCACGCCGGAGCGTCCAGCCGGTACCCGACCCCACGCACGGTGCGGATCAGCGTCGGCGACGACGGCACGTCCTCCACCTTGGCGCGCAGCCGCTGAACGCACGCGTCCACCAGCCGGGAGTCACCCAGATAGTCGTGTTCCCACACCAGCCGCAACAGCTGCTGCCGCGACAGCGCCTGCCCCGGCCGACGGCTCAGCTCCAGCAGAAGCCGCAGCTCGGTGGGGGTGAGCTGAAGATCCTCGCCGTTCTTGGTCACCGTCATGGCGGCCCGGTCGATCACCAGGCTGCCGAAGGACGCCGCGTCGTTCGCCTCCCGCTCGCCACGGCGCAGCACCGCGCGGATACGGGCGTCCAGCACCCGTCCCTGCACGGGTTTGACCACATAGTCGTCCGCGCCCGACTCCAACCCCACGACGACGTCGATGTCGTCGTTGCGGGCGGTCAGCAAGATGATCGGCAACTGGTCGGTACGGCGGATACGGCGGCACACCTCGAAGCCGTCGATCCCGGGCAGCATCACATCCAGCACGATCAGGTCCGGCCGCTGCTCGCGCAGCAGCTTCAGACCGTCCTCACCCGTCGCCGCCGTCGCCACACGGTGGCCCTGGCGGGACAGGGAGAGTTCGAGGGCCGTGCGGATGGCGTCGTCGTCCTCGATCAGCAACAGGAAAGGCACGTTGGTCATTCTGGCCTACAAGGGGCCTGTAGTTCGACCGTCGGGGTTCACCGAACTTGATCGCCTGTGACGAGCCTGTGACAGTCGGCAGACAGCGCCATGAAACTGGTTCGGCAAAGTCTTCTGTGCACCGGCCGGAACGAGCGGCCGGGCAGCCAGCAGACGACCGAGCAAGCTCCACCGACGGGGGGCGCGACATGAGCACACTGCACTACACCCACAACAGCGCAGTCATTCGCACGCGCCTCCACGACGCCGGCCGGGGCGGAGAGAAGTCCGGTGCCGTGAGCGGGCGGGGGTGCGCTCGCGGCACCGGGCGTCAGCGGCCGCCGTACATGGTGGCCATTGACGCGAACCCGGGGGCCGGGGAGGGCCTCGGGGGGCACGGGGGTCCCGGGGGGGACCACGGGGGCAGCTCGTACGGGGAGGCAGAGGGGGAGCGGCGCGCGCAGAGCCTGGCGGAGGCGGAGTTCACCGCCTACGTCCAGGAGCGCCGCGCCTCCCTGTACGCAACCGCCTACCACCTGACCGGCGACCGGTTCGAGGCCGAGGACCTGCTGCAGAGCGCGCTGTTCTCGACGTACCGGGCCTGGGACCGGATCAGCGACAAGGCCGCGGTCGGCGGATATCTGCGCCGCACCATGACCAACCTGCACATCAGCGCCTGGCGTCGGCGCAAGCTCAACGAGTACCCGACGGAGGAACTGCCGGAGACGGCGGGCGACCAGGACGCGATGCGCGGCACCGAACTGCGCGCCGTGCTCTGGCAGGCCCTGGCCCGGCTCCCCGAACTGCAGCGCACGATGCTGGTGCTGCGGTACTACGAGGGCCGGACGGACCCGGAGATCGCGGACATACTCAACATAAGTGTCGGAACGGTCAAGAGCAGCATCTGGCGCTCGCTGCGCCGGATGCGCGAGGACGACACCCTCAGCTTCGGCCGTAACGAGGAAGAGTCCTTCGGCGAACTCGTCGCCTGAGGGCAGGGGAAGGGAAACACGGGGGAAATCGGGGAAACACGGGGAAATGGGGAACGGGGAATAGGGGAAAATCGGGGGAAACGGGATCGGGGGATCCCAACGGGGGCGAGCGGGTCCTGACGGCCGGGAGGTCTGTCCGGGCCCGCTCGTGTGTGTGGTCGTACGGAGCGCTTTGAGTACGGATACTCATGCTCCCGTATCGCCCGTTTCGACAGGCTGATCCGCATGAAAACACGCGACGTTCCGCGACGCGTCCTCGATGTGGTCGCGGGTGACTGGCTGTCCCGCGGCTATCTCGCCGTGGTCTGCGCCCTGTTGGCCTGGGCCTGGGCGGACGCCAGCTTCTTCCCGTACGACGACGCCTCGTTCGCGGCGGTCGTGCCCGCCCTGTTCACGGCCCCGGCCAGCCTGCTCTTCGTCCTCCTCCCGGAGGGCACCGAAGGCTCCTACTTCGGCCTGGTCACGGCGGCGGCCGTGCTCAACGCCACCGCGATCACCCTCCTGGCCCGCGCCGCGCGCAACGCCTAGCGATTCCGGCGGGGTTCACCACGGTACGGTCCGGCCACGTTTGGGTCCGGCGCCGACCCCGCGGTCAGAGGCTGAAGATCCGTCGTGCGTTGCCGGACAGGAACAGCTCCGTGGCCTCCTCGTCCAGGCTCAGTTCACCGAGGTGTTCCAGCGCCTGACCCGGGGTGATCATGGGGTAATTGGTGCCGAACAGCACCTTCCGGCGGCCCCGGCCGCGCAGGTAGTCAACCAGCTCGCGAGGGTAGCGGCGGGCGGTGTAGGCGCTGGTGTCGATGTAGACGTTGGCGTGCTTGTCGGCCACCGCGATCATCTCCGTGGTCCACGGGTAGCCGATGTGCCCGCACACGATGGTCAGCTCCGGGAAGTCGAGGGCGACCTGGTCGATGTAGGGGATGGGGCGGCCGGTCTCGGAAGGTCGCAGCGGACCGGTGTGACCAACCTGGGTGCAGAAGGGGATGCCAAGGTCGACGCAGGCGGCGTACAGCGGGTAGTACAGCCGGTCGGTGGGTGGGAGCTGCCACAGCCAGGGCACGAGCCGCAGGGCCACGAAACCGAGTTCCTCCACGGCGCGGCGGAGTTCCCGCACGGCCCGGACCGGCCGGGTGAGATCCGCGCCGGCCACTCCGCGCAGCCGTCCCTCGGACTGGGCGACGAAGTCGGCCACTTCGTCGTTGCTGATCAGCGGCCCCTGAGGCCCGTACCAGGCCGCCGACAGTCCGATCTCGACATCGCCCGCGGCCAGAGCGGCCACCGTCGCCTTGACCGGCAACGGCTCCTCCAGCAGCCCCCGCCCCGTCCACCGGCGCAACGACTCGAACATCTCATGGTTGGAGTGACGGAGCGTGGGGTGTTGCATCCACGCATCGATAACCGGCATCCGGTTCCCTGCCTCTCTCCTGGAGCCGCTGGCCATACCGCACCGAGGACGGCTAAGCGAACGCTTACCGCGACTCTAGCCAGTGGGTGTCGCCCACAACCACCTCTCAAGCGGCTCCACTCGATACGTCAAAGCGACCCTCTAGGTCCGCGCCCCCTCCCGGCTGTGATCCGCCGCTGCTGCCGCCGCTATCCGCTTCAGCGCGTCGTCCCGGCCGCACGCGTACGCGCCCAGCGCCGTCTGCCGCTCCACGATGCCGCGCTCGGAGCGCATCAGCCGCCAGCCCCTGCGCACCAGATACGGCGCCGACTTGCGCCCCTCCCGCAGATCGCGCGCCAGTCGCCGCCGGAACGTCGTCGAGGGCCGCCCCCGCAGGCAGATCGCGTCCGCCAGCACCCCCAGCGCCCGGCACCGGTCGATGATGTCCGCCGCGAAGATCCCCTCCGCCACGAACACCGGCGCCCGCCCGATGCCCAACGGCTCCTCGCCCACCCGGGAGCTGGAGGCGATGTCGTACACCGGCACGGTCGCCCGCCCCGTACGGCACAACGCCTCGACCGCCCCCACCGCCGCGTCCGCGTCCCACGACAACGGCGAGTCCCAGTCGGCCCCTTCACCCCCGTCGAGCTGCGGGAGCGTCGGGTCGTCCCCCTCCTTGTAGAAGTCGTCGAGGTTCAGCACGGGCAGCCCGGTGCGGGCCGCGAGGGAGGACTTTCCCGAACCGGAGGGCCCGGTGAGCAGGACGACGCGCGCGGAGGCGGGATAAGGGGTCACGGAACACCAGTCTGAACCATCCCCCGCCCCCGCATGAACCCTTGGGGCGCCTTGGCCGGGATGGCGTTGCGTACAGTCCCTCCATGCCTGAGTTAGAGCTGCTCCGCCCGGACCACGCGCCCGCGCTCCTCGCGTTCGAGCGGGAGAACCGTGCCTACTTCGCCGCGTCCATCCCCGACCGGGGTGACGACTACTTCCACCGCTTCGAGGAGCGCCACCGTGCCCTGCTCGCCGAGCAGGAGGCCGGTTTCTGCTACTTCCACCTGCTGGTGGGCGCGGAGGGCGAGGTGCTGGGGCGGGTCAACCTCGTGGACGTGGCGGACGGTTGCGCGGAACTCGGCTACCGGATCGCCGAGCACGCCGCGGGCCGGGGGCTGGCCACCGGGGCCGTGCGGACGATGTGCGACCTGGCCGCCGACAGCTACGGGCTGACCACGCTGCGGGCCGAGACCACCCTCGACAACGCGACCTCCCGAACCGTGCTCGCCCGCACCGGTTTCACCGTCGTCGGCGAGACGAAGCTCGACGGCCGCCCCGGCCTGACGTACCGGCGAGACGTACGCCCATGCCCGTGAACGGCCCAGCAGACCCGGTGGCCCAGGCACTGCGGCTGGTCACGAGCCGCTGTCCGGATGCCCTGGGCGCGATCCTCGGCGGCTCAGCCGCCCAGGGGCGCGCGACACCGGCCAGCGATCTGGACGTAGCGGTCCTGCTCCCGGACTCGGACACCAGCCGCCGCGAGGTCGTACGCCACGACGGCCGCCTGGCCGAGCTGTTCTTGCACACCCTCGCGGACCTTCCCGAGGTCTTCGAAGAGGACAGAGCCCGCCGCCGGGGCACGGTCCTCTTCATCTACGACCAGGGCCTCCCCCTGTTGGACCCCCACGGCCACCTGTCCCGTGCCCGCACCCGGGCCCGAGCCGCCCTCGCGGCCGGTCCACCACCGCTCACCCCGACCGAGCGGGAACGCGGCCGCTACCTCCTGACCTGCTTCATGGACGACCTGCTCGACACCCGGCCGACCGACAGGTACGAACAGCTCTCCCTCGCCGACGCCGTCCTGCGCGAGGCCGCGCACCTGCTCACCGACCACCACACCGCCTGGACGGGTATCGGCAAATGGCTCCCCCGCAGACTGCTCGGCGCCGACCCGGCGCGGGGCAGCGCCCTGCTGGACGGCCACCAGGCCGTGGCCGAACACGGTGACCCCGCCGCCTTGGCGGCCGCGGCCGAGCAGGTCCTCGCCCTGCTCGGCGGGCCACTGCGCGAGGGATACACGCAACGATGGGGACGCGGGCCAGGGCTTCGTACCGGGGCGACGTAGGCACGGAAACCCCTCTTGCGTGTGCCATGCCATACCTCATAAGTTACTGCTAGGTAGCTTGGAGGGGGTGGGCAGGTGAGTCCGCGCAGGAGTGACAGCCGTGACCGACGCCGCACCTCAACTGGCCCGCTCCGCCGCCCCGCCGTCTTCGCCCGCTGGCGGGAAGCCCTCGCCGAACTGCTCGTCCGGCACGGTCTGCCCGAGGAGCGCAGCCGGAGGCTCGGTGCCTTCGTCATCGCGGCGGTCGAAGGTGCGGTGATCATGTGCCGGGCCGAGCAGAGCACCGCTCCGCTGGAGGCCGTCAACCGGCTCGGCCGACCAGCACCGCACCCATGCCCGCGCATCCGGCACCACCTAGGAGAACGACCATGACCACCACCGACCTCGCAGCCATGACCGGCCTGGAACTGATGCGCTGGGTGCAGACCGAACGCCCCACCGACATCCCGTCCATCGGCCGCCTGCTCGGCATGCGCTTCGACGAGGTCGAGCACGGCCGCATCGTCATCTCCCTCGACACCCGCCCCGACTTCGCGAACCCCCTCGGCACCGTCCACGGCGGCATCGCCGCCACCCTCCTCGACTCCGCCATGGCCTGCGCCGTCCACACCACCCTCCCCGCCGGCGCCGGCTACACCACCCTCGAACTCAAGGTCAACTACATCCGCGCCGCCCGCACGGACGGACAGACGCTCACCGCCGAAGGCACCGTCATCCACGCAGGCCGCCGTACCGCGACCGCTGAGGGCAAGGTGCTGGACGACCAGGGCAACCTGATCGCCCACGCCACCACCACCTGCATGATCCTTTAGGTCGCCGCCCAGGTCAGACGCCCATGGGGTGCCAGACCGTTTTCGTCTCCAGGAAGGCGAGGAGGCGGGTGGTGCCGGGGTCTGCGGGCCAGTCCACAGGGTGTGGACGGACCACGCGCTTGAGGTTGTCGGCCGCGGACCTCTCCAGGTCGGTGGCGAGGGCCTGGTCCGCGCCCGTCAGGTCGATCGCGTTGACGTCCTGGTGGGCGGCGAGCGGGGTGGCCAGTTCGGATGTGCGGCCCGAGAGGATGTTGACCACGCCGCCCGGGAGGTCGGAGGTGGCCAGGACCTCGGCGAGGGAGAGGGCGGGGAGCGGCGCGCGCTCGGCGGCCACGACGACGGCCGTGTTGCCGGTGACGATCGCGGGGGCCAGGACCGAGACCAGGCCGAGGAAGGAAGAGTCCTGGGGCGCGAGGAGGGCCACGACACCCGTGGGCTCGGGGGTGGAGAGGTTGAAGTACGGCCCGGCGACGGGGTTCGCGGAGCCCGCGATCTGGGCGATCTTGTCGGACCAGCCCGCGTACCAGACCCAGCGGTCGATCGCCGCGTCGACGGCAGCGGTGGCCTTGGCCTTGGAGAGGGACTCGGCGGCCGCTACCTCGGCCGCGAACTGGTCGCGGCGGCCCTCCAGCATCTCGGCGACGCGGTACAGGATCTGGCCGCGGTTGTACGCGGTGGCGCCGGACCAGCCGCCGAACGCCTTGCGCGCGGCGACGACCGCGTCGCGGGCGTCCTTGCGGGAGGCCAGGGGGGCGTTGGCCAGCCAGCGGCCCTTTGCGTCGGTCACCTCGTACACCCGTCCGCTTTCGGAACGTGGGAACTTGCCGCCTACGAAGAGCTTGTAGGTCTTCAGGACCGAGAGTCGTTCAGACATTGAGGTAGGCCTCCAGGCCGTGGCGGCCGCCCTCGCGGCCGTAGCCCGACTCCTTGTAGCCGCCGAACGGCGAGGCGGGGTCGAACTTGTTGAACGTGTTGGACCAGATCACCCCGGCGCGCAGCTTGCTCGCCATCTCCAGGATGCGCGAGCCCTTCTCCGTCCAGATGCCCGCCGACAGGCCGTACGGGGTGTTGTTCGCCTTGGCGATGGCCTCGTCGGGGGTGCGGAAGGTCAGGACCGAGAGGACCGGGCCGAAGATCTCCTCGCGGGCGATCCGGTGCGCCTGGGTGACGCCGGTGAAGAGGGTGGGCGCGAACCAGTAGCCGGAGCTGGGCAGCGCGCACTCGGGGGCCCAGCGCTCGGCGCCCTCGGCCTCGCCCGCGTCGGCCAGGTCGCGGATGCGGGCCAGCTGCTCGGCGGAGTTGATCGCGCCGATGTCGGTGTTCTTGTCCAGCGGGTCGCCCACGCGCAGGGTGCGCATGCGGCGCTTGAGGGCGTCGAGGAGTTCGTCCTGGACGGACTCCTGGACCAGCAGGCGGGAGCCCGCGCAGCAGACGTGGCCCTGGTTGAAGAAGATGCCACTGACGATGCCCTCGACCGCCTGGTCGATCGGCGCGTCGTCGAAGACGATGTTCGCGGCCTTGCCGCCCAGCTCCAGGGTGACCTTCTTCTCCGTACCGGCCACCGTGCGGGCGATCGCCTTGCCGACCTCGGTCGACCCGGTGAAGGCCACCTTGTCGATCCCGGGGTGGGCGACCAGTTCGGCGCCGGTCGAGCCGTCGCCGGTGACGATGTTGACCACGCCCTTGGGCAGGCCCGCCTGGCGGCAGATGTCCGCGAAGAAAAGGGCGCTCAGCGGCGTCGTCTCGGCGGGCTTCAGCACGACCGTGTTGCCGCAGGCCAGCGCCGGGGCGATCTTCCAGGCCAGCATCAGGAGGGGGAAGTTCCAGGGGATGACCTGGCCCGCCACGCCCAGCGGCCGCGGATCGGCGCCGTAGCCCGCGTACGCGAGCTTGTCGGCCCACCCCGCGTAGTAGAAGAAGTGCGCCGCGACCAGCGGCAGATCGGCGTCCCGCGACTCGCGGATCGGCTTCCCGTTGTCCAGCGACTCCAGCACCGCCAGCTCGCGCGAGCGCTCCTGGATGATCCGCGCGATGCGGAACAGATACTTGGCGCGCTCGGCGCCGGGCAGCGCAGACCAGGACTCGAACGCCTTACGGGCCGCCTTCACCGCGCGGTCCACGTCCTCGGCGTTCGCCTGGGCGACCTCGGACAGCACCTCCTCGGAGGACGGGGAGAGCGTCTTGAAGACCTTGCCGTCGCCCGCCTCGCGGAACTCGCCGTCGATGAACAGCCCGTACGACGGGGCGATGTCGACGACCGCGCGGGACTCGGGAGCGGGGGCGTACTCGAAAACGGGCATGGCGTATCAGTCCACCGTCACGTAGTCGGGACCGGAGTACCGGCCGGTGCTCAGCTTCTGGCGCTGCATCAGCAGGTCGTTCAGCAGACTCGACGCGCCGAAGCGGAACCAGTCCGCGGACAGCCACTCCTCGCCCAGCGTCTCGTTGACCATCACCAGGTACTTGATCGCGTCCTTGGACGTACGGATGCCGCCCGCGGGCTTCACCCCCACCTGGACGCCGGTGGCCGCGCGGAAGTCCCGGACCGCCTCCAGGAGAACGAGGGTGACGGGCGGCGTGGCGTTGACGGACACCTTGCCGGTCGACGTCTTGATGAAGTCGGCGCCCGCGAGCATCGCCAGCCAGGACGCGCGGCGCACGTTGTCGTACGTCTGCAGCTCGCCCGTCTCGAAGATCACCTTCAGGTGCGCGGCGCTGCCGTCGGGGCGGGCGCAGGCCGTCTTGACCTCGCGGATCTCCTCGAAGACGTCGAGGTAGCGGCCGGAGAGGAACGCCCCGCGGTCGATCACCATGTCGATCTCGTCCGCGCCGGCGGCCACCGCCTCCCGGGTGTCGGCCAGCTTCACGGAACGGGCGGCGCGGCCGGACGGGAACGCGGTCGCGACGGCCGCCACGTGGATGCCGCTGCCCCGCAGGGCCTCCTTCGCGGTCGCGACCATGTCGCCGTAGACGCAGATCGCCGCGACCGGCGGGGCGGAGCGGTCGGTGGGGTCGGGGCTGATCCCCTTCGCGCACAGCGCCCGGACCTTGCCCGGGGTGTCCGCGCCCTCCAGGGTCGTCAGGTCGATCATCGAGATCGCCAGGTCGATGGCGTACGCCTTCGCCGTGGTCTTGATCGAGCGGGTGCCGAGGGTCGCGGCACGGGCCTGCAGGCCGACCGCGTCGACGCCCGGCAGGCCGTGCAGGAAGCGGCGCAGCGCGCTGTCGGTGGCGGTCACGTCCGCCATCGACGCCAGTCGCTCCGCGGCCTCTGTGCCGTATGCGGGAACTGTGGTGGGCATGGTCACCAGGTGAGCATATCTACGCGCGTAGCGGTATGTCACCCCCCGGCCTTGATCGGGACCGGGCCCGACCCGGCCCTCTTCCGGTCCCGTTCCGGCTCCGTTCCGTGCTCGTTCCGTGTTGATCCCGAGGCCCAACGCGCCGGACCGTGCGGCACAATCGGCCCCATGACGAGCCCGGACGACCCCGCACGCCCCCCGCAGCCCGACGAGGAGCCCCCGTACGGCGACCGCGTCTACCGCTCCCCGGGCGGCATCGCGGGCGGCGTCCTGCTGCTCGCCCTCAGCGGCTGGCTCGGCATCGACGCCATGCTGCGCGGCGAGGGCCGCACCCCGTGGCTGGCCCTCGCCGGGCTGCTGTGCGCCGTGCCGGTGGTGATCGCCTTCACCGTGCGCCCGGCGGTGTACGCGGGCGCGGACCGGCTGCTCGTACGCAACCCCTTCCGCACCATCACCCTCCCCTGGGGCTCCGTCGACACCCTGCGCGCGAGCTACACCAGCGAGGTGCTGGCGGGCGGCGCGACGTACCAGCTGTGGGCCGTCCCCGTCTCGCTGCGGCAGCGCAAACGCGCCGCCCGGCAGCAGAGCCGCGACGCGGCGTCGCCGACGCCGCTCGGCCGCACGCCCGGCCCGGGCGCGACGGCGGACCGGCGCGCCCAGGCCGACCAGACGATCGGCGATCTGCGCGAACTGGCCGAGTCCAACGCGGCCCGCGAGGGCGCGCAGGGCGAGCCCGAGGTGCGCTGGGCGTTCGAGGTCATCGCGCCGACCCTGGCCGGGGCGGTGCTGCTGGTGATCATGCTGCTGATCTGAGGGCGGGGCGGCAGGGCTCCTTCGCCCTTGGCTCCGCCGTCATCGCCTGGTTCATGAAGTTCATCTCCAGCATGAGCTTCTTGCCATTCGCTGCCAGGTGCTGGGCGTTCAGATCCCGGCCGCCGCCGCGAGGTCCTTCTTCAGGGCCGCCAGAACCGTTTCCGCCGTGGTCCGGGCCGAGGGCAGGTCTTCGGCGGTGGGCACGTCCACGACCACCTCCAGGTAGCACTTCAGCTTGGGCTCCGTGCCGCTCGGGCGCACGATGACCCGGGCCGAGCGGACCGTGTCCTTCCCGGCGAACTGATAGCGCAGGCCGTCCGTCGGGGGCAGGGTCTCCGTACCCCGGGTCAGATCCTCGGCCGAGGTGACCGCCAGGCCCGCCAGCTCGGCCGGGGGCTCCTCGCGCAGGCGCCGCATCGCCGCCGCGATCAGGGACAGGTCCTCGACCCGTACGGACAACTGGTCGGTGGCGTGCAGGCCGTGCGCCACGGCGATGTCGTCCAGCAGGTCGGCGAGCGTCCGCCCCTGCCCCTTCAGCTCCGACGCCAGCTCCGCGACCAGCAGCGCGGCCGTGATCCCGTCCTTGTCGCGCACGCCCTCCGGGTCCACGCAGTACCCGAGCGCCTCCTCGTACGCGTAACCCAGACCGTCCACCCGGGCCAGCCACTTGAAGCCCGTCAGCGTCTCCGCGTACGCCGCGCCCGCGTCGGCCGCGATGCGGGACAGGAGCGACGAGGAGACGATCGTCGTCGCGAAGGCGCCCAGGGCGCGCCGCTTGTGGACGAGGTGGGTGGCGAGCAGCGCGCCGACCTCGTCGCCGCGGAGCATCCGCCAGCCGCTGCCCGTTCCGGGTGCGGGGACGGCCACCGCGCAGCGGTCCGCGTCCGGGTCGTTCGCGATGACGATGTCGGGCGCCTCCTCGCGCGCCGCCTCTCGCGCCGTCGCGAACGCCAGATCCATCGCCCCCGGCTCCTCCGGGTTCGGGAACGCCACCGTCGGGAACGCCGGATCCGGCTCCGCCTGCTCGGGCACCACCGACGGCGCCGGGAAGCCCGCCCGCGCGAACGCGGCGCTCAGCGTCTCGCGGCCCACGCCGTGCAGCGGCGTGTAGACCACCCGGGCGTCGCGGGGCGAGCCGGGCGTCAGGACGGCGTCCGTCCGGGCCAGATACGCGTCCAGGACGGCGTCGTCCAGCGTCTCCCACCCGGTGTCCGGGCGGCGTACGTCGTTCAGGCTGCCGATCGCCGCGATCTCGGCCGCGATCTCCGCGTCGGCGGGCGGAACGATCTGCGAGCCGTCGCCCAGGTAGACCTTGTACCCGTTGTCGCGCGGCGGATTGTGGCTCGCCGTGACCTCGATGCCCGCGACGGCCCCCAGGTGCCGGATGGCGAACGCGAGCACCGGCGTCGGCAGCGGGCGCGGCAGCAGCGCCGCGCGGAAGCCCGCGCCGGTCATGACGGCGGCCGTGTCGCGGGCGAACTCCGCGCTCTTGTACCGGGCGTCGTAACCGATGACGACGAGGCCGGTGGCGTGCTGCGGCTGCTTCGCGAGGTACGCGGCCAGTCCGGCGGCGGCGCGGATGACGACGGCGCGGTTCATCCGCATGGGCCCCGCGCCCAGCTCACCGCGGAGGCCCGCGGTGCCGAACTGAAGCGTGCCGGAGAAGCGCGCGGCCAGCGCGCGCCCTGCCTCGGGGGCGCCCTCCTTGGCCGCGTCGAGCAGCGCGCGCAACTCGTCCCGGGTGTCGGGGTCGGGGTCCTCGGCCAGCCAGGTGCGGGCCTGGTCGATGAGGTCGAGCGCCATTGGGGGGCCTCCTGGGCGGGGGTGCGGTGTGTTGTTGTGTGGTGCGGCTTTGTGGGTGGTGCGCCGGGGGGTTCGGTGGTGGGTGCCGGGTGCGGCGCCTCAGGGGCGGGGCCTCCGGGACCCTGCCCCGGAGGCCCCGCACCGGCACCCCCCCACCGGACCGTCCGCGCACCCAGCCGCACCCGCCCGCCCAGGCGAACCCGGGGTCCGGGGCGGAGTCCCGGCGGGGGGTTTGGGGGGCGGAGCCCCCCAAGACCTCAGCCCCGACGTACCTCAGAGGCGCTGCAGGACCTGGGCCAGGAGCGTGCCCATGCGGGTGGCGGAGTCGCGGCCTGCCTGGAGGACCTCTTCGTGGTTGAGGGGTTCACCGGTCATGCCCGCGGCCAGGTTCGTGACCAGGGAGATGCCCAGCACCTCGGCGCCCGCCTCGCGCGCGGCGATCGCTTCGAGGGTGGTGGACATGCCGACCAGGTCGGCCCCGATGGTGCGGGCCATGGTGATCTCGGCCGGGGTCTCGTAGTGCGGGCCGGGGAACTGGGCGTAGACGCCCTCTTCGAGGGTGGGGTCGACCTGCTGGCAGAGGGCGCGCAGCCGGGGGGAGTAGAGGTCGGTGAGGTCGACGAAGTTGGCGCCGACGATGGGGGAGGCGGCGGTGAGGTTGATGTGGTCGCTGATCAGGACCGCTTGGCCGGGGCGCATGCCTTCGCGGAGGCCGCCGCAGCCGTTGGTGAGGATGATGGTCTTGCAGCCGGCGGCGACGGCGGTGCGCACGCCGTGGGCGACGGCGGCGACGCCGCGGCCTTCGTAGTAGTGGGTGCGGCCGAGGAAGACGAGGGCCCGCTTGTCGTCCAGCTGGTACGAGCGGATGGTGCCCGCGTGGCCCGCGACGGCGGGCGGCGGGAAGCCGGGCAGCTCGGTGACGGGGAACTCGTGCTCCGGACTGCCGAGCGCGTCGGTGGCGGGGACCCAGCCGGAGCCCAGGACGAGGGCGACGTCGTGGGTCTCCGCACCGGTCAGCTCGCGCAGGCGCGTGGCGGCGGCGTCGGCGGCGGCGTGGGGGCCGGCGGGGGCGCCCTGGCTGTCCCAAGAAACAGATGCGTTCACGCGCACGAGGGTAGCCCCTCCCGGCCTACGCGCGTAGACGGCCTCCGGGGGTGGTGTTCGGATCGTTGCGAACGGGCCGCGCTACGCGGGGGCGGCGAGGCGGTCGTAGGGCTGGGAGAACCGTTCCAGGGGGTCGCCGTCGGCGCTCCAGGGCCAAGCGGTCACCACGCCCCCGGTGGCGCGCAGGGCCGTCGCGGCTTCGGTCATGCGGCCGGACCTGACCAGGGCGTAAGCGAGGACGTTGAGGTCGGCGAGGGCCGCGGCGTGGTGGAGGAAGCCGGGGCGGGGCCAGTCGTGGGCGGCCTGGTCGAGGACCGAGGCGACCTGCTCGCGCCGCCAGTGCTCCCCGGCGCTGATCGCCTCCATGCCGCCGGTGGCCATGGCGCGCTGGTGGCCGCGGACGATCGCGGTCAGCTCCAGGGCGGTGGCGGGGGCGTCGGCGGGCATGCGGCCCCGGACCGAGTCCAGCAGGTCGAGGAGCTGCACGGCGGAGCCGCACTCGTCGGGGGACAGATAGCCGAGGACCTGAAGGTACGCCTCGCGGTTCCACGGGTCGCGGGCCATGACTTCCTGCCAGATCGCCGACAGCTCGCGGTGGGGCCGCCGCTCGCGGCGCAGGGTGGCCAGGTGCACGACGTACGGGGTGGGGTCGGCGGGGACCAGCTCGGCGGCGAGGCGGCAGGCCTCGCGGGCGTCGCTCAGGTCGCCCTGGGCCCGGACCAGGTCCGACCAGGCGTGCAGCAGCAGGGCTCCCTGGTCGCGGGGGTGGTGCCGCCGCCAGATCCCGGGCAGCGCCCGCCCCGCGGCGGCGGCGAGCACGGAGAGGCGGTGGGCCTTGCGATCCCAGTCCTGACCGGCGTCCTCGACCACCCGGGAGACCTGGGCGATCACCGTGGTGTCGAGATCACCGCGGTCCCAGCTCGTCTCGAGCCGTTGCCGGACCCGCCCGAGGGCGGTGTCGTCGAGTTCGGGGACCAGACGAGGACGGCTGCCCTTACGGCGCCTGAAGACGGGCATATCGGTCGGCTTTCGGTGGTGGTGATCGAGATCAATCCGCATCCTCAACCGGCTCCCGCGGGGGAGAACAGAGGGACGGCCACATCGGCACGATGGCTTCACCAGCCGCGCGCAAGCGGAACCAGTCGCGCGCGAGCGGACGTCAGCAGGGGCGCTTGCGCAGTTCCATGACGTAGTCGTGGGGCGCGCCCGCGGATTCGGCGGCGTCGGCGATCTCGCCGAGGTAGCGGGCGGAGGGCAGACCGCCCTCGTAGCCGTTGAGGACGTACAGCCAGGCGGGCTCCTCGCCGTCCAGAGTGTGGACGCGGATCCGCATGCGGCGGTATATGTCCAGGCCCACGCCCTCCCAGCGGTCCATGGAGTCCTCGTCCATGGGGGCGATGTCGTAGAGGGCGACGAAGACCTGGGAGCGCGGGGCTTCGACGATGGTGGGGAGGGCGCCCTCCCAGCCCATCTGCTCCCCGCCGAAGGTGAGGCGCCAGCCGGTGATCCAGCCTGTGCCGCGCAGAGGTGAGTGCGGTGCGCGGCGGGACATCAGCCGCGCGTCGAGGTTGCCGGCGTACGCGGCGTAGAGCGACATGGATCAGAGGGTACGGGAGAGGGGTGGAAGCGCTCTTGGGGTGGCGGGTTCGGAGCGTTACGCGCACTCGAACCCCCGGGCGGAAGCCTAGCGGGTGGGTACGGGACAATGGAGCATGTGACTCGGATCGTGATCATTGGTGGCGGACCCGGCGGCTACGAGGCGGCGCTGGTCGCCGCGCAGCTCGGTGCGGAGGTGACCGTCGTCGACTGCGACGGTCTGGGCGGGGCGTCGGTGCTGACCGACTGCGTGCCGTCGAAGACGTTGATCGCCACGGCTGAGGTGATGACGACGTTCGACTCTTCGTACGAGGAGTTGGGCATCATCGTCGCCGATGACACCCCGCCGCTGGAGCAGACGGCCCGGGTGGTGGGCGTGGACCTGGGCAAGGTCAACCGGCGGGTGAAGCGGCTGGCGCTCGCGCAGTCGCACGACATCACGGCCTCCGTGACGCGCGCCGGCGCGCGGGTCATGCGGGGGCGCGGACGGCTGGAGCCCGCGCAGGCGCCGGACGGATCGCGGAAGGTGATCGTCCGGGCGGTGGACGGCTCCGAGGAGACCCTGGTCGCGGACGCGGTGCTGGTGTCGACCGGCGCGCACCCCCGGGAGATCCCGGACGCGCAGCCGGACGGCGAGCGCATCCTGAACTGGACGCAGGTGTACGACCTCGACGAGCTGCCCGAGGAACTGATCGTGGTCGGGTCCGGCGTCACGGGCGCCGAGTTCGCGGGCGCGTACCAGGCGCTGGGCTCCAAGGTCACGCTGGTCTCCAGCCGGGACCGGGTGCTGCCGGGCGAGGACTCGGACGCGGCGGCGGTGCTGGAGGACGTCTTCCGGCGGCGCGGGATGAACGTGATGTCGCGGTCCCGGGCCGCGGCGGTGAAGCGGGTGGGCGACCGGGTGGAGGTCACGCTCGCGGACGGGCGGGTCATCACCGGCAGCCACTGTCTGATGGCCGTGGGCTCGATCCCGAACACCGCGGACATGGGCCTGGAGGAGGCCGGGGTCCGGACGAAGGAGTCCGGCCACATCCTGACCGACAAGGTGTCCCGCACCAGCGCGCCGGGCGTGTACGCGGCCGGTGACTGCACCGGCGTGTTCGCCCTCGCGTCGGTGGCGGCGATGCAGGGCCGGATCGCGATGTACCACTTCCTGGGCGACGCGGTCACGCCGCTGAATCTGAAGACGGTGTCGGCGAACGTCTTCACCGACCCCGAGATCGCCACGATCGGCTACTCGCAGGCCGATGTGGACGAGGGGAAGATCGACGCCCGGGTGGTCAAGCTGCCGCTGCTGCGCAACCCGCGCGCGAAGATGCAGGGCATCCGGGACGGCTTCGTGAAGATCTTCTGCCGTCCGGGCACCGGCATCGTGGTCGGCGGTGTGGTGGTCGCGCCGCGCGCGAGTGAGCTGATCCACCCCATCGCGCTGGCGGTCGACAACAACCTGACCGTGGAGCAGATCGCCAAGGCGTTCACGGTGTACCCGTCGCTGTCCGGCTCGATCGCCGAGGTGGCGCGGCAGTTGCACACCCGCAAGTCGTCCGAAGGGTAGTCAGGACGCCGTCGGGGCGTGAGGTGCGCCCCTTATAGCAGCTTGCGCCCGCGCAGATGAACAACTTCTGCTAATTAGTGCAAGCTGCTGAAAACAGACAGTCGTTGGCGTTACTGTCAGTTTCGTGTTCGCTGCAGAACGTCGCCAATTGATCCTTGAAATGGTGCGTGCGAACGGAGCGGTGTCGCTCCGTGAGCTCGCCCGCGTCGTCCAGACCTCCGAAGTGACCGTACGGCGTGATGTGCGGGCGCTGGAGGCAGAAGGACTGCTCGACCGCCGGCACGGCGGTGCGGTGCTGCCGGGCGGATTCACCAGGGAGTCCGGCTTCCCGCAGAAATCCCATCTAGCGACCGCGGAGAAGACGGCGATCGCCGATCTCGCGGCCGGTTTCGTCGAAGAGGGCGAGGCCGTCGTGGTCGGCGCCGGTACGACCACGCAGGAGCTGGCCCGCCGGCTCGCGAGGGTCCCCGGGCTGACCGTGGTCACCAATTCCCTGCTCGTCGCGCAGGCGTTGGCGCATGCCAACCGGGTCGAGGTCGTGATGACCGGCGGCACGCTGCGCGGCTCCAACTACGCGCTGGTCGGCAGTGGTGCCGAGCAGTCCCTCCAGGGGCTGCGGGTCTCGCGCGCCTTTCTGTCCGGCAGCGGGCTGACCGCCGAGCGCGGGCTGTCCACGTCCAACATGCTGTCGGCCAGCGTCGACCGGGCGCTGGTCCAGGCCGCGGCGGAGGTGGTGGTGCTCGCCGACCACACCAAGCTGGGCACCGACACCATGTTCCAGACGGTGCCCACCGATGTGATCACGCGGCTGGTGACCGACGAGCCGCCCGCCCAGGACGACCGCGCGCTGACCGAGCTGCAGGCCCTGGCCGATCAGGGCGTGCAGATCGCGGTGGCGGGGCCGGCGGGGTCCGGATCGGCCGGTGGCGAGGGCGGCGGCCCGCCGGGCGCGGCGCGCCAGGCGGGCCGGCTGGGCTCCTCGGCCCCGCGGACCGGTGAGGACGGGCTGCCGCTGCCAGGGCCGCGCCGCAATCCGCACGGCCAGGGTCCCGGCGCCGCCCAGCTGCGCAGCGCGGCGTCGCTGCCCGAGCAGCAGTCGGGCGGTGGAAGGGTGGCGGATCTGGCACCGAGGCGGCGCTGAGGCCGCGGCGCTGAGAGCGCGGCACGGTGCGGGGGTGGCCGGTTCAGTGCGCCTTGAGTCCGGTGAAGGTCAGGGCGAGCAGCCGGTCCGCCAGTTCCGGGTCGTCCGGGGACTGTTCGACGGCCAGCGCGATGGCGTTGGTCAGCTGCATCAGGTCGGCGATCACCACGTCCGGCCGCACGGCCCCGGCACGCTGGGCGCGGGCGAGCAGTTCGCTGCCCGCCTCGCGCAGCGGCAGCCGGCAGCCTCGGGACAGCGCCGAACTCTCGTCGCCCGAGCACGCCATCAGGGCCTGGGCGAGCCCGCGGTAGGTGCTCGCGTGGTGGACGATCGCCCGCAGCCAGTCCACCAGCGCGGTGCACGGCTGGGGCGCCTTCGCCAGCTCGCGGGAGTGCGTCAGCAGGGCGTTCATCTCGCCCTGGAAGACGGCGCCCATGAGCGCGGTGCGGTTGGGGAAGTGCCGGTAGAGGGTGCCGATGCCGACGCCCGCGCGGCGCGCGATGTCCTCCAGCGAGGCCTCGGTGCCGTGCTGGGTGAAGGCGGTCCGCGCCTCGCCCAGCAGCCGCTCGTAGTTGCGCCGCGCGTCGGCGCGCATGGGCCGGGGGAGCGGTGGCGTGTGCGCCGGGGCTGTCTCGGTCGCCATCGCGGTCCTCCCTGCTGTGCCTTGCGGTACCTGCCTGTAGGTCAAGCATGCCATTACGTCACATCGAGGTGGCGGAGACCGTCATCTCCGGCGCGGGAGAAGCCGGCGCGGGAGAAGGGGGAACGGATGAGGAGGGGGAGACGGATGCGGATCAACGTCCGCGCCCGGCAACGCCCATGGGACTGACCAGTCGATCGCTGGAGTGGGTGCTGATCGCCGCCGCCGTGGTGTGCGTCGCGCTCACGGCCTGGCTGTGGCCGCGCTTCGCCGGGCGGGGGGTGCGGGCGTGGACGGGCAGGCTCGGGTCGTTGGCGGTGACCCAGTGCGCGATGGTGGCCGCGCTGGCGGTCGTGGTCAACGCGCACTTCCAGTTCTACGGGTCCTGGGACGAGCTGCTGGGCCGGGGGGACGAGGCTCCCGCCGCGCTCTCGGACGTACCCGGCGGCGGGGCGGGCGCGGGCGGGGCGTCCGGGGCGCTGGTGCGGTCCGCGCCGCCGCAGGGGCTCGACCGGGTGCACGGGCTGCCCGAGGGGCCGCCGGAGCGGGTGGGCAAGGTCGAGTCGGTGCGGATCACGGGCCGCCGCAGCCAGGTGGCCACGCCCGCGTACGTCTATCTGCCGCCGCAGTACTTCCAGCGGCAGTACGCCCGCCAGCGCTTCCCCGTCGTCGTCACGGTCAGCGGCTACCCCGGCGGGTCGTTTCTGCTGGCCCAGCATCTGCGGGTGCCGCAGACCGCGGGGGAGCTGATCCGCCGGGGGACGGTGCAGCCGACCGTGATCGTGATGGTCCGGCCGACGATCGCCCCGCCCCGGGACACCCAGTGCGTGGACGTCCCCGGCGGGCCACGGGCCGAGACGTACTTCGCCGAGGACCTGCCCGAGGCGCTGACGCGCCACTACCGGATCGGCCACGACCCCAGCGCCTGGGGCGTCATGGGGTACTCCTCGGGCGGCACCTGCGCGCTTGAGCTGGCCATGCGGCATCCGCGGGTCTACGCCGCGGCGGCCGCCCTCTCACCCGACTACCGTGTGGTCAACGACCCCACCACCGGAGACCTGTTCGGCGGCGGCCCGGCGGGCGAGCGCCGCAAGAGGGAGCACGATCTGATGTGGCGGCTGCGGAACCTGCCGCGGCCCGAGGTGTCGGTGCTGGTGGCCTCCAGCCGCCGGGGCGAGTCGAATTACGGCGCGACCCGGTCGTTCCTGGCCGCCGTACGGCCGCCGATGCGCGCCCAGTCGATCATCCTCGACCAGGGGAGCCATAACTTCCGCACCTGGCGGCGCGAACTGCCCACGGCGCTGCGCTGGATGAGCGAGCAGCTGACCTTCCCGCAGGATGTGGTGCGCCGGTGAGAAACGCGCGGGCCCCGGACGTCCTGTGGACGGCCGGGGCCCGGCTGCGCGGTACGGCGGGGCGTCAGTCCTTGATCTCGCAGATGACCGAGCCCGAGGTGATCGAGGCGCCGACCTCGGCGCCCAGGCCCTTGATGGTGCCCGCGCGGTGGGCGTTGATGGGCTGCTCCATCTTCATGGCTTCGAGGACGACGACGAGGTCGCCTTCGGCCACGGTGTCGCCCTCGGCCACGGCGACCTTGACGATGGTGCCCTGCATCGGGGAGGCGAGGGCGTCGCCGGAGGCTGCCGAGCCGCCCTT
>NZ_JBVIZF010000052.1:0-29160 GCF_055591805.1 Streptomyces sp. NPDC041200 | reverse complement strand
GCCGACCTGACCTCCGCGGGCAGCGCCGCGTCCAGTTCGACGCGGCGGGCGGTCGCGTCGTAGGCGGCGACACCGGCGGTGTGGATCGCCTGCTGATCGTCGCCGCGGAAGATCTGGATCTGCTGCCCGACGCCGGTGAACCCGATGAGGTGGCCGAGTTCCAGGCGGGTCGCGCCCTTGGCGGCGTCACCGGCGACCGGGGACACCAGGCCGTGGCCGAGGACGCCCGAGGCCGGGGTGGCCTGCTTGCTGGCGACGCGCTTGATGTACAGGCGCTGGCCGCCGTTGTCGAAGAAGCCCTTGACCGCCAGTGGGAACAGCCACCAGCGGCCGCCTTCGGCCGGATCGCCCGCCCAGGTGTCCCGGATGAGGGGATCGGGCTCGGGCACGAACCCGCCGAACGTGTTCTGGAACTCCAGGAAGTTGGTGACCAGCTTGGGCTTGCCGCTGTACGGGCCGCGCACGGTGACCCCGGCCATACCGGCCGTACTGGTGCTCACCCCCGCGATCGGCCGTGGGCCCGCATCGATCTCCTCGATGTAGACCCCGGGGCTCAGATACTCCGCCATGGACGGCTCCTCAACTCTCGCGGATCTCTATGACGTGCCGGCGCTCGGCGTCCTGGGGCAGCCGCACGACCAGCGATCCGGACCTGCCCGGCCGCTCGGCGGCCCGCAGGCGGAAGGTCTCCTCGACGGCGTGTTCACCGGCCTTCTCGCCCTCCCACCGCAGGGCCAGCCGGAAGGCGCCCGTGGCGTCGGACAGGGTGCGCTCGTGCCAGGGCGTCAGGTCGCGGCTGGTCCGCCCCTCGGCCTCCACCAGCGCGCCCGCGACCGGCTCGGCGGTGGCCGCGTCGACCACCGCGCCGTGCACCGTGCGCACGCCCGGCGGATAGGGGAACGAGACGCCCGGCAGCAGCCGGACCAGCCGTGGCGCGGTCGCCACCGCGGGCGGGTGGGCGTCATCGTAGGGGTGCACCAGGAACTCGACGCCCACCAGACCGGACGAGAACGGCTCGCCGTCGGCCGGGTACAGCGGCTGGTATCCGGCGGCCGCGAAGCGGGCCCGGTGGCGCCGCGGCGCGGTCGCCCACGGCTCGGCGCACCGGCCGAGCCCCGGGTAGGCGAAGGCGGCGCTGGGGGTACGGACCGCCGCGTGGTCCAGCGGCAGCCAGGCCCCGTCCTCGAACCGGTCCAGCTGGACCGTCACCCCGGCGCCGCGCACCCGCCGGGCGTAGTCGTCGTACGGGATGAACCAGGCGGGGCTGTGGAGCGCGGACCGCTCCAGCGGCAGGAAGCGGCTCATGGTGTCGCCGCCCCGCTGATGACCCGGCTGTGCACGGGGCGGACCGCCGTCGCGGTGGCGGAGTCCAGGTTGACGACGCGGACCTCGTAGTTCAGCGAGAGCCGGTACGGCTTCTGGATCGCGTACCAGACCCAGGACTTCTGGTCCAGGGTGAGCGGGGTCAGGCTGAGGTGCAGCGAGTCGGTGCTCGCCGCGAGGCTGCCGGACAGCTGGACGCCGTCCAGGATCGCGTCGTCGTAGAACGTCTGCATCGCCCGGCCGAGCATCCGGTGCTGGGTCTCCTGGTCGCCGCCCCAGGGGGTGACGAGGTACCGCAGCAGCAGCGCCATCGGCGGCTTGCGGGTGACCGGCGGGTCGGGCGGCTGGGAGCGCACCGGTGGCCGGTTGCGCGAGGTCGGGTCCTCGGCGATCTCGTAAAGGAACACGGTGAGTTTCGGCGGTGGTGTCTGCACCGTCTCGGAGAGGTCGTTGAGTTCCGCGATCGGCGGTTCCACCTGGCTGAGCCCGCGCAAGGACTGGGTCAAGGTCTCCACGATGACCGTCGAGACGTCGGCGATGACGCCGAAGTCACCCATGCGAATCCTCCCCGCGCTCCGCACCCGAAAGCGTGCCTCGATGAGGATGCAGGGCCCCGCGTGACTCCATCGCGATTCATCCATCACACGAGCGTCACCAGCCCGTTCCGTCGCCCGGCGATGACGTCGGCGGTCACGCGCCGACAACGCCGGGGTGACACGGATAAGGCATATTTTCCTTCCATGGAAATCCACTCAGAGCAGGCCGGTGTCCTGATCCTCCGAGTGTGGGTGGAAGAAGGAAGGCCGGACGGCTTCCGTGCGCGCATTGTGTGGACGGGCGGCCGTCACCAGGTGCCTCCGACCGCGGTGAGCGCGGTCGACGATGTGCTCATCACCGTGCGCGCCTGGCTCGATCAGTTACTCGAACCCGAGAGGTGACGTTTCCGCGACGCCCCGGTGATGCCCGGCCATATAACATTCTGTACCCGAAGGGCTGGACACACGATCATGAATTGCTCGTAACATGGCTGGGCAGCATCCCGATTGCCGGTATGCGATCTTTCACTGAGGATCTTTCGCCGAAGCAAATATCGCCCGGGGGGCCGATGAGCGCAGAAGGCCATGTCATTACGTTGAGGCTGCTCAAAAGCTTCACGCTATCGGTCGATCACAAACGCGTTCCCCTTTCATCCAGCGCCCAACGCCTCCTCGCGTTCCTCGCGCTGCAGGACACGCCGCGAACTCGAACGTATGTGGCGGGAATGCTGTGGCCCGACGTTACGGCGTCCCGCGCCAACGCCAACCTCAGATCGTCTTTGTGGCGCGCGACCCGGACGGGACATCAGGTCATCGACGCGTCCACCCAGGAACTGGCGATCGCCAAACACATCGACGTGGACATCCACGCGGCGGCCACGCGCGCGCACCGGCTGCTCGACATGTCACGCCCGTGCGACGACATCCTCACCACCCAGACGCGGGCGGACCTCTCGTCCGATCTGTTACCGGAGTGGTCGGAGAACGAGTGGGTGCTGGTCGAGCAGGAGCAGTACCACGAACTCCGGCTGTATGCCCTGGAGGCGATGACCGAGCGGCTGACGGCGGCGGGCCGCCACGGTGAGGCCGTCGCCGCCGGGCTCGCCGCCGTCCGCGCGGAGCCGCTGCGGGAGAGCGCTCACCGCGTGCTCGTCACGGCGCATCTCGCCGCCGGGAACAGGGGCGCGGCGCTGCGGCAATTCGAGCAGTGCCGCCGGGTGCTGCTCGACGAACTGGGTCTGGAGCCCTCGCAGGCGCTGCGAAGCCTCGTACCGTCCCAGCCGTCCCAGCCGCCCCAGCCGCCCGCTCCCGAGGGGTCGGCACCCCCGGCGGCAGCCCGGAAACCCCCACGCGTCGTCGTCCGCCGCCCGGCGAGCGACGTGCTGGTGGAGGGCGCGGGCGGACGGTGAGCCCCGCGCCGCCCCCGCGGCTCAGCCCAGTCCGTCCCGGTGGGACCAACGCGGCTCACCGGGGCTGTCGTACGGCTGCGGGGGCTCCCTGCCGGGGGCACCGCGGGCGGCGCTCCGCGCGGCCCGCATGTGGTCGCAGGCCCGGGAGCCGGGGCTGAACTCGATGCCGGTGGCGGCCTCGAGTGCCGCGAAGAAGCTCTCGCCGAACTCCGACTGCTTGGTGGTCGTCCAGGTGTACGTCTCACCGTCGCGCAGGGCCCGCATCATCATGCGGCTCCCGTAGCCCCGGCGCTGCCATCGGTCGGCGACCCGGATCTTCCGGACCAGTCCCCTGCGGCACACGCCGCACACCTGCCAGGTGAGCCGGGCGAAGTCCTCCCCTTCCGGCACCTGGCACACCCGCAGCTCCCGGCAACCGGCCGGGACGCCGGGCGGGGTGTACGTCCACACCTCCCCCTCCTCCGTGGGGCGCCCGGGCTCGCTCCGCCCGGATAACGCGCCCACCAGACGGCCCCAGAGCCCCGCCCGCTCGCCCGCCATCAGCGGCGGGCCTCGTCGGCGGTGCCGAATCTGTGTCCGTCCTCGACGGCTAACCCTCGCAATGCCACCACGCCCCTTCGTCCGTCCCCCGGCTTACCCTGACAGGTCGCCATTCGACGGCGCGCGGTTCCGGGGGCCGGCGGTGCGCGTGGTGTTGACGCTTCGGCTCAGGGTGTGCGCCGGGGGCGCACCTCCACGCAGATCCAGTCGTACTGGCCGTCCTGCAGCAGCTCGGGGCCCTCGAAGAGGGTCACCACGGAATGGCCGTACGCCCAGACCACACCCCGCTCGGCGTCCAGCGCCTCGTCCGGCGGTCCCGGCACCGGCTCACCCAGCCTCGTGCGCAGCAGTTCCCCGGCCGCCCGGTACGCGGATGCCCAGTCGTCCTCGGTGGCCTCCGGCTGCCACCGCCATCCGGTGAAAGCGTCGAATTCCCAGACCTCCTCCGCAGGTAGCGGCGTCCCATCCGGCTCGCACACCTCGAACGCGCTGTACGCCAGGGGCATCAGCACCCCACGGTCCTCCAGGCACCCGGGGTGGGCACACGCCACCCCCGCGCCGTCCTCCTCGCAGCCGGGATGGTTGCCGATCCAGAGGTGCCAGCCCTCGTCGTGGCCCTCGCCGGGCGGTGGCCATATCTCCATCTCCGAGATAGCGGGTTCGCCGTCACGCCCGGTCAGGTGCCAGCCGTTGCGTACGAAGAGGCCCTCATAGGCCGGGTACGTCCAGGTCAGCCCCGCGAACTGCAGTGCGCGGTCGAGCCACTGGCCGTCCGCCTGCTTCATCATCGCCATGCGCGGGACAGTACCCGGCACGCGGGGAGGGTCATGGCGACGCCCCTGGTCGGGCCGGTTATCGTGTCGAGGCACAGCGAGCACACGCAGGGCGGAACGAAGAGGGACGCGGTGTCGGAAAAGGGGCGGCTGGTCGCACGGCGGTACCGGCTGACCGAGCGCATCGGCAGCGGGGGGATGGGCACGGTGTGGCGGGCCGAGGACGCCGTGCTGGGCCGCGAGGTGGCGGTCAAGCGGCTGCACGCGCCGCACCACCTCTCCGACGACGAACTCGCCACGCTGTACGAGCGCACCCGCCGCGAGGCGCGCAGCGCAGCCCGCATCACGCACCCCGGCGTGGTGGTCGTCCACGACGTGGTGGACGACGAGGAGGGGCTGCCGTGCATTGTCATGGAGTACGTGCCGTCCACCACGCTCGGCGCGCTGCTCAAGGAGCGCGGTACCGTGCCGCCCCGGGAGGCGGCACGGATGGGCCGGGGCATGGTCGCCGCGCTCCGTGCCGCGCACGCGGCCGGAGTGCTGCACCGTGACGTCAAGCCCGGCAATGTGCTGCTCAGCGCCGACGACAGGATCGTGCTCACCGACTTCGGCATCGCGGTGGCCAGCGGAACGTCGACGCTGACCCGGACCGGCGAGATGATCGGCTCCATCGAGTACATGGCGCCGGAGCGGATCAGGGGGCAGAAGCCGGGCCCCCATTCGGACCTCTGGGCGCTGGGCGCGACGCTGTACCAAGCGGTGGAGGGTGTTCCCCCGTTCCGGCGGGACACGGCGATCGAGACGGCCTACGCCACCGCCGCCGACCCGCTGCCGCCCGTGCGACACGCCGGGCCGCTGCGGCCGCTGATCGAGGCACTGCTGGCCAAGGAGCCCGGCGAGCGGCCGTCGGCGGAGGAGACGGAGCGGCAGCTGAAGGCCGTGGCGGCGGAGGAGCCGACGGCGCTACGGTCAGCCGGTGCCGCCCGGGCGCCGCGGCAGGACACCCCGGAGCGAGGCGGCGGCACCGGTCGCGGGCGCCGCCGCCTGGCGTGGAGCGCCACGGCGGTGGCGCTGACGACCGCGGCGGTGGCGGGCGCCTACGCCGTATGGCCGGACGGCGGCGGCGCACAGCGGAGCGACGACAAGCCGAAGGCCCCGCCGGTCCCCCACGGCTACCACCTGGTGGAGGAGAAGAACCTCGGCGTCTCCTTCCCCGTACCGAACGGGTGGAAGCTGGACAAGCGCACCAGTGACGGGGTCAGCTACGTCGACCCCTCACGCCTGGTCCAGATCTCGATCGGCACGGTGGACCCCGCCGGTCCGACGCCCGTGGCGCACTTCCGGGACATCGAGGCGAACACCAAGAAGAACTACGAGGTGTACCGGCGGCTGCGCCTGGACCGCACCACCTTCCGGGGGCAGCCCGCGGCGATCTGGGAAGGCACCTTCGCCGGGAGGGTGCGCACCTTCCGCGCCATCGACCTCGGCTTCGGGCGGGAAGGCGACAGGGAGTACGACATCTACCTCTCGGCGCCCGACGCGCGGTGGGGCACCTACCGTCCCGTCTTCGACAAGGTGAGGGAAGGCCTGCGCACCCGTTGAGTGTGCACTCCCTGACGGGGGCTCATCACCGCACGCGCGTGTACTGGTTGACGCCATCGGTGAACGCCACCGTCACCTGTCCGCTGAGCACGAGGACGTCCAGGTGCGCGGCCGTCTCGTTGATCGCGAGCATCTGGTTGAAGGCGCTGAGGTCCCCGAAGGGCACGGCCCGGCGCGTCCAGGCGAGCCCCCGCGCCACCGCGTGGGCGTCGAGCGTGTCTTCGCCCAGCGCGGCCAGGCTGGCGGCCAGCCGGTCGTCGTGATGGGCGAGCAGTTCGCCGACCCTGGTGTGGGCGCTGCCGGTGACCGGCCCGTGCGCGGGCAGCAGGCGGGCGTCGGCGTAGCGGGTCATCAGCCGCAGCGAGTCGAGGTAATCGGCGAGCGGAGCGCCCCCCGGTTCGGTCAGTTCGAAGCCGATGGAGGGAGTGATGTGCGGCAGGACGTGGTCCCCGGAGAACAGCAGCCCGCGCTGCTCGTCCAGGAAAACCACATGGCCCTTGGTGTGCCCGGGGGTGGGCACGACCTGTAGCTCACGGTCGCCGAAGCGGAGGGTTTCGGCGCCGAGCCAGCGGTCGGGGGCCTCCCACACGCTCGGGTCGTATCCGCCGTGGTCCATCGCCTCGATCTGGTCGGCGAGTTCCCCGGCTCCCGCCGCGCGCAGGGTGCGCAGTGAGCCCGCGGGCCGGTCGCTGCGCAGCCGGTCGAGCATCTCCAGCCCGGGGCGTTCTCCCGCGCCGAGGTAGACGCGCGAGCCCAGCAGTCGGCGCAGCTCCACGGCGTGGGTGTAGTGGTCGCGGTGGATGTGGGTGACCAGGATGTGGCTGATGTCGCCGGGGTCGCGGCCGATGGCGGCCAGGGCCTCCTCAAGCGTTTTGCGCGCCTCGGGGATCGCCCAGCCGCCGTCGATCATGACAATGCCGCCGTCGTCGTCCAGATCCTCCAGGAGGTAGACGTTCACGGCGTGCAGGCCGTCATTGGGCAGCGGCAGGGGCACGCGGTGTACCCCGGGCTGTACGGTCTGGACTCCGGCCGCTGCCCACGGGCCCTGGTCGAACCGCGCTGTCATGATCCTCCTCGTTGATGTACTGCCTGGATCACGTGGGAAGGCATGCCGCGGCGGCAGCCGCTCGCACACGCGCCCCCTCGTCAGGCCCGGTCGGGCTCGTGAGCGTGCAGACCGGCGGCCAGCTCCCGGGCCCCGCCCCGGTCGAGCTTGCCGACCTTCGTCTGGGGCAACTCGTCGGTACCGTACACGTATTCGGGCCACTTGGTCTTGGACAATCCGATGCTCTCCAAGTGGCCGGTCATCTCGCCCAGATCGACGGGCCGGCCGTCCGTGGTGACGACGAGCAGCGCCACGCGTTCGCCGAGGACGTCGTCGGGGACCGGCACCACACACGCCCGGGCCACGCGCGGGTGACCGGCGACCGCGCGCTCGATCTCGGTGATGTCGATGTTGCGGCCGCCCCGGATGATGATGTCCTTCTCGCGTCCCATGATGGTGAGGGTGCCGTCCTCGTGGACCATGAGCAGATCGCCGGTGGGCAGATAGCCGTCCTCCGTCAGCGCCGGGGGAACGGCCCGCCCGTCGCCCGCGTAGCCGAGGAAGAGGGAGGGGCCGCGCACCTGCGCCCGGCCGGTCACCCCGGGCCCGGCCACCTGGCCGTCGGGGGTGAGCGCGCGCACGTCCGTGCCCGGGAAGGGGCGGCCGTCCCTGCCGAGCCGGATCTCCTCGGGGTCGTCGGGGCGCGGCGAGGTGTGGCCGAGGCACTCGGACATGCCGAAGACCCGCAGGATCTTTGTGCCCAGGGACCGTTCGGCCCGGGCCAGGGCCGAACGGTCCATGGGGCCGCCGCCGACGGTGATCGAGCGGACGCCCTTGAGGACGCCGGAACCTGCCGCCTCGTCGCCCATCTGCAGCGCCATGGTCGGTACGCACATGGTCCAGCGGACGCCGGTATCGGCCATCCGCCGCAGCGCGAGGGCCCGGTCCCACTTCCCCGTCATGACGAGCGGCCCGCGCAGCAGGAGGGCGAGATAGACGCCGAAGCAGTACGCGGCTGTCGAGGACAGCGGGACGATCGCGGCGACGGCGTCGCCCGGCGACAGGCCGTTGACGGAGATGGTGGTCGCGGCGGCGTAGCGCAGGGCCTCCTCGGACTGGACGACGCCTTTGGGCCGCCCGGTCGATCCGGAGGTCAGGCCGATGAGGACGCCGCCCGACCAGCGGGACACCTCGCGTTCGCCGGGTGCGGTCAGGCACGTCCAGCCGTCGAGCACGGTCCGTGCCGGGCCGGGCAGCCGTTCGGAGACCGCCCACGCGTCGATCGCCGAGTCCTCGGCGATCACGGCGTCCGGGCGGATGTCCGCCCAGGCGGTGGCGAATTCGGCCTGGGTGGTGTGACGGTTGACCAGGGCGATGACCCCGCCGTCGCCGCCGCTGAGGCCCGCGGCGAGGGTGGCGGCGACGGTGCGCCACGAGTTGTCCGCCTGGATCAGGATGGTGCCGACGGATCCGTCGGCCGTGCCCTCGGACAGCGCCGCGGACAGCCGTGTGGCCTCTTCGAGGAGCTGCCGGGCCGTATGGCTGCCCGTGTCGTCGATGACGGCGACGAAGTCGGCCTCGGCGGCCTGCCGTTGGAACTCCCGCACTACCTGTCGCATATCGTCCCCTCCTCAGGCGGCGAACAGCTCCGCCTCGTGCCCCATGACCGCGATGCGGCGGCCCTTCATGTCGCCCACCTGGGCGACGGCAGCGGCCCATTCGGGGCTCGCGAGGGCCTTCTTCAGGTCCTCGGGGGAGTCGAAGCCGAGGACGGAGAGGCCGTCCCAGCCGTCGGAGCGCGGCTCCAGCGCGGCGTCGATCTCGGTGTGCCGCCAGCTGCGCAGTCCGGGCAGGCGGCAGGTCAGCTCCGCGTGGTCGCCGCGCCACCACGTGATGAACTGCTCGTGTGTCCACTCCGGGGGCCGGGCCGCCAGCAGAACGAGGTTGTACATGAAGCTCCTCCGCACAGTGAGCGGTCAGGGGTCAGGGGCCAGGGGTCAGGTGAAGCGGATCTCCGACGAGCGCCCGATCAGCAGGCGCTGCAGCCTGCCGTCGCCGTTCACCCGCCCGGTGGCGACGAAGGTCGCCTCGGGGACCCCCGCGCGCCGTACCTCGCCCAGGAAGAATTCGTCCCGGCCGAGCGTGGTCGCCGCGAGCCGGTGGTGGGTGCGGGTGCCCTTCTCGCGCTGTTCGAGGTAGCCGACGAGGGCGGCGCGGCCTCCCGCGAAGTCGGTGGCGTTGCCGCCGCCGGTGGAGAACAGGATGGACAGGGCGAAGTCGTCGCTGATCAGGTCGAGGATCCGGGAGGGTTCGTCCCCGTCGAGGATCTCGAACCACGCGGTGAGGAAGGGGGCCGGCGCCGGGGTGTCCGTCATACCCGGCTCCTGTCCCCGGCCCAGTCGATCAGCTGGAAGGGGACGGTGAAGAAGGCCTGGTAGCGGGCGATGAGTCCGCCGGGTGAGAGCACCGCGGCCGAGTGGAAGGAGCCGGTGTACTCCCCGCGCTCGGTCACCACTCCGTATACGGTCTCCAAGTCGCCGTCCCGGCTGTGGCGCAGGATCTCGTGTGTCCGGTCGACGGGATCGCGGCCCGCGATGTACGCGGCGAAGTCCTCCCTGGAGGCGCCGGTGACCTCCTTGCCCGGCAGGGCGAGGAGGAACCGGAAATCCGGTTCCAGCAGTTCGAGCGTCTGTTCCGGCTGGTGGCTGTCCATACCGGCGAAATACGCGCGCAACACCATGAGGGGGCCCTTTCGGTCGGCCGCTCATTAGGGTCTGGTGGATGGTCGCCGGGCGGGAGCGCCGGGGCGGCCGGGAAGGGGCAGCGTTGCCACCCCCTGATCAACTTGAGTCAAGTTCAATTCAGTTTGCATGGTAATCCCGCCGAAATACGGCTGACAAGAGTCCGTACGAGACCATCCTGCGCCCTCGGTGCGGCGGCGGCGCGGGCACGGCAAAGCCCCCGGCGGAAGTCCACCGGGGGCGGGAACGAACGGGTCGCTCAGCGCGTCACGTGGCGACCATCCGCACACAGGCGCCCTCGATCAGCTCGCTGATCTCCGACAGCGGCGTCGGCCCGGACGGCCGGTACCACCGCCAGACGCTGACGATCAAACCGAGCACACCCGCGCCCAGCAGCTGGGCGTCCCGGAGCGGGAACGCGCCCTGCGACATGCCCCTCACCAGCAGGTTCGTCCAGTCCCGCTCGACGAGCTGGACCAGTCGGCGGGCCTCGACGCGCTCGGCCTCCTCCCGCTTGGACTTACGCGGGCCGGAGAGCAGGTCCATGTGGTTGTGCAGGATGCGCATCTGCAGAACCTCGTGGTCGGAGACGTCATACGCCGCGCGCACGGCCGCCCGGAGGGCCTCGACCGGGTCGGTGACGTCCGCCGTGGCCTCCGTGAACTTGTCGTGGGAGCGCTGCAGCTCCAGCCGCATGATGGTGAGCAGACAGTGGGTCTTGGACTCGAAGTAGTGGTACAGCGCCGTCTGACCGATACCGACCCGCTCCGCCACGGTGGACCACTTGGTGGCCTCGAAGCCCGTCTCGCCGAAGCAGTCGACGGCGGCCGCCAGAATGGCGGCGCGCTTGGACCTCGGTCCCGCTTCCGGTTCAACCCTTGTCGCCATGACCCCGTCTCCTGGCCGCCGTCCATCTCGTCGGTACCCGAGAGTAGACCCAAGCTGAACTCAGTTGCCAATCGACTCGGGCCGACCCGGCGTGACTCGGCCCGGCTCGGGTCAGAGGCGCTCCAGCACGGTCGCGTTCGCCATGCCGCCGCCCTCGCACATCGTCTGCAGGCCATAGCGTCCCCCAGTCCTGCGCAATTGGTGGACGAGCGTGGTCATGAGCCGGGCACCGGTGGCGCCGAGCGGATGTCCGAGCGCGATCGCGCCGCCGAAGGCGTTGACCCGCTCCGGGGCGGCTCCGGTCTCCTTCTGCCAGGCGAGGACGACGGAGGCGAAGGCCTCGTTGATCTCGACCAGATCGATCGCGCCGATCGGCAGCCCGGCCTTGTCCAGGACCTTCTCGGTGGCGGGGATCGGGCCGGTCAGCATGTGGATCGGGTCGGAGCCGACGACGGCCATGGTGTGCACACGGGCGAGCGGGGTCAGACCGTGGCGGCGCACCGCCTCGCCGGAGGCGATCAGCAGGGCGGCGGCGCCGTCGGAGATCTGGCTGGAAACGGCGGCGGTCAGCCTGCCGTCCTCGGTGAGGGTCTTCAGTCCGGCCATCTTCTCCAGGGTGGTGTCGGCGCGCGGACCCTCGTCGGCGGAGAGGCCGAAGGCCGGGGTGATCTCGTCGTCGAAGGCGCCGTCGGCCTGGGCGGCGACGGCCCGCAGGTGGCTGGTGAGCGCGAACTCCTCCATGTCCGTACGGGAGATGCCCCACTTCTCGGCGATCAGTTCGGCCCCGCGGAACTGGGAGACCTCCTGGTCGCCGAAGTGCTCGCGCCATCCGTCCCCCGCGTACGGGCTGCCGAGGCCCGCCTGTTCGCCGACGTACATGGGGCTGGCGATGGGCACCAGGCTCATCACCTCGACCCCGCCCGCGACCACCAGATCGGCGGCGCCGGAGCCCACCGCCTGGGCCGCGAAGTGCACGGCCTGCTGGGAGGAGCCGCACTGGCGGTCGATGGTGGTGCCGGGCACGTGCTGCGGCAGGCCCGCGGACAGCCAGGCGGTGCGGGCGACATTGCCGGTCTGGGCGCCGATCTGGCCGACGCACCCGAAGTACACGTCGTCGACGGCGTCCGGGTCGGCGCCGGTGCGCTCCAGAAGGGCGCGCAGCACGTGGGCGCCGAGGTCGGCCGGGTGCACACCGCTGAGCGCGCCCTTGCGGCGGCCGACAGGGGTGCGGACGGCTCCGACGATGAACGCTTCGGACATGACGGGCTCCATGGGTTTCGGAACGGTTCAGGCACGGGGGGCGAAGTCGGGCGCCCGCTTTCCCAGGAAGGCGGCTACGCCCTCGCGGCCCGCCTCGGAGGCGGCCGCGGCGGCGATCGCGCGGGCTTCCCGGTCCAGATGCGGGCCGAGGTCGGCGGTCAGCCCGGCGGCGACGAGACGCCGGGTGGCGCCGAAGGCGGCGGTGGGTCCGCGGCGCAGCGCCTCGGCCGTGCGCGCGGCCTCGTCGGCCAGTCGGCCGGGGGCGACGACCCGGCTCACCAGTCCGAGGTCCGCGGCTTCGGCCGCTGTGACGCGGCGGTTGGTCAGCAGCAGGTCCAGGGCCCGCTTGGGGCCGATGAGGCGGGGCAGGGACCAGCTGACCCCGGCGTCGGGTGTGTAGCCGATGCCGGTGTACGCGGCGGTGAAGGAGGCGGTGTCGGCGGCGAGCGTCACATCAGCGGACGCGGCCAGGCCGAGCCCCGCGCCCGCGACGGCGCCCTGTACGGCGGCCACCACGGGCGCGTCGCTCTCCGCGAAGGCGCGCAGCGCGTCGTGGAGCGCGTCGGTCACAGCGGTGAGGTGCTTCTCCAGTGCCGTGCCGAAGAGCCCGGAGAACTCTTTGAGGTCGCCGCCGACGCAGAAGGACTTGCCCTCGCCGGTGAGCAGTACGGCCCGTACGTCCTCCGCCGCGCAGGTCCGTGCCGCGTCCAGCAGTCCGCGTGCCATGTCCAGGCCGATGGCGTTGCCCGCCTCGGGGCGGCGCAGGATGAGGTGGGCCAGCCCGTTGTCGATGTCGATAGCGACCGTCATCGCGCGGTCCATCCGCCGTCGACGGTGAGGACCTGGCCGGTGCAGTACGAGGAGGCGTCGGAGGCGAGGAACAGCAGCGCGCCGTCGAGTTCATGGCCGTCGCCACCGCGCCGCAGCAGGGTGTTGCGCTCGACCCAGCGGGCGGAGCGCTCGTCGCCGAAGAGGTCCGCGGTCATCTCGGTGCGGAACCAGCCGGGGGCGAGCGCGTTGACGCGGGTGCCGCTTGGGCCCCACTGTCCGGCCAGCTCCCGGGTCAGCCCGATCAGTCCGGCCTTGGACGCGGAGTAGCTCGCGCCACCGAGCGGGGCAGCGGTGACCTGGCCGAGGATGGAGGAGACGTTGATGACGCTGCGGGGCGGCGTGCTCTCCTCCGCGGGCGCCTCGGCCACGAGCCGGGCCAGGTGGAAGGGCGCGGTGAGATTGACGCCGAGGACATCGGCGAAGGCGTCCGGGGATTCGTCGGCGGCGCGGGTCTCGCCGGAGGCCGCGGCGTTGTTGACGAGGATGTCGACGTGTCCGGTGGCGTCGCGCGCGGTCTCGACGAGCCGCGTGCGGTCCGCCTCCCGCGAGACGTCGCAGACGACGGGGTGGATGCGCGCGTCGGAGTCGGCGAGTTCCTTCAGCCGGTCCAGGCGCCGGGCGGCGGCGAACACGGTGGCACCGGCCTGCGCGAGGACAGTGGCGAAGCGGGCGCCGAGCCCGGCGGAGGCGCCGGTGACCAGGGCCGTCCTGCCCTGGAGCGAGAACAGCCGCTCGGCGGGTCGCGGTGTGCTCATCCCTCCACCCCGATCGGCAGGACGGTCGCGCCGCCGTCGAGCACCAGGGTCTGGCCGGTCATCCAGGAGGAGGCGTCGGAGGCCAGGAAGAGCGCCGCGCTGGCCACGTCCTCCACCGTGCCCAGGCGCCGCAGGGGCAGCTTGGCGGTGAGGATCGGCTCGCGGACCTCCCACACCGCGCGCGCCAGCTCGGTCTTGATCAGCCCGGGTGCGATGGCATTGACGCGGGCGCGCGGGCCGAGTTCGTAGGCGAGCTGGCGGGTCATGTGCAGCATGGCGGCCTTGGTGGCGTTGTAGTAGCCGATGTGCGGGTCGACGACGAGCCCGCCGACGGAGGAGATGTTGACCACCGCGCCTCCGTGGTCGGCCATCCACGCCTGCCAGGCGTACCGGGTCCAGGCGACCATGCCGTACTGGTTGACGCGGACGGTCTTCTCCGCGCGCGGAAGGTCCAGGTCGAGCAGATCGCCGTGGTACGGGTTGGTCGCCGCGTTGTTGACGAGGATGTCGAGGCGGCCGAAGCGGGCCATGGTCTCCTCGACGCACGTCTCCGCCTGCTCCGGTTCACCGGCGTTGGCCACCACGGTGTGGATGTCACCGTCGCCCTTGACGCGCAGCAGTTCCTCCCGCGCTCCGGCCAGTCCGGCCGCCTTGCGGGCCGCGATCACCACGTGTGCTCCGGCCGCCCGGTAGGCGGCGGCGATGCCGAGGCCGATGCCACGGGATCCGCCGGTGATGACGGCCACTTTGCCGTCGAGATGGTTGGTGCTCACGCTGTCCCCCTTGTCGGTCCGGTCGTCGCGTACTTGGCCAGCTCCTGGCGGGCCACCGTGCGCAGGTGCACTTCGTCGGGCCCGTCGGCGATGCGCAGTGCCCGGGTGATGGCGTACAGCCGGGCCAGTACGGTGTCGTCGCTGACACCGGCCGCGCCGTGTGCCTGCACCGCGCGGTCGACCACCTTGTGGGCGACCTCCAGCGCCGCGACCTTGATGGCGGCCACTTCCATGCGGGCGGCGGCGTTGCCGACGGTGTCCATCAGCCAGGCCGATTTGAGGACGAGGAGACGCAGCTGCTCGATCTCGATGCGGCTGCGGGCGATCCACTCCCTCACCACGCCCCGGTCGGCGAGGGGCCCGCCGAAGGCGGTGCGCGCGGTGACGCGCTCGCACATCAGCTGGAGGGCGCGCTCGGCGAAACCCACGGCGCGCATCGCGTAGTGCATCCGGCCCGGGCCGAGCCGCCCCTGGGCGAGCGCGAAGCCCTCGCCCTCGCCGCCGAGGATGTTCGCCACCGGTACGCGGACGTCTTCGAACAGCACATCGCCGTGGCCGAGCCGGTCGGTGTAGCCGAACATGGGCAGGTCGCGCAGGATCGTGATGCCCGGGGTGTCCCGGGGGATGAGCAGCATGCTCTGCTGCCGGTAGGTGCGCGCCTCCGGGTCCGTCTTGCCCATCAGGATGATGAGTTCGCAGTCGGGGTCGAGGATCCCGGAGGTGTACCACTTGCGGCCGTTGACGACGTACGTGTCGCCGTCGCGGGTGATGCGGGTGCGGATGTTGCGGGCGTCGGAACTGGCGACTTCCGGCTCGGTCATGGCGAAGCATGAGCGGATCTCCGCGTCGAGCAGGGGCCGCAGCCAGCGCTCCTGCTGCTCGGGGGTGCCGTACAGCGCGAGGAGTTCCATGTTGCCGGTGTCGGGCGCCGAGCAGTTGAACACCTCGGGGCCGATGATGGAGCGCCCGGCCAGCTCCATGAGCGGCGCGTATTCGAGGTTGCTGAGGCCCGCTCCCCAGTCGCCGTGTGCCATGAAGAGGTTCCACAGGCCCTCGGCGCGGGCCTTCTCCTTCAGCCCGGCCATGACCGGAGGCAGCGCGTGCGGGTCGTCCGCCTCGGCCAGCTGCCGGTCGTAGACCGCTTCCGCCGGAAATACGTGCTGCTCCATGAACGACCGTATGCGGTCCTGGAGTTCACTCGCGCGGGGCGAGAATCCGAAATCCACGCTTGCTCCTGTTCAATGGGGCGATCAGCCGAGGATGTCGCGCGCCGTGCGGATCATCGCGGCGATGGTGGGCGGCAGGCGCTCCTGGTCCGGGTCGTGGTGCTTGCCCTCGCGGTGGCGGCGCAGATTGTGGCCCATGATCGCGGCCATCTTCATGCGGCCGAGCGCCCGGAACCAGTCCATCGCGGGCAGGGCGGGCCCGCCGTCCCGGTAGGTGTCCAGGAGGTCGGTCTCACCGGGCAGGCCGGGCACGACGTGTCCCAGGCGGGGGAAGTTGCGGTGGTCGGCGAAGAGCAGGAACCAGCCGAGGTCGATGCGCGGGTCGCCGACGCTCCAGATCTCCCAGTCCACGACGGCCACGGCGCGCTCGTCCACGCACAGCACATTGCCGAGCCGGAAGTCCCCGTGGAGCAGCACCGGCGGGAGGGCGCGCGGCACACCGTCGGCGAGGCGGGCCAGCAACTCCTCCCCGCCGGGCCGCAGTTCGGTGGGAACGGCGTGCAGGGTGCGGCTCCACCGCTCCAGCTCACCGGCGGCGTCGAGGGGTTCGGGCGCACCGAGCCCAGGCGCCCGTACGTCGGTGGTGTGCAGCCGCCGCAGAACGGAGACGATCTCCAGCATCCGGGCGCGGGCCGTCGCGGCGGGCAGCTCGTGCTCGTCGAGGACCGGTTCGACGGCCTCCCCGGCCGCGAAGTCCATCGCGAACCAGGCGGGCTGGGTTTCGTCGACGGCCACGACGCCCGGCACCGGCACCGCTGATCCGTCCAGCGCGCGCAGCACCCGGGCCTGGCGCAGGACGTCGTTGCGTCCGACGGGCCGCTGCCCGGGCGGCACCGCCTTGACGACGTACCGGGCGTCCCCCGCCGTGACCGAGTACGTCAGCCCCGAGTGGCCGCCCGGCAGTACGGCCAGCTCGCCGATGGGCGCGCCCGGGTGATCGCTGGCGAGCCGGTGGCGGACCCGGGCGGCCAGCTCCGGCGCTTGCGTGGTGGTGCTCATCGGACGGGCTCCTTGGGCAGGCCGAGGACGCGTTCGGCGAGGATGGTGCGCTGGATCTCGTCGGTGCCGCCCGCGATGCTGTAGCCGGGGGCGCCGAGCAGATGTTCCGTCCACGCGTAGGTGCCCCACTCCCCCGTGTCCGCCACGAGGCTCGGCCCCAGCAGTTCGGACACCAGGTCGCTGGTGCGGCGCATGGTCTCGGTGGCGTACAGCTTGCCGACCGAGGCCTCCGCGCCGGGCTCGCGTCCGGCGACGAGAGCGGCGGTGACCCGCAGTCCGATGAGCCGCTGGACCAGGGTGCGGATGTGGAGGTCGGCGGCGCGCTGCTGTTCGCCGCCGGTGAGGGGTCGGGGCAGGTGCGCGGCGAGGTCGAGCGCCCGGTCGGCGTTGTCGAGGCCGAGACTGCCGGAGTCGAGCCGCTCGGCGGCCAGCACGCTGAGCGTGACCCGCCAGCCCTCGCCGACGGGGCCGAGCCGGTCGGTGTCGGGGACGCGCACGCCGTCGAGGTAGACCTCGTTGAAGCTGGTGCCGCCGGTCATCTGCCGGATGGGCCGTACGGTGACGCCGGGCGCGTCCATGCGCACCAGGAAGACGGTGATCCCGGCGTGTTTGCGCACCTCCGGATCGGTACGGCACACGGCGACGCCCCAGGTGGCGACGCGGGCTCCGGAGGTCCACACCTTGTGCCCGGTCAGCACCCAGGTGTCGTCCTCGCGGACCGCCCTGGTGCGCACCGCGGCGAGGTCGGATCCGGCCTCGGTCTCCGAGAACAGCTGGCAGGCCAGTTCGTCGGTGCGCAGCATGGGCCGCAGCCAGCGCTCCTTCTGCTCCTCGGTGCCCCAGATGGCGATCGCGGGGGCGACGAGCGCCTGGGTCACCGGGAAGATCTCGGGGCGGTGCGGCACGTCGAAGGCCGCCTCCTCGGCGCGGTAGAGCTGCTCGTAGTACGCGGGCAGACCCCGGCCCCCGTATGTCTCCTCCCACGTGAGCGCGGACCACCCCTGGTCGTAGCGGGTGCGTTCCCACTCCTGGACGCGGGCGGTGTGTGCGCGCTCCTGCTCCTCGGTCCAGTTGTCGAACACGGCGACGGAGTCGGAGCCACTGCCCCACTCCCCGTCGGCGGCGCGGGGCCGGGCGACGGTGCCGAGCCACTGCCGGGCGCGGGCGCGGAACTCCTCGGGTTCCGGGTTGCCGCTCATCTCTTCTGCCACCTCCGATCGGCGGGACGTTCTGCGGGACGTTTCAGCGTTTCAGCGGGACAGCACCGTGCAGGCGCTCACTCCGGGGGCGCCGTACACATGGGTGAAGCCGACGCGGGGCCGGTCCGGGACCTGCCGCTCACCGGCTCGACCGCGCAGTTGCTGGACGATTTCGTAGACTTGGCGCAGCCCCGAGGCGCCGATGGGTTCGCCGTTGGCGATGCAGCCGCCGTCGGTGTTGACCGGGAGCGCACCGCCGATTCCGGTGGCGCCGGAGGCGACCAGCCGCTCCTGCTCGCCGTCCTCGCAGAACCCGCACTCGGCCATGTGCATGACCTCGGCGCCGCTCTCGGTGTCCTGCAGCTGGCAGACGTCGACGTCGCGGGGGCCGAGCCCGGCCTGCTCGAAGGCCGCGGCCGAGGCGTCGCGGCTGACGCTGGTCGGCTCGCCCGCGGGGATCGACGGGCTGAAGACTTCGAACGAGCCGAAGCGCCGGGTGCGCAGCGCCGCCGAGCGCAGGGTGACCGGCGAGCCGTCCATGGTGCGGGCGGCCTCCGGGGAGCAGAGGACCAGCGCGGCCGCGCCCGCTCCGGGGGAGCAGAACATGAAGCGGGTCAGCGGGTCGCTGACCATGCCGGAGCCGAGAATCTCCTCGGCGGACAGCGGCTTCCGCCGCCAGGCCCCGGGGGTCAGGGCGCCGTTGCGGTAGGCCTTCTCGGCGACCCGGGCGAGGGTCCGCGGGGTGACCTGGTGGTCGTACAGATAGCGCTGAGTCTTCATGCCGAAGAACTGGGTGGTCACCATCAGCCCGTCGCTGCCGTATTCCGCGCCCAGGCCCCAGTCCTCGGGCCTCGGATCGAAGGCGCCGCGCGGGTGCTTGTCGAATCCGACGGCGAGGACGACGTCCGCCATACCGGAGCGGATCGCGTTGACGGCGGAGATCAGCGCGCTGCCGCCGGTGGCGCAGCCGTTCTTGACATTGACGAACGGCAGCCCGGTCAGGCCGAGTTGGGCCACCAGGGTGTCGGCGAGGCCCGCGCTGTCGCTGCCGCCGAACGCGGCCCGCACGCGCGACCACGTGATTCCGGCGTCCGCCAGCGCGGCGTTCACCGCGTCCACGGCCAGTTGTCTGCCGGTCGCCTCGGACCGGCCGAACGGGGTACGCCCGGCGCCGCAGATCAGGACGTCGGTACTCATGGGGCCTCCTCGCCGCGAGCGGTGGGCCTGGCCCTCGGGACGCCGGGGCCCGCGGTCACGGTCAGGGGCATGCCGATGCGGATGTCCTCCAGGCCGTCGACATCGAGGACGGCGGCCACCCGCACGCCCTCCGCCAGCTCGACGTAGCCGAGCGCGAACGGCACGAAGCCTCCGGGCGGGGGCTGGTAAGGCGGCGACTTGGGGGCGTACCGCTGCACCGTCCAGGTCCACAGCGTGCCCGTGCCCTGGAGGGCCACCGGATCGGCGGGCCCCCCGCAGCGCGGGCACGTCCCCTCCGCGGGGTAGGCGGTCACCGCGCAGCCGGAGCAGCGTGAGCCCTGGAGCCCGGCGCCCGGACTCCGCGGTTCCGCGGCCATCAGGATCAGCGCCCCTGCCACTTGGGTTCACGCTTCTCCAGGAACGCCGACACGCCCTCGTTCGCGTCGTCGGAGTTGAGCGCAACGCCCACGGCGAGGTGCTCCATCACCATCAGCGACTGGGTGTCGGCGTCCAGGCTCCGGTCGATCGTCATCTTGGTGAGCCACATGGTGAAGGGGCTCTTGTCGGTGAGGTTCCCGATGAAGTCCTCGACGGTCGCGTCCAGCTCGTCGGCCGGTGCGGACTGGTTGATGAGCCCGAACTCCGCCGCCTCGACGCCGGAGAGGAGCTTGCCGGTGAGCATCAGCTCCTTGGTCTTGCGGATGCCGATCATGCGCGGCACCCGGTAGATCGGGCCCGCGCCGCCGAACAGCGCGCGGCGGATATGGAAGTCGCCGATCTTGGCGTCGTCGGCGGAGATGGCGAAGTCGCAGGAGATCATGATCTCGAAGCCACCGGCGGTGACGTAGCCCTCCAGGACCGCGACCGACGGGGTCTTCATCGAGTAGAGCCGGTCGCACACCTTCGCGGACTTCACCGCCACGTCGATCGCGTTCGACTTGCCGACGTACTCGGCCTTCAGGCTGTCGAGGTCGAAGCCCGAGCAGAAGGTTCCGCCACGGCCACGGACCACCAGGACCCGCAGCTCGGGGTCCTCGTCGACCTCGGTGATGATCTCGTCGAGCCGGTCCAGGATCGGCACGGTGACGCAGTTCTTCTTCCAGGGGCGGTTGAGCCACACCCGGGCGATGTGGCCGTCACGCTCGAACTGGATCTCGTCTTCCACGGTCATACCCTCACCCCTCTAAACTGAACTGAATTCACTACAACTCTGTAAGGCGGGAGCGGCGCTGTCAACCCCCTTGGTCGAGACATCCGACGCGAAGATCAGATCGAACCTGATTCAAGGATGAGTCCGGTGAGCCGTGTGCGGTGCCGGTCCGCCGTGCCGAGAAGCACCTCACCGGCGCGGGAGCGGCGCACGTACAGATGGGCCGGGTGCTCCCAGGTGAAGCCGATGCCGCCGTGCAGCTGGACGTACTCGGCCGTGGCCAGCCGGAAGGTCTCGGAGCAGACCACGGCGGCGGCACAGGCGGCCACCGGCAGCTGCGGCGGGGCCACGGCGACGCAGGCCGTTGCGTACGCGGACGCCGAGCGCGCCGCCTCCAGGGCGACCAGCACATCGGCCAGCCGGTGCTTGACGGCCTGGAAGGAACCGATGGCCCGGCCGAACTGGTGGCGCTGGGCGACGAATTCGACCGTGGCGTCCAGGGCGTGCCCGCTGCCGCCGACCTGTTCGGCCGCCAGCGCGGCCCGCCCGGTGTCCAGCGTCGCCGATACGGTGGCCTCGGCGTCCTCCACCGTGCCCACCGGGACGGCGGGCGCGCCCCGGAACTCCAGCAGCGCCTGGCGCCGCGTCTCGTCCAGGACGCGGCGCGGCGTCCGGCGACAAGTCGCGGGGTCCGGCTCGCAGGCGAACAGCCGGGGCCCGGCGGAGGTCCCGGCCCGGACCAGGACCAGGTCCGCACCGGCCCCGTCGAGCACGAAGTCCGCCCGCCCGCGCAGCACCCATCCGGCGCTCCCCCGATCGGCCGTGACCCCGGGCCCCTCGTCGCCGAACCCTTGACCGAGCCCTTCACCGGGCCCTTCACCGGGCCCTTCGCCGAACCCGGCCACGGCCGCGGTGAGCGCGCCGTCGGCGATGCGAGGCAGATAGCGCTCGCATGCCGCGCGGTCCCCGGCGTACAGCAGGGCATGCGCGGCCAGGACCACCGTGGGCAGCAGCGGCGCACAGGCCAGAGCCCGCCCGGCTTCCTCCAGGGCGACCGCCAGCTCGGCGAAGGTGAAGCCCGACCCGCCGTACTCCTCGGGAACGGCCAAGCCGTGGACCCCGATCTCGCCCGCGAGCCGCGCCCAGAGCGTTTCGTCGTATCCGCGCGGTGTGGCCAGGTGTTTACGGAGGTCCTCGGGGCCGCTCGCCTCGGCGAAGAAGTCCCGCAGGACGGTGCGCAGCTGCCGCTGTTCGTCCGTTTCGGACAGCAGCCGGGGGGCGATCTCGGGATGGCGAGGGTGCATGGGGGCTCCATCGTGCTCGTACGACGGGATCAGATCTAAGAATTGAACTCAATTCACGACCGTAGGCACGGAATCCCGCCCGAGCAAGACCTCCGTACGTCCGATCCCTTCGCTGGCCATCTACTGAACTCACTTCACCTCTGTTACCGTGGCGGCCGCAGCCCGCCACGACTTGGACGGTGATGATGAGGGCAGTGCGGCTGACGGCGTGGGGCGATCCCCCGGCACCGGCCGATGTCGAGCGACCCGTCCCCCACGGCGCGCAGGTCCTGGTGCGGGTGGAAGCCACCGGGCTGTGCCACTCCGATCTGCACGTCATCGACGCGGCCCCGGGGGCGCTCCCCTACCGGCTGCCGTTCACGCTCGGCCATGAGGTCGCCGGGCGGGTGGCGGCCCTGGGGCCCGACGCCGACGGAGTGGGGGTGGACGATCCCGTGGTGCTCTACGGGCCATGGGGCTGCGGCGCCTGTGGCCGTTGCGCCGCGGGCTGGGACAACTACTGCGACCGGCGCGACACGCTCCCCTGGCACGGCGCGGGCCTGGGCCGGGACGGCGGAATGGCCGAGTACGTGCTCGTCCCGTCCGCCCGTCATCTCGTACCGGCCCATGGCCTCACGGCCGAGCACGCGGCCCCGCTCTCGGACGCCGGTCTGACCTCGTACCACGCGGTGGCCGGGCTCCGGCACGCGCTCGGGGAGGGCGCCACCGCCGTCGTCATCGGCATCGGCGGGCTCGGCCACCTGGCGGTGCAGATCCTCCGCGCGACCACGGCGTGCCGCGTGCTGGCGGTCGACGTCCGGGAGGAGGCCCTGGCCCTCGCGGACCGGTCCGGCGCGGACTTCGGCACCCTGCTGCGGCCGGACACCGCCCAGGTACTGAGGACGCGCGGCGGGGGCGCGGGAGCGGACGCGGTGCTCGACTTCGTCGGCACCGCGGACACACTGGAACTCGCCACCGGCGTCCTGCGGCCCGGTGGCGAACTCGCCGTCGTCGGCAGCGGAGGCGGCTGCCTGACGGTCACCAAACCGGGCGTTCTCCCACCCGGCTTCCGGCTCTCGTTGCCCTTCTGGGGGCCTCGCCCCCAGCTCGCCGAGGTGGTCGCGCTGGCACGTTCGGGGGCACTGCGCGTCGAGACGGAGCGGTTCCCGCTCTCCGCCGCGCCGGAGGCCATCGACCGGCTGCGCCGGGGCAGGGTGCGGGGGCGGGCCGTGCTCGTGCCCGACTGATCGATACGTACCCGGCTGATCGATACGGAGAGGGAATCGGCATGGAAAGGAAGCCCGGCATGCGCTTCGAAGGAAGGGTCGCGATCGTCACCGGCGGGGCCCGGGGCATGGGCGCCGCGCATGTCCGCGGGCTGGCCGCGGAGGGGGCCCGGGTCGCCGTCTGCGACCTGCTGGACGACGAGGGAGAGAGCCTTGCGGGCGAGATCCCCCAGGCGCGGTACTGCCATCTCGACGTCACCGACGAGGCCCAGTGGGAGTCCGTCGTCCGCACCGTCGAGGACACCCTCGGCCCGGTGGACATCCTGGTCAACAACGCCGGGATCATTCACTTCGGCGGCGTGGAAGAGCAGTCGCCCGAGCAGTTCCGCCAGATCCTCGACGTCAATCTGGTGGGCGCCTTCCTCGGCCTGCACACCGTCCTGCCCGGCATGCGCGCCCGAGGCCAGGGGTCGGTCGTCAATGTCTCCTCGGCGGCGGGCCTCATGGGGTTCGCAGGTGGCATCGGCTACGTGGCGAGCAAGTGGGGGGTGCGTGGGATGACCAAGGCCGCCGCGCTCGACATGGCGGGCACGGGGATACGTATCAACTCCGTGCATCCTGGCGTCATCCGCACGCCCATGGGTGAGAGCGCCTCACCCTCGCTGTTCGCCCGTCAGCCGGTGGCCCGCATCGGTGAGCCCGACGAGGTCACCCGCATGGTGCTCTTCCTCGCGAGCGACGACGCCTCCTACACCACGGGCGGGGAGTTCCCCGTCGACGGCGGCCAGACCATCGGCCATGTCGGCCACGCCCACGCGGCGGACGAGGACGGTGCGTGACCCGCGGCCGCCGCCCCTTTCGCCTCCCACGCCCTTACACATCCTTGCGGACGGTGGACAGCGCGCCGAGCCCGATCAGGCAGACGGCCATCACGAAGAACGCCGGTGAGAGCAGGTTCCCCGTCCGCTGGACCAGCCACGCCGCGATGTAGGGAGCCGTGCCACCCGCGAGGACGGTGCCGATGTTGTACCCGATCGCCATCCCGGTGTACCGGACCCGGCGTTCGAACAGATGCGGCCACAGGCTGGCCGCGGGGACCTGCACGAACGCGCTGCTCAGCATGAAGAGCAGATACGCGAGCCCCGCCACGGCCAGGCTGTGCCGCCCCATGAGCGACATCGCGGGGTAGGCCGTCACCAGGAAGCCCAGCAGCCCGCCGAGCAGGACGCGGCGGCAGCCGAACCGGGCGGCGAGCTTGCCCGCCGGCACCATGAGCAGCACGGTGATGAGCACGACGCCCGCGGTCAGCCAGAACACGTGCGTGGGGTCGTAGCCCAGGTTCGTGGTCATGTAGATGCCCATGTACGTCAGCCCGAGGAAGATGGCGCCGCCCTGGGCCATGGCCAGGCCGATGGACTGCAGCAGCGCGGTGCGGTGGGTGGCCAGGACCTCCCGGATCGGCGCGGTGGGGATGTCGGCGCGCCGCGCGGCCTCCTCGAATTCCGGGGTGTCCTCGATCCTCAGCCGGGCCCACAGACAGATCAGAGTGAGGGGTACGGCCATCAGGAAGGGCAGCCGCCACCCCCAGTCGGCCATCTGGTCCTGGGTGGTGAGGGCGGAGATCGCCCCGGCGGTGGCGGCCGCGAACATGAACCCGAGGTTGGAGCCGATGGGTGTGACGGCGCCGAGGAAGGCCCTGCGCCGGGGCGGCGCCGACTCGTAGATGTAGGTGTAGGCGCCGACCGACTCGCCGCCCGAGGAGATGCCCTGCACCAGCCGGGTGAGGAAGAGCAGCACCGCGGCGAGCACGCCGATCTGGTTGTAGGTCGGCAGCAGCCCCGTGACGCTGCTGGCCACGCCCATGCACAGCACAGAGGAGACCAGCGCCTTGCGGCGGCCCAACCGGTCACCGAGCCACCCGAAGAAGACACCGCCGAGCGGCCGCACCACGAGGCCGGTGGCGAGCACCGCGAGCGCCGCCAGCGTCGAGGCCGTCGGATCCTCGTTCGGGAAGAACTGCGGGGCGATGGCCACGGCGAGATAGCCATATATGCTGAAATCGTAGTATTCGATCAGTGTGCCGATGCTTCCGGCGAGCATCGCGCGGCGCACCGTGCGGGGATCGTAGGGCGTTGGCTCCGCCCCTGGCGGGGCGGGCTGCTCAGTGGTGCTCATGATCCGGCTCTCCTTCCGAATGGCACGGATCCGTGCCTTGCCGACGCCCGGGACGCTACAGAACTGAACTCAGTACAGCTAGCCTTAGGTACGGATTTCTCGGCTGGACCGGAAGGTGGCACGGGAGGCTACGCGCGGTGATCTGAATTTGGTTCGATTCACAAGGAGCAGCCTCGGCCGGACCGATGACCTTCAGGCGGTGAACCGGCCTCCGTTGGCGAGCAGCACCGCGCCGATCAGGTTCGCCGCGGCGTCGCTCGCCAGGAACAGGGCGATGTCGGCGATCTCCTCCGGGGTCGCGTACGGCCGCACCCGCGCATCGGCGAACCCCGTGCGCAGAACCTCCGGTGTGCGCGTGGCCATCCCCGTCTCGGTCGGCCCCGGCGCGACCACGTTCACCCGGATCCCGGACGGGATGACCTCCTTGGCCACGGCCTGGCACAGGGCGTGCACCCCCGCCTTGGACGCGGCGTAGTGGGGGTAACCGGCCGGGGTGTCGAAGGCCGACGACGAGCCGATCACGACGATCGCCCCCGCCTTCGCCGGGCGCATGGCCCGCACCGAGGCGCGCAGCACGTGGAAGGTGCCGTCGAGGTTGATCCGCATGACGCGCCGCCAGGCCGCGTCGTCGAGCGCGTCGGTCACCTCGGGTACGCGGCCCTCCACCAGGGCGTCCGCGATGCGCTGCTTGGCCTGCGGATCGTCGACCCCGGCAGCGTGCACCACGAGATCGAGCCCGCCGTGCCGCCGCGCCGCGTCGTCCACGGCGTGGTCGACCGCCGCGGCGTCCGCCACGTCGACCGTGAGCGCCTGGCCGACCGGCACGTCCCGCGCGACGGCCGCCGCGCTCGCGCCATCGACGTCGGCCAGGACCACGGCCCGGGCTCCTTCGGCCGCCAGCCGCCGGGCGACCGCCGCCCCCATGCCCGAGCCCGCACCCGTCACCAGGGCGGCCTTGCCCGCGAACCGGCCCGTGTGTGCGCCTTCATCCGTCATGACGACCTCCCGCGCTACCGTTGTTGAACTGACTTCACCTCTCCTATCGCGCCGACCGCGGAGGCAACAAGACCCAGGCAGCGGTCTTGAGATGTGAATTGGATTCGGTTCTACTGAGATGCGGACCTGCGGACACCAGTGCCGGGCAGAGGAGAAGCGCGTGGACACCGAAGTCGTCGATCTGCTCATCATCGGGGCGGGCATGGCAGGTCTGACCGCCGGTGCCCGCGCCGTCCGCGGTGGTCTGTCCGTGGTGGTCGTGGAAACGAGCGAGGACGTCGGGGGCTCCGCGCGTTTCGCCGGTTACGCGTGGACCGCTCCGAGCCACGAGGTCATGGACCAGCACAATCCACGAGGAGACCGCACGCTCAAGCGCGCCCTCGTGGGCCGGTTCGACGAGGGTGTGTCATGGATCCGCTCCACCGGGGTGGAGGTCAAGGACGCACAGCGCATCCTGAGCTTCGGCCGCGGACACCAATTCGACACCAACCACTACCTCGACACCTGCCGTCGGCTCATCCTCGACGGCGGTGGCCGGGTCCTGCTCACCACCCACACCGAACACCTGCTGACCGGCCACGGCGCCGTCGTGGGAGCGCGGCTGAGGTCATCCGACGGCACGGTCAGGGAGGTCGGCGCCCGCGCCACGCTGCTCGCGACCGGAGGGTTCCAGGGCGACCCCGCGCTCCGCGCCGCTCATGTACACCCCCACGGCGACCGCATGGAGCTGCGCTCCAATCCCCACAGCCGAGGCGGTGGCTACCGCCTGGCCACCCGCGTGGGCGCGGCCACCGGCCACGCGGACGCCGGATTCTACGGCCACCTCATCCCGAGCGGCGTCCCCTTCGCCGACCCGGTGGACTTCGTCGATCTGTCGCTGTACTACAGCGAGCACGCGCTGCTGTTCAACCTGCGCGACGAGCGGTTCACGGACGAGACGCTGGGCGACCACCTCACCGCCATGGCGCTGCTGGACCAGCCGGAGAGCCGGGGCCTGCTGGTCGCCGATGCCCGGGTCTTCCGCGACTGGATCACCGGTTCGTACGTCGACGGCGCGGTCGCCGTCGACAAGTTCGCGCTGGCCAGCAAGCGGGGCGGCCGCGCGGGACTGGCCGAAGACCTCGACGAACTGGCCCATCTGCCCGAGGAGTGGGGTTACCGGGGCGACGCCGTCCGCGATGGCGTCAAGCGGTTCAACGAGCGCGCCTCGGCGGGGCTCGCCACCACCCCCGGCCGGGAGCTGGACCCGCTGCCGCTGGACGAACCGCCGTACTACGTCATCGAGACGGTACCGGCCATCACCTTCCCGTTCCACGGCGTGCGCATCGACGACCGGGCCCGGGTCCTCGCGGAGAACGGGGAGCCGCTGCCAGGGCTTCTCGCCGCCGGTTCGGACACCGGCGGCCTGTGGCACCGCGCCTACGCGGGCGGTATCGCGTCCGCCCTCGTCTTCGGGCTGACCGCGGCGGACACCGCCGCGGCGTCGGCCCGCCACCCACGCCGCCCCTGATACGAGGCTGTGGCGGCGGGCCCGTCAGCGGGCGCGTCCGGCCTCCGGAACCGTCTCGCCGGGTGGCACCGGACCGGGAGGGGTACCGTCGCCGAAGGGGCGGCCGCCCAGTTCCTCGCGTCCGTGCGGGGCCGACCAGCCGGAGAGGCAGGGGCCGAGGGGGACGATGCGCCGGGGGTTGATGTCGGTGTGGACCTGGTAGTAGTGGCGCTTGATGTGGTCGAAGTCCACCGTGTCCCCGAATCCGGGCGTCTGGAAGAGGTCGCGTACGTACCCCCACAGCACCCGGTCCTCGCTCAGCTTGTTCCGGTTGCACTTGAAGTGGCCGTGATAGACCGCGTCGAAGCGCACCAGCGTGGTGAACAGCCGGATGTCGGCCTCGGTGATGGTGTCGCCGACCAGATAGCGCCGCGTGGCCAGACGCTCCGACAGCCAGTCCAGACGGTCGAAGAGCCGCCGGAAGGCGTCGTCGTACGTGCGCTGGTGCCGGGCGAAACCGGCCCGGTAGACGCCGTTGTTCACATCGCGGTAGACCGCCTCCATCACCTCGTCGATCTCCTCGCGGTGTCCCTCCGGGTAGAGGTCCGGCGCCCCCTCGCGATGCAGGGCGGTCCACTGGGTGGCGAGGTCGAGGGTGAGGCGCTGGTAGTCGTTGGTGACCAGCTTCCCGCTGGGAATGTCGACGATCGCGGGCACGCTCACGCCGCCCGGGTACTCCCGCTCGCGGGCGTCGTACGCCTCGCTGAGGTACGCGATGCCCAGCACCGGGTCCCGCTCCCCCGAGTCCAGCGTGAAGCGCCAGCTCCGCTCGTCCTGGATGGGGTCCGCGATCGCCAGCGAAAGGACCGGTTCCAGGCCGAGCAGCCGCCGCGAGACCAGCGCCCGGCTGGCCCAGGGGCAGGCCCGGCTGACGACCAACCGGTAGCGCCCGGCCTCGACGGGCCAGCCGTCCCGGCCGTCGGCCGTGATCCGGTCGGAGAAGTGCGGCCCGGACCGGGTGAATTCCTTCTGGCCAGCGGTGCTCAATTCGGCCACCTCCCGAAGCATGCGGCGCGTCTGTGACCGCCGACGTGTGTACGGCTCGGCTCACCACCTACCCTGCCCCCATCCGGAGAGTCCTGCGATGTGGCTCGCTGCCCCACGGTCGGCCGCCCGGTGGCCGGTGTCGGGGTGCTCGCCGTGGCCTTCAGCCCAGAGGGTTGCCCAGGGCTGGTGGCCCAGGGCGGCCTGGTCGGGCGACATGGGCCAGCTGCCGTCGCTGACATTGCCGCCGGACAGTGACTGCTCCTCGGGCTGCCGCACAGAGCCGGCCTAAGAACCGGGCCAGTCCGTGAAAGTGGGCATTATCCCGTAGATGGAGAACCCGTGAACACCACTTCGCATCCTGCACACAAAATCACCAAAGTGGCGGCGCATATGCAAGTATCCGACCCCCCGGGTCGATCCGGCCCGGGATGCGGAGGGGAAACCATCGTGAAATCAATGACCTTCAGATCCGCTGCCGGGGCGGCACTGACGGTGGCGCTGACGGCCGTGGCACTGCCCGCCTCTGCCGCGAGTGCGGCGCAGACGGGTGTGGTGGACGGTGCGACCGCCACGTCCTTCGGGCAGTTGGCCGACGCGGTGCTCACCGAGCGTACGGCGGCACTGCTGGACGGGCAGCAGGCGCGGCGCGCGGCGGCACCGGTCGCCAAGAAGGCGCGGCTGTCGGCCGGTCTGACGC
>NZ_JBVIZF010000051.1:0-29522 GCF_055591805.1 Streptomyces sp. NPDC041200 | reverse complement strand
GCCCACCGCATCCTCCAACGCCACGGCCTGCCACCCCTGGCCACGCTGGACCGGGCCACCGGCGAACCCGTCCGCCGCTACGAACGCTCCCAACCAGGCGAACTGGTCCACATCGACGTCAAGAAACTCGGCCGGATCCCCGACGGCGGCGGCCACAAAGCCCTGGGCCGCGCAGTCGCCCGCAGGAACAAGAGCCGGACCGGCTATGCCTTCCTGCACACCGCGCTGGACGACCACTCCCGCCTGGCCTACACCGAAACCCTGCCCGACGAGACCGCCCCCACCTGCGCGGCCTTCCTGCGACGAGCCGCCGCCTGGTTCGCGGACCGAGGTGTGACCGTCGAGCGGGTGCTGACCGACAACGCCTGGGCCTACAGCAAGAACACCTGGCAGCAGACCTGCCGTGACCTGGGCATCAGCCCGCGCTGGACCCGCCACTGGCGACCGCAGACCAACGGCAAGGTCGAGCGCTTCCACCGCACCCTGCTGGAGGTGTAGGGCCTACCAGCGGCCCTACACCTCAGAAGCTGAACGGCAGGCCGCGTTTCCCGACTGGCTGGACTGGTACAACTACCACCGACCCCACACCGGAATCAGCGGCCACAGCCCAGCCAGCCGCATCACCAACCTCTCCGGTCAGCACAACTAGTGGGCACGGAAACCCTGTAGCGGCAGCCCCAGCTGTTCTGGGGCTGCCGTATTCAGGCCGTCTCGTGGTCCAGGCCGGCGGGCACGGGATGGAACCCTTGCCGCAGAGCCTCTTCGTAGACTTCCATCGCCTGCCTGGCCTGCGCCCCGATGACCCGTCGCCCCTGGGAGAGACGCTGCGCGACACGGTCGGCGAGCTGCCTGTCACCGGAGCGCAGGACCCGGCCTTCGCGGGCCCAGTCCGCGAGAGCCTGCCACTCCTCGCTGGTGATGTCCTCGACGGCGGCCTCAGCCTCGTCGGACTCTGTGCCCTCGGGCGAGGCGATCTCAAAGGGCTCGGCCGTGAGCTCGGCGGCCAACGCATCGGGGAGCGTCCAGGGAATGCGGGACACCTCGTCCCAGCAGTCGGGCTTCTTGGCCCACTCCGACACGTGCCGGTCGCCTGAGATCACCGTGTCCATGATCAAGGGGCAGACTTCGTCGAGGGCGTCCTTCAGGGCGTCCGTGGTGCCCTGCTCGTTCCAGATCCTGTCGAGGTCGATCCGCTTCTCGGCTGCGAGCGAGAGCCGGGCGACCGTGTAGGTCGTGATCAGCCGCTTGTGGCTGCCGGCCGAGTGTGTACGGGCGATCTTGTCGGCAGCCTGGAACAGGAGGGCGGTAGCTATGGCCCGCTTGCAATACTGCACGTCCACGACAGGATCGGACTTCTCGATCCGCTCCATGAAGTGGGCGAAGTTCTTCTGGGCGCCGCGACTCACCCAGTACGGGAGCTGCTCCCAGGAGTGTACGAAGGTGGCCAGGTCGGACTTGTTGAATCGCTGCCGACTCGGCGTGATCAGCTTGAACTTGCGCTGGGCGGCGCGGGTCTCGTACTCGGCGGACTTGTCGGTGTACTGCCCCCGCGCCCGCTCGTAGAACCACCGCGTCTCCTGACCGCTGCCATCGGTCGCAGGAGCCCACAGGCTCCGGGAGACACGTTCGAAGGCTACGTGGAACTCGTGGTTCGAGCTGAAGTCGACCAACGTCACCTTGTTCTGGGTGTTGGAGTACTGGGAGATCCTCGGAACGATCTCGGACAGGTACCCGGGATCGACGATCGTGAGCTTCATCTGGACATGGACCCCGTCCAAGTCTCGCTTGTCACGGGTCAGGACGTGGTGCAGCGAGGCGGTGGTCTGGCCACCGTTGACGATCTGGAGGCCGGTCATGCTCCTGATGGCGACGGGCCTGCCTGCCTCGTCGGTCTCGAAGTCCACGTCCGAGGCGGTGGCGGTCACGCCGTTGTTGTAGGCGAGGAAGCGGCCCGGAGCGTTCAGCAGGGTGTCGCGAATGCCCTTGTTTACGCCACCACGAGTCTGGAGGAAGGACCGGACGTTGAGTTCGAGCAGCCGGGTCCGGTGTTCCTTGTACAGCTCGGCCAGCTGCCGACCGGGAACCACGGCCAGGACGACCGAGTAGTTCGGCTCGTCGCTGTTCGCCGCCAGGCAGGGAAGAGGGCGATCGAAGGTCACCTTGATGGGCTCGCCGATACTTCCGGAGGTCTCGTGCCGGTGGAGCCGCGCTAGGTCCCAGAGCTCGTGCGTGACCGGGATCCCCTCGAACTCCCTGGGCTCCGGGGCGCTCGTCGTACTGACCCGGTTGCTGAGGAGGAAGAGGCGGATCTTTGGAACATTCGACAGCGCCTTCTCCACACCGACGCACATGTCGTGAACATCAGTGTTGTCCCCCTGGCTGAGGCGGATGGCCTGGTGCTTGCCCAGGAACGCGAACAGTCTGCGGAAGAGCCTGTCGGACTCGGCCTTGGTCAGCTTGCTGCTCAACGGGGTCAGATTGAAGTCCGTGGTGTAAAGGTCGAGGCTGGACCCGTCCTCGGGCAGGCCGTAGCCGTAGATCTCCAACCCCCGGGGGGTGGAGTGGTACGCGAGCGCGGCGTCAGTGACGACACCTGCTTCCTCAAGGATCTCGAGTACGTGCTGGGTGAAGGTGTTCGGGATTGAGCCGCCCTCGGCGTCCGTCAGCGCCTGGATGTCGGCTACCAGCGCCTGTGAGTACTCGTTGAGGTCGTGCTCAGCCATGGGTTCCTCGGATCAGGTCGACCAGTACGTCGGCGGTCACGCTGTGAGCAGTCAGGGCCGACACATCGATGGTGTAGGTGCAGTTGCCCACTCCGGGCGGCAGTTCGGCCTCGACGATTCGGGGGAAGCTCTCCCCGACCGTCCAGAACTCGCTGCGACGCAAGGTGTAGCGATCGTGGTCGTAGAGGTCCCGCTGGCTCGGCAAGTAGCCGGCCTGTACCAGCAGACTCTCGAAGCGCTGGGAGGCGGACGGCGAGAGCAGGCGGGCCCGTATCTCGTCCACCAACGCGTTCAAACTCCTGCCGAGCCCCCGCTGCCGATCGTCGAGGACGAAGTGGGCCAGTGCGAGGGGTGTCGAGTCGGCCGTGTCCAGCTGTCGCTCGCTGGCGACTTGGACCGTTCGGGGAGAGCGGGCCGTGGTCGCCTTCACTTCGACCGCGGCGCCGGGCAGTTGGAAGTCCTGGTTCGTCTGCCGTGGGCCGGTCCAAGAGCTGACGCCTGTGTGTTGGTCGACAGCCGGCAGCACGTACTCGAGGAGGAAGTGGAGTTCGCCGAAGAGGCCGCACCGGGCCTGTCGGGACAGGCCATCACGCGACACGGAGCGCAGCAGCTGCTGCCACCGGACGTAGCGGCGGACCGCGGCCTCCGCCGCCGTCTCGGTGGTCGGTGCGTCCCGCACCACCTCTGCGATGTCGGTGACGAGCGGGGTGAACACCTCCGTGAGCTCGTCGTCGGTGAGCATGACCTGGAGCTCGTAGTGGTTGCCGAACACCGACGACAGGTTCAGCTGCAGGCCACGGGTGGCCGGTAGTTCGTGGATCTCCTTACGCACGGTGTCGGCGGCCCTGGCGTCGGTACCGAGCAGCAGCATCCGCCGAAGGGCAGGGTGCGTCACCGACACCTGGATGTCGTGCGGGGAATCGGGGTGGAGTCGCCGGGTGGATCGGCCCGGGGACTGCTGGCGGGCCTCCAGCTCCTGCCACACACTCTCGTCGATCACTCTTCGTCCTCGAAGTCGTCGATCTCCATGTCCTGCTTGAACCAGATTTCGTTGACCACGTACTCGGTCTTCAACTGCTCGCGCGAGAAGGGGAAACTGATGGCGAACCCGACCAGAGGAGCGACCGGCTCGGCATTCACCTGAGACTCACCCACCTCGGCAGGACTGAGGGGATACAGCAGAAGCAGCGGCTGGTCGGGACGGCGTTGGTGCCGCAGAGGCCGACCGCGAGGGGTGTCGGGGGCGAGCGGTTCGCCCTTCCTATTGAGGCTTCCCTTCGCGGCTTCCTGCGTGGCTTCCAGCGCACGCTTACGCTGGTCCGGGGTCAGGTCGCAGAGTTCGTCGGCGGGGCTGAGGACGCGCTTGATCGTGTAGCGGCCCGCAACGACCTCGGAGGACTTGGAGTGGCTGCGCGTAATGAGGCCGATGGAATGGCCGGCGATCACGGCCGGCGCTCCCTCGGGCAGTCGACTGGCGAGGCGGATTGTCCAGTTCCCCAGCTCGCCCTGCTTGGCGCACTGACGTATGTACTCCGCGATGAAGGCCGGACGAACCCGCTGGGCCTGCCGGTCGGTGAGATACGAGTCGAGGAAACCCTCGGTGACGTCCGAGGCTGCGACGCCACTCCAGGTGATACTCCCGCTCCGCTCGTCCACCTTCTTCCCGGACGAGAGCGCATCGAGGCGCCCGACGAACGACTCAAGAAGCTCGTGGTTGTGGCGGACTACCTTCTCGGAGAGGTCGAAGATGGTCGTCTCGGGAAGCTCACCGGAGTAGCTGAGTCGGACACGCGTGCCCTGCCTCATCTTGTTGGAGGCCGTGATGCCGAGGCCGAGCGATGAGGTCCTGACCTTGAGACCGAACTCGCGGGGGGTGAGTCCCACCGCGGACATCTCCTCGACGTTGCGCCGGAGTTCGTCGGTAGCCGCGGTGATCTCAGCGTATTGGCGCTGCAACGTACGTGTCGTGTACAGCCTGCACAGGTCCTCGTAACGAGGACGGTAGCCGAACCAGCGGCCCATCTGCAGCAGAGTGTCGTACGTCTTGGAGGCACGCAGGTAGTAGCTGACCGACAGCCCTTCGAGGGTCAGACCACGGGAGAGCTTCTCGCCGCCCACGGCAATAACCGACAGGCCGGTCTCACGGCGCTCGTAGTACTGGAGGGCGTCCTTGGCTGCACCATTGACGGCCATGACGGTGATCTTCGCGAGAGCGGCGTGGAGATGGCTTTCGACGTCCTCCCAGTCGAGCCTGTCCCCGGTCATGTCCTCGGTGCAGGGGACGAAGTCCTCCTCCCAGAGCTGCCGCAGCTCTTCCATGAGTTCTTCGCGGGCACTGCTGAACCGGTCTTGGAGGACATCGAAGAGCAGACGCCTGTGCGCGTCGATCTGGTCGCGGACCTGCTGCTGCACGGCAGTGAAGCGGGTCACGTGCACCAGCATGGAGTTGTGCACGGCGATCTGCCCACGTGCTCGGCGAGCCGCACAGGTCAGGACGAAGGACCGGATGGCGCGCTGTAGCGACTCGGGCAGGAAGTCGGGAACCCGGTGGTAGGACTTGTGCTTGTCCGGCACCCAGAGGTCCGTGTCCTTGATATGCCTTATGAGCGGCAGTGGATCTATGTCCTCTTCTTCACTGTCGGTCTGCAGGCCGAAGAGACGCTCGGGACCGAGGTAGTTGGACGGAGCCCGCAGGGTGCGGATGAAGCTCTCCGGGAAGAGGTCGGGGCCCAGCTCATCGTGGTCGGTGTCGGGGTTGATGTAGATGTTCGCGAAGGGGGTCGCGGTATAGCCGACGTAGGACGCCTTCGTGAAGCTGTTGACCAGCCTCCTGATGGCCTTGTTGATCGCCGACGGGTTGGTGTCAGGGTCCTTGGAGGTGTTCACCCCGGCGTTGTCGGCTTCGTCGTCAATCACGAACAAGGGGAGGTCGGGAACGACCATCCGGTCGGTCTCCGCGTCCTCCACGCCGTGGTTGTCGATCACCCAGTCGCGAAGGTTGTCGATGATCCGACGGTTCTTCTTGACTACGAGGACCACCGGGACGCTGCCCACCGGCACGTTTGCTGAGACGGCCGTCTTCCGGGCGAAGTCGCCCTTCTCGTGGCTGGTGGTGAGGGACGCAGCCTTCAGGCGCTTGTCGTGCGACATCGCGCCGACGCCGATATGACGATGCGCGTCGTCGTCCGAGCGGAACTGGAACTGGCTGTCGAACCCGAGGAGCCCCTCGTCGATACGGAGCTGGGTCTGGCTGCGCAAGTCGTTGTGGATTCCTGCAAACACCACGATGAGCCGGTAGCCGGCGTCGGCCGCCTTCGCGGCGAGTCCGATGAACTGCCCTGTCTTGCCGGACTGGACCTGCCCGATCACCAGCCCGGTTCGGCGCCAAGTGCCTTCCCGCTGAGGGTCTTCCAGTTCACCGAGAACGTCGTCGGTGCTCTGGTCGAGCCGACGCACGACCTGCGTCGGGAGCTTTGAGACGCTCAGGAGATAGCGCCGGTAGCGGTCCCAGAAGTCCCACTTCCGGTCGGCCTTCGCGTCGGCGAGCCAGGGCACGTGGCCCTCGTCGTTCTTCATCGCAGAGGAATCAGCCTGGAACACGGCGGCCCGGGCCTCGAGCACCTTCCGCACCTGGCCCCGCTCCACGGTGATCCCCTGGGCTGCGAGGATGTGGACCGCGGTGTTCACGGCGAAGTCGACCTCGTCCGGCGTTGCCTGGCGGTCACCTGGCAGGAGCAGCACCGCGGTCTGCTCGGCCTTCTCGAGACTGTCTTCGGGGGTGGTGCTCACAGCGACCTCCAGCGGCCGGGTCGGTTGTGGGTGGCGGACTACCAGGTGGGTCAGGAGTTCCAGAATCCTTGTTGCTCGTCGAAGGGAGACATGGAGCTGAGCACTCTCCGGGCGTCCTCAGGGGAGCGGCCTTGGCTCAAGAGCGCTTCGTACACTTGGCGGGCGATGTCGACGGTCTCCGGAGCGGCCGGCCCCGGGCCGCCGAAGGGTTCAGGGTCGTCGACCGTGTCGGTCTCGTGGAGCATGCGGAGAGCCGTGACCGGGACCGTCTCCTCAAGGAGGCGGATCATCGAGCGGACGGCGTCCGGATTGCCGACCCGGTCGTCCACCGCTGTCTTCACCAAGGGGTGTTTTCTGTTGATGCGCAGAACGATCCGGCCGTCGTGACGCTTCACGTTCCAGGCGAACTTCAGGGGGTCACCGTGCGACCGCGACACCACCTGACCACGCTGTCGTGTGGAACGGGAGGCCGCCTCGCGCGTGTATCTGGCGATCCTCTCCAGGTGGCGACGCAAGGAAACAGGGGGAACCACACTCGCCTTGCGCACGTCCACGCCCCACTCGGCGTCAGCCTCCGCAGGGATGTCTACGGCGATCCGCGCAAGGTTGTACTTCTCCTCGCGTCGCAGGCCGCGGATCCCCAGCCAGTCACCGGCCAGGATCAGGCGGTCACGGCGATAGACGTAGAACCCCTGCTGCCCCAGCCATCCCCTCTTCCCGGCAGCCGACTCGTACTCGGCTTCCGAGAGACGCTGTGCCGTCGGGAGGACGAAGGGCTCCACGCGAACCGACTTTGACCCAAGTGGCAGAGGCTCCCAGGGGATCCGCTGTACCGACGGGTGGGTGGACAGGAACGGGTCCCACGGGGAGAGTTCAGAGCCGCGCACCCGGATCCGGCAGCGGACCGGACGCTGTAAGAACCGGGCGAAGACCATCGAGAGGTGGTCTTCGGTATGGTCCGCCTCCGCATAGAACTGGGCCTGCGTCTTTTCGTCGTCGCTGGTCACGGTGGTGTTGTGGTAGCCGGAGAGCTGCTCCCACAGGACGACGGTCCCGTGAAGCATGCTTCCCGCAATCCGACGCAGGAGGGTCGTGGTCGTATCGCCGGGGTCACGGAGGAGCCGCCACTGCTTGTAGTGCTCCACGACACCGAGGTCCCACGTCCGGACGTGCCAGGCCCCATCCCTGACTGTGGCGACGGTAAGCCTGCGACACTGGGAGAAAGAGGCGGACTTCAGCCCCACACCGAAGCGGCCGAGATCGGTGGCACTCCGTTCGGCGGACGGACCGCGGGCCGCCACCGTCATGGCGGTCACTAACTCGGGCTCCGTCATCCCCTTGCCGTCATCAGTAACGGCGATCCAGGAACTCTGTCCGTCCCACGTGAAGTCGACGCCGATGTTCTTGGCCTCTGCCGAGATGCTGTTGTCCACAAGATCTGCGACGGCAGCGGGAAGCGAGTAGCCGAGTGAACTGAGCGATGCCACCATGCCAGCAGGATCGGGAGCGGCGACGTCGAAATCCATCTTCACGCTCCGTACCCGGTGCACCCGGTCAGTCCTGTGCGGCTAATTCGTCTGTGCGCTCCGCGGAGCGGCATGTGACAGGACTTCTCGGACATCGTGCGGTGAGTACCCTGCTACTCGTTCCGCGACAGCCGAAATCCCCCGTTCGGAGTATGGTACCGAAAGGGGCTTGTCGGGCGTAGGTGACCTCGGTGGAAGGGGCCGCCAACTTCGTTAGGTATGACACGTACGCCGTTGAGTTGCCTGGCGCGGCCTAGAAGTTTTGGGCTCCAGGCCACCCGGGGGGTCAACAGCATGCGGTGGTCAGAGCCACGAGCCCGGTAGCGATGAAGGGCGCTGGCGGTGGTGTCCACGAATTCCTCGGGGATGGCATCTGCGTCGATCCAGGGGACTTGGGCGTGCTTGCCGGGCTCTCAATTTTGGGGTTTGCCGGTCCAGTCGTGGGCTGAGAAGACGACGGGCAGAAGCCGTTGGGAGGCTCGACTCCGTAGGCTCTGCCGATGATGTCGTCCACCTTGAGGGACTCCGGCTTCACCATCAGTGCCGGTCTCCTCGTAGGGTTTTCCGGACCGCGCTCTGCGTTGATGGGTTCACCGGATCGCTCTTGCCGACCGGCAGGTTCCACATGCCCTATGCGAACGTGGCGTTCTGGTTGCGTTGCAGCAGGACGACCCGGTTGGTGGCCTTGTCATGGACGATGACGGCAACGGCAGCAGGGTCACGGATTCGAGGGCCGCTGCATGAATCCCTGGGAGTGGCGTCCTCTTGCTGGCGCCTTCATCACTGTCCAAGGTGCGCACTTGGACCAATCGGGCTGGGTCAGGAGTGACCGTGTGGGCCTGCGGGGCCGTACGGGGCCGGGGCCGGGAGTTGTGGGGCGGACGACGGGGGGAGTGCGTACGTCGGGTGCGGGGCCTGCTGGGTGTACGGGGGCTGGGAGCCGTACCCGGAGCCGGGGGAGCCGTAGCCGTAGCCACCGTACGGCGGCGTCGGCCAGTACGGCGGGGGGATCGGGCCCTGGGGTGGGCCCGGGTAGGGGAGGGGGAGGGAGAGGGCCGCGTGGGCCAGGGCCGGGTGGGCCGTTTCGCGGCGTTCCCACAGGGCGTCGAGGAGTTCCCGCTCGCGCGTGGTGAAGTCCGGGCCCGCCGTGCCCCGGTACGCGCGGCGGCGCAGGAAGGCGAGGGAGGTCGCGGAGGCGATGTACTCGCCGACCGTGCGGGCCGCCGCCGCGCCCTGGGTGCGGCGGGCGAGGTCGCGGGCGATGCCGCGGGCGCGCATCGAGGACAGGGCGAAGGGCTCGGGCGGGGTGAGCCACCCGGCCGCTTGGTAGGCGGTGAGCTGCTCGCGTACGGTGCGCAGCTCGGTGTTGCGGGACCAGATGGTGAGCCAGGTCAGCAGCCCGAAGACGGGGACCATGAACGCCGCGTAGACGATGATGAAGCCGTAGCCGCCGAGAGTGGACGAGCCGTTCCAGAGGCCGTGCAGGACCATCGCGGCCATCAGCGCCGCGACCGGCAGCAGGACGCGGCGGGTGCGCTGGTGCGCGGCGGCCGCGGCGGCCAGGCCGAAGCCGACGCCGGTCATGGAGGTGAACAGGGGGTGCGCGAAGGGGGACATCACCCCGCGGATGAAGAAGGTCGCGGCGGTGGTGGACCGTATGCCCGAGTAGCCGAATTCCTGGTCGCTGACGAAGGCCGAGCCGAGGTAGAGGATGTTCTCGGTGAAGGCGAATCCGGTGGCGGTGATTCCGGCGACGACGACCCCGTCCACGATCCCGTTGAAGTCGCGTCGTCGGAACACGAAGAGGAGGAGGACGGCCGCCGCCTTGGCGCTCTCCTCCACGAACGGCGCGACGAACGTGGCGCCCCAGGTGTCGGCGTCGGCCTGGCCTCCCGGGGACGAGGAGTCGGCGACGGTGGTCATGAGCCACTCGGTGGCGAAGCCGTTCGCGATGAGCGCAACCAGCGTCGCGGCGCACGCGCCCCAGGCGAAGGCGAAGATCAGGTTCCGCCAGGGTTTCGGGTCGACGCGGTCCAGCCAGCGGAAGACCGAGATGATCAGCGGTACGGGCAGCACGGCGAGGCCGAGCCCCACCAGGAAGCCCTTGGTGCCGGTCTGCTCGCGGACGAGGGCCAGGATGACCAGGCCGGAGAGCGACAGCAGTCCGATGAGCGCGGTGGCGCGGAGCGCCTTGTTGTCCCAGAGGCGGTTGAGAAGGCTGGTTCTGCCCCACGGCCCCGGGAGACCGGGGTGTCCTGGGTGTCCCGGCTGTCCTGGGTGTCCCGGGTGCGCCGGGTGTCCCGGGTGCGGCGCGTGGGGCCAGCCTCCCGGAGCGGCCACGCCGTCGAACCACGGCTGCTGGTCGTACGGCGTGACCGGCGGATCGGGCGGCTGGTGGGGGGACGGGGACTGATGCACTCAACCGACCCTAACGAACGGGGGTGTGGCGGACTGCGGGATTGTCCCCATCCGCGCAGGGGCGCTATGCGTCGTTGCGACGGAAGATCAGGTCGTGGACGATATGTCCCTTGTCCAGCCCCTGGGACTCGAACTTGGTGAGCGGGCGGAAGTCCGGGCGCGGGCTGTAGCCGCCGTCGGGCCGGGTGTTCTCGAACGACGGGCTGGCGGTCAGGACCTCCAGCATCTGCTCCGCGTACGGCTCCCAGTCGGTCGCGCAGTGCAGCAGCGCGCCGGGGCGCAGCCGGGTGGCGGCCAGCTCGACGAACTCGGGCTGGAGCAGCCGCCGCTTGTGGTGCCGCTTCTTGGGCCAGGGGTCCGGGAAGTAGACGCGCAGCCCGGAGAGGGCGGCGGGCGCCAGCATCTCGCGCAGCAGGATGATCGCGTCGCCGTTGGCCACCCGGACGTTGGACAGTCCGTCGCGCTCGGCGAGGGCGAGCAGATTGCCCTGGCCGGGGGTGTGGACGTCGACGGCGAGGATGCCGGTGCCGGGGTCGGCGGCGGCCATCCGCGCGGTGGCCTCGCCCATGCCGAAGCCGATCTCCAGGACGACGGGGAGGTCCGGGTCGCCGAAGAGTTCGCCGAGGTCGAGGCGGTGCAGCCCGTCGATGTCCAGCCCCCACTGCGGCCAGAGGCGGCGCAGCGCCTCGCCCTGGCCGACGGTCACCCGGCCGCGGCGGGGGCGGAAGGAACGGATGCGGCGCTCATGGTGCGACCCGGCCGGATCGGCGGCGGGCCCCCCGGGGAACCGCGGCTCGCCGCGGTCGCGGGCGGGGGCGGGCACGCCGCGGTGGCGCTCCGCGTGGGCATCGGGGGCGGTGGAGTTCTCGGACACAGTGCTTCCGATTCTACGGGCGGGGGCGTGACCGGCGGGCGGCCCCACTGCCGGGCCCGCTGGGCGGCGCCGAGGTGGTTGCGGCCACCGGTCGTAGCCGGTCTGCACCGGGCGGGCCCTGGGGGCCGGGGGGGGGCGGTCGGCGCCTGAGGGCCGGGGGCGGTCGGCGTCGCGGGCCCCCGGCGCGTACGCCGACGACCGCCGCGGTGCCGTATGGCGCGCTCGCCGGCGCCGCCGCAGTGCCGTAGCCGCCGTACCGGTCGCCGGCGCGGGCGGACGGCAGCGGCCGCCCGGTGCCCGCTACGGGGCGGAGGCCACCGGGCCCGGCGCCCGCTACCGGCTGGAGGCCGCCGTGAGACCGCTCACAGCGCCTCCAGGACCCGCCGTGCCACCTCGCGGCCGATCGGGAGGGAGGCGGTGGCGGCGGGGGACGGGGCGTTGAGGACGTGGACGACGCGGGGGGACTGCGAGATCAGGAAGTCGTCCACGAGCGTGCCGTCCCGCAGCACCGCCTGGGCGCGCACCCCGGCCGGGGCGGGTATCAGGTCGTCGGGGGTCACATCCGGCAGCAGCCGGCGGACGGCGTCGGTGAAGGCGCGCTTGGAGAGGGACCGGTGCAGCTCGCCCGCCCCGTAACGCCAGTGGCGGTGGGCTATCCGCCAGGCGCCCGGGTACGCCAGCGTCCCGGCCAGCTCGCGCGGGCGGACCGTGCGCCAGGTGTAACCCTCGCGGGCGAGCGCGGGCACCGCGTTGGGCCCGAGGTGGACGCCGCCGTCGATGCCGCGGGTCAGGTGGACGCCGAGGAACGGGAACGCGGGGTCGGGCACCGGGTAGACCAGACCGTTGACCAGGGACGTACGGGACGGCACCAGCTCGAAGTACTCACCGCGGAAGGGCACGATCCGCATGCCCGGGTCGTCGCCCGCCAGCCGCGCCACGCGGTCGCACTGCAGCCCCGCGCAGTTGACCAGGGCCCGCGCCCGCAGCACCGTGCCGTCCGCTGTGCGGACCGCGACCGCCGTCGAGCGGCGGCCGATGCGGGTCACCCCCGCCCCGTACCGCACGGACGCGCCCGCGTCCCGCGCGAGCCGGGCCAGCTGCGCGGCCACCGCGCCGTAGTCACACACCCCCGTCGTGCCGACGTGGATCGCGGCGAGGCCGCGCACCCACGGCTCGTACTCCGCTATCTGGGCGGGGCCCAGCTCGCGCACCGGGATCCCGTTCTCCCGGCCGCGCTGGACCAGCGCGTGCAGCCGCGGCAGCTCGGAGCGCTCGGTGGCGACGATGAGCTTGCCCGTCACCTCATGGGCGATGCCGTGCTCGGCGCAGAACTTCACCATCTCCGCCGCGCCGCGCACCGCGAACCGCGCCTTGAGCGAGCCAGGTCGGTAGTAGATCCCGCTGTGGATCACTCCGCTGTTCCGCCCGGTCTGGTGGCGGGCCGGGCCCGCCTCCTTCTCCAGCACGGTCACGCGGGTGCCGGGCGCCGCGCGCGTGATCGCGTACGCCGTCGACAGGCCGACGATCCCGCCCCCGATCACCAGCACGTCGCAGTCCACCGCCGTCACGCCATGCACCTCCCCACGCGCCACAACCGACCGGTCGCCCGACCCCTCCGGTCGCCCGACCGTCGATCCCTATCATGACCTGCGCCACTGACAGCGGCCCGAAACCCGTGCGGTGCCTGGGATCCGGGCAGATCCGGACGGGTGCGTGAAGATCACGCGGGCTTTGCCCGAAGCTCACGCGAGGGTCACCGACACCGGCTCACCGCCGTCAGCCTCGTCACTGCCACACCACCGACACCGCCGAGAGCCCCTCACGCCGGTGCCACCAGCAGCGGCCGGGCCCGCTCCCGCAGCTCCGCCACCCGCGGCTCGTCCCGGTACGCCTCCAGCCGGTGCATCAGGTCGCGTACGTACTCCGTGGTGCGGGCGGACGAGATGCGGTTGGCGACCTCCACGGCCCGGGCGCCCGCCGCGCACGCCGCGTCCAGGTTGCCGGACTCCAGTTCGGCCACGGCGGAGACGACGAGCCGCAGCCCGTGGGACCGTACGAACTCCTCCGTCGGCCGGGCCAGCGCCTGCTCGGTGAAGCGCCGCACCTGGCGCGGCAGCCGCAGGTCGCGGTAGCACTCGGCGGCGTCGGCCGCGAACCGCTCGTGGCTGTAGAAGTCGAGCCAGGACGGGTCGGAATCGCCCGCCCGGGACCGCTCCAGCCAGCCCTCGGCGGACTTCAGCGCCGCCCCGCAGGCCGGGCCGTCCCCCGACTTGGCCTGGGCGCGCGCCTCGACCAGCCGGAAGAAGCTCATGGTGCGGGCGGTGGCCAGGCCTCGGTTGCGCTCCAGGGCGGCCTGGGCGAGGTCCACGCCCTCGTCGGCGAAGCCGCGGTAGGTGGCCTGCAGGCTCATCGACGCCAGGACGTAGCCGCCGAGCGGGACGTCGGCGGCGGCGCGGGCGAGCCGCAGCGCCTGGATGTAGTACCGCTGGGCGGCCTCCTGCTGGCCGGTGTCGAAGGCCATCCACCCGGCCAGCCGGGTCAGTTCGGCGGTGGCGCCGAAGAGGGAGCGGCCGACCTCGTCGCTGTACGAGCCGAGCAGCAGCGGTGCCGCGTCGACCCGCAGGCATTCGGGGACCATGGAGGAACGCCAGTCGCCGCCGCCGTACTTGGAGTCCCAGCGGCGCGCGTCCTCGGCGGCCTCGCGCAGCTTGGTGACGTCGCTGTGGCCGACGCGCTGCGGTAAGGCGTCGGCGCCGCTGCCGCCCGCGCCCGCCGCGCCGTCCGCTTCCTCGGCGTCCTCCGGCCCGCGGGCGACCGACGTGTCGGCCGGGGATATGAGCCAGCGGGAGGCGGGGGTGGCGTACGCGCTGACCGCGAAAGATCCGGCCAGGCTCTGCCAAATACCCACCCCGCCACGCCGACCCGCGAGATCAAGCCGGTACAACTCGGTCGCGGAGCGGACGGCCTGGCCGATGTCGCGCGGGAACGCGAGCCCGACCTCGGGGGCCGGATCGGCGTCGGCGAGGCCGATCTCATGGAGTGGGACGGGGCGGCCGAGTTTGCTCCCGATAGCGGCCGCAATCAGATGGGGCGCGGCGCCCTGGGGCACCATGCCCTTGGACACCCAACGCGCTACGGACGTCTTGTCGTAGCGAAGGGTCAGGCCACGCTGGGCGCCGAGGTCGTTGACTCTGCGCGCGAGCCCGGCATTGCTGATCCCAGCGAGGGCGAGAACGGTGCCGAGCTTCTCGTTCGGCCCGCGTGGCTCCCTGGACATGCGCACCCCTCGACAGCACCGACGGCCGCCCCGGCATGGGCGCGGGGCATTCGTAAACCCAGCGTAGTTCGCCGCATCCCGACCGTTAAGAGGTGGTGTCCCGGATGGCGAGATTCTTGTACGAACGGGCGTGCGGGGCGTGACGCGTGCTCCCGGTGTGTGTGGCTGTGCGCCCGTGTGTGCGCTCTGTCTCAGTCCCGGCGAGAACGTTTCGATGGGACCTGCGTGGGTCGGCCCGCTGTACTGGATCCAGTGGGCTGGGGGACGCCGCCGCCTCATTCCCCGCGGGTGGCGGAACGGTCCGGGAGGCGGAAGCCGCCTCCCGGACTGTCGTGTTGGGAAGACGTGGAGGCGAGCGACGGCGAACGGCGCGCGGCGGTCCGGATGTTGGCGGGGCATCCGCAAGACCATCGAGCGCGCCACGGCGAACTTGGCCGGATATCGCCGGTCAGGGCCGGGCTCCCGCGGCGGGCCGGGGAGGGGGAGGCCCGGCGCGGGAAGCCCCTTCCGCCGTCGGCGGGTTGGCGTCGGCCATGTCGTACGCCGTGGAGTTGCCCTCCGGCCACGCGTTGGCGTCCGCGTCGTACACGCCCCGGCGTCTGCCTCGTACACGTCGGCGTCCTTGCGCTGATGTGCGCCCCAGTCGTGGCAGCATGGGCCACGGCGGAACGGTGCGTCGTGACCGGTGGCGGTTCCCTTCTGGGCTTCCAACGGACGGCTGCCCGCGGGGGCCGTACCGTGTGATCAACTCCTGGAATTCCCGCGGCCATCTGCGGTCATACGCAGTCAAGGGACATCCAAGAGATCCACGTAGTTGTCCGGTTCGATGTCGAAACCGTCAACATGCTGTGCATGATGGCACCTACTTCTTGGTTGCCCTGGATGCCCACAGCCTGTGGAGGCGGCGATGCGGTGGTTGGTGGGGTGGAGCAGTACCGCATCCGGCCCGGTCCCCCCGGAAGGCCGTGCGATCCAGCCGGTCGGTGCCCAGCTCCTGTGGTCCGATCCCGATCCGCTGTGGGCGGTCGGCGACTGGCGGCCCGACGAGGTACGCGTCGTCCAGGCCGACCCCTTCACCCGGCTCGCCGTCTTCGGCTGCTGCGGCGCCACCGACGAGGAGCTGCGGGTCGGCCTGTTCGCCGCCCGCGGCGGCGCCCTGCGCCACCTCACCGCCTGGCCCGGCAGCTACACCGCCGTCGCGCAGGTCGGCCGCCGCATCACCATCGCGGGTGACCTGGCCGGGGCCCGGCCCGTCTTCCACACCGACTGGTCCGGCGGCACCGCGTACGCCACCGCCGCGCTCCCGCTCGCCGACCTCATCGAGGCCCAGCTCGACGTCAGCCACCTCGGCGCGCTGCTCGCCTGCCCCGACTCCCCGGAAGCCGTCGGCGACGGCACGCCCTACATGGGCGTCAGACGGGTGCCGCCCGGACACGCGCTCGTCCTGCGCGACGGCGCCCGCGACATCACCGGCTACGAGCCCACCGCCTCGCTCGCCGTCGCCGCGCCCCCGCTCGACCAGGACAAGGCCGTGGAGGGCGTACGCGACGCCCTGCTCGAAGCCGTACGCGCCCGCCTCACCGCCCCCCGCCACGCCCCCGCCACCGACGGCCTCGACCCCGGCCCGGTCCCCGGCATGGGCCCCGCCGAACGCCGCGCCGCCCGCGGCGCCCCGGCCCCCGGCATCGGTGCCGACCTGTCCGGAGGCAGCGCCTCCGCCACGCTCGCCCTGCTCGCCGCCGGGCTCCCCGGTATGCCCGGCACCCTCCTCGGCCACGGCACCGAGGCCGGTGAACGCCTGCTCGCCGTCACCTTCAACGACCTCGCCACCACCGGCGGCGCCCGCAGCCGCGAAGCCGAGCTGGAGCGCGCGGGCGCCATCGCCGCCAACCCCCGGCTGCACCACGTGGTCGTCGCCGGAGGCGAAGAGGCCCTCCCGTACGCCGCCCTCGACACCGGCGCCCTCACCGACGAACCCGGCCCCTCCCTCGTCATCGCCGAACGCCACCGCCGCCGCCTCGCCGCGGGCAGCGCCGACCACTTCGTCGGCCACGGCGCCCGCCAGGTGCTCGACGCCCACCCGGCCCGCCTCGCCGATCTGCTGCTCGACCGCCGCAGACGCCATCTGCTGCGCCCCGCCACCGCCCTCGCCAAGGCCGACGGGCCCAACGCCCACTCCTTCTTCGTTCCCTTCACCGTCTACCGCGCCGCCCGGCGGCTGGCCCGCACCTCTTACCAGGACGGCGTGCAGGAAGCAGCCGCGCGCCTCCTGGAGCGCCGATTCACCGACGACGGCGCGGGCGTGGCCGCGGGCGCCGTCTCCGCCTCCCTCGCCTCGCTCGCCTGGTGCCGCCCCGGCCCCGCCGCCCGCTGGCTCACCGGGGAAGCCCTCGCCGAGGTGTCCGTACGCCTCGAAGAGGCGGCGCTGCGCCCCGCCCTCCTGCGCCGCCCCGGCGAACGCCGCGCCGACGCCGCCCTCGCCCGCTACGCCGCCGACCACCGCGTCTTCGAACAGGCCGCGGAGGTGCGCAGCCAGCGCCTGCACGCCCCCTTCCTCGACAACCAGGTCGTACGCGCCTGCCGCGCGCTCCCCGAAGCCCTGCGCGTCCAGCCCGGAGCGCGCGCCTCCGTTCTGCGTACGGTCCTCGCGGGCGCGGGCATCCGCGACCTCCCCACCGGCTGGGGCGCCACCTCCCACGCCGCCCACTCCGCCTCCGTACGGGCGGGCCTGCGCACCTGGCTCGGCGACCTCGTCACCCTCTTCGACGCCCCCCTCCTGGCCGACGCCGGACTCATCGAGGCCCGCGTCGTCCGCAAGGCGCTGCGCGCGGCCTCCGAAGGCGAACGCCTGCCCCTGGACGGCCTGGCCGAACTGGTCTCCACCGAGGTCTGGCTACGCCGCCTCCTCTCCCGCCGAGGCACCTGCTGGACCGGCACGGCAGCCCCCCGCCAACGCGCGGTAGCGGGCGGAGTGGTGCCCCGCCCGTCGCTGTGACGCGGCTGCGCCGCGGGTCGGGCGCCGGGCCGCCGGGCCTTGCTGGCGCGTGCTCCCGCGCCTGCCGTTCGCGCCGGGCTGGGCCCCGGAGCGGCGGTCGGCCGCGATGCTGTCGCGTTGCGGGGTTCGGCGCTGCGGTGCCGCCCCGGGCCGCCGGAGGTGGCTGCCGTGCTCCTGCCGGTACGTGCTCCTGCGCGTGCTGGTGGCGCCGGACTGGGGTTTCTGGAGTGCGGATCGGTTGTGGTGCCGCCGAGGTGCGGGCCTCGTGCTGCGGGCTCGGCGTTCCGGGCCTCGCGACTCGGACCTGGCGCCGCCTCAGGCCCGCGCCTCGCGCCGCGACTGCGGTGCTGCCGCGTTGCGGGTTGGGGGCTGCGGTGCCGCCCCGGGCCGCCGGAGGCGGCGGCCGGGCTTGGCGCGCCTGCTGGTCGCGCCGCGCCGCGCTTGGCGCTTTGGGCCTCCGGTCTGGTGTCTTGCACTGCGGGCCTTGCGTGGGGGACGCCGTGGCTGCGGCCATGCGGCCATGCGGCCATGCGGCCATGCGGCCATGCGGCCATGCGGCCATGCGGCCATGCGGCCATGCGGCCATGCGGCGTGGGACGCCGCTGCGGTGCCGCAGGGGCGGGCGATTCGCCCGGGGCGAGCCGCCACGTCGGTGCGCGCCGCCGCGCCGCGCCGGGCTTCGGGCGGCGGCCGACAGCGGTGGGTGCGGGTGGGCTGGTGCGGTGCCGCCATGGTGCTCGGACGCCGCAGCGGCCCTCGGGATCCGCGTCGACCACCGGGACCGCCGTGCCGCACAGCCGCAGGCCAGGCGGGCCCTGGACGTCGTACCCGGCACCGGACCGGACCGGACCCGTCCGGCGGCAGAGGCGGGGGCGCCCAGCCCGGGGCGGCTGATATGGCGGTGCGTTGCCGGGCCGCCGGGACTACCGTGGCGTCGGACCATCAGCCCGACCGGGGCACGGCGTGCGGCGTCCCGTGGACGACCGCGTGCCGGCTGTGCGACCCGCTCGTGATGGAGTGTCCCCTTCCGCGGCAAACCCAGGAGAATGACCGCCGTGCGGTATCTCATCCTCGGCACCACCGAAGCGCGCGACGAACACGGGAACCCGCTGTCCCTCGGCGGGCCCCGGATCCGTGCGCTGCTCGCCGCGCTCGCCCTGCGTGCCGCACGTCCCGGGCCCATACCCGTCGACGTCCTCATCGACGAGGTGTGGGCCACCGACCCGCCGCACGACGCGCCCGCCGCGCTCCAGGCGCTGGTGGGCCGGTTGCGGCGGGCCATCGGGCGGGAGGCCGTGGTCTCCTCGCCCGGCGGCTACCGTCTCGCGACCGCCGCGCCCCAGGACGACGTCGATCTGCTGCGCTTCGAGCGGCTGGCCGACGACGGCATGCGTGCCCTCGACGCCGGTGACCCCCACACGGCCGCCGCCACGCTCCGGCGGGCGCTCGCGCTGTGGCGCGGGCCCGCGCTCGCCGACCTGCCGGAACGGGACGCGGCCGCCGCCCGGGCCGAGGCGCGGCGGCTGTCGGCGCTGCACCGCCGGATCGACGCCGACCTGGCCCGCGGCCGCCCGGCGGACGTCGTTCCGGAGCTGCGCGAGCTGGTCGCCGACCATCCGCTTGACGAAACGTTCCACGCTCAGCTGATCCGCGCGCTGCGGGCCGCCGGGCACTCGGCCGACGCCCTCGCCGCGTACGAGGACGTCCGCGCACTCCTCGCCGACCGGCTCGGCACCGACCCGGGCACGGAGCTGCGGGAACTGCACCGGCAGCTGCTGCTGGGCGGGGGCGGGCCCGAGCCGTCCACCGATCCCACCCCGAACCCCGTAGACGCGGACCACCGCGCACCGGCCGTCGACCGCGACCGCGACCGCGGCTACGACGCCGCCCCCGCCCCGGCGCCGCGCGGCAACCTCCGGGCCCGCCTCACCAGCTTCGTCGGCCGCCAGAGCGAGATCGGCGCCATCCGCAGGGACCTGGACGGCTCCCGGCTGCTCACGCTCACCGGACCGGGTGGTTCCGGCAAGACCCGGCTGTCCGAGGAGGCCGCCGCGACCGTGACGGCCGCCTACCCGGACGGCGTATGGGTGGTCGAACTCGCCTCGCTGGACGACGCCTCCGCCGTGCCCGGAGCCGTCCTGAGCGCCATCGGCCGCCGCGAGACGACGCTGCTCGCCTCCGGACTCGACGGCCGGACGACCGGCGGGGCGGCGGACGCCGTCGACCCGGCCACCCGTCTGGTCGAGTACTGCGCCGACCGCCGCCTGCTGCTCCTGCTCGACAACTGCGAGCACGTCATCGACTCTGCCGCCCGGCTCACCGAGGCGCTGCTGGCGCACTGTCCGGGTGTGACCGTCCTGGCCACCAGCCGGGAGCCGTTGGGCGTGCCCGGCGAGACCGTACGGCCCGTGGAGCCGCTGCCACCCGCCCCCGCCCACCAGCTGTTCGCCGAGCGCGCCGCGACCGTACGGCCCGGCTTCGACCCGGCCGGGGACCCGGACACGGCGGCGGCGGTCGCGGAGATCTGCCGCCGCCTGGACGGGCTGCCGCTGGCGATCGAGCTGGCCGCGGCCCGGCTGCGGCTGCTGACCCCGCGGCAGATCGCCGACCGCCTCGACGACCGTTTCCACCTGCTGACCAACGGCAGCAGGACCGCCCTGCCGCGCCAGCAGACCCTGCGGGCGGTGGTCGATTGGTCCTGGGACCTGCTGGACGAGCGGGAACGCACCGTGCTGCGCCGGGCTTCGGTCTTCGCGGGCGGATGGAGCCTGGCCGCGGCGGAGGCGGTCTGCGCGGACGCGGCGGAGGCAGGCCGCGCGGACGCGACGGAGGCGGTCAGCGCGGACGCCGCGGAAGTGGTCTGCACGGACGCGCCGGAGCGTGAGGTCGTGTGCGCCGGTGCTTACGCCCCGGCGCACACCCCCGCACACACCGGCGCCCCCATCGCGCCCCCGGAGGTGCTCGACCTGCTCGGGGCGCTGGCCGACAAGTCCCTCCTGGCCGTCGACCATCCGCCGGGCGGGCCGATGGGCGAGGCCCGCTACCGCATGCTGGAGACGATCCACGAGTACGTCGGCGAGCGGGCCGCCGAGGACCCCGCCGCCCGGGCCGACCACGCCGCCGCCTCGGCCCGGCACATCACCCACTTCCGGGACTTCGTCCGCGCCGCCGAGCCCCGGCTGCGCTCCGCCGAACAGCTGCCCTGGCTGCGCCGCGTCGAGGCCGATCTCGACAACATCCGGGCCGCCCTGCACCGCTCTCTGACCGCCCGCGACGAAAACACCTCGTTCGCGATCATCCTCGCGATGGGCTGGTTCTGGTGGCTGCGCAACTACCGCGACGAGGGCGCCGCCTGGGCTCACCGGGCGCTGACCCTCGACCGCGACCCAGCCGACGAACGAGCCGACGAACGCGACGACAAGCGGGACAGCGCCCGACCGGCCGTGGACATGCCGCCCCCCGTCCCGGACGGCGCCGACGGGGTCGATCCCGCCGCCACCCGCTACTGGCACCGCATGGACCTGCGGCTGCTGCGGTTCTTCCTGCTCGCCGACACCGGCCACGGCCCGGACGCGAAGGACCCCGAGACGCGGCTGATAGCCCAGCGCACGCGTGACGCCTACGGCGGTCATCCGGGTCCGCGCAGCGCCCGCTTCCCCGGGCTGCTCTGGCCGTTCGCCGGATACATCCTCGACGGCCACACCGCGATGATCCCGCTGATGGACGCGACGGTGGCCAACTGCCGCGACCACGGCGACGACTGGGCGCTCGGCGTCGCGCTCATGTTCCGCGCGCACCTCGCCATCGACACTTCGAGCGGCATCGAGCGTGCCGAAGCCGACTACGCCGAGCTGCGCGAGCTGAGCACACGCGTCGGTGACCGCTGGATGCTCGCCCAGGTGCAGAGCGCCGGGGGCGAGATGGCCACGATGCGCGGGCGGCTCACCGAGGCGAGCGCCGCCTACGAGGAGGCGCAGCGGCTGGCCCGGGAGATCGGCGCGCACATCGAGGTGCCGTTCCTCATCACCCGGCTGGCCGACCTCCTCCTCAACGCCGGGGACACCGAGGCCGCGGCGAAGCTGTTGGACCACTCCGAGCAGGAGGCCGAGCGCTGGGGCGCCGTGGACGTCCGGGCCTTCAACCGCCTGATGCGCGGCCATATCGAACTGTTGCGCGGCGATCCGGCCGAGGCGCGGGCGTACTGCGAGGACGCCCGGCGGCAGGCGGTGAAGGCGACTCCGCCGCCGCAGTTCTGGGTCGTGCTGCAGGAGCTGGAGGGGCGGGTCAGCGCCGAGGAGGGCGATCCGCGGGGCGGGCTGCGCACGCTGCGCGACACCCTGCGCCTGGGCGTCGAGGTGGGCTGTACGGAGGCCCTGCTCGCCCAGCAGGCGGACTCCGCCGCGTACATCCTGGTGCGGCACGGACACGCGCGGCAGGCCGTCCGGCTGCTGGGCGCGGCCGACGGCTGGCGCGGGCGGCTGCCGCGCACCGCGCTGGCGCTCGCGGAGACCGGCGAGACCGAGGAGCGGGCGGGTGCGGCGCTGGGCGCGGCTGTGGCCGCGAAGCTGCGCGACGAGGCCGCGGCCCTGACCGTCGACGAGGCCATCGCCCTGCTCGACGAGGTCCTGGCCGCCCCCGGCCAGGGGACGACACCGCCGCGTGCCCGCTGACCGCCCCGGAAAACAGGGCGGCATACGGTCACCCGCACGGGGAAGACGCACGACGCGAACCCGAAACGAACGAGCGAACCCCCCTGCCCGCCGTTCGCCGGGCAGAACGCACCCGGCGAACGGATCGATCAGACGGCGCTTGAGCGGTCAGGAAGCGCTGAGCGAGCAGACAGCGCTGAGCGATCGGAAAGCGCTCAGAAGGTGGCTCCCCCCGGTCACCCCACCGGCCGCGACCGCAGCCCGTCCAGCAGGATGTCCAGCAGCCGGGCCGACGCCGCGGCCTGCTGCGCCGCGTCCGGCAGCGACGGCGCGGCTGTGGCGATCACCAGCAGTACATCGGCGACCGTCACGTCCGGGCGCAGCTGACCCGCGGCCCGTGCCCGCTCGACCAGCTGCCCGACGACCTGCAGCAGGATCGCCGCGCCCGCGTCGTCCGGCTCGCCCTGCGGCACTCCCGGCTCTTCGACCAGCCGCAACTCCGGCTGCGCCGCACCGGCCGACGGCACCGCCGCCGCGGGCACCGCACCCGCCGAAGACACCGCACCTGCCGGTGCCGGTGCCGGGCTGGATAACGCCGCCACCTGCCGCTGCTGCGGAACCCGGATCTCCGTCTCCGCGTCGACCCCGACCCGCAGTACCTGCGGCGGCAGCAACCGGCCCGCGCCGGACGCCACCGAGGTGCGCAGGAACCGGGCCAGCGCGGACCACGGCTCGTTCTCCTGCCCCAGCGCCGCCCGTGCCTGATCGGTCAGCCTGGCCGTCTCCTCCTCCGCTATGCGGCGGACGAGCACGTCCTTGCTGGGGAACCGCCGGTAGACGGTGCCCACCCCGACCCGCGCCCGCCGCGCTACGTCCTCCATCGGAGCCCCGTACCCCAGCTCACCGAAGACTTCGCGCGCCGCACGCAGGACATGTTCCAGATTGCGCTGCGCGTCCACGCGCAGCGGAGTGCTCCGGCCGCCGGTTCCGTCCGAGGACGCGACGGCTGCGGACCATGACGAACCCTGAAGGTGCATAAGTGATCCCCCGGTAATGACGTCTCCCCCCGGAGACTCCCCGCCCTGTCAGCCGGGGCAGTCACAACCCCGACGAAGTACGAACATAGTTGAGCCCAGGTCAAGAATGAAGAGGGTAGGTCGGGACAGACCGTCCCCCAACCGGACCACCAGGCCACCTCACTCCGCGTCCCGGACCGCCCCGCCCCCCGCGACCATGCCTTGACCTGCGCGTATACCCCGCACCGTACCGCTGCCCGGCCCCGGGGCCTCTCCGGACCTCCGGTCACACAATTCGTCGGGGCTGTGGACAAACCGCGATCGCGGATGCCTCATGGGAGGGTGAAGGAACCAGCGCGCATTCTCGTTGTCGGCGGCGGCTACGTCGGGATGTACACCGCGCTGCGCCTCCAGCGGAAGCTCAGGCGGGAGCTGAGGCACGGCGCCGTACAGGTCATCGTGGTCGATCCCGAGCCCTATATGACCTACCAGCCCTTCCTGCCGGAGGCCGCGGCCGGGTCGATCTCCCCCCGCCACGTCGTGGTGCCGCTGCGGCGCGTCCTCGGCGACTGCCAGGTCATCATCGGCGAGGCGACCGCGATCCATCACGGAAAACGCACCGCGACCATCAGAACCCTCGCCACCAAGGAGGAGGGCACCGGTTCGATCGAAGTCCACTACGACGAACTGGTGCTGGCGCCCGGATCCGTCTCCCGCACCCTCCCGGTCCCCGGCCTCGCCGAGACCGGCATCGGCTTCAAGACCGTCGAAGAGGCCATCGGGCTGCGCAACCACGTCCTCGAACAGCTCGACATCGCGTCCTCCACCCGCGACCCCGACGTCCGCGACTCCGCGCTGACCTTCGTGTTCGTCGGCGGCGGGTACGCGGGCGTCGAGGCGCTCGGCGAACTGGAGGACATGGCCCGGTACGCCGTCCGCTACTACCACAACATCGCGCCCGAGGACCTGAAGTGGATCCTCGTCGAAGCCACCAACCGGATCCTCCCCGAGGTCGGAGAGGAGATGGGCACGTACGCCGTCCGGGAGCTGCGCGGCCGCAACATCGACGTACGGCTGGAAACCCGGCTCGACTCCTGCCAGGACCGGGTCGCCGTACTGAGTGACGGCTCACGCTTCCCCACCCGCACCCTCGTGTGGACCGCGGGCGTCAAACCATCCCCCATCCTCGCCTCCACCGACCTTCCGCTGAACGCCCGCGGCCGCCTCACCTGCACCGCGGCGCTGCAGGTGGAGGGCGTGGAGCACGCCTGGGCCGCCGGGGACGCCGCGTCCGTGCCGGACCGCACGGCGGCCGAGCCGGACGCCGTCTGCGCCCCCAACGCGCAGCACGCCGTCCGCCAGGCCAAGGTCCTCGCCGAGAACCTGCTCGCCTCGCTCGACGGCCGCCCGCTCACCGACTACGAGCACAAGTACGCCGGTTCCGTGGCCTCCCTCGGCCTCCACCGGGGCGTCGCACATCTGTACGGCCGCAAGGTGAAGGGCTATCCGGCCTGGTTCATGCACCGCGTCTACCACCTCAGCCGGGTGCCGACCTTCAACCGCAAGGCGCGGGTGCTGGCCGAATGGATCCTGTCCGGCCTGTTCAAACGCGAGATCGTCTCGCTCGGATCGCTGGAGAACCCGCGCGCGGAGTTCAAGCTCGCCGCCGACACCGGACGCCATCCCGAAGCCAGTTGACCCCGCCGGGGCGGAGCCGGGAACTCCCCTCCCACGAACGGCGTCTCACGGATGTCAGTCCGGTCGGCCACACTGGACGTGTGACCATGGGTGGGCTCGTATCTGCAAAGAGTGACAATCGCGAGGATTCGGAAGTTTGCCGCATTCCCCCGGGGGCCATCCCCCGCACCCGCATCCCTCTCCCCGATCCCGCGCCGGCGCGCTGCTCAGCCACCACCCCACGAGGTAACCCGCAGTGAACTTCACGCGCTGGAGCGCCCGGCTCCCCCGAACGCAGCGACGCAGCGCCGCGCGGTCCGACCGCGCCGCGCGGCGTCCGCAGCCCGCCGCGGGCGGGGGCTCCGTCCCGGCCGCCCGCGGCGAGCGCACTGACCCCTCCGCCGCCGGCGAGCCGCCGCCGGGAGCGCCCGGCACCGCCCCGGGCGGCCCGCCACCCGCCGCCGTCCCGACCCTCGACGGGCTGTCCGTCCACGACGTCCTCGGCCAGGTCCCGGCCCTGGTCGCGGTGGTGTACGGCCCCGAGCACCGCATCGCCTACGTCAACGACGCGTACGCCGACCTGTTCGGCCACCGGGCCCGGGGCGTCCCCGCGGGCCAGGCCCTGCCCGAGCTGCGTGAGCTGGGCCTGCTGCCGCTGATGGACCAGGTCCTGCGCAGCGGCACGCCGCGTACGGTCAAGGCGCGGCGCGTCCCCGCGGCGCCCGAGGGCTCGGTGCCCGGGCCGACGACGCCGGGCACCGAAGCCGAGCCCGAGGCGCCCGCCACGGCCTCCGGCCGCTCGCGGCACGGGTACTACACGTTCACCTGCTCGCCCATCGAGATGGCCGCCCCGGCCCACGCTCCGGCCCCCGGCCCGGCCCCCGTCCCCGACCCGGCTCGCGCGCCCGACCCCGTGCCCGCGCCCGCCCACGACGGAGCCGTCCCCGACCCGGCGCTCCCCATCGCGGCGCTCCCCGACCGAGCGGCCCCCGTCGCGGCGCTCCCCGACCAGGCGGTATCCGTCGCGGCCGCGCAGGCCACCGTGACCGCCGCCGCCGAGGCCGCCGCCGAACCGGTCCGCGGCGTCCTCGTCTTCGGCGCCGACGTCACCGACCAGGTCGAGTCCGCCGAGCGGCTGCGCGCCAGCGAGCGGCTGCAGCGCGAGACCGCCGTCACCCTCCAGCGCAGCCTCCTCCCGCAGGAGCTGGAACAACCCGACGATCTGCGGGTCGCCGTCACCTACCAGCCCGGCGGCAAGGACGCGGCGGTCGGCGGCGACTGGTACGACGTCATCACCCTCGGCGCGGGCCGCACCGCCCTCGTCATCGGGGACGTGATGGGGCGCGGCGTCCGCGCCGCCGCCGTCATGGGCCAGCTGCGCACCGCCGTCCGCGCCTACGCCCGGCTCGACCTGCCCCCGCACGAGGTGCTCCAGCTCCTCGACGGACTGGCCGCCGAGATCGACGCCAACCAGATCGCCACCTGCGTCTACGCCGTCCACGACCCCAACGAGAGCCGCCTCGTCTACGCCTCCGCGGGCCATCTGCCGATCCTGGTCCGCGACCCGGACGGCACCGTGCGCCGCGCCGCCGAACCCACCGGCCCGCCGCTGGGCACCGGCGGCTGGCTGCACACCTCCGGCTCCGTCCCGCTCGGCCCCGGCGCCAGCGCCGTCCTGTACACGGACGGGCTGGTGGAGCGGCGCGACAAGGACATCTACGACGGCGTCGCCGCCCTGGAGCGCGTCTTCGCGGGCGCGACCGGCACGCCCCAGGTGATGTGCGACCGCCTCATCCGGGCGCTCGGCATCACGGCCGCGCACGACGACGACGTCGCCGTCCTGGTCCTCCAGCACCCCGCCCGCAGCGGCCATGACGCGGAGCTGTTCCACAACGCCGCCCTCGAACTCCTCGGCGGAGTGGAAGCGGCCCCGCGCGCCCGGGCGTTCGCCTCCGGCGTCCTCGCCAGCTGGCGCTTCCCCATGGAGCTGCGCGACCTGGGCGTCCTCGCCGCCAGCGAGCTGGTCGCCAACTCCCTCCAGCACGGCACGCCCCCGATGCGGCTGCGGCTGCGCCGCACCGACCGGCGCCTGATCATCGAGGTGACCGACGGCGACGACCATCTGCCGCGCCGCCGCCGGGCCGAACCGGTCGACGAGGCCGGGCGCGGCATCTCGATCGTCGCGACCATCGCCTCCTCCTGGGGCTCACGCCGTACACCGGGCGGCGGAAAGGCCGTGTGGTGCGAATTCGCCCTCCCCGCCGGTGATCCATAAGACCTCCGGCGAGGAGGGCGGGCGGAGCGCGGCGGCCGTCAGACCGCCGTGGCCACCGGAGCGGACGACTCCGTACGCGGCGCGGGCACCGAGGGAGCGGCCCCGCGCAGCGGATTGTCCTGCCGCGCCGACAGCCGCCCGCCCAGCCGCAGCGCGAGCACCGATATGCCCAGCGAGCAGACGACCAGCACCGCGATGTACGCCCCGTACAGACCGGCCCCCGCCATCAGCCCGCCGAACGCCGGGCCGACCGCCAGCGCCAACTGCTTCACCAGGGAGAACGCCGCGTTGTACTGCCCCAGCAGGGACGACGGCGCCAGATCGGCCACCAGCGGCGCGACGGTCGGCGACAGCAACGCCTCACCGAGACCGAAGAGCGCGTACGCCGAGATGATCGCGGCCGTGCCCATGACCTGACTGCCCGGCACCAGACCGGCAACCCCGGCCACCACCCACGCGACCGTCCACACCAGCCCGACCAGCGCGATCACCCGGCTGCGCCGCCGCCGCTCGACCAGCTTGAGCACCACGAACTGCGCCAGCACGATCGCCGCCGTATTCGCCGCCAGCGCCACGCCCAGCATCGCGGGCGACACATGGGCGACGTCCACGGCGAACGCCGACAGCCCGGACTCGAACTGCCCGTAGCAGGCGAAGAACAGCACGAAGCCCAGCACACACAGCTGCACCATGGCCCGGTGCGCCAGCAGGGCCCGCCAGCCGCCCGCCCCAGCGGCGGACGCGTCGCTCGGCACCGCGCCGTCGAGCACCGGCCCCTTCGGCAGCCGCACGGTCGCCACCGCGGCACCCAGCACCAGGAACATCACCGCGTCGATCGCGAAGAGCCGAACGAAGCCGTCCGGGGACGAGGTGTCCACCATCAGTCCGCCGAGCAGCCCGCCGACGCCCAGCCCCAGATTGCTGAGGAAGAACTGCATCGCGAAGGCGCGCGACCGGGTCGTGGGTGTCGAGCACCACACGATCAGCGTGGCCAGCGCGGGCTGGATCACGGCCATCCCCGCACCGAGCACCCCGGCCGCGGCGAGGACCAGCGGCTCGCTCTCCGCCAGCCCGAGCCCCAGCGACCCCGCGGCGGAGGCGACCGCGCCCGCGACGGCAACGGACAGCGGCCCCCGCCGGTCGATCACCCGACCGGTGAAGGGGAGCACGACAAGCGCGGCCACCGCGAACATCGCGAGCACCAGGCCCGCCGTATGCGCACCGAGATCCCGCACCTGCGCCACATAGACGAACAGGAACGGGACCGTGAAGCCGTTGCCGAACGCGCTCAGCGCGTTGCCCAGTTGGATCCGGCGCAGCGCTGCGCCCATCGCGGTGGTCACACTCACCTACCTAGGTCGAGAAGGTCGTACGCGGTCAGAAGAAGTCCCCAGAGTCGAGCCCTGAAGACTTCGAAGCTAAAATTCAACGCTTAAGAGTACACGGCGAAGAAGTTCAACGCGAACGACTTCCGTGCCATACTCCGCACATGGCTGAGACCCCCGACCCGGACGACCTGCTGACCCTCGAGGAGCAGATCGCGGCCTACCAGCGCGAGTTCCAGGACCTGGACCCGCAGGTCGAGCAGGTCGTGAACGCCCTGAGCAGGCTGACCCGGCGGATGAACGTCGCCTACAGCAGGCAGTCCTCGACCCTCGGCATCAGCAATGTCGAGTTCGAGGTCCTGAAGGCCCTCGTCCTGTCCGGCCCCCCGTACCAGCTGGGCCCCGGCGAACTGGCCAAGCGGCTCGGCCTCACCCCCGCCGCCATGACCCACCGCATCGACCGCTTGGTGAACGAAGGGCTCGTCACTCGGGAGCGTGATGCGAACAACCGTGTGCGCGTCATCGTCGAGCTGACGACCGGTGGGCGGGAGAAGTGGCTGGAGGCGATGCGCCGGGCGTCCGTCTTCGAGGAAGACCTGCTCCAGGACCTGTCCACCGAGGAGCGCGGCACCCTCGGCGAGATGCTCGCCCGCGTCCTGCGCCGGGTGGAGGAGGCCCAACCGGACGCCGACGGACGGCTGAACGACCTCGGTTGAGGCATTCGGCCGACACGGGTTGACACCGATCAGACCGATCCGTAATGTTCCCCGAGCTGCCACAGAGCCGTAACGGTTCGTAGGTACGCACTCGAGCCGCACCGGCGGCAAACCACTCAGCACGACCCCCAATCGGGAACGACTTCGGCATGCCGAAATCCGGACCGAAAAGCTCGATTATGAGCTTCCGGGGGAATCCGCTAAAGTGGTGGACACGCCGGAAGGCGCGAAACACCCCGCTCCAACAGGGGGCCGGAAACGG
>NZ_JBVIZF010000050.1:0-30170 GCF_055591805.1 Streptomyces sp. NPDC041200 | reverse complement strand
CCCGCGGAGCGGGTAATCCCGCGCTTCGCGCGGAATACGAAACCCCGCGCTTCGCGCGGGGTTGACGAAGTGTCCACTCGGCGCGTTGCGCCGAGTGCCTCCGGGCTTCGCCCGGAGGCTGGCGCCTTCGGCGCCGTGGCAGGGGGCGCTTCGCTTCCCCTGCCGAGGACTCTCCGGCTTCGCCTTCGAGTTCCTCCCGCTGTCGCGGGAGGCTAGCAAGAGGAGAGGGGCCGTGTCTCTTGGCTGACGCAGTGTCAGTTCAGGAGGATTCGGAAGGATGTGACGTCTGTCACGATGAAGGGGAGCGGCTGGGTGCTTCCTTAGCGGAAAAGTGTGGCGGATCCGAGTTATCGCTCTCGGCCTCTCCGGACCCGGGCGGGGATCCACTGGCTCGCGCTGAGCCGGGGGATGCCAGACCAGTATCTCCCGGCTCAGCGCCGTAAGAAGCCGCAACGGCCCGTCAAGCCAGCTCCCCCCGTGACGTCGTGCTCATGCAGCCCGCAGGTGTTCTGGTTCGGGGGTGACGATGTCTCAGGAGTGTGACTCGCGTGGGCTGGCGGGCCCTCCCACATGGGTTCCTGCCCGGCCATCAAGTCGGCTGCGGGCAATCTCTGTGTGATCGAGGTGCAAGCCGTAGGTGTCGAGCCGAGCAAGTCTTTCCATGCCGGCCGTCGAGCACCACCGGTCCATCGTGGTGTCGGAGCTGTCGGCCAGTCGTGCGTGTACCTGCGCTGGGCCCGCCTCGTCGGGGCCGGCGGGTGTGAGTAGGCCCGGCCCTCAGCGGATGCGCTGGGGGCCGGGCGTCTTTTGCTGCGAAGTCAGGCGGGCGTGATGTTCTCCGCCTGCGGGCCCTTCTGGCCCTGGGTGACGTCGAAGGTCACGGCCTGGCCTTCCTGGAGCTCGCGGAAGCCGGAAGAATTGATGTTGGAGTAGTGCGCGAAAACGTCCGGTCCGCCGCCGTCCTGGGCGATGAAGCCGAAGCCCTTCTCGGAGTTGAACCACTTCACGGTTCCGCTGGCCATGCTCGTGCCTCTCAGTTGATTGCAGATCCGCACCACGCGGACCCGGAGGTGATCGTCTTGGTCCTGCACCGCACAGCAAAAACGCCCACGCCAGGGCGCGGGCAGGTGCTGCGAACCACGACATCTGCCAGTGACGCTACACGGGGAAACTGCTCGTCACCAGAGAGCAATGATCACGGTCTTGCTCAGTCGCGTCCCGGCCCAGGTCCTGGGGCAGGGGGTGGCCCAAGGCGCAGCGAGAGCTCCTCGGCGAGGTCCGCCCGTAGGAGGACACCCGTTGCGAGCAGGCCGGTCCGCGTCCCGCGCCAGCGGGGTGCTCCTGCGGGGCAGGCTGAGCGCTGGGTTGGAGAGGATGGAATGCATGGGGCGAAGCGGAATCTGACGATGCGGGAGTCCGGTGGGGTGCGGGCAGGCTTGGGGATGGCTGCGAGGGCGCGGTGGCTGGTGTGTGTCCGGCTCGCTCCCCTGCGAGGCAAGTCAGCTCTGCGATACGGGCCTCGCTGTCCCTTGTTGGCCACGGTCCGGTGGCCAGGCCTGCGGCAGCAGCTCGTCGGCTGGAGGTATCTGTGTTGCTGGGTCATGGTCTGGGTTGCTTCGGGGGTGGCTGGCGCCGTGGCGGCGGTTACGTCGTCGGCGTCGGTTAGCGCGGGGGTGTGGCGTACGGAGGCTAGGGTGAGCTCGGGCCAGGTTGTGTCATCAGCGTGGCTGCGGGGGAAGGGGCCGGCTCCTGTGGGGGTGCTTTCGGGGAGGGGTGTGGCCAGGGCGGCCCGCCACATGGGGGGGGCGCCGCAGTCGTCGTTTCGGCGGTGGTACGCGTCAGGTGCGGAGGGCGGGGACTCGCAGGAGGCGGGGTACGGCCGCTGGGCCGTGCTACGCCCTTGGCTCGGTGCTGGTGATAGGCACTTTGCAGTTCCGGGCGTCGCGCAGTCGGTGGATCAGGTGATCCACGATCTTGCGGGCGTTGCCGTCGACATCGACGTGTGATCGTGAACCTCGCAGTGGCCGGGGTGTAGATTGAGCAGTCGCCGTATGGCCGGATCGCGCAGTGCTGTCCTCGATGCCGCAGGCAGCCCGCCGCTTGCGCGGAGGGCGCCGTATGCGATCGTCCTCCTTCCCTTTGGAGGAGCGCTCCGTTCATGGTGGTGGCGCGATCTTTCTCAACAGTTGCCCCGGAAAGCCCGGTTAACGGCCGCATGCGGTCAAAGCGGCCCGTGTGCGGGATGTGCTGTGTGCGCGCGGCTGGTCGATCCATGTCAGTTCCGGGGCCGGGACGGTGCGCCGTAGGGGGTTGAGGCCGGTCACCACGGTCGCCACTTGCGCTGCGGCCAGGTGTGGAAGCTCCTGCCACGGGCCGATCCGTGACGCTAGCTGCGGTAGTCGTGCCGGGGCCCGCTCGCTGCCTGCCCCGCATAGCATCAGTGTGTTCCGCGTGCCGGGGTGGTTCGACTGGCTCTGCAGGTACTCCAGGCGTGGCGCAGGCGGGCGCTGTGCTTCATCGACCACGGGCACCCGCGTCTGGCTCAGAGTCCTCGCGACTGCGGTGTCGGTCGGCGCCGACGTGTGCGGGAAACGGTCCGGCGGCGCCAGAGGGTCGAACGCCGCCCGTCTTATTTCAGCCACCGGCGGGCGCATAGGCATCGGTACCTGTGTCGCCTTCCAGTCGGTGGGCGTTTTGCCAAGCGCCGTGCTGGACGCATACGCCGAGGTCTCCGTCGCTGTCGCCTGTCCGGCCGCTTCGGGGACCGCCCGCGCTGACGACGTCCGCGCCAGCTGCGCGCCTGCCGTCGGGTGGCCGTCCTCCGCCGGTAGGGCCCCGGTCTTCTTCAGGTGCCGGTGCAGCGCCGCACGGTCTGCACAGCCACCCCGCTGGTTTGGGTGCCCGCACGTATGTGGGCTGTGGTCAGCGTCCCTGGCGTATCGAGTTCCAGCAGCCGCGCCACCAGCACTGGCTTGGGCGCCTTCGACCCGGCCGTGGCCTCATCCCGCGCGCTCGGGTTGACCACTCCATACTGTTCCGGCCGGGGCTGACGCGGGTACCGAGCAACCGTATGGGTCGCTGGTACCAAAGCGGCACATTGCACGCTCCGCGACGGCCTTTCGGTTGGGTATCGCGTCGAGCGGGCACCCTCGCGGTGGATGGCAAGAGGACCCGCGGGTTCGCGCCACGGCGAGGCCCTGGCCGCGCATGTGCTGGCCGCGGTCACCGGTGCCGGCCTGGCGGGCCCGCAGCCAGCTGTGGGTCCCCGGCAATACGAACGAATTCACTTGCTTCGCCGCCTTGTTGCTGCCCTGCGATCTGTCCGGCATCACGGTCACCGCGGATGTCCTGCGCTGTCAGCGCGGGCGCGCGCGGTGTCTCGTCGAGACGGTGAAGGCGCACTGCGCCTTCATGGTGAAGTGCGCCTAGTGCGCCTCTCCCCCGCAAGCGATGGCACACCAACCAGGGCGACCGAATTGCGCCCAATACCGGTATTGAGGTTGTCCGTCGTTATCACACCCGGCAAGATCGCACCAACTCGGACAAAGCGCGTACCTCTGTGGCCCCGGAAGGCTGCCGAACTTATATGGCGTACACACACAGATGGCCAGAAGGTGCCCTTGCGGCATCCTCCCCTCAGCCGGAAAACTCGCTTCAGCGCTTGTCAGGATCACGACGTGGACGCGGAATCGGAGTCCCCATGCGCCCACGTCGGGTTTCCCGACCGCGCCTCACAGGCCTGCCCACGCCAGGGCGGGTTTTGATTCCTAACGGGGGAAATGAAGTGAGGATCATGCGCGCCGGCATCCACCGGGGCATTGCAAGACGTGTCCGCCCGATGGCCCTGACCTCCGGACCAACTGCAGCCGCTCTCGGCGTCCCCGCCACGAACGCGGCGCAGGTCGAAACCTGCAGCGCCGCCAAATTCGCCCAGGTCAGCGATGCCGAATGGGAAGCGGACACCGCCTGGCACATCGACAAGACCACCAACACCTTTGCCGTCAGCGCGCCCAGCTTTGACATCGTCCTGATTGGGGAGGCCACGGATTGAGGTACGAACTTCTGGGCCCTGTTCGCATCTCGGTCGCCGACGAGACGTCCTCGGTAGGAACGTACAAGATGGAAGTACTGCTGAGGACGTTACTGATCCGCAACGGGCAGGTCGTATCGCTCGACCAGCTGACGCAGGAGCTGTGGGGCGCGACCCCGCCTGTGCGCGCGGGTGCATCGCTGCACGTCTACGTGTCGCAGTTGCGGAAGGCGCTCAACAAGTTATCCCTCACCAAGAACTGCATCACCACCCGCTCTCCCGGCTATCTCCTGAACTTGGGGCTCGACGAACTCGACCTCGACCTGTTCATGGCCCTTTCGGAGAAGGGTCGGCTGCAGATGGGCATTGGCAACCATGCCGCGGCGGCCGAGAGTCTGACGCAGGCGCTGGCACTCTGGCGCGAACCTGTGCACGCGTCGTCCTTCGAGGGGCCGATCATCCAGGAATTCGCCAACGGAACTGAAGAACTGCGCGTCGAGTGTGTGGAACTTCTCGCGCGTTCGCTGCTGGCGTCGGATCAGGCCCGGGAGGCCATCCGCATCCTCTACTCGCTCACCGTCGAGTACCCGCTGCGGGAAGATTTCTACGCCCTGCTCATGGAGGCGCTCAGCCGGTCCGGACGCCGGGCGGACGCTCTGAAGGTCTACCAGACTGCGCGGAAAACAATGCGCGAGGAGCTGGGTCTGGAGCCGTGCCGTTTCCTGCAGGAAACACAGGAGTTCATTCTGAACGACCGGCTGGACGAGCTCCAGTTCATGCGTACGGTCAACGGCGGCAAGACGCAGCGCCACCACGTGACCGCCGGCACCGTCACTTCATGACCCTGCCGTCTTCTGTTCGGCGTTCGGCTGATTCCTGCCATATTCACCAGCCATCCATTCCTACCTGTCAACGAAGGAAACCACCGTGCCCGGTATTGAGATATCGGAGACGTCCATCCCTGGGGCGTATCGAATCAACACGAGTCACCTACCGGACCGGCGAGGCCACTTCTATGAGGCGTGGCAGTTCAGCGAACTCCTCCGGCAGGCCGGCCACCACTTCGAGATTCGGCAGGTGAACTACTCAGTTTCCAAGAAGAACACGCTTCGCGGGATTCATGGCACCACGATTCCGCCCGGTCAGACAAAGTTGGTCACCTGTGTGCGGGGGGCGGCAATGGACGTGGCGGTCGACTTGCGGGTCGGCTCGCCTACGTTCGGCCAGTACGACGTGACCTTGCAGGAGGCGGCAACCGGAATCGGTGTCTATCTGGCCGACGGCATCGGCCACGCGTTTCTCGCCCTGACCGACGACACGTGCATGAACTACCTCTGCGGCGCAGAGTACGTGCCGGGCACGATGATCGACGTCCAGGCGCTCGATCCCGCGATCGGAATTCCCTGGGAACTTGACGGCCCGCCGATCACGTCGGACAAGGACGCGGCAGCCCCCACCCTCGCCGAGGCGGTCGAGCGCGGTTTGCTCCCCACCTACGAACAGGCGTTGGCGTCCGCCGAACCGCATCCTGTCTGAGGCGCAGCGTCCTCCTGTGCGCCGTGGCTTGGAATACCACGTCGTGCCGTCGGCGAGTCCCCACCGCAATCTTGTTCAGGGAGTTCTGATGGAGCATTCGGGAAGCGTCAGCCCGGTTCGTGTTGGAGTGATCGGATGTGCCGACATCGCTTGGCGGCGCGCGCTGCCCGCGTTGGCGGCCGAACCGCTCACGGAGGTGACCGCCATCGCTAGCCGGGGGTGGGACCGGGCGCAGCGGTTCACCGACCGGTTCGGTGGGGCGCCCGTGGAGGGTTATGCCGCCCTGCTGGAACGTGACGACATCGACGCGGTGTACGTTCCGCTTCCGGCTGTGCTGCACGCCGAGTGGATCGACCGGGCGCTGCGTGCGGGCAAGCACGTCCTGGCGGAGAAGCCGCTCACCACTGACCGGGCCCAGGCCGAGCGTCTGTTCATCGTGGCCGCGGAACGGCAGCTGCTGCTCATGGAGAACTTCATGTTCCTCCACCATTCTCAGCATGAGCGGGTCGCGGCCATGCTCGCGGAAGGTGTCATCGGAGAACTCCGGTCGTTTGCCGCCAGCTTCACGATCCCGCCCAAGCCGCAGGGTGATATCCGGTACCAGGCCGATGTGGGCGGGGGTGCGCTGCTGGACATCGGTGTGTATCCGATTCGCGCGGCTGGTTTCTTTCTCGGCATGGACCTCGGTGTCGCGGGCGCGGTTCTCCGGCATGAACGATCGCACGGTGTCGTGGTCGGAGGGAACGCGCTCATGACGACCGATCAAGGGGTGACCGCACAGCTTACGTTCGGCATGGAGCACTCCTACACGAACAGTTACGAGTTCAGGGGCAGCACCGGCCGCCTTTGGCTGAACCGCGTCTTCACTCCTCCGGCGTCCTACCAGCCGGTCGTTCATGTCGAGCGGCAGGATCACGCCGAGCAGTTCGTTCTGCCTTCGGAGGACCAGTTCGCCAAGAGCATTCGCGCGTTCGCCCAGGCGGTTCTCAGCGGGGAGCGCCCCGAGGGCTGGTCGCGGAACTCGGTGAGTCAGGCGTCCCTGGTGGATGCTGTTCGGGCGAACTCGCGCAACATCTACTTTCCCTAGTGCTCCAGCAGTGTTTCGCTGTCCGGTGTGGTGGGAGGTGTCGTGCCGGTTGCCTTTCAGGGGGTGGGCTGGCCGGTGGTGGCGGGCGACGGTCTGGGGCCCGTGCGGCCGCTGCGGTCGGTTCAGCGTGTGAGTGCGCGGTGATCGGCCGAGCTTGTGGGTGGGTCGCGTTGCCGGGGGCCGGCGGGCTGCTGTTCCGGTGAGCGCAGGGGGCCGAACCCGTCTGTGTGTCAGCTTTTGCGTCCGCCTGGGGCGTACAGGTCTCAGGTGTGGTCGGCAGTTCAGTGCGCGGGGTGAAGCCGCGGTTGCGGGGCCAGTCGCGTCGTGGTGCTGACCATCGCCGGGGGCATCGGGTATCCGTACGGTCGGTCCGGGAGGAGCGCCGTGTTCTACCGCTCCGGTCGATCATGGGTGCGACGGGGTTCTGGGCGCGGTGAGCGTGCGGGGGTGCGGCCGGGCACGCGGCGGGCGGTCACATCGTGGGCGTCGTCCGCGTCCGTCTTCTCTCTCGGTGTGACTAAACCGGCCGGTTGAATCGCTGATTTCTGTTGTCCGGGGGTCGGTCCGTCGCGGATTGACAAAGGTGACCAGCGCCGAGGCGTCGGGCGCAAGGTGGCACAAGGTCTGGGCAAGGCTCGTTCCAGGCTGCTCTTAGAGCCGCTTAAGAAGCCTTTTGTGTCGCAACAATAGGATGATCGTAACTGTTGAGGTTTTTCAGCTGCAGTGAGCATCATCCAGAGTCGTCCGGCGGACATGTCTCGGAGGGTGGTGAGGGGGGTAATGCAATGTTCGCGGACGGTGGAGACGCAGGAGCGGATCCGGGCCGACTGCCGCGCGTCGGCCATTGTCCGCCAAGAACCGGGAATCACTGTCCGGCTCCGGGCCAGGCTGGCGTCGACGAGCGTATCGGTCAGCTGCCGTGCTCATGCCGGCCGAACCGGGCCGTCCGTCTCCTGCAGGGTGATCGGCTCGCGCGGCCTGTGCGCTTGGCCGGCCCCGCGCACTGCGGTCGCTTTTGTCGCGCCCGGCGCCACCGTGCCGGTGATGTGTCCGTGCCAGCAGGCCGCGCGGTGTTGGGGATGCCCGGCCATCGGTGGATGAGTCTTGGGCGGATCAGGGACCTGACATGTTATGAAGCCCGGCGAGGCCGCACCGTCCAGCGCGGACCCACCGCAACCCCGGTTCTCCGGCCGGTCGTCGGTCACCACGTCCAGGTCCGCGGCCTGCTCCAGCCGGCCGCCCGGATCCCCCTTGGCCCGCCCCGGGCGACGCCCGGGGCTCGCGCGCGGCGACTTCGGCGTGGGCATCCCGCGCGGCCCGTCCCGGGAGGGCGACCCGCGGCCAGCCGGGCTGGCTCCTCGTGCGAGGGCGGTGAAGCGCCCCAGGCAGTCACGCATCATCAGCGATTACATCCCGCGACTCAGCTTATGACGACAGAGGTGTCACCCGTGAAGGGAATAATTCTGGCCGGAGGAACGGGAACGCGTCTCTATCCGCTGACCTTCGCTCTCTCCAAGCAATTACTTCCGGTGTACGACAAGCCCATGATTTACTACCCCCTGTCCACTCTCATGCTGGGCGGCGTGCGGGAATTCCTCGTCATTTCGACGCCGACGGATCTGCCGCTGTTCCGGAAGGTGCTCGGCGACGGTGCGGAACTCGGCCTGCGAATCTCCTATGCGGAGCAGCCGCTGGCCGCCGGTATCGCCGACGCCTTCCGGGTCGGGGCCGAGTTCGTCGGCTCCGACCCGGTGTCCCTCATCCTGGGCGACAACATCTTCCACTCCCCCGAACTGCCGGACGTCCTGGCGCGCAGCATGAAGGACATCGACGGCTGCACACTGTTCGGCCACACGGTCGCCGACCCCCGGCCGTACGGCGTGGTGGAGAAGGGGCCCGGCGGAAGCGTGATCGGGATTGAGGAGAAACCGTCCCGGCCACGCAGTTCTGAGATCGCGACAGGTCTGTACATCTACTCCAACGACGTCGTCGAGATCGCTCACCGCATCACGCCGTCGGCGCGCGGGGAGCTCGAGATCACCGATGTGAACCGGGTCTATCTGGAACAGGGCAGGGCGCGGCTGCACTCACTCGGGCCGGGCAGCACGTGGCTGGACGCGGGTTCCTACGACGGCTTGCTGGACGCGACGCGTTTCGTACAGGAGCAGCAACGCGCGGGCGGCCGGATCGCCTGCCTGGAGGAGATAGCGCTCCAGTTGGGCTACATCGACGCCGACAGTTGTTATTCCCTCGGGAAGAAGCACAAGAACTCAGGGTATGGCCGGTACGTAATGGGGATTTCCAGCGACACTGACTGGGGCAGGCTGACATATGTCGCGCAATAATCGTGTGGTCGTCACCGGGGGCGCCGGGTTCATAGGTTCGCACTATGTGCGGCAGGTCCTCTCGGGCGCGTATCCGGAGTTCGCCGGCGCCTCTGTCGTTGTCCTCGACAAGCTGACCTACGCGGGCAATGAGGAGAACCTGGCTCCGGTCTCCGATGACCGGCGGTTCGAGCTGGTGGTCGGAGACGTCTGCGACGCGGGTCTGCTGGCCGATGTCCTTGCGGGCGTGGACGTCGTCGTGCACTTCGCCGCGGAGTCCCACGTGGACCGCTCGATCACCGGACCGGCCGATTTCATGCACACCAATGTGCAGGGTACCCATACCGTACTGAACGCCTGCCTGGACGCGGGTGTGCGGCGGGTCGTCCAGGTGTCCACCGACGAGGTCTACGGCTCGATCGACGCCGGTTCCTGGACCGAGGAGCATCCGCTCGAGCCGAACTCGCCGTACTCGGCGTCCAAGGCGAGCGCGGATCTCGTCGCGCGCTCCTACTACCGGACCTACGGACTCCCGGTGTGCGTGACGCGGTGCTCGAACAATTACGGCCGCTATCAGTTCCCCGAGAAGATCATTCCGCTGTTCATCACGAACCTGCTGGAGGGTGAGGAGCTCCCGCTGTACGGGGACGGCAGCAACGTGCGCGACTGGCTGCACGTGGATGATCACTGCCGCGCCATCCAGCTGGTGGTGGAGGGTGGTCGGCCCGGCGACGTCTACAACATCGGCGGCGGGACGGAGCTCACCAACCGCGACCTCACGGCGCACCTGCTGAAGGAGACGGGCTCGGACTGGTCTTCGGTGCGCAACGTTCCCGACCGTCCGGGACATGACCAGCGGTATTCGGTGGACTGGACGAAGATCAAGAATGAGCTGGGCTATAGGCCCCGCATCGACTTGGCGTCCGGGCTCGCCGACACGGTGCGCTGGTACGTGGAGAACGAGTCCTGGTGGGAACCGCTCCGCCGGACGGTGACCCAGCCGCACGCCGGCCCCCACTCTCCCACCGGAGTGACGGCCTGACCCCGGATACCTCCAGGTACGGCCAAGAGCACGCCGATGACCGCCGATGAACGCCGATGGAGAGAGTACGGAGCAAGTCATGACGGAGCACGTATTGTCCTCAGGCACTACCCCCCAGGCCCGGGCGACGGGATTGAGCGCACCGGTCACTCCCGCCGGTCGCGTCCTGCTCGAGCGGCTCTCCGAGCACCTGCCGCGCATCCGGGCCACCGCGGCGGAGAACGACCGCGACGCCAGGTTCCCCACCGAGACTTTCGACGCGCTCCGCAAGGAAGGCCTGATGGGCGCGACGGTGCCCGCCGAGCTGGGCGGGCTGGGAGTGGACCGGCTGTTCGACGTGGGGGTCGCGCTCCAGTGGGTGGCGCAGGCCGACGCCTCGACAGCGCTGGCGCTGCATCTGCAGCTCAGCCGGGGGCTCACCCTCGGCTACGAGTGGCGGCACGGTGATGCGAACGCCCGTGCGCTGGCGGAGCGGCTGATGCGGATGATGGTCGCGGGCGACGCGGTCATGTGCTCCGGCATCAAGGACCACCATTCCGCGGTGACGACACTGGCGCCCGACGGGTCGGGCGGGTGGCTGCTGTCCGGCCGCAAGACGCTGGTGTCCATGGCGCCCATCGGCACACACTTCTTCATCAACGCGCGCACGGACGGGACCGACGAACCGCCGAGGCTGGTGTCTCCGGTCGTCAGGAGCGACACTCCCGGGTTCACCGTCCTGGACAACTGGGACGGTCTGGGGATGCGCGCGTCGGGCACGATGGACATCGTCTTCGACAACTGCCCCATACCGGCCGGGGACGTCATCGTGCGAGATGTCGTCGGGGCTCGCAACGACGCGGTCCTCGCCGGTCAGACGGTCAGCTCGGTCTCGATGCTGGGCTTGTACGTCGGCGTCGCACAGGCCGCCTACGACCTGGCAGTGGGGGCGCTCGCACGCCGGTCCGCCGCCCCGCAGGCCGCGGCGCGGACCCTGGTGGCGGAGCTGGACGCCCGTCTCTACATGTTGCGCTCCACCCTCGGCACCGCGTTGACCGTGATCGACGCGTTCAACGCCGATCTGTCGGGGGACCTCGACGAGCGCGGCAGGCAGATGATGCGGCACTTCCAGTGCGCCAAGCTGACGGTCAACCAGATGGCCCCGGCCATCGTCAACGACTGTCTGACCCTGGTCGGCGGCGCGTCGTTTACCGGGGCCCATCCGTTGTCGCGGCTCTACCGCGATGTCCGGGCGGGCGGGTTCATGCAGCCGTACGCCTACGTGGACGGTGTGGACTTCCTGAGCGCGCAGGCGCTGGGGATCGAGCGGGACAACAACTACATGAGCACCTGGGCGGCCCGCTCCACGGGCAACGGAAATTCAGCGGATCCATCGCGTTGTACGCCAATGTCACGGTGAGGGAAATGACGACTCGTGTATGGGATTACCTACCGGAGTACGAACAGGAAAGGGCGGACCTGTTAGAGGCCGTCGAGACGGTCTTCGAGTCCGGGCAGCTGATTCTCGGCAAGAGCGTGCAGGGCTTCGAGGCCGAGTACGCGGCCTATCACGGAGTGGGGCACTGCGTCGGTGTCGACAACGGGACCAACGCCGTCAAGCTGGGGCTGCAGGCGCTGGGCGTGGGTTCCGGCGACGAGGTGATAACGGTGTCGAACACCGCGGCTCCGACCGTGGTCGCGATCGACGGCACCGGGGCGAGGCCGGTCTTCGTGGACGTGCGCGAGGACGACTACCTGATGGACACCGGCCAGGTCGCGGACGCGATCACGCCGCGCACGAAGGCGCTGCTGCCGGTGCACCTGTACGGGCAATGTGTCGACATGGCTCCGTTGCGGCGGCTGGCCGAAGAGCACGGTCTGGCCGTCCTGGAGGACTGCGCTCAGGCGCATGGCGCACGGCAGCACGGCAAGGCGGCAGGCACGATGGGGGACGCGGCGGCGTTCTCGTTCTATCCGACGAAGGTGCTCGGGGCCTACGGCGACGCCGGCGCGGTCATCACCGACGACGCCGAGGTCGACCGCAGTCTGCGCCAGCTGCGCTATTACGGGATGGAGAAGGTCTACTACGTCGTCCGGTCCCCGGGGCACAACTCCCGTCTCGACGAGGTGCAGGCTGAGATTCTGCGCCGCAAGCTGCGCCGCCTGGATGCCTACATCGCGGGGCGGCGGAAGGTGGCACGCCGGTACGAGGAGGGCCTGGCGGACCTCGCCGGGCCCGGCGGGCTGACCCTTCCGTCGGTGACGGAGGGAAACGAGCACGTCTACTACGTGTATGTGGTGCGGCATCCTTGCCGCGACGAGATCATCGAGCGGCTCAAGCGGTACGACATCTCGCTGAACATCAGTTACCCGTGGCCGGTCCACACCATGAGCGGGTTCTCCGAACTCGGGTATGCCAAGGGGTCGCTGCCGGTCACCGAGCGGCTCGCGGGTGAGATCTTCTCGCTGCCCATGTACCCGTCGCTGCCACCGGACCGTCAGGACAAGACGATCGACGCGCTGCGCGAGGTCCTGGCCGAGCTGTGACGTCCCGGTGCCCGTCTCGCGGTCAGGAGTGCGGTCCCCCTCTCAGCAACCGCGACCAACAAGGAGTTCGATCATGACTGGTGTAACCGACGCGCCCATCCCGGGGGCCTGCCGGATCTGCGGCGGCGACGTCGAGGAGTTCCTCGATCTGGGCAGGCAGCCGCTGTCCGACCGGTTCCTGGAGCCGGGTGAGACCGACAGCGAGTTCTTCTACCGGCTCGCCGTCGGCCAGTGCCGCGCGTGCACGATGGTGCAGCTGACCCAGGAGGTGCCGCGGCACCTGATGTTCCACGACGACTACCCCTACTACTCGTCGGGCTCCTCGGTCATGCGTGAGCATTTCGCTGGGGTCGCCCAGAACTTCCTCGCCACCGAACTGACCGGGGCGGACCCCTTCATCGTGGAGATGGGCTGCAACGACGGGATCATGCTGGACACGATCCGGGAGGCGGGTGTCCGGCACCTGGGGTTCGAGCCCTCGACGGGTGTGGCCGAGGTGGCGCGCGCGAAGGGCGTGCAGGTGCGTACCGACTTCTTCGAAGAGGCGACGGCCCGTGAGGTGCGTGCCGCCGAGGGGCCGGCTGATGTCATCTACACCGCCAACACCATGTGCCACATCCCGTACCTGGATTCGGTCCTGAGGGGGGCGGACGCGCTGCTCGCCCCGGACGGCGTGTTCGTCTTCGAGGATCCCTACCTCGGTGACATCGTCGCCAAGACCTCGTTCGACCAGATCTACGACGAGCACTTCTATCTGTTCTCGGCCGGCTCGGTCCAGGCGATGGCCGAGCGGTTCGGCTTTGAGCTGGTGAACGTGGAGCGGCTGCCGGTCCACGGCGGCGAGGTCCGCTACACGCTCGCGCGGGCCGGTATGCGTACTCCGGCGGAGGCCGTCGCCCGGCTGCTCGCCGACGAGCGCGAGCAGAAGCTCACCGGCCTGGCAACGCTGCGGGCGTTCTCGGCGAACGTACAGAAGATCCGCGGGGATCTGGTGGCGCTGCTGGAGCGGCTGCGCGCCGAGGGACGCCGCGTGGTCGGCTACGGGGCGACCGCGAAGAGCGCGACGGTGACGAACTTCTGCGGTATCGGCCCCGAGCTGGTGTCGTTCGTGTGCGATACGACGCCGAGCAAGCAGGACCGGCTGACTCCGGGGCAGCACATTCCGGTCCGGCCCGCGGCCGAGTTCAGTGACCCGTATCCGGACTACGCGCTGCTTTTCGCCTGGAATCATGCTGAGGAAATCATGGCGAAGGAGCAGGAGTTCCAGCAGTCCGGCGGCCGGTGGATTCGGTACGTTCCGCAGGTCCATGTGACGTGAGTCAAGGGGCGATAAGTGCGTCCTCAGGCTTGCCTGGTCAGGGCCCGTGTACATGATTCTGGCAGGCGTTCTTCCGCCAGAGTTCTGCGTTTTCATGAGGGGGTTTCATGTACCTGGAAAATCTCCGGGAAGTCTGCCATACGACAGTGCATCAGTCGACTCGTCCCGGCGTGGGGCACCACGTCACGTTCACCGAGGAGTTGTACGACTCCAGCGGCAATCTGGTGTCCACTTCGGAGGGCATGGCGGTGGTGTTCGGGGACCCGGAGGACGGCAGTCTGATGCAGCTGATGACGGCCACCGAGAAGCTCGCGGATGGTGTCATCAGCTGGACCGGGACGGTCCGTCAGGAGGATCCGGCGGGCGGTGGGTTCGTGGTCAACCGGCTTCCCGCGATCGGCGTCAGCGGCCGGTATGCCGGAAAGACGGGGACGCGGACCTTCAAATTCGTGGAACGGCCTGACGCGAATACGACGATCGCCGAAGCCACCATTTATATGGAGGACTGAACCGCCCTGATTGAACGACCCGCAGGCGACCGGGCGAAAAGTCGGTCGCTCGATTTTCCGTGCCATTTTCAGAATTCCCGGTGTGCGAGGAAGGCTGTCAGGACGCCATGACTGATTTCACTGAGTCGGGGGGTGTGCGCCCGGTGTCGAACGACCTGATCGCCATCGTCGGGTTGTCCTGTCGGCTGCCCCAGGCGCCGGATCCGGCGGCGTTCTGGCGGCTGTTGCGCGATGGCCGGTCCGCCGTCACCGAGACCCCCGCCGACCGCTGGAGCGGCACGGCGCGGACGGCCGGGCTCCGGCACGGCGGGTTCCTCGACGACGTGGAGGGGTTCGACCCGGCGTTCTTCGGCATCTCCCCGCGCGAGGCCGCGAACATGGACCCGCAGCAGCGGCTGATGCTGGAGCTGGCGTGGGAGGCTCTGGAGGACGCGATGATCGTCCCCGCGAGCCTGGCGGGCGGCCGGACCGGGGTCTTCGTCGGGGCCATCGGCGACGACTACGCGTCCTTGCTGCAGCGGCGCGGTTCCGAGGCGAGCACCCAGTATTCGCTGACCGGGACCGGCCGGGGCATCATCGCCAACCGGATCTCGTACACGCTCGGGCTGCGCGGTCCGAGTCTCACCGTGGACACCGCGCAGTCGTCGGCGCTGGTGGCCGTGCACCTGGCCTGTGAGAGCATCTTGTCCGGCGAGTCGGCCATGGCGCTGGCCGGCGGCGTGAACCTGAATCTGGCGACCGGCGCCGCGCTGGCGACCGAGCGGTTCGGCGGGCTCTCCGCGGACGGGCGCTGCTACACCTTCGACGCCCGCGCGAACGGCTACGTCCGCGGTGAGGGCGGCGGGTTCGTCCTCCTCAAGCCGGCGTCCCGCGCCCTGGCCGACGGCGATCCCATCTACTGCGTGATCCGCGGGACCGGGATGAACAACGACGGCGCCACCGACGGCCTCACCGTGCCGAGCGCCGAGGCTCAGCGGGACGTGATCCGGCTGGCTCATGAGAGGGCGCGCCTGGAGCCGGGCGAGGTCCAGTACGTGGAACTGCACGGGACCGGCACCACGGTGGGCGATCCCATCGAGGCCGCGTCCGTCGGGGCCGCGGTCGGCGCGGGCCGTTCGGACGGGCCTGTGCACGTCGGCTCGGCCAAGACCAACGTCGGCCACCTCGAAGGGGCGGCCGGGATCGTGGGTCTCATCAAGACCGCGCTGTGCGTGAAGCACCGCGAGATCCCGGCGAGCCTGAACTACACGACGCCCAACCCGCGGATCGATCCCGACGCGCTCAACATCGAGGTGCGCACGGGGTTCGGCCCGTGGCCGAAGCCGGACGCGCCGCTGGTGGCGGGCGTCAACTCGTTCGGCATGGGCGGCACGAACTGCCACGTGGTGGTCTCCGACGTCCCGGCCGCCGTCTCGGGCGCGGCCGCGGTGGACACGGACCCGGTGTCGCAGGCGGCTCCCGCCGCCGTGCCGGTGGTGCCCTGGGTGCTCTTTGGAGCCGACGAGGCAGCGCTGCGCGCCCAGGCCGCCGCCCTGCGGGCCGGTGTGGAGGAGGGTACGGGCCTCGACCCGGTCGATGTCGGCTGGTCACTGCTCACCACCCGGTCGGTCTTTGACCACCGCGCGGTCGTCCTCGGTGACAGCCGCGAGCGCCTGCTGCGCGGGCTGTCCGCGGCGGAGGCGGGTGAGGACGCGGCCTTTGGCCTGGTCACCGGACGCGTCGGCGAGCCCGGCCGGACGGTGTTCGTCTTCCCCGGGCACGGCACCCAGTGGGCCGGTATGGGGCTGGACCTGCTGGAGACCTCCCCGGTCTTCGCCCAGCACCTGCGCGCGTGTGACGCCGCCCTGCGACCGCACACCGGCTGGTCGCTCCTGGACGTCCTGCGCGGCGAGCCCGGTGCCCCCGATCTCGATGGCGTTGACGTCGTACAAGCCGCCATCTTCGCCGTCACCGTCTGCCTGGCGCGGCTGTGGCAGCACCACGGCGTCACCCCCGACGCCGTCATCGGGCACTCCCAGGGCGAGATCGCCGCCGCGCACATCGCCGGAGCCCTCTGCCTCGATGACGCCGCCAAAATCATCACCCACCGCGGGCTCGTCGCGAGGACGATCGCCGGTACCGGTGGCATGGCCGCCGTCCCGCTCTCCCCCGAGCGGGTCGCCGACGATCTGACCGCCTACCCGGGCCTTTGCGTCGCCGGGATCAACTCGCCCCACGACACGGTGGTCTCCGGCGATCCGGACTCCGTGCGCCGCCTCCTCGGCCACTACCGGGAACAGGGCGTCAACGCCCGCCCGGTGCCGATCGGTTACGCCTCGCACTCGGCCCACATCGAGCCGCTGCGCGAGCAGTTCGTGGAGGCCCTCGCCGACATCACCCCCGGGGTGCCGCACATTCCCTTCCACTCCACCGCCCGCCCCGGCACCCGCCCCGCGTTCGACGCCGAGTACTGGTACGACAACCTCCGCAACCCCGTGCAGTTCCACGCCGCTGTCACCGGGCTGCTCGACACGGGGCACACGCGCTTCGTCGAGACCAGCCCTCACCCCGTTCTGACCACACCGCTCCGCCACGCCATCGACGCCGCCGGTAGTGACGCGGCCGCGGTCGGCACCCTGCGGCGGGACAAGGCGGCCTGGCCGGCCTTCGTCCACTCGATGGGCCGGCTGTACGTCCATGGCGGGGAAGTGGACTGGGCCTCGCTTTTCGCGGGCCGTCAGCCGCGCCGGGTGCCGCTGCCGACGTACCGCTTCCAGCGCGGTCGCCACTGGCTCGCGTCCGGGCCCGGGCCGTACGGCGCTCCCGTACCCGATCGCCCGGCGGCGGAACCTGTGCCGCGGTCGGCGGCGGATGGGCTGGCCGCGTTGCCGGGGCCGGAGCTCAAGCGGACCCTGCTGGCTCTGGTGCGCCGCCGAGCTGCCGTCGTTCTCGAGCACGAGGACGTCGCGGGCATCGACATGGCGCGGTCGTTCCGGCAGCTCGGCTTCGATTCGCTGCTCGCGGTGGAGCTGAGAGACAGGCTGGCGGCCTCGACCGGTCTCGATCTGCCGGCTTCCCTGCTGTTCGACCACCCCACACCGGCCATCCTCGCCGAGCACCTGTACGTCCGGCTCACCGCGGCCGCCGACGCGCCACCCGACCTGGTGGCGCCGGCGAGCGACGGTGGCGCGGGCGACCCCATCGCCATCGTGGGCATGGCATGCCGTTTCCCGGGGGGTGTGCGGTCTCCTGAGCAGTTGTGGCAGCTGGTGGAAACCGGGACGGACGCGATCTCCGATTTCCCCGGCAACCGGGGGTGGGACCTGAACGCCCTGTTCGGCCCGGGCTCGGGGGCCTCGGGTACCTCGTCGGTGCGACGCGGCGGATTCATGAGGGACGCCGACTTGTTCGATGCGGCGTTCTTCGGCATCAGCCCGCGTGAGGCGCTGGCGATGGACCCGCAGCAGCGGCTGCTGCTCGAGGTGTCCTGGGAGGCGCTGGAGCGCGCGGGCATCGCCCCGTCGTCGCTGCGCGGCGGCCGGACGGGTGTGTTCGTCGGGGCGATGTCGCAGGAGTACGGGCCGCGCCTGACCGAGGGGGGCGGTGAGGTTGACGGTTTCCTGCTCACCGGTACGACCGCCAGCGTGGCCTCCGGCCGGATCGCCTACACGCTCGGGCTGCAGGGCCCGGCGTTCACCGTGGACACCGCCTGTTCGTCGTCGCTGGTGGCGTTGCATCTCGCTGTGCAGGCGCTGCGCGGCGGGGAGTGCCCGCTCGCTGTGGCGGGCGGCGTGAATGTGATGGCCTCGCCCGGCATCTTCGTCGAGTTCAGCCGTCAGCAGGGGCTCTCCCCGGACGGCAGGTGCAAGGCGTTCGCGGATACGGCGGACGGCACCGGCTGGTCAGAGGGTGCCGGGATGGTCGTGCTGGAGAGGCTCTCGGACGCGCGGCGCAACGGCCACCGGGTGCTCGCTTTGATCCGGGGGTCCGCGATCAACTCCGACGGGGCCAGCAACGGGCTGACCGCGCCCAACGGGCCGTCCCAGGTACGGGTGATCCGGCAGGCGCTGGCCAGCAGCGGTCTGGAGTCCTCAGATGTGGACGTGGTCGAGGCGCACGGCACCGGCACCCGCCTCGGGGACCCGATCGAGGCGCAGGCCATCATCGAGGCCTACGGTCAGAACCGTCCTCAGGACGCGCCTGTGTGGCTGGGCTCTTTGAAGTCGAACATCGGCCACGCGCAGGCCGCGGCCGGAGTCGGCGGCCTGATCAAGATGGTGATGGCGCTGCGTCACCGGAGGCTGCCGCGCACGCTGCACGTGGATGCCCCGACCCGGCAGGTCGACTGGTCGGCGGGTGCGGTCCAGTTGCTGACCGAGGGCCGGCCCTGGCCTGAGACGGCGGTGCGGCGGGCAGCGGTGTCGTCGTTCGGTATCAGTGGCACCAACGCGCACATGGTGCTCGAGCAGGCCCCGGAGGAAGAGGCGGTGGACGCGGGGGGCGGTGAGGTGACCGTCCCGTGGCTGCTGTCGGCTCCGAACAGTCAGGGGCTGCGGGATCAGGCGGACCAGCTGCTGCGGTTCATCGACAACGAGCAGGGCACCGCTGTGGCCGACATCGGCCGCGCGCTGTCGACCACCCGCGCGGTGTTCGCCCGTCGCGCGGTCGTCGCCGGCGCGGACCGGGCCGCGTTCCGCTCCGGCCTGGCCGCGCTCGCGAGCGGCGAGGCCGCGCCGGGTGTCACGCTCGGCGTGGCGCGGGACCGGGGGAAGATCGTGTTTGTTTTCCCGGGGCAGGGCTCGCAGTGGGCGGGCATGGCCACCGGGCTGATGGAGACCTCGCGGGTGTTCCGGGACGAGGTGCTCGCCTGCGCGGACGCGCTCCAGCCGCATCTGGACTGGTCCGTGCGCGATGCTCTGTGCGGGGGTGCTGGAGCTCCTGGGCTGGATCGGTCCGATGTGGTGCAGTGCACGACGTTCGCCGTGGTGGCGGGCCTGGCGGCGCAGTGGCGTGCGATGGGTGTGGAGCCTGACGCGGTGATGGGCCACTCGCAGGGGGAGATCGCTGCCGCCTACGTGTCGGGTGCTCTCACGCTTGCGGACGCTGCTCGCGTGGTGGCGCTGCGCAGCACGGCGCTGTTGTCACTGGCGGACACCGGCGGCATGGTGACGGTGTCCGGCTCCCCGGACACGGTGAGGGAGCTGATCGGCCGTTGGGCGGGGAAGCTGTGGGTCTCCGCGGTGAACGGTCCGTCCTCGAGCGTGGTCGGTGGTGATGTGGACGCGCTGGACGAACTGCTGGCGCGCTGCGAGGCCGAGGGCCTGTGGGCCCGCCGGGTGCCGGTGAACTATGCCTCTCATTGCCCGCATATGGCGGTACTGGAGGACGAGCTGACGCAGAAGCTCGCGTCGATCACGCCGGGTGAGCCGCGGCTGGAGTTTTGGTCCACGGTCGAGGGTGTCCGGCAGGGGTCCTTCCGTGTCGATGGGGAGTACTGGTATCAGAACCTGCGGCGTCAGGTGGCGTTCGGGCCGGCTGTCGGTGAGCTGGCGGCCTCGGGGTTCGGCACGTTCATCGAGGTCAGCCCGCACCCGGTGCTGACCGCGGCGATCGAGCAGACGCTGGAGGCGGCTGGTGCCGAGCATGCCGTCGTGGTCGAGTCGCTGCGGCGGGACGATGGTGGTCCCGCCCGGTTCGCGCATTCCCTCGGCCTCGCCCACGTGCACGGGATCGACGTGGAGTGGAGCGCCGTCTTCGACGGTCGGCCGGCACGTCATGTGGATCTGCCCACCTACCCGTTCCAGCGGCAGCGGTACTGGATCGAGCCGAGTGCCGGTGGCGGGAGTGCGATCGGGCATTCTTTCCTGCGCACGGTGACGGAACTCGCCGACGGTGAGGGGCACTTGTTCACCGGCAAGGTGTCGCGTGCGGCGCGTCCGTGGCTGGCCGACCACTGTGTCGGGGGTGTTGTGCTCCTGCCGGGTACCGCGTTCTTGGACATGGTCGCGCGGGCCGGGGACGAACTGGGCTGCGGCTCGGTGGACGAGCTGACGTTCGAGATCCCGCTGCCGGTGCCCGAGGATCAGGATGTCGAGATCCAAGTTGTCGTGGGCGCCGCTGACGCGTCGGGGCGCAGGCAGGTCAGGCTGTTCTCCCGGGTCGGCGAGGGTGAGTGGACGCGCCACGCCGTCGGTTTTGTCTCGGCTGGCACGCCGGGTGCCGGGGCCGTGCCCATGTCCGGGGTGTGGCCTGCGCACGGCGCGGAACAGCTCGATGTGGCCGGCTTGTATGACGGTCTTCACGAGCACGGCTACGAGTACGGGCCGGCGTTGCGGAACGTCCAGGCCGCCTGGCGGCTGGAGGACACGTTGTTCGCCGAGGTCGCGTTTCCTGCGGAGCTGCGGGCCGAGAGGAGCCGAAGTGGCGTTCACCCGGCGCTGCTCGACGCCGCGCTGCATCCGCTGGCGGCGATCGGGCTGCTTGGCAAGGACGAGGGCGGGGTGCTCCTGCCGTTCTCCTGGACTGGCTTTGTCGCGGTGCCGAGCGGCGCGGAGACGGTGCGGGTGCGGCTGGCTCCGGCCGGAGAGGGCGCCGTGGAGGTCGTTGTCACCGACGGCGCGGATTCCTCGTTCGTGGCGTCGGGTGTCCTCGCGCTGCGGTCGACGGCTGTCGACCGGCTCGGCGCGGTCGGTAACGTCCGAAACCTCTACGGCGTCGTGTGGGAGCCGCTGCCGGCCGGTTTCGCGGAGGCCGCCCGGTGGGCGGTGCTCGGCGACGCGGCTGGGGTCAGCGGCCTGAGTGCCGACGCGTATCCCGATCTGGCCACGCTGCGGGAGGCGGTCGCGAACGGCGCTCCCGTGCCCGGGTTCGTCCTCACCGCTCCTGTGGCCGCCGCGGAGAGTCTCGCTCCTGACGCGGCGGCGCACTCGATCGCCGGCCGGACGCTCGCTGTGGTTCAGGAGTGGCTCGCCGAGGAGCTTTTTGACACGGCACGTCTGGTCATCGTCACGCGGGGCGCGATGGCGGTCGATCCCGTCCGTGACGTCCCCTCTCCTGGGGACGCGACGGTGTGGGGGCTTGTCCGGACGGTGCAGTCCGAGCATCCGGGGCGGTTCGTCCTGCTCGACCTGGACGACGAGGAGGCTTCCGAGCGGGCAGTGGCAGCGGTCGTCCCGGGCGGTGAGCCCCAGCTGGCCATCCGCGCGGGAGTGGCGCTCATACCCCGGCTGGCTCCGGTGTCCCGGGTGGAGCCGGACTCGGGGGTGGCGACGTTCGAGGGCACCGTACTGATCACCGGCGGTACCGGCCGTCTCGGCGGTCTGGTCGCCCGTCATCTGGTGGCCGCGCACGGGGCGCGGCAGCTGTTGCTGGTCAGCCGCCGCGGTGAGGGCGCCGACGGAGCCGCCGAACTCGCGGCCGACTTGCGTGCCTTGGGCGCGCAGGTCGCGTTCGCCGCCGTCGACGCGGCCGACCGGGCTGCGCTGGCCGAGGTGATCGCCGCTGTCCCGGCTGACCGTCCGCTGTGTGCCGTCGTGCACTTGGCGGGGGTCCTCGATGACGGGACGGTCGCCGCGCTCAGCCCGGAGCGGGTCGGTGCGGTGCTGCGGCCGAAGGCGGACGCGGCCTGGAACCTGCACGATCTCACCCGCGATCTTCCGCTCATCGCGTTCGTCCTGTTCTCCTCCGCGATCGCCACGGTCGGCGGCCCGGGGCAGGCCGGCTACGCGGCGGCCAACGCGTTCCTGGACGCTCTGGCCGAGCACCGCCGTGCGGCGGGGCTTTGTGGCGTCTCGCTCGCCTGGGGCCTGTGGGCTGAGGCTAGCGGTATGACCGGGCATCTCACCGAGTCCGACCGGGCGCGGTTGCGGCGTGGCGGCATCGCCGCGATGGACACCGACGAAGCGCTCGCGCTGTTCGACATCGCGCTGGCCGCCGACCGGCCCACTCTGGTGCCGGCCAGGCTCGACCTGGCCGCGCTGCGGGCGGAGAACGGCGAGGTCCCCGCCGTTTTCCGGCGGCTGCTGCCCCGTAGGGGCGGGGCGGCCGCGCGGGCCTCGGTCAGGGGAGCCGCCGCGCTGACCCGGCGGCTGGCCACGTTGTCCGAGGCGGAACGGGACGCGGCGCTCCTGGAGCTCGTCCGCGCCGAGGCGGCCGGCGTGCTCGGCCTCGGTGGGCCCGGCCTGCTCGATGGGGACCGGGCGTTCCGGGAGCAGGGTCTGGATTCCCTCACCACGGTCGAGTTGCGCAACAGGCTCGGCGCGGCGACCGGGCTCCGGTTGCCGACGACGGTCGTGTTCGAGTATCCGACGGCGGTCGCGCTGGCCCGGTACCTCGGCGAGAAGATCACCGGTGCGGGTGGTGCGGAGCAGGTTGCCGCGGTCGGCGTGCGGGACAACGATCCGGTGGTGATCGTGGGGATGGCGTGCCGCTATCCCGGTGGTGTGCGCTGTCCTGAAGATCTGTGGCGGCTGGTGGCCGAGGGTGCTGACGCGATCGGGGAGTTTCCCACCGACCGTGGCTGGGATCTTGACGCGCTCTACGATCCGGATCCCGCCCACCCGGGCACCACGTACACGCGCCATGGTGGGTTCCTGCATGATGCCGCTGACTTCGATCCCGAGTTCTTCGGGATCAGCCCGCGTGAGGCGCTGGCTACTGATCCCCAGCAGCGTCTCCTGCTGGAAACCGCCTGGGAGGCTTTCGAGAACGCCGGGATCAGTCCCGCCGCGCTCCGTGGCAGCCGCACTGGTGTCTTCACCGGGGTCATGTACGACGACTACGGCAATCGGCTCATGCAAGCCTCTCCTGATGGCTTCGAGGGGTTTTTGCTTGCGGGAACGCAGACGAGCGTGGCGTCGGGTCGGGTGTCGTACGTGTTCGATCTGGCCGGGCCCGCTCTGACGGTGGACACGGCGTGCTCGTCGTCGCTGGTGGCTCTGCACTTGGCCGTGCAGGCGCTGCGCGGTGGTGAATGCGATCTGGCTCTGGCCGGTGGGGTGACCGTCATGGCGACTCCCGCGGCCTTCATCGAGTTCAGCCGTCAGCGGGGGCTGGCTCCTGACGGGCGTTCCAAGTCGTTCTCCGCTGACGCTGACGGGGCCGCCTGGAGTGAGGGTGTCGGCCTGCTTTTGGTTGAGCGCCTCTCCGACGCGCAGCGCAACGGGCACCGTGTCCTGGCTGTGGTGCGCGGGTCCGCCGTCAATCAGGACGGCGCGTCCAATGGGCTGACCGCGCCGAGCGGTCCGGCGCAGCGCCGTGTGATTCGTGAGGCGCTGGCCGGTGGGGGGCTGTCGGCGTCGGAGGTCGATGTGGTGGAAGCGCACGGCACCGGCACCACTTTGGGTGACCCCATCGAAGCCGAGGCGATCCTCGCCACGTATGGGCAGGACCGCCAAACCCCGCTGTGGCTCGGCTCGGTCAAGTCCAACATCGGGCACGCGCAGGCCGCCGCGGGTGTGGCCGGAATCATCAAGATGGTCCAGGCGATCCATCACGGGGTGCTCCCCCGTACCCTGCACGCCGACGAGCCCACTCCGCACGCCGACTGGGCCAGCGGAAACGTCCAGCTCCTCACCGAGAGCCGCGACTGGCCGCAGGCCGGCCGGCCCCGGCGTGCCGGTATCTCCTCCTTCGGTATCAGCGGGACCAACGCTCACGTCATCATCGAGCAGGCCCCGAAGACCGTGCCGGCTGGGGAGGATGAGCCCAGCGGTCCTGTCGCCTGGCTGTTGTCCGCCAAGAGCGGACCCGCCCTGCGTGAGCAGGCCGGACGTCTGCTGTGCCACATCGAGGCGAACCCGGGCCTGAGTCTCGCGGCTGTCGCCCGCACTTTGATGACGCGTGCCGCGTTCTCTCATCGGGCGGGCGTTGTCGGCGGCGGAGTGGACGAGCTTTGCTCCGGTCTGGCCGCGCTGCGCAGCGGTGCTCCAGCCGCGAACGTGGTGGAGGGCGTGGAGGTCTTTGGCAAGACCGTGTTCTCCTTCCCCGGGCATGGCGCGCAGTGGCCGGGTATGGGCCTGGGTCTGATGGAGACTTCGCCGGTCTTCGCCGAGTATCTGCGTGCCTGCGATGACGCCCTGCGTCCGCACACCGGCTGGTCGGTGCTGTCGGTGCTGCGGGGCGAGCCGGACGCGCCTGAGCTGGACCGGGTCGAGGTGATCCAGCCCGCGCTGTTCGCGCTCACGGTCTCGCTGGCGCGGGTGTGGCAGGCGCATGGCGTCCAGCCGGACGCGGTCGTCGGCCATTCTCAGGGCGAGATCGCCGCGGCGCATATCGCGGGCGCGTTGACGCTTAGGGACGCGGCGATGGTCGTCGCGCTGCGCGGCCAGGTCGCCGCCGCCATCGCGGACACCGGAGGCATGGTGTCCGTTCCGCTGCCCGTCGAGCGGGTTACCGCCGATCTGGCGTCCTACGGCGGCGCGTTGTCGGTCGCGGGCGTCAACTCGCCGCGCGCCACGGTGGTGTCCGGTGATCTGAGCGCCGTCGGCCGGCTGATCGCGGCGTATCAGGACGAGGGGGTCGATGCCAGGGCCGTTCCGATCGGATACGCCTCGCACTCGCCGCACATCGAACCGCTCCGCGATCGCATGCTCCGCGCGCTCGCCGGCATCGAGCCCCGGGAGCCGGTCATCCCGGTGTACACCACGGCGCGGGAGGCTGGTGACGGCGTCCGCTTCGACGCGGAGTACTGGTATGACAACCTGCGCAACCCGGTGCGGTTCCAGCGTGCGGTCACCAGGCTGCTGGAGAGCGGGCACACCCGGTTCATCGAGGCGAGTCCCCATCCGGTGCTGACCGCTTCGATCGAGCACACCGCCGAGGAGCTGGGCGCGCCGGCGGTGGCGGTCGGCACGCTGCGCCGTCGGCGGGGTGACCAGAGCCAGCTGCTCACCTCGCTGGCCCGCGCCCACGCGCACGGCATCGATGTGGACTGGGCGTCCGTGCTCTCCGGGGGCCGGCTGCTCGCGCTGCCGACGTATCCGTTCCAGCACGGGCACTACTGGCTGCACCCGGCTGTGAGCCCGGGGCAGTCCGGGACGGCGACCGGGCACGCGCTGGTCGGCTCCGCGACCGAACTGCCCGACGAGCAAGGGCACATCCTCACCGGCCTGGTCTCCACCGCCACACACTCCTGGCTGGCGGATCACAGCATCCTCGGCACAACGCTGCTGCCTGGCGCCGCGTTCCTGGACCTGGCCCTCCGCGCGGCGGTCGAGGCCGGCGGGGACCGGGTCGATGATCTCGTGCTGGAAAATCCTTTGGTCCTCCAGGATGAGGTGCCCGTTCAGATCCACGTCAGCGTCTCCTTTGCCGAGGGCGGCGAACAGCGCGAGGTCGTGATCCACTCGCGCCCCGCGGGCCGGTCCGAAGCGCCGTGGGCCCGGCATGCCAGCGGCACGATCGCCGAGGCCGTCGCCGGGGGCTGGGATGGTGCGGCGGCTGCCTGGCCGCCGCCTGGAGGGGAGCCCGTCGACCTGGGCGGCGCCTACGGCCGGCTCAGCGCCGGCGGATACGAGTACGGGCCGGTCTTCCAAGGGCTGCGGGCAGCGTGGCGGGTCGGCGACGAGGTCTTCGCCGAGATCGCCCTGCCGGAGGACGAGCACGCCTCGTTCGAGCGTTTCTGCGTGCATCCGGCGCTGCTGGACTCCGCGCTGCACACCATCGTGCTCGGTCTGCTCGGCGAACGCGAGGGGACATGGCTGCCGTTCTCCTTCACCGGAGTGTCCCTGCATGCGACGGGTGCGAGCGGCCTGCGGATACGGCTGCGTCCGGTCGGCACGGACGAGATCGCCCTGGACATCGCCGACACGTCCGGCAGGCCTGTCGCCACCGTCGAGTCGATGGTGCTGCGGCCTGTCGACCCCGAGCGGTTGCGTGGCGACGCCCAGCGGGCCGGGCCGTTGTTCGAGCTGAGCTGGACGGCCCTGGACCTTGTTGCCGCGGAGCCGCCACCGGCCGCCGTCTGGGGGGCCGGCTCCCTGGGCCTGGCCGGACGGCTCGGGGAGGCCACGGTGTGGGGCGACGGCATCCCCGCCGAAGGGCCGATACCGGAGGTGGTCTTCGCCGAGTGCCGCACGCCTGACGGCAGCACCGGTGCTCAGGCGGCGCACGTCCTGGCCGAACGGGCGCTGGAGCTGACGCGGCAGTGGCTCGCCGAGGAGCGGACGGCCGTGTCCCGCCTGGTCATCGTGACCCGGGGTGCGGTCGTCACCGGGCCGGGCGACGTGCTCACGGACCCGGCAGGGGCCGCCGCATGGGGTCTGGTCCGGTCGGCGCAGCTGGAACACCCGGGCCGTTTCGTCCTGTTGGATCTCGACGGCGATGACGCCTCGGTTCGGGCGGCCGGTGCGGCGGCCGCGAGCGGCGAACCTCAGCTGGCGATCCGTGACGGCCAATGCCATGTGCCCCGGCTCGCCAGGGCGTCGGCGGCCGCCGGTGACGTCCCGTTCGACCCGGATGGCAGCGTCCTCATCACCGGAGGCACCGGAACGGTCGGCGCGCGCGTCGCCCGTCATCTGGTGGCCCGGCACGGCGCGTCCCATGTGGTTCTGCTCGGCCGCCGGGGCCAGGGGGCGCCCGGGGCCGAGGAACTGCGCGCCGAGTTGACCGCGCTGGGCGCCGAGGTCGTCATCGCCGCCTGCGATGTCGCCGACCGCGACGACCTCGCCCGCGTCCTGACCGCCCTGCCGGCGGACCGTCCGCTCTCGGCCGTCGTGCACGCTGCCGGGGTCCTGGACGACACGATGCTGACCGACCTGATGCCGCACCAGCTGCACACGGTGCTGCGGCCCAAGGTGGACGCGGCCTGGCATCTGCACGACCTCACCCGCGACCTGCCGCTGTCAGCGTTCGTCGTCTTCTCCTCCGCCGCCGGGGTGCTCGGGGCGGCGGGCCAGGCGAACTACGCGGCGGCCAACGCCTCCCTCGACGCGCTCGCCCACCACCGCCAGTCCCTCGGGCTGCCGGGCACATCGCTCGCCTGGGGGCTCTGGGCCGACGACAGCGACATGACCGGCTCCCTCACCCAGGCGCAGCGTGACCGTCTCCACCGCCAGGGGCTGCGGCCCATGGCCGCCGAGCAGGCGCTGGCCCTGTTCGACGCGGCGCTCGCCGCCGGTACGGCGCACGTCGTCACCGCCGACCTGGATCAGATCGCCCTCCACCACCGCGCTGCCGAGGGCGATCTGCCCGCGGTGCTCAGTGGCCTGGTCCGGCGGCGGCCCCGGCGCGCGGACGCGGGCGGCGGCGACCTGGCCGGGCGGCTGTCCGGTCTGTCCGACGCCGAGCAGGACGCACTGCTCGGCGGGCTCGTCCACGGTCACGTCACCGCCGTGCTCGGCCGCTCCACCGCTGTGGAGGGCGCCGCGGACCAGAACTTCAAGAACATCGGCTTCGACTCCCTCACCGCGATCGAGCTGCGCAACCGGTTGAACACCGCGACCGGACTACGGCTTCCGGCGACGCTGGTGTTCGACCACCCCACCGTCAACGCACTGGTGCGGTACCTCAAGGAGCAGGTGAGTGTGGGCGAGCCGTCGTCCTCGCCCGCCGCTGTCGCGATTCCCGTCCCGGCCTGCGAGCCGATCGTGATCGTGGGGATGGGCTGCCGTTATCCCGGCGGTGCGATCTCGCCGGAGGCGCTGTGGCGGCTGGTGGCCGAGGGCACCGACGCGATCGGGGAGTTCCCCACCGACCGCGGCTGGGATCTTGACGCCCTCTACGACCCGGATCCCGACCACCCCGGCACCACCTACACCCGGCACGGCGGATTCCTGTACGGGGTCGGGAACTTCGACGCCGAGTTCTTCGGGATCAGCCCGCGTGAGGCGCTGGCGATGGATCCGCAGCAGCGGTTGCTGCTGGAGACCAGCTGGGAGACGTTCGAGAACGCGGGCATCGACCCCGAGTCATTGCGCGGCAGCCGCACCGGCGTCTTCACCGGCGTCATGTACGACGACTACGCGTCCCGGCTCATGCACCTGGCGCCCGAAGGTTACGAGGGTCAGCTGGGAACCGGCAGCGCGGGAAGCGTCGCGTCAGGCCGCCTGTCCTACACGTTCGGGCTGGAGGGCCCGGCCGTCTCGGTGGATACGGCGTGCTCGTCGTCGCTGGTGGCCCTGCACCTGGCGATCCAGGCGCTGCGCAACGGCGAGTGCGACATGGCACTGGCCGGCGGCGTCACCGCCATGGCCACGCCTGGCACCTTTGTGGAGTTCAGCCGCCAGCGCGGGCTGGCCCCGGACGGCCGGTGCAAGCCGTTCGCGGGTGCGGCCGATGGCACGGGCTGGGGTGAGGGGGTCGGGCTGCTGCTGGTGGAGCGGCTCTCCGATGCCCGCCGCAACGGTCACCACGTCCTGGCCGTGGTCCGCGGATCCGCCATCAACCAGGACGGCGCGTCCAACGGCCTCACCGCTCCGAACGGTCCGTCTCAGCAGCGGGTGATTCTGCAGGCGCTGGCGAACGCGGGCCTGGCGCCCACCGACGTCGACGCTGTCGAAGCCCACGGCACCGGCACCACCCTCGGCGATCCCATCGAAGCCCAGGCCCTGATCACCGCCTACGGCCCCGACCGCACCGATCCTCTGTGGCTGGGCTCGGTCAAATCCAACATCGGCCACACCCAAGCCGCCGCGGGCGTCGCCGGGATCATCAAAATGGTCGAGGCCATCCGCCACGGCGTTCTTCCCAAAACCCTCCACGTCGACGAGCCCACCCCGCACGTCGACTGGACCAGCGGCAACGTCCAGCTCCTCACCGAAAACCGCGACTGGCCCCAGACCGACCGGCCCCGCCGTGCCGGAATCTCCTCCTTCGGCATCAGCGGAACCAACGCCCACATCATCATCGAACAAGCCCCCCACACAGCCCCCACCGCTCAGGACGAGCCCAGCACCCAGGGCGAGCCCAGCGCTCAGGGCGAGCCCGGTACTCCTGTCGCCTGGCTGCTGTCCGCGAAGACCGAACCCGCCCTGCGCGACCAGGCCCGGCAACTCCTCCACCACATCCAAACCCACCCCCACCTCACTCCCGCCGCTATCGCCCACACCCTCCGAAACCGCACCCACTTCCCCCACCGCGCGGGCATCATCACCACCACCCTCGAAGACGCCACCGAAGCCCTCCACGCACTCACCACCCAAACCCCCCACCCCCACCTCACCCAAGCCACCACCACCCCCGGCAAAACCGTCTTCGTCTTCCCCGGCCAAGGCACCCAATGGACCGGCATGGGCCTCGAACTCCTCGAAACCTCACCCGTCTTCGCCCAACACCTCACCGACTGCGACACCGCACTCAAACCCCACACCGGCTGGTCACTCCTCGCCGTCCTCCGCGGCGAACCCCACACCCCCGACCCCCACCGCGTCGACGTCCTCCAACCCACCCTCTTCAGCATCATGGTCGCCCTCGCCCGCCTCTGGCAGCACCACGGCATCCACCCCCACGCCGTCGTCGGCCACTCCCAAGGCGAAATCGCCGCCGCCCACATCGCCGGCGCCCTCACCCTCGCCGACGCCGCCAAAATCATCGCCCTCCGCAGCCAAGCCCTCCGCCACCTCACCGGCACCGGCACCATGGCCTCCATCCCCCTCCCCCACCACCAAATCCAACCCCACCTCCCCCCCAACACCGCCATCGCCGCCATCAACTCACCCCACAACACCATCATCTCCGGCGACACCCACACCATCACCCACCTCACCACCACCTACCAACAACAAAACATCGACGCCAAAACCATCCCCGTCGACTACGCCTCCCACTCACCCCACATCGAACCCCTCCACCACCACCTCACCACCACACTCCACGACATCA
>NZ_JBVIZF010000049.1:0-32285 GCF_055591805.1 Streptomyces sp. NPDC041200 | reverse complement strand
CCTGGTGGAGCCATGGTGGCGATCCAGGCCACCGAGGAGGAAGTGGTGCCGCTGCTGGGCGGTGAGGTGGGGCTCGCTGCCGTCAACGGCCCGTCCTCGGTGGTGATTTCGGGTGCTGCTGACGCGGTGGCGGTGGTGGCCGAGCGGTTCAAGGACCGTAAGACGCGCCGTCTGTCGGTCTCGCACGCTTTCCATTCGCCGTTGATGGATCCGATGCTGGAGGAGTTCCGCAAGGTCGCGGAGAGCGTGGAGTACCGCGAGCCGGTGGTCCGTTTCGTCAAGGATGTGGTGTCGGCGGAGTACTGGGTGGGGCATGTGCGGGAGGCGGTGCGGTTCGCCGACGACGTACGGCAGCTCCACGCGGAAGGGGTGACGCGGTTTCTGGAGGTGGGGCCGGACGGTGTGCTGGCGGCGATGGCGCAGCAGACCGTTGAGGGCACGGTGGCGGCCACGCTGCGGCGCGATCGTCCTGAGGTGGAGAGTGTGTTTGCCGGTGTGGGGCGGCTGTTTGCGGTGGGTGTGGCGGTGGACTGGGGTGCGGTGTTCGCGGGGCGCGGTGCCCGGCGCGTCGAGTTGCCCACGTATGCCTTCCAGCGCAAGCGGTACTGGCTGGTCGAGCGGCCGACCGCCCTCGCCGGGGCCGACACGGTCGACCACCCGCTGCTGGACGCGAGGATCGTGCTGCCGGATACCGGCGGGGCGGTGTTCACCGGGCGGCTGTCCCTCGACTCCCACCCCTGGCTCGCCGATCACGATGTGCTGGGCACCCTGCTGCTGCCCGGCACCGGGCTGGTCGAGCTGGCGTTGCAAACCGCCCAGCAAATGGGGTGCGAGGCCCTCGACGAACTGACCCTCGAAGCGCCCCTCATCGTGCCCGAGAAGGGCGGGATCGCGGTGCGGGTCGTGGTCGGCGGCCCGGACGCCACCGACGCGGCGCGCACCATCGAGATCTACTCGTCCCTCGATGACGAGGCCTGGACCCGTAACGCCACCGGTGGCATCGTCCCGTCCGCCGCCACGCCACCGTCGTCCGATCTGACCGTGTGGCCACCGGTCGACGCGACGCCGCTTCCGGTGGACGGCGCCTACGCGCGGCTGCTCGCCCGTGGGTACGACTACGGTCCGGCCTTCCAGGGGCTCAAGGCGGCCTGGCGGCGCGGCGACGACGAGGTGTTCGCCGAGGTCGCCCTTCCGGAAGGGGCGGAGGCGGCCCGGTTCGGTGTGCATCCGGCGCTGCTGGACGCGGCGATGCACGTCGGCCTGATCGAAGGTGAGGACGGGGCCGAAGGCGACGACGTGGCCGAAGGCGAGGTCGTGAGGGCGCCGGAGCTGCCGTTCTCCTGGGGCGGTGTCGCACTCCACCGGGCCGGTGCCTCAGCGCTCCGCGTCCGCCTGTCGCACCGGGCTGGGGCCGACGGCACGGAGGTGCTGGTCGCCGACGAGACCGGGGCACCCGTCCTCTCCGTGGCGGCGCTCGCGTCGCGGCCCGTCTCGGCCGGGCAGCTGCGCTCGGACGGCGATCACCGCGAGTCGCTGTTCGCCCTCACCTGGACCAAGGCCACCACCCGCCCCGCGCCGGAGACGCCCGTAGAGGTGTACGAGGTCCCGCGAGCGGCGGGCGACACGCCCGAGGCCGTACGCACCGTCCTGGGCGAGGTGCTGGCGCGGCTCCAGGAGTGGCTGGCCGACCACGGCAAGGACGAGGCGAAGCTCGCGGTCGTCACCCGTCGTGCGGTGCCGGTCGAGGGCGAGGACATCGACCTGGGCCAGGCGCCCGTGTGGGGCCTGGTCCGGGCGGCCGCCGCGGAGAATCCCGGCCGGTTCCTGCTGCTCGACCTCGATGACGCCGCCACCGTGCCACCCCTGATCGAGGCGGGAGACGCGCCCGAGATGGCCATCCGGGGCGGTGAGCTGCTGATCCCCGAGTTCGTCCGCGTTCCGGCCGGGGCGGTGGACCCGACACACCGCCCGTGGGACCCGGCGTCCACGGTGCTCATCACGGGCGGGACCAGTGGCCTCGGCGCCCTGGTCGCCCGCCACCTCGTCACGGCACACGGCGTCCGGCGGCTCGTCCTGACCAGCCGCCGGGGCGAGAGCGCGCCGGGCGCGGCGGAACTGCGCGCCGAACTGACGGCGCACGGTGCGCACGTGGCGATCGAGGCGTGCGATGTGGCCGATCGCCCCGTGCTCGCCGAGGTGCTGGACCGGCATCCGGTCGACGCGGTCGTCCACGCGGCCGGTGTCGTGGACAACGGCCTGGTCCGAGGGCTCACACCAGAGCGCGTGAACACGGTCCTGCGGCCCAAGGTGGACGGGGCCTGGAATCTGCACGAGCTGACGGCCGACCGCGACCTGACGGCGTTCGTCCTGTTCTCCTCGCTCGCCGGGCTCGTGCTGGCCGCGGGGCAGGGCAACTACGCGGCGGCGAACGTGTTCCTGGACGCGCTCGCCCGCCACCGCCACCACGCCGGACTGCCGGTGACCTCGCTGGCGTTCGGACTGTGGGAGGCCGACACCGGACTCGGCGAGCTGGCCGAGGCCGACCGGAAACGCATGCTGCGCATGGGCCTGCCCGCCCTGTCGCAGGACGAGGGATTGGCGCTGCTGGACGACGCGTTGCGCACGCGGGAGCCCGCGCTCGCGCCGTTCCGCCTGGACGTGGCCGCCCTGCGGGCGCGCCCCGCCGACCGGCTTCCGGGGATGCTGCGCGGCCTGGTGCCCGCGTCGCGCCGCCGCGCCGGGGGCCCGGGCGTGGCGGGCGGCGGAGACGGCGGCGCGGGGCTGCGGCGGAGGCTGGCGGCCCTGGCCGACGACGCCGAACGCGACGGCCTGCTGCTGGACCTGGTGCGCACGCAGGTCGCGGCGGTGCTCGGCCACGACGGGGCCGACGCCATCCGGGCCGACCGGGCGTTCAAGGACCTGGGCTTCGACTCGCTCACCGCCGTGGAGCTGCGCAACGGGCTGCGCGCGGCGACCGGGCTGAAGCTGCCCGCCACCCTCGTATTCGACCACCCGACACCCGCCGCGGTCGCCGACGAGCTGCGCGAACAGCTCAGCGGCGGCCAGGAGCCCGCCGAATCCCCTCTGGAAGCCGAACTGGCCCGGCTGGAAGCCGCGTTGGCGTCGGCAAGGCCGGACGGGGAGGCCTACGGCCGTGTCGCCGACCGGCTGCGCGCGCTGACGGCCGGATGGCTGGAGGCCCACCGCCCGGACGAGGCCGAGGAAACCGATCTCACCTCGCTCTCGGCCGACGAGCTGTTCGACGTCCTCGACGACGAGCTGGACACGCAATCCCCGTCGTAGCCGCACGCCAGACCACACCGAAGCACCACAGCACACCCAATCAACGCACCACACCACGGCACCACACCGAGGAGAACGCCCCACATGACCACCGAAACGACCCCGACCGCCCAGCAGGCCGACGAAGCGCTGATCGCGCTCATCTCGCCGCCCTTCCCCGCCGACCCCTTCCCGCTCTACGAGACGCTGCAGTCGGTGAACCGGGTCCACAACGCCGCCGCGCTCGGCGTGTGGGTGATGTCCGGGTACGAGGAGGTCACCGAGTTCCTGCGGCTGCCCGATGTCCAGAGCGGTGCCCGCGCCGCCACCCAGATGCGCGAGGACTGGGCCGGCCACCTCTCCCTGCGCATGTACCTGAACTCGATGGTCACCCTCAACCAGCCCGATCACGGCCGTATCCGCGGCCTGGCCGCTCGGGTCTTCACCCCCAACAAGATCAAGAAGATGCAGCCCGCGGTGGAGCGGCTGACCGCCGGACTCATCGACGACCTCATCGAGCGGTCCGACGGCGGCGAGCCGGTCGACCTCGTCGACCTGTTGGCCGTGCCGTTCCCGGTCGCGGTCATCAGCGACATGCTCGGCCTCCCGTACGAGGACGGCAAACACCTCTGGAAGCTGGCCGACGACTGGTCCCACGTGTTCTCCGGCCTCTACACCGACGAAGACCTGGTGCGGGCCGACGCCTCGGCCGAGGAGCTGGCCGGATACTTCCGTGAGGTGATCAAGAACCGCCGCGCCAACCCGCGCGAGGATCTGATGTCCTCCCTCGTCCAGGAGGCCACCAACGGCCGTCTCGACGAGGACGAGCTGATGGCGCTCATCCTGTTCCTGTTCACCGCGGGCTTCGCGGCCACCACCAACCTCGTCGCCACCGGGGTGCTCGCGCTCCTCAACCACCCGGATGAGCTGAACCGGTGGCGCGCGGACAAGAGCATCACGCCGTCGGCCGTGGAGGAATTACTGCGCCACACCACCCACACCACCGCGGCGAGCCGGGTCACCACACGGCCCGTCACCATCGGCGGTGCCGAAATACCCGAGGGCGTTCTCGTCCTGACCCTGCTCGCCGCCGCCAACCGCGACCCGCGCCGGTTCCCCGACCCGCACCGCCTGGACCTGACCCGCGACAACGGCCCCCACCTGAGCTTCAGCGCCGGGGCCCACTACTGCTTCGGCGGCAGCCTCGCGCGCATCGAGGGCGCCGAACTCTTCCCGAAGCTGATCGACACGTTCCCGAAGATCGAGCGGGCTGGTACACCCGAGCGCCGCGCCGTCATGGGCCTGACCGGTTACACCACGCTCCCCGTGACGCTCGGCCGGTGACCGGCCCCTAGGGCGGCCCGTACGGGCGAAGCCCCTGCGCGAACGTCGCGCAGGGGCTCCTTCGTACGCCGGGGCTCTTTCGTACGCCGGGGGCTCCTACTCCGGGCTGGAGGCGGGTGCGGGCTCGGCCTTGGAAGAAGGCCCGGCCGCCGCCGGTGCGGCGGCGGGGGTCGCGACGTGGCGCATCAGCAGGACGGCGCCCACGGCACCCACCAGCATCACGCCCCCGGCGACCACGGCGCCGACGTTCATGCCGCGAGTGAACGCCTCCCCGGCGACCTGGAGAAGCGGCTCGCTCGCGTTGTCGGGCAGGTGCTTGGCCACCTCCGCCGCGCCGCCGAGTGAGCCCTGCGCGGCGTCGGCGGCCTCGTGCGGAAGGCCGGACGTCGCGTCGGAGACATCGCGGGTGTAGATGGCGGAACCGATGCTGCCCAGGAGCGCCACCCCGAGCGCCCCGCCGAGCTGGTTGCTGGTTTCCGGCAGTGCCGAGGCCGCGCCCACGCGCTCCGGTGGCGCCGCGGAGACGATGAGGTCGGCGGTCAGGGGGATCGCCATGCCCACCCCCGCCGAGATGACCGTCGCGCCCGCCACCGCGAGAGCCAGGCTCGAATCGGCGCGCAGCTGCGTCATGACGGCGAATCCGGCCGTGGCGATGACCATGCCGACGCCGATGATGTAGCCGGGGCGGATCGTCTTGGCCAGCACGGCGGCCACCGATGTCGTCACCGCCACCGCCAACGGCGCGGGCAGTGTCCATAGCCCGGCCTTCAACGGGCTCAGCCCGTAGACCAGTTGGATCCACTGGGTGGAGAACAGCAGGAAGCCGACCATGGCGAACAGGGCCACCAGGTTGACGCCGATGGACGCGCTGAACCCCCGGTCGCGGAACAGGCTCAGGTCGATCAGCGGATTGGCGGCCGAGCGCTGGCGGAGGAGGAACAGCACACCGATCACGACCCCGGCGGCCGTGATGGCCGCGTATCTCCACGCGAAGCCATCGTCGGCGAGTTCCTTGATGCCGTAGATGACCGGGAGCACGGTGCCCAGCGACAGGGCGGCACCGAGCAGGTCGAAGCGGCCGGGCCGCGGGGCGCGGTACTCCGGCAGCAGAAGCGGGCCCAGTACCAGGATCACGGCCATGACCGGGATGTTGATCAGGAAGACCGAACCCCACCAGAACTTCTCCAGCAGCAGCCCCGACACGATCGGCCCCAGCGCGGCGCCGCCCGAGAGACCGGCTGTCCAGATGGCGATGGCGGTACGGCGCTCGGTGGGATCGTGGAACATGTTGCGGATCAGCGCCAGGGTGGACGGCGCGAGCACGGCCCCGGCGATGCCCAGGACGGCACGTGCGGCGATCAGCAGCTCGGCGCTGCCCGCGTAGGCGGCGGCCAGGGACGCCGCGCCGAACACCACGGCACCCATCATGAGCAGCAGCCGGCGGCCGATGTGGTCGCCGAGGGTGCCCATGGTGATGAGCAGCCCGGCGAGCATGAACGCGTAGATGTCCACGATCCATAACTGCTGGGTGGCGCTCGGTTCCAGGGACGCGCTCAGGAACGGCAGCGCGAAGTACAGGACGGTCATGTCCATCGACATCAGAACGACCGGGACGACGAGGACGGCAAGGCCGATCCAGTCTTTCCGGCTTGCCCGTTGGGGACTCATGGCCTCACTCGTGTCCTCACTCATGGGCGTGACTATAGATTTGTATAAGTAAAGTGTCTAGGACGCTTGTCTAAGACAGATCTCAGGGCGGTGCGATTAGACTTCTCCACATGGGACACCGAGAGGACCTGCTGGTCGGGGCGAAGCGCTGCCTGTACGAGAAGGGGTACGCCCGTACCACCGCGCGGGACATCGTCGAGGCGTCCGGCACCAATCTGGCCTCGATCGGCTACCACTACGGCACCAAGGAAGCCCTGCTCAACGCCGCCATCATGGAGGCGCTGGAGGAGTGGGCCCAGGAGCTGAAGCGGGCCGTGGCCGATGTGGGGGACCTGCCCGACGATCCGATCGGGCGGTTCGAGCGGGCCTGGACCCGGGTGATCGAGCTGTTCGAGCGGCACCGCCCGGTGTGGGCCGCCCAGTTCGAGGCGATCTCCCAGATCGAGCATGTGCCCGAGGTCCGCAGCTTCATCGTCGACGCGCAGCAGCAGGCCCAGAAGGGTCTGGTCGAACTCCTCCTGGGCGGCGAGCAGTTGCCACCGCACACCGAGGCCGCGGTCGGGCAGTTCTACCACGCGCTGCTCAGCGGCGTGATGATGCAGTGGGTCATCGACCCCGAGCACGCCTCGACGGGCGCGTCGCTCGCCGAGGCGCTGCGGACGGTCGTGGAGGACGCCCGCCGCTTCGGGTCAGGGATGGCCGTCTGACTCCCAATCCGAACTCTCCAGTCTGACTTACGACCGGCCGTCTGACGCCGCGGCCGCCTCGCGGGCCAGCCGCCCCCGGTCCACCTTGTGGTTGGCGTTCAGCGGGAACTCCGCCACGTGCCGGAACACCTTGGGCACCATGGGCTCGGGCAGATGCGCGGCCAGCTCGCGGCGCAGCGCCACCGGTGGCACGCGGTCGCCGGTGTAGTAGAGGACGAGTTCCAGCCCGCCACCCGGCGCCGGGCGGGTCACGGTGGCGGCGTTCTGTACGCCCGCACACCGCCGGACGACATGGTCCACCTCGGCCAGCTCCACCCGGAAGCCCTGGATCTGCACCTGGGTGTCCAGACGGCCGAGATACATCAGCTCACCATCCTCCAGCCGCCTCACCCGGTCGCCCGTCCGGTACCAGCGGCGGCCGTCGCGCTCCAGGAACCGGCCCTCGTTGTCCTCGGGGTCCAGATAGCCGGGCGTCATCTGCGGCCCGGTGACGCACAGTTCGCCCTCCACCGCCGACTCGGTGTCCCCGTCGAGCAGCAGATGGTCATGGCCGGGGTGCACGTTTCCGATCGGCACGACACCGTTCACCGCCCGGGCCGGTGAGGTCTCCGGTGACCAGCGGTGGCCGGTGATGGTGACGGTCAGCTCGGTCGGCCCGTACAGGTTCTCGATCCGCGCGTTCGGCGCGGCGGTCTGCCAGGCGGCGGCGTCCTCGCACAACAGCGCCTCACCCGCGAAGAAGGTCCACCGCAGGGTGGGCATCGCCCCCGGAGCCAGGCCGCCCATCCGCCGGATGAACGACGTGCCGCTCGGGGTGGAGAACCACACCGTCATCCGCCGCTCGGCGAGGAACGCGGGCAGGTCCCGGTGGGCCGCCGGGGGAATGGCGTGCACCGGCGCCCCGCGGCCCCAGGCGCAGAACAGCTCGAACATCGCGCAGTCGAAGTTGAGCCCCACGTTCTGGCAGAACACATCGCCGGGGCCGAAGTCATAGCGCCGGTCCAGCAGGCTGAAGTAGTGGTCGTTGGCCCCGTGGGTCATCGGCACGCCCTTGGGGCGGCCCGTCGACCCCGAGGTGAAGAGAACGTACGCGATGTCGGACGGCCGGACGGCCACCGGCGCGTCCAGCGGGGGAGTGGCGGCGGCCTCGGCCTCGTCCAGAACGGGCAGATCCAGCTCGGTTTCGGCGAGCGCGGCCCGGCCGACCGGATCGGCGATGACCGTCGAGACCCCCGCCGCGGTGAGCATGCGGCGGGTGCGCTCGGCGGGGAACCGCGGATGGAGCGGTACGAGGGTGGCGCCCGCGTACAGCGCCGCCAGCATCCCCACGTACGCGGTAAGGCTCTTGTCCGCCAGGACGGCGACGGCGTGCGGCCCCTGCGGGGCCCGGGCCAGCAGCGCCCCCGCCCGGCGCAGCGCCAGTTCGTGCATCGCCTGGTACGTCAGGGTCTCGTCGTCCACGCGGATCGCGGCCCGGCCGGGCGACAGCGCCAGGCCGCGCAGAAACCGTTCGTGCAGACCGTGTCCGGGGGCGGGTGTCTCGATCATTGTCCTTCCTCCGGGGAGAGAAAAGGGGTGGATAGGGGTGCCGACTCGCGGGAGGCAGGGCCTAGGTTGGCCGCGACGCCGACTATTTCGGCAGCCGCTATTCGGGTACCGATCATTCGGCCCCCGAGCATTCGGTAGGGGCCAGGAAAAACAGGGGAGCGCGCATGTGGGACGAGTCTTTCGGGCAACTGCTCCGTAAACACCTTCCTTTGCTGGAAACGGGAGATGAACTCACCGCAGACCTGAGCCTGCGTGACTTCGGCCTCGATTCCATGGGAATGGTCGCGCTGCTGTCCTCGCTGGAGGACATGTACGGCGTCCGCTTCGTCGACGACGCGCTCAACGACGACAACTTCGCCACCCCCGCCACGCTGTGGAAGACCGTGGAGACCATGCGCTGACGCGATGCCCTCCAGCTCATGCGATCGCGCTGCGCCGGCGCGGTCGCATGGCCGTCTCCGGCCGCACCGCCACCACCTCGAACGCCTTGGTCATGACGTCCACCCGGCCCCACAGCCCGTCCTGCCCGGTGACACGCACCCGCTTGACGCCCAGCCCCTTGAGGGTGTCGACGACGGACGGCCAGCGCACCGTCCGGGTCACCGCGTCCAGCAGCAGCGTCCGTACCCCCTCGCCCGTCCGCACCAGCGACCCGTCGTGGTCGGAGACGACCGGGATCCCGGGGTCGCGGAACGGGACGTTCACGGCGACCTCCGCCTCGATCTCCGCTCGCAGCGCGCCGAAGACGGCCGAGTGCATCGGCGGCCGCATGACGTACAGCGGCAGGCCGCCCACCGCCCGCAGCCGTCGCTGCAGCCAGTCCACCATCTCCTCGCGCACCGACAGCATGTGGAAGTCGTGGTCGACGTGGCAGGCCACCTCGTTCCACTCGCCGCGCGCGTCCAGCTCGGCCCGGATCTCGGCCAGCTGGTCCGACGGGACGCGGGCGAACGACTGGGCGACGAGGTCGCCGTGCTCGCGCGCGAAGTACGCGTCCACCAGGCGGCCCTGCTCGGCGGTCATCGCCACGGCCTCGGCGAACGGCAGCGCTCCGGCGAACACGGCCGCCGCCGTGCCGCCGAAGCTGGCGCCGGCGCACGCGACAGGCGCCACGTCGTGCTCGGTGACCGCCCATTCGGCCAGCGCCAGGCAGGAGACCAGGAACGCGACCCGGGCCGGCTCGGGGAACGCGCCCTGGTCGCCGCGGGCCTCGGCCTCCCGGTACCGGTCGATCAGCGAATAGCCCAGGGCCCGGTCCGCCTCGGCGACCAGCCGTCGCGCCACCGGATGCACCGCCAGGAACCGCGCCGAGTCGGCGAACCGCGTCGGGCCGATTCCAGGAAAGACAATCGCCGACATATTCTCGCTCTCCCTTTTGTCACGCTCGTCGCGTGTGCATTCTGAAAGCCCAAAAGTTCGATCTATTGTTTCCGGCCAGTCTTGTTGGCCCCCGGTACCGGCATAACCCCTAACGCCCCCTAGTTCACCGGCGGGTGGGCGAGAGTTCTTGTGGGCCGTAAAAGGGCCCTGTTAGAAACAGCCTGGCATTTACTGGGAAGGCCCGAATCGGAAGGGTGGCGCATGAGCCCGAATGGAGCGCGTCCCGCCCGGGCGCACGCATCGGTGGACAACCTGCGGACCTATCTGCTGGCCGCCGCCCGGAGGGCCCCCGACCGGCCCGCCGTGATCCAGGCGGCGCCGGACGGCGGTCTGGAGACGGTCACCTACGGCGAGCTGGAGCGGCGTACCGACGCCTGCGCCGAGGCGCTCGACGCGCTCGGCCTCGACGTCGGCGACCGCGTCATCCTGGAGTCCGACACCGACGCCGATGCCGTGGCCACGCTCCTCGCCTGCGCCACCCTGGGGCTGCCGTTCACCCCGGTGAGCCCCGAGACACCGGACGAACGGCTGCTGACGATCATCGACAGTGCCGAGCCCGCGCTGTACCTGCAGTCCGCGCGCGGACAGCGCACGGGCATCCCCGCAGCGGTCGGCACGGCCCGGTTCGGCGCGGACGGTCTCACCGTGGAGCGGCCGCCCGCGCCACGTGTCCGCCGCCGTCGCGCGGTCACCCCCGTCGACACCGCGTACATCACCTTCACCTCGGGCACCACGGGACGGCCCAAGGGCGTGGTCATGAGCCACCGCGGGGTCATCGCTTTCCTGCGCGGTGCGGAGGCCGCCGAGCTGATCTCGGCCGAGGACCGGGTGGCGGGCACCGCGCCGCTGCAGTTCGACTTCGCGCTCTTCGACATCGGGTTCGCCCTCAGCCACGGCGCCGCGCTGGTGCCCGTACCACGCGACCGGCTGGGCTGGCCCCGCCGCTTCCTGTCGTTCCTCCGCGACACCGGAACGACACAGGTCGACGCCGTCCCCTCGGCGTGGCGCCCAGTGCTGCGCCACGAGCCCGGACTCCTCGCCGAGCTGGGCGAACACGGTCGGCTACGGCGCATCGCGTTCTCCGGGGAGGACTTCCCCCTGGACGAACTGCGCGCCCTCCAAGAGCTGTTGCCCAAGGTGCGCTTCACCAACGGCTACGGCGCCACCGAGACGATGGCCGCGTCCATCACCGAAGTGCCGAACCCGCTGCCGCCCGGCACCGAACGCCTGTCGATCGGCTACGCGGTGGCGGGCGCGGAGATGATGCTCATCGGGCCCGATGGCCGTCCCGTGGACGAGCCCGGAGTGCTCGGCGAGATCTATCTGCGGACCCCGTCGCTGTTCTCCGGCTACTGGAACGATCCGGAGGCCACCCGCGCCGTCGTCGTCCCCGACCCGCTCGACCCCAGGTCGGGGCAGCTGGTGTTCAAGACCGGCGACCTGGCCACCAGGGGACCGGACGGCGAGCTGTACTTCCACGGCCGCGCCGACTCCCAGGTGCAGATCCGTGGCAACCGCGTCGAACTGGGCGAGGTGGAGCGCCGTATCGGCGAGTTCACCGGCATCACCGGTGCCGTCGCGATGCTGCTGCCGCGTACGGACGACGACCCGGTGCTGCACGCGTTCGTCACCCGCGCCCCCGAGGGCCCCGCGCCGGACACCAAGGACATCATCGCCTTCTGCCGCGCCGCGCTGCCCGGCTACATGATCCCGCAGGGTCTGCACGTGGTGGACGAGTTCCCGCTGACCGTCAACGGCAAGGTCGACCGCGCCGCCCTGACGGCCCTCGCGGCGTCGTCCTGACCACGTTGACCGCCCTGATCGCCTCCATGCCTCTTCTTCGTTGCGGAGTATGCACATGACCGAGCAGTCACAGGCCGCGATGCTGGAACTGGTGCTGGCGCAGGCCGCCGCCGTGCTGCGGGCCGCCGACCCCGACGCCTACGGGGACGGGCCCACCGACGTGGCGGCCGACCGCCCGTTCCTGGCGGAGGGCCTGGACTCGCTCGGCCTGGTCCAGCTGCACCGGCGGCTCACCGCCGAACTGGGGGTCGAACTGCCCGTCACCATCGGCTTCGACCACCCCACCCCGGCCGCCCTGGCCCGCCACCTGGTGGCCGTGGTGCACGGCGCTGCCACCGGGCCGGACGGCCACCACGAGCCCGCGGTGTCCGCTACCCCCGCCATGTCCGACGAGCCGATCGCCATCGTCGGCATCGGCTGCCGCTTCCCCGGCGGGGTGGCCTCGCCCGAGGACCTGTGGCGCATCCTGGCCGACGGCACCCATGTGCTCACCGACTTCCCCGCCGACCGGGGCTGGGACCTCGACCGCCTCTACGACCCCGATCCGTCCGCCACCGGCACCAGCTATGTGCGGCGCGGCGGATTCCTGCCGGACGCCGCAGACTTCGACGCCGACTTCTTCCAGATCAACCCCAAAGAGGCGCTGGCCATGGACCCCCAGCAGCGGCTGCTGCTGGAGACGTCCTGGGAGGCGCTGGAGCGCGCGGGCATCGACCCGGGCCGGCTGCGCGGCACCCCGTCGGGCGTGTTCATCGGCGTGGAGCCGCACGAGTACGGGCCCCGCACCCACGAGGCCCCGGACGGCCTCGACGGCTACGTCCTGGGCGGCAGCCTGCCCAGCGTGGTGTCCGGCCGCGTCGCCTACACGCTCGGCCTCGAAGGGCCCACCCTCACCGTCGACACCGCGTGTTCCGGCTCGCTCACCGCCCTCCACCTGGCCGTACGGTCCCTCCAGCGCGGCGAGTGCGGGCTGGCGCTGGCGGGCGGTGTCACCGTCATCTCCAGCCCCGGAACGTTCACCACGTTCAGCCGCCAGCGCGGCCTGGCCCAGGACGGACGCATCAAGGCGTTCGCCGAGGCGGCCGACGGCACCTCCTTCGCCGAAGGCGCCGGTGTGTTCGTCCTGGCCCGCCTCACGGACGCGCTGCGCGACGGCCACCCGGTGCTGGCCGTGATCCGCGGCACCGCCATCAACCAGGACGGTGCCAGCAACGGCCTCGCCGCGCCCAACGGCCTCGCCCAGCAGCGCGTCATCCGCCAGGCACTCGCCGACGCGGGCCTCGTCCCCGACGAGGTCGACGCGGTCGAGGCACACGGCACCGGCACCACGCTCGGCGACCCCATCGAGGGCCAGGCCCTGGTCGCCGCCTACGGACGCGGACGCTCACCCGACCACCCCCTGTGGCTGGGGTCGGTGAAGTCCAACATCGGGCACACCGGCGCGGCGGCCGGGGCCGCCGGGGTCATCAAGATGGTCCAGGCGATGCGGAACCGTACGCTGCCCCGCACCCTGCACGTAGACGCGCCGACCCCGCACGTCGACTGGTCGGCGGGCACCGTACGGCTCCTCACCGAGCCCGTCCCGTGGGAGGGCACGGACACGCCGCGCCGGGCCGGGATCTCCTCGTTCGGCGCGAGTGGCACCAACGCCCACGTCATCATCGAAGAGCCACCGGCCGAAAGCGCCGGGGCCGAGGACACCGAGCCCCCCGAGGCCGATCGCCCCGTCCCCGTCGTCCTGTCCGCCCAGGGGGACGACGCCCTGCGCGCCCAGGCCGCCCGGCTCCTGACCGTCGTGGACGGGGCGCCGCCGCTGGACATCGCGTACTCGGCCGCCACCACGCGCGCCGCACTGCGCCACCGCGCCACGGTCGTCGCCACCGACCGTGACCATCTGCGCCGCGCCCTGACCGCCCTCGCGGAGGGCGCCACCGCGCCCGGACTGCACACCGGTACGACGCGGGCGACGGGCCGGACCGCGTTCCTCTTCACCGGCCAGGGCAGCCAGCGCCCCGGTATGGGCCGCCAACTCGTACGTGCCTTCCCGACGTTCGCGCAGGCGCTCCAGGAGGCCGCCGACCACCTCGACCTCCACCTCGACGAACCCCTGGGCGAGGTGCTGTTCGCCGAGCCCGGCTCGCCGCCGGCCGAACTCCTCCACCAGACCCGGTACGCGCAGGCCGCCCTCTTCGCCGTCGAGACCGCCCTGTTCCGGCTGCTGGAGTCGTGGGGCGTCACCCCCGGCCTCGTCGCCGGACACTCCATCGGCGAGATCGCCGCCGCGCACGCCGCCGGGGTGATGTCCCTGGCCGACGCGGCGCTGCTGGTCGGGGCGCGCGGCACGCTGATGCACGAACTTCCCGGCGGCGGCGCGATGGTGGCCGTCCAGGCCGAAGAGGCCGAGGTCGTCCCGTATCTGACCGAACGGGTCGGCCTCGCCGCCGTCAACGGCCCCTCCGCGGTCGTGCTGTCCGGGGAGGCCGACGCCGTCCTGGCCGTCGCCGCCCGCTTCGCCGAGCAGGGCCGCAAGACGCGGCGGCTGCGCGTCTCGCACGCGTTCCACTCACAGCTGATGGACCCCATGCTGGACGACTTCCGCCGGGTCGCCGAGACCCTGACGTACGAGGCGCCGCGCATCCCCCTGGTGTCCGCCCTGACCGGCGAGGTCGGTACCGCGTTCGACGCCGACTACTGGGTGCGCCACGTACGCGAGCCGGTGCGGTTCGCCGAGGGCATGCGGCTGCTGGAAGCCCACGGCGTCACCACCTACCTGGAGCTGGGCCCCGACGCCGTCCTGTCCGCTATGGGACGCGACTGCCTCGCCGACGACGGCCCGGACACCGCGTTCGCCGCGCTGCTGCGCGACGGACACGAGGAGGAGCGCCAGGCCGTCACCGCGCTCGGCGTGGCGCACGCCCATGGCGCCGCCGTCGACTGGGACCGCTTCTTCGCGGGCCGCGGCGCCCGCCGGACCGCGCTGCCCACCTACGCGTTCCGGCGCAAGCGGTACTGGCTGGACGCCGGGAGCGGCCCGGACACCATCGGGCATCCGCTGCTGGACACCGCCGTCAGCCTCGCGGGCGCCGACGGGCTGGTCCTGACGGGCCTGCTGTCCACCCGGTCGCAGCCCTGGCTGGCCGACCACGTCATCGCGGGCGTCGTCCTCGTCCCCGGCACCGCCCTGGTCGAGCTGGCCGTGCGGGCCGGGGACGAGGCGGGCTGCGGTGTGGTGGAGGAACTCACCCTGGAGACGCCGCTGTCGCTGACTGGGGACGCCGCGACGGAGGTCCAGGTCGTCGTCGGCGCGCCGGACGCGGCGGGCCGCCGTACCGCCGAGATCTACTCGCGCCCCGCGCGCAGCGAGGAGAGCTGGACCCGGCACGCCAGCGGGGTGCTGGCCGAACACGGCGAGGGAGCGGCGGCCGACGGGGCTGTGTTCGCCCAGTGGCCACCGGACGGTGCCGAGCCGATCGACGTCGACGGCCTCTACGAGCGCCAGGCCGCGCAGGGGTACGGCTACGGGCCCGCGTTCCAGGGCGTGCGCGCCGCGTGGCGCCGCGGGGACGAGGTGTTCGCCGAGGTCGCCCTCGACGAGGCGGGCGCCGACCGGTTCGGGCTGCATCCGGCGCTGCTGGACGCCAGCCTGCACGCCGCCGAAGGGCCGGAGGGCGACGGCCAGGTGCGGCTCCCGTTCGCCTGGCTCGGCTACGAACTGCACGCCGCCGGCGCCACCGCCGTACGCGTCCATCTGCGCCGGACGGCCGCGGACGAGGTCGCGGTCGAGCTGGCCGACACCACCGGGGCGCCGGTGGCCACCGTACGGTCGCTGGTCCAGCGGCCGGTGCCGCTGAACGGGGTGCTGTCCGGGGCGCGGGACGGGGCGCTGCTGCGCGTCGAATGGACCGAGATCCAGGCCCCGCCGGAGCCGGATACCACAGCTTCCGGGGATTTCCAGCTGGCGTATGTGCCCGCCACCTTCCCCGGCGCCCCCGCCGAGGCGGCGCGCGAGGCCACGCTGTACGGCCTGCGGCTCATCGAGAGCGCGCTGCGGGACGACACCCGGCTGGCGATCGTCACCCGTGAGGTGAAGGGCGACCTGACGCTGGCGCCCCTGTGGGCGCTGGTGCGTTCCGCGCAGGCTGAGAACCCCGGCCGGTTCGTCCTCGTCGGCACCGACCGCGAGGTGCCCGAATCCGGGATACGCGCCGCCCTGGCCACCGGCGAGACTCAACTCTCGCTGCGCGAGGGAGCGTTGTTCGTACCCCGTCTGGCGCGTACGCCGCTGCCGGACACCCCGTGCCCCGTCGCCTGGGACCTGGACGGCACGGTCCTGATCACCGGTGGCACCGGAGGGCTGGGCGGCCTGGTCGCCCGCCACCTCGTCCGCCGGTACGGGGTGAAGCACCTGCTGCTCACCGGGCGGCGCGGCCCGGACGGCCCGGGAGCCACCGAACTCGCCGCCGAGCTACAGGCGTTGGGCGCCCATGTCACCGTGGCCGCGTGCGATGTCGCCGACCGCGCCGCCCTGGCCGCGCTGCTGGAGACGATCCCCGACGAGCATCCGCTGACGGCCGTCGTCCACGGCGCCGGAGTCATCGACGACGGGCTGGCCGGATCGCTCACGCCCGAGCAGGTCCGTACCGTCTTTCACGGCAAGGCGGACGGCGCCTGGCATCTGCACGAGCTGACCCGGGGCCGCCCGCTGGCCGCGTTCGTGCTGTTCTCCTCCGCGGCCGGAACCCTGGAGTCCGCGGGTCAGGGCAATTACGCCGCCGCCAACGCCTTCCTCGACGCGCTGGCCGAACACCGCGCCGCCCACGGCCTCCCGGCCACGTCCCTGGCGTGGAACCTGTGGGCGGGCGACGCGGGCATGGGGGCCCGCCTGGACGAGGTGACCCTGCGCCGCGCCGCGCGGTCCGGGCTGCCCGCGCTCGGCTCCGCCGAGAACCTCGCCCTCCTCGACCAGGCCCTCACCTCGGGCGCCCCGGCCCTGGTGCCGCTGCGCGTCGACGTGCCCGCGCTGCGGGCCCGCCCCGACGGCATCCCGCCGATGCTGCGCGGCCTGGTCCGTACCCCCGCCCGGCGCACCGCCGCCGCCACGGCCGCGGGCGGCCCCGGTGGCGCGCTGGCCGACCGGCTGGCCGGGAAACCCGCCGCCGAACGGGCCCGGATCGTCCTCGACCTGGTGCGCGCGCAGATCGCCGTCGTCCTCGGCCACGACAGCGGCACCGCCATCGACCCCCGCCGCGCCTTCACCGAGCTGGGCTTCGACTCCCTGGCCGCCGTCGAGCTGCGCAACGCGCTCGGCGAGGCCACCGGGCTCCGGCTCACCTCCACCCTGATCTTCGACCACCCGACGCCGGGCGCCCTCGCCGACCACGTACTCGACAAGGTGAGCGGCGCCGCACCCGCCGCCGCCCCGGCGCGGACCACCGTGCGGGCCTCGGCGGACGAGCCCATCGCGATCGTGGCGATGGCCTGCCGCTACCCCGGCGGCGTCACCTCGCCCGAGGACCTGTGGCGGCTGGTCGCCGACGGCACCGACGCGATCGCCGCCTTCCCCGAGGACCGGGGCTGGAACACCGAGGAGATCTACCACCCCGAACCCGGCAGACACGGCACCACCTCCACCCGCGAAGGCGGATTCCTCTACGACGCCGCCGAGTTCGACCCCGCCTTCTTCGGCATCAGCCCGAAGGAAGCCCAGGCGATGGACCCCCAGCACCGCCTGCTGCTGGAAACCGCGTGGGAGACCCTGGAGCGCGGCGGCATCGACCCGCTCTCCTTGAAGGGCAGCCCCACCGGTGTGTTCGCCGGGGTCATGTACCACGACTGGGCGCCGCCGTCGGGATCCGTTCCCGAAGACCTCGCGGGCTTCACCGCGGGCGGTGGCCTCGGCAGCGTCGCCTCCGGCCGCATTGCCTACACCCTCGGACTCCAGGGCCCGGCCGTCACCATCGACACCGCCTGCTCCTCGTCCCTGGTGGCGATGCACTGGGCGATGCAGGCGCTGCGGCAGGGCGAGTGCACGCTCGCGCTGGCCGGTGGCGTCACCGTGATGGCCACGCCCGAGACGTTCATCGGGATGAGCCTGCAGCGCGGACTCGCCGCCGACGGCCGCTGCAAGGCGTACGGGGCGTCCGCCGACGGCACCGGCTGGGGCGAGGGCGCGGGACTGCTGCTGCTGGAACGCCTGTCGGACGCCCGCCACGCCGGACACCCGGTGCTCGCCGTGATCCGCGGCTCGGCGGTCAACCAGGACGGCGCGTCCAACGGACTCTCCGCGCCCAACGGCCCCGCCCAAGCGCGGGTGATCCGGCAGGCGGTGGCCGCCGCGGGGCTGACCCCCGCCGATATCGACGCGGTCGAGGGCCATGGCACCGGCACCACCCTCGGCGACCCGATCGAGGCGCAGGCGCTGATGGCCACGTACGGGCAGGAGCGCGGCGCGGGCGGCGCACCGCTGTGGCTCGGGTCGGTCAAGTCCAACCTGGGGCACACCCAGGCCGCCGCCGGAGTCGCGGGCGTCATCAAGATGGTGATGGCGATGCGGCACGGTGTGCTGCCCCGCACCCTCCACGCCGATACTCCCTCCCCGCACATCGACTGGGCCGAGGGCGCCGTCGAACTGCTCACCGAGGCCAGGGAGTGGCAGGTCAGCGGCCGCCCACGGCGTGCCGCGGTGTCCTCGTTCGGCGTCAGCGGCACCAACGCCCATGTGGTCCTGGAGGAGGCGCCGCCACCCAGCGCGGGTGAAACGCGCGGCGAGCGGCCCCCGGTCGTGCCGCTGACCGTGTCGGCGGCGTCCGCCGAGGCGCTGCGTGCCCAGGCCGCCCGGATCGCCACCCGTCTGCGCGACCAACCGGACACCGACCCCCTGGACGTGGCCGCCTCGCTCGCCCGTGGCCGCGCCGCCCTGGAACACCGGGCCGTGATCGTGGACGGCGACCACGACGGGCTCCTCGCCGGGCTCGACGCGGTCGCGGCCGGAAAGACATCACCCGCCAGCGTCGTCCAGGGCGTGCGGCGCGGCGACCCGCGCGCCGTGTTCGTCTTCCCCGGGCAGGGTTCGCAGTGGCCCGGCATGGGCGTGGACCTGCTGGAACACTCCCCGGCCTTCGCGACCCGCCTCGGCGAATGCGCCAAGGCCCTGGAGCCATACGTCGACTGGGACCTGCTCGACGTCCTGCACGGCGCGCCCGGCGCACCGCTCCTGGAGGACGTCGACGTCGTCCAGCCCGCGCTGTGGGCGCTGATGGTGTCGCTGGCCGAGGCGTGGCGCGCCGCCGGGGTCGAACCGGCCGCTGTCGTCGGCCACTCGCAGGGCGAGATCGCCGCCGCCTGCGTGGCCGGTGCGCTGTCGCTGGAGGACGGTGCGCGCGTCGTGGCCCTGCGCAGCCGGATCATCCGCCAGGACCTGGCGGGCCGGGGCGGCATGATGTCGGTGGCCCTGTCCGCCGACCGTACGGCCGGACACCTGGCCGACTGGGACGGCCGCCTCCAGCTCGCCGTCATCAACGGCCCCGCCTCGGTCGTGGTGTGCGGCGAGCCGCAGGCCCTGGACGAGCTGCGGGACCGGCTGGACGGGGAAGGCGTCCAGACCCGCCGCATCCGCGTGGACTACGCCTCCCACTCGGTGTTCGTGGAGGAGATCCGCGACCGGCTGCTCACCGAGCTGACCGGCCTGACCCCGCGCACCTCGGCCATCCCATTCTACTCCACCGTGACATCGGGGCAGTTGGACACCGAGGGTCTTGACGCCGCGTACTGGTACACCAACCTGCGGCAGACCGTCCGGTTCGAGGAGACGACGCGGGCGCTGCTGGCCGACGGCTTCGAGATCTTCGTCGAGGCCAGCCCGCACCCGGGCCTGCTGGCCGGGCTCGGTGAGACCGCCGAATCGGCCTCAGTGGCCGCCACGCTCGTCGGCACCCTGCGCCGTAACGCCGGTGGCCCGCGCGCATTCCTCACCTCGCTGGCCGAGGCGTACGTACGGGGCGCCACCGTCGACTGGGAAACCGCGTTCGCCGGATCCGGCGCCCGCCGCGTCGACCTGCCCACCTACCCGTTCCAGCGCAAGCGGTACTGGCTGCCCGCGCCCGAACACACCGGTGACGCGCGGGGCATCGGCCAGCTGCCCGCGGGCCACCCGCTGCTGGGCGCGGCGGTGCCCGTCGCCGGGGCCGGGGGAGTGCTGCTCACCGGACGGCTGGCGCTCTCCGCCCAGCCGTGGCTGGCGGACCACGCCGTCGGCGGCACCGTCCTGTTCCCCGGCTCCGGCTTCGTGGAACTGGCCATCCGGGCCGGTGACGAGGTGGGCCGGGGACGCGTGGATGAGCTGACGATCGAGACGCCCCTCGTCCTCCCGGCGCGCGGTGGCGTGGCGATCCAGGTCGTCGTCGGCGCCGACTTGCGCACGGTGGCGATCCACTCGCGGCCCGACGACGCCCCCGCCGACGCCGTCTGGACCCGCCACGCGCAGGGCACCCTCGCCGACGCCGCACCGGAACCCGCGCCCGATCCCGCGCCCTGGCCACCGCCGGGCGCTGAACCGGTCGACCTCACCGGCTTCTACGAGCCGCCCTCCGCCGATGGACCGGCCGATGGACCGGGCCATGGACCCGTCTACGGTCCCGTCTTCCGGGGGATGCGCGCCGCCTGGCGGTCCGGCGACGAGGTGTACGCGGACATCGCACTGCCCGAGCAGGCCGCCACCGAGGCCCCGCGCTACGGGCTGCACCCGGCCGCGCTCGACGCGGCCCTGCACGCCACCGCGCTGCTCGCCACCGACGACGGGCGGGTCACCCTCCCGTTCGCCTGGACCCGGATCGACCTGCACGCCTCGGGAGCCGCCGTGCTCCGGCTGCGGATGACCCGGCTGGGCGAGGACGAGGTGGCGCTGAGCCTCACCGACACCGCGGGCCGCCCCGTCGCGTCCGTCACCTCGCTCGTCCTGCGCCCGATGGCCACGGGCCACCCCGCGGACACCTCTCACGACGCGCTGTACGAACTCGTCTGGGCACCCGCGGTGTTGAGCGAGTCCGCCCCTGCGCGGACCGTCGTACACCGCTGCGCGGGCGGTACGACGGCCGAGGCCGTCCACGCCGCGACCACGGCGGCGCTGGGCGCCCTCCAGCCCTGGCTGGAGGACGACCGGGACGACGACGCCACGCTGGTGGTCGTGACCCGGGGCGCCGTGTCCGTCGACAGCGAGGACGTCACCGATCTGGCCGGGGCCGCGGTCTGGGGGCTGGTCCGCAGCGCCCAGACGGAGAACCCGGGGCGCGTCGTCCTCCTCGACCTCGACCCCGCCGAATCCGGGGCCGCCACCGACCCTTCCGAGGCCGACCTCGGCGTGGCGGTGGCCACCGGCGAAGCGCAGCTCGCGATGCGCTCCGGCGCCCTCCACCGGCCGCGCCTGACCCGTGTCACAGCGGACCGGACCCCCGCCCCCGCCACCGTCTTCGGTGACCGGCCCGGCACCGTGCTGATCACCGGCGGCACCGGCACCCTGGGCGCTCTGGTCGCCCGCCACCTGGTCACCGCCCACGGCGTCACCGACCTGCTGCTCACCAGCCGCAGAGGCCCCGGCGCACCCGGCGCCGACGGCCTGGCCGCCGACCTCACCGCGCTCGGCGCCCGCGTCGAGGTGGCCGCCTGCGACGCCGCCGACCGCGACGCGCTCGCCGCCGTGCTGGCGGGCCGTACCCTCGCCGGAGTCGTGCACACCGCGGGCGTCCTCGACGACGGGATCCTCTCCTCGCTGACAACGGAGAAGATGGCCACGGTGATGCGCCCCAAGGTCGACGCGGCACTGAACCTCCATGAACTCACCGCGGGCCACGACCTGTCGGCGTTCGTACTGTTCTCGTCCGCCGCGGGCGTGACCGGTGGCGCCGGACAGGGCAACTACGCGGCCGCCAACGCCTTCCTCGACGGCCTCGCCGCCCACCGGCGCGCCCATGGCCTGCCCGCACAGTCGCTGGCCTGGGGACTGTGGGAGGCCTCCAGCGGCATGACCGGCGCGCTGGATGCCGCCGACCTGGCCGTTATGCGGCGCGATGGCGTCCTGCCCATCGCCTCCGACGAGGGCATGGCGCTGCTGGACGCCGCCGGGGCGCTCGACCGGGCGTTCCTGGCGCCCGTACGGCTCGACCTGACCGGGCAGCGCCGCTCCGACGTGCCGTATCTGATGCGCGACCTGGTACGCGGCCCGGCCCGCCGCGCCGTCGACCCCGCCGCCACCGCCACCGAACCCGCCGAGAACCTGCGCGACCGGCTGGCCCGTCTGACGCCCGCCCGCCGGGAACAGGCACTGCTGGACGTCGTCCGCACCCAGGCAGCCGCCACCCTCGGCTTCGCCGACGCCGACGAGGTCGACGCCGAGCGGTCGTTCCGCGACATGGGCTTCGACTCCCTCGCCGCCGTGCGGTTCCGCAACGCGCTCGGCGAGGCCGTCGGGGAACGCCTGCCCGCGACGCTCGTCTTCGACCACCCGACCGCGCTCGTCCTCACTCGCCACCTGCTGGACGAACTGGGCTTCAGCGACCCGGAAACCACACCGGAGGCGGAATCGGGACCGGATGCCGAGGACCGCACCGCGGCGATCCAGAACATGAGCCTGGCCGAACTCCTCCGCACCGCGCGACGATCAGGAGACCCGACATGACCCGGTTGCTCGACGACACCGACCAGCGCGTCTACCCCACCGACGAGGAACTGCTGCACCGCGTGCTCACCCCCTACCGGGCCAAGCGGTGTGAATACCTCACCTCGGCCACGGTCACGGTGGAGGGCGACCCCCTCGACGGCGGACGGCTCGGCGCCGCCTGCACCTTCCTGATCCCCGAGTCCTGCTACATCGACGACACCGGGCACTTCAACTCGGTCGAGTTCAACATCTGCTTCAACCAGATGGCCTACTACCTGATGGCCAAGTCGGTGAAGGAATCGCTCGTCGCGCCCTTCTCCGGGTGGACCTTGGAGCAGTTCTGGACCCGGCAGCTCGCGGACGTGTTCATCACCGACTTCCGGAGCACCTTCCGCACCGCCATGAGCGGCCGCCACTTCCGCGGCGAGATCGAGATCGCCGACATCGCCGAATGGGACGCCAACGATCTGCGCGACGCCCTGGTGATGCTGCGGACCCGCTGCCGCTACTGGGACGAGCAGGGCGGCGAGAGCCATGGCGAGATCGCCGCCGCCATCACCAACCCGCCCGAAAACTGACCCGCCCGGCCCCGCGGAGGAAGCCACCATGAACAACCCGGAACGGCCAGAGCTTCCCCAGGAAGCCCGGCAGGTCGACATCGCACACATCTACCGCCGTCTCGCCGACCGCGGCCTCCCGTACGGGCCCGCCTTCCGCGGCCTGCGCGCCGTGTGGACGGACGGCGCGGAGGTCCACGCCGAAGCCCGGCTCGACGACGCCACGTCCGGCGGCGAGGGCGACTACCACCTGCACCCGGCGCTCTTCGACGCCGCGTTGCAGGCCGCCCTGGTACCGGACCTCGACCGCGACGACAGCACCTTCCTGCCCTTCGCGCTGCGCGGCGTGCGCCTCCACAAGGCGGGCGCGCGGCGGCTCGGTGTCCACGCCCGGCCCGGCGAGGGCGGCGTGTCCCTGGCTCTCACCGGCGACGAGGGCGAACCGGTCGTCACGGTGAAGACCCTCGTCCGACGTCCCGTCACCGCCGACCAGCTCGACGCCGCGACGCAGCGCACCCAGCTGCTGCGCGTCGCGTGGAAGGCCGTCGAGCAGCCATCGGCCGCCGCCGACCAGCGGCGCTGGGCGTTCCTCGGCACCGACCACATCGGCGTCACCGGCGCCCTGAAGTCCATCCGCCGCTCGTTCGACTCCTACCCCTCGCTGGCCGCCCTCGACTCCGCGCTCCGCGACGGCGCCCCCGTACCCGACGTGGTCGTGGTGTCCTGCACGGACCAGGACTCACCGGTGCGCTCGGCCGCCCAGCGCGCCCTGATGCTCGTCCAGGAGTGGTCGGCCGACCCCCGCCTTTCCGGCGCCCGCCTCGTCCTGGTCAGCAGCGGCGCCCTCGCGACCCGCCCCCAGGAAGACCTGTCCGACCTGCCGGGCGCGGCCGTGTGGGGCCTGCTGCGCAGCGCCCAGTCGGAACACCCCGGCCGGTTCGTCCTCGTCGACGTCGACGACCCCGAGGACTCGGGCCGCGCCCTCCTCGCCGCCGTGGCCTCCGGCGAACCGCAACTCGCCGTGCGCCACGGCGCCCTGTTCCGGCCGCGCCTCGTCCGCTGCCCGCCACCACCGGGCCGTACGAGCCTCACCGGGACCGTCGTCATCACCGGCGGCACCGGTGCGCTGGGCCGTCTGGTCGCCCGCCACCTGGTCACCCGCCACTCCGTCCGTCACCTCGTGCTGCTCAGCCGCCGAGGCCCGGACACCCCCGGCGCCGACGACCTGACCGCCGGACTCACCGCGCTCGGCGCCCGCGTCGACGTCATCGCCTGCGACGCCGCCGACCGCCTGGCACTGGAACGCGCCCTGGCGGACATCCCGGCGCCCTCCGCCGTCATCCACACCGCGGGTGTGCTGTCCGACGCCACGGTCGACACCCTGACCCCGCGCAGGCTCGACGCGGTGCTGCGCCCCAAGGCCGACGCCGCGCTCCATCTGCACGAGCTGATCCGCGACCCGGACTGCGCGTTCGTGGTGTTCTCCTCCGTCGCCGGGCTCACCGGCAACGCGGGGCAGGCCAACTACGCCGCCGCCAACGCCGTCCTCGACGCCCTCGCCCACCACCGCCGCACCCTCGGGCTGCGCGGCACCTCTCTCGCCTGGGGCCTGTGGGAGAGCGAGGACGGCATGGGCTCCGAACTGTCCGCCGCCGACCTCACCCGCATCAAGCGCTCCGGCTTCGCCCCGCTCGGCCACGACCAGGGCCTGACCCTCTTCGACGCCGCCCTCGCCGGGGACGAGGCCGTGCTCGCGCCGGTGCGGCTGAACGAGTCGGCCCTCACCGGATCCCTCGCCGGAAACATTCCGCCGGTCCTCGCCGACCTGGCGCCCGCCGCCACGCCCCGGCCCACCGCGACCGACACCCTGCGGGCCCGCCTCATGAGCCTGCCCGAGGCCGAACACGACCAGGCAGCCCTGGAGTTCGTCCGTATGGCGGCCGCCACCGTCCTCGGCTACGACAGCCTCGACGACATCGACCCCGACCGGGAGTTCCACACCATCGGCCTGGACTCCATCGGCAACCTCGAACTCAGCCGCCACCTGTCCGCCGCGACCGGACTGCGGCTCCCCGCGACCCTCACCTTCGACCATCCGACCCCCGCAGACCTCGCCACCCATCTGCGGCGACTCGTCCAGGAGAGCGCATCATGAACACCGTTGTCGTCGGCGGAGGCGTCATCGGCCTCGCCACCGCCTGGCGGGCCCTGCGCCACGGCGTCACCGTCACCGTGATCGACCCGGCCCCCGCCACCAAGGCATCCCACGCGTCGGCGGGCATGCTCCCGCCGAGCAGCGAGCAAATCGACGGCGTGAACGACCTGCTGCGCCTGTGCCTGGACTCCCGCGACCTCTACCCGTCCTTCGCCGCCGAGCTGGCGGAGTTCGCCCCCACCGGTTTCCGGCGCGACGGCGTCCTGGACGCCGCCTTCGACGAGGACGCCCTCCGCAAGCTCGACTTCCAGCAGTCCTTCCGGGAGTCGCTCGGCATCCGCAGCGAACGCCTCACACCCGAAGAGTGCGCCAAGCTCCAGCCCGCCTTCGCCCCCACCCTGGGCGGCCTGCTGGGACCCGACGACGGCGCCATCGACCCGCGCACCCTCAACGCGGCGCTGCTCACCGCCATCGAAGCCCTCGGCGGCACCATCATCCGCCGCCGCGCCATCCGGGTCGCGCACCACACCGTCACCCTCGACAACGGCGACACGGTGCCCTTCGACCGCGTCGTCCTGGCCGCCGGGTGCTGGACCCACCACATCGGTGGCCTCCCCGAGGCCGCCATCCCGGAGATCCGCCCGGTCAAGGGCCAGATCCTCCGTCTGCACTCCGATCCGCCGCTGCTGGGCGTGACGTCCCGCGCCCTCTCCAAGGGCTCGTCCCTCTACCTGGTGCCCCGGCTGGACGGCGAACTCGTCGTCGGCGCCACCTACGAGGAGCGCGGCTACGACGAGACCGTCACCGCCGACGGAACCCGCGACCTGCTGAGCCGCGCCGCCGAGGTCATCCCCGGCGTCGGCGCCCTGCGCTTCGCCGAGATCAGCGCGGGCCTCCGCCCCGCCTCGCCCGACGCGCTCCCCCTCATCGGCCCGACCGCCGTCCCCGACGTCCACCTGGCCACCGGCCACTTCCGCATGGGCGTCCAGCTCGCCCCCGTCACCGCCGAGGCCATGGCCGCCTACCTCACCGACACCACCCCGCCCGCGTCGGCGGTGCCGTTCACCCCGCTGCGGCTGACGGACGCGGCCTGATCAGAACACGGAAGAGGGCCGGACACCGTGATCGGTGTCCGGCCCTTTCGGCGCGTACGCGGGGCGGTCAGGGGACCGGTACGGGGGCGCTCAGGTGGCCGGTGGCGTTCTCGGTCCAGGAGTGGTCCCCCTCGGAGCGGGACCTGATGGTGAGGGTGCGGCCCGTGGCCGGATCGTCGGGGCCGACGATGACCTGGAGCAGCGCGGCGCCCTGGGAGCCGAAGGTGACGGGCGCGTTCAGGACGAGTTCCGCGACCTCGTCGGTGCCCACCGCGTGGGCGGCGTGGAACGCCAGCTCGACGAAGGCCGTGCCGGGCAGGATGACGGTCCCCATGACGATGTGATCGCCGAGCCACGCGTGGTCGGCCAGCGTCACCCGGCCCGTGAACAGGCGGCTGCCGTCCGGGAGTTCGGTGGCCGTGGCGAGCAGCGGATGTGCGGCGGGCTCCAGGCCCAGGCCCGCGGGCGAACCGGTCGGATCGGGGGCGCCGAGCCAGTAGCGGCGGCGCTGGAAGGCGTAGGTGGGAAGGGGGACGCTCCGGCCGCCGTGCTTTTCGAGGAAGCCTTTCCAGCCGACGGCCACGCCGGACGCGTGCGCCCGGGCCAGGCCGCTGACCAGGCTGGTCGGCTCGTGGTGGCGGGGGCGCAGCAGCGGTACGGCGGCGGCCTCGGGCAGCGCCTCGCGGGTGAGCGCGGTGAGGACGGCGTCGGGGCCGATCTCCAGGAAGGTGGTGACGCCCTCGTCGTGGAGCGCGGTGAGGCCGTCGTGGAAACGGGTGGTGCCGCGGATGTGCTCGGTCCAGTAGGTGGCGCCGGTGACCTCGGAGCCTGCGGGGCGGCCGGTGACGGTGGAGATCAGGGGAGTGCGGGGCGCGGCGTAGCGGAGGGTTTCGGCGACCCGGCGGAAGTCGTCGAGGACGGGGTCCATATGGGGGGAGTGGAAGGCGTGGCTGACGGTGAGGCGGCGGGTGCGCCGTCCCTGGCCGGAGAACTCCTCGGCGATGGCGGTGACGTCGCTTTCGTCGCCGGAGACGACGACCGAGCGGGGCCCGTTGACGGCCGCGATGCCGACGCGTGCGGTGAGATGCGGGGTGACCTCGTCCTCGGTCGCCTCGACGGCGATCATGGCGCCGCCGGGAGGCAGGGCCTGCATCAGGGTGCCACGGGCCGCGACCAGGCGGCAGGCGTCGTCGAGGGTGAGGACTCCGGCGGTGTGGGCGGCGGCGATCTCACCGATGGAGTGGCCGATGAGGTGGCTGGGGGTGATGCCGAAGTCCTCGGCGAGGAGCCGGGTGAGGGCGGTCTGGAGCGCGAACAGGGCGGGTTGGGTGGAGCGGGTCTGGTTCAGGAGCGTGGGGTCGTCGGCGAAGACGATGTCTTTGAGGGGGCGTTCGGCGGCGAGGTGGTGGTCGAGCGTGGCGCAGACCTCGTCGAACGCGGCGCGGAACGTGGCGTACGTGTCGTAGAGCTGTCGGCCCATGCCCGGGTGCTGGGCGCCCTGGCCGGTGAAGAGGAACGCCACCTTCTTGGTGCGGGGCCGGGTGGGGAGCGTGGCCGGGCCGGGGTCCTGGGCGAGGGTGTGGAGCTGGGCGAGGAGTTCGTCACGGGTGGCACCGACGACGGCGGCGTGGTGGTCGAAGGTGGTACGGGTGGTGGCGAGGGTGTGGGCGATGTCGGTGGGGTGGAGGGCGGGGTGCTGGGTGGTGTGGTCGAGGAGGCGTTGGGCCTGGTCGCGCAGGGCTTGTTCGGTCTTGGCGGAGAGGAGCCAGGGGACGGTGGCGGTGTGGGTGGGAGGCTCCGGAATGGGCGTGGCGGGGGCTTGTTCGAGGATGAGGTGGGCGTTGGTGCCGCTGATCCCGAAGGAGGAGACGGCCGCACGGCGGGGGTGGTCGCTCTCGGGCCAGGGGCGGGGCTCGGTGAGGAGCTGGACGTTGCCGGTGGTCCAGTCGATGTGCGGGCTGGGCTCGTCGACGTGGAGCGTCTTGGGCAGGGTGCCGTGGCGCATGGCCTGGATCATCTTGATGACGCCACCGATGCCCGCGGCCGCCTGGGCGTGGCCGATGTTGGATTTGAAGGAGCCCAGCCACAGGGGTTCGTCGCGGTTCTGGCCGTAGGTGGCGAGCAGGGCCTGTGCCTCGATGGGGTCGCCCAGGGTGGTGCCGGTGCCATGGCCCTCGACGGCGTCCACCTGGTCCGGGCTGAGCCCGGCGCTCGCGAGGGCGGCGTGGATGACCCGCTGCTGGGCGGGGCCATTGGGCGCGCTCAGCTGGCTGCTCCTGCCGTCCTGGTTGACCGCAGAGCCACGGATGACGGCCAGGATGGGGTGGCCGTTGGCCTGGGCGTCCGAGAGCCGCTCCAGCAGGATCGTGCCCGCGCCCTCGGCCCAGGTGGTGCCGTCGGCGGCGGCCGCGAACGACTTGCACCGGCCATCCGCCGCAAGCCCGCGCTGGCGGCTGAACTCCACGAACATCCCCGGCGTCGGCATCACGGCGGCGCCACCGGCCAGCACCATGGTGGCCTCGTCGTTCCGCAGCGCCTGGCAGGCCATGTGGAGGGCGACCAGCGAGGACGAGCACGCGGTGTCCACGGTGACCGCGGGCCCCTCCAGACCGAGCGTGTACGCGATCCGCCCGGACGCCACGCTGAGGGTGGTACCGGTCAGCAGATGCCCCTCCACGTCCTCCGGGCCCCGGTGGATGAGCGAGGCGTACTCGTGGCCGGACACCCCGCTGAACACCCCCGTACGGCTGCCGCGCAGCTCGCCCGGGGACAGCCCCGCGCTCTCCACGCACTCCCAGCTGGTTTCGAGGAGCAGCCGCTGCTGGGGGTCGAGGGCGAGGGCCTCGCGGGGGCTGATGCCGAAGAACTCGGGGTCGAAGCGGTCGGCGTCGTAGAGGAAGCCGCCCTCGCGGGCGTAGGTCTTCCCGGTGGTGTTGGGGTCGGGGTCGTACAGGCCGTCCAGATCCCAGCCCCGGTTGTCCGGGAAGGGCCCCACCGCGTCCCGCCCCTCGGACACCAGCTCCCACAGCCCCTCGGGCGTGGTGGCGCCGCCGGGGAACCGGCAGGCCATGCCCACGACCGCGATCGGCTCACGGCTCCGCGACTCCGCATCGGCCAGCCGCTGACGGGTCCGGTGGAGGTCGGCGGTCACCCGCTTCAGGTAATCGCGCAGCTTGTCCTCGTTCATGGTCATGAGAGCCCCAGCTCGTTGTCGATGAAGTCGAAGATCTCGTCGTCCGTCGCGGATTCGATCTTCACGTCCTCCGCCTCCGGCAGCGCCGCCCCACCGTCCTCCGGGGCCGGACCGTCCAGCGTCAGCAGCAGCGCCCGCATGCGCGCGGCGACGGCCGTCCGGACGCCGGGGACGGCGGTCCGCAGACTGCTCTCCCACCGGTCCAACTCGGCCACCAGCGGCTGCGGAACCTCGTCGGGGGCCCGCTGGGGTGCCAGTTCGGCGCGGAGCATGGCGGCCAGCTGAACCGGCGTGGGGTAGTCGAACAGGGTGGTGGGCGGCAGCCGCAGCCCGGTGGCGTGGTTGAGGCTGTTGCGGAACTCGACGGTGGTGAGCGAGTCGAGCCCCATCTCCAGGAATCCGCTGTCGGCGTCGATGGCATCCGGCGAACCGTGGCCGAGGACCGCGGCGACCTGCCCGCGGATGTAGGTGAGGAGGATGTCCAGCTGCGCGGCCTCGTCATGCGGGGCCAGCCGCTGCCGCAGCGTGTCCGAGTCCGTCACACCGCCGGTGGCCGCGACCCGCCGGGCCCGGGAACGGACCAGCCCCTGCAGGACCACCGGGACCGGGGCGTCGCCACCGCCCAGCCGCGCGAGGTCCAGCTTCGCGGGCACCAGGACCGCCTGGGTCGAGCCCAGCGCCAAGTCGAGCAGGCCGAGCGCCTGCGCCGTGGGCATCGCGCCGATGCCACCACGTCCCAGCCGCGCCCGCCCGACCGTGTCCAGACCCGAGGTCAGTTCGCTGGTCTGCGCCCACAGGCCCCACGCCAGCGAGAGGCCCGGCAAGCCCCGCCCCCGGCGGTGGCAGGCGAGCCCGTCCAGGAAGGTGTTCGCCGCCGCGTAGTTGGCCTGCCCCGCGTTACCGATCGCCCCGGCCGCCGAGGAGAACAGGACGAACGCGGCCAGGTCCAGGTGCTCCGTCAGCCGGTGCAGGTGGGAGGCGGCGTCGACCTTGGGCCGCAGCACCGCCGACAGCCGCTCCGGGGTCAGCGACGCGATGGCCGCGTCGTCCAGAACCCCGGCCGTGTGGAACACCCCGGTCAGCGGATGCGCGCCGGGAATCGACCGCAGCAGCCCGGCCACCGCCTCGGCGTCCGCGGTGTCGCAGGCGACGACGGAAGCGTCGGCACCCCGTGTCTTCAGCTCGGCGGCCAGCTCGGTCGCGCCGTCCGCAGCGGGCCCGCGCCGGCTGACCAGGAGCAGATGCCGTACGCCGTGCCGCTCCACGAGGTGCCGGGCCAGCACACCGCCGAGGGTGCCGGTGCCGCCGGTGATGAGCACGGTCCCCTCGGGGTCGAGCCCGGCGCCGTCCGACGCTGGTGTCTCCGCCGCGGGCAGCGTCGCACGCACCAGCCGGGGTACGCGCAGCTCACCGCCGCGGATGGCCACCTGCGGCTCTCCCGTGGCGAGCGCCGCCGGGAGGGCGCGGTACGAGGCGTCCGACTCGTCCAGGTCGACGAGCACGAACCGGCCGGGATACTCCGCGTCCGCCGTGCGCATCAGCCCCCACACCGTGGCCGCCGCCGGATCCGGTACCCGCTCACCGTCCTCCGCGGCCACCGCCCCCCGGGTCAGCACCACAAGCCGCGCGTCGGCGAGGGTGTCGTCGGAGACGAAGTCCTGTACCAAGGTGAGGAGTTCGGCGGCGCTGGTGTGCGCGTCCGCCGCCACATCGCCGCCCTCGGAGCGGCCGGGCCCCGCCACCACGATCTGCGGTGGCTTGGCGCCCTCCGCCCTCATCCCGCCGAGCGTGGCGTGATGCACCGCTTCGATCCCGGCGGCACGGAGCGCGGCGGCCACTTCCGCCACGCCGACCACCGCCCACGGGCCGCTGCTCTGCGACGCGGGCGCCGGTACGGGGAGCCAGCCCGGCTCGTACAGAGCGTCGCTCTGCCGGGCCCGGGCGGCGGCGAGCTGGTCCGGCGCCACCTCGCGCATGGCCAGCCCGCCGATGCTGAGCACGGGCGCGCCGGTCGCGTCGGCCACCGCCAGCGCCATCACATCCCGCTCCGTACGCGACAACCGCACCCGCAACCGGGACGGGCCCACGGCGTGCAAGACCGCACCGCTCCAGGAGAAGGGCAGCCGTACGCGATCCGACTCGTACCAGAACAGCATCAGCGGATGCAGCGCCGAGTCCAGGAGGGCGGGGTGGACGCCGTACGCCTCCGGGTCCGTGCCGTCCGGGAGCGCGATCTCCGCGTAGAGGGTGTCACCGACCCGCCATCCCGCCCGGAAGCCACGGAACAGCGGCCCGTATTCGTATCCGCGCCCGATGAACCCGCGGTAGAACTCCTCGATGTCGACCGGCTCTCCCTCCGTGGGGGGCCATGCCGTGAGGTCGAACGCGGGCTCCGGCGCGGAATCGGCGAGGAAGCCACTGGCGTGGCGGGTCCACTCGGCCGTCTCCTCGGCGGCCTCGCTCTCCGACGAGAACAGGGCGAACGACCGCCGCCCGGCCTCGTCCGCGGCACCCACGGTGAGCCGCAGCTGCCGGGCACCCCGCTCCGGCACGGCCAGGAAGGCGTGGTGCGTCAGCTCTTCGATCTGGTCGCATCCGACATACCCGGCCGCGTGCAGCAGCAGATCCACGAAGGCGACCCCCGGCAGCACCACCGTTCCGTGGACGATGTGGTCGTTCAGCCACGGCTGCGCCTTCAGCGACACCTCGCCGGTGAACACGGCGCCTTCGCCGTCGGGGAGGGTGATCGCCGCGGTGAGGAGGGGGTGGGTGGAGGTGTTCGGGGCGTGGGCGCCGGGCTTCGACGTCTCCAGCCAGTAGCGCTGGCGCTGGAAGGGGTAGGTGGGGAGGGCGGTGGGAACGGAGGTGTCGCCGAGCAGGGGAGTCCAGTCGATGGTGATGCC
>NZ_JBVIZF010000048.1:0-33541 GCF_055591805.1 Streptomyces sp. NPDC041200 | reverse complement strand
CAGACCTCGTCGAACGCGTCCCGGAAGACGGGGTAGGTGTCGTAGAGCCGACGTCCCATGCCCGCTCGTTGGGCGCCTTGGCCGGTGAACAGGAAGGCGGTCTTGCCCGGGTGGGGCGTGCCGTGGACCACGGCCGGGGAAGGCTCGCCGCGAGTGAGGGCGTCCAGCGCGCGGTCGAAGGCCTCCCGCTCGTCCGCCACCACCACGGCCCGGTGGTGGAAGAGCGTCCGCGTGGTGGCGAGTGCGTCGGCGACTCGGCCCGGGTGCGGCGGCTCGGGGCTCAGCTCCAGGTGGCTACGTAATTGCTGGGCCTGGGCCCGGAGGGCCTGCTCGGTCTTGGCGGACAGGATCCAGGGGGCCGTGGTCGGCCGTGGTGTGGTGTCCGGGTCCGGGGCCGGTTCGAGCTGCGCGGGCGTGGGGGCCTGTTCGAGGATGAGGTGGGCGTTGGTGCCGCTGATGCCGAAGGCGGAGACGGCGGCGCGGCGCGGGTGGTCGCTCTCGGGCCAGGGGCGGGCCTCGGTGAGCAGCTGGACACTGCCGGTGGTCCAGTCGATGTGGGGGCTGGGCTCGTCGACGTGGAGGGTCTTGGGCAGGGTGGCGTGGCGCATGGCCTGGATCATCTTGATGACGCCACCGATACCGGCGGCCGCCTGCGCGTGGCCGATGTTGGACTTGAACGAGCCCAGCCACAGCGGCTCGTCGCGGTTCTGCCCGTAGGTGGCCAGCAGGGCCTTCGCCTCGATGGGGTCGCCCAGGGTGGTGCCGGTGCCGTGGCCTTCGACGGCGTCCACCTGGTCCGGGGTGAGCCGGGCGCTGGCCAGCGCGGCGGTGATGACGCGCTGCTGTGACGGACCGTTCGGCGCGGTCAGGCCGTTGGACGCGCCGTCCTGGTTGACCGCCGAGCCACGGATGACGGCCAGGACTCGGTGGCCCTTGGCCTGGGCGTCGGAGAGCTTTTCGAGCAGGACCATGCCCGCGCCCTCGGCCCAGATCGTGCCGTCCGCAGCGGCGGAGAACGACTTGCACCGGCCGTCGGGCGCCAGTCCGCGCTGGCGGCTGAACTCCAGGAACATCCCGGCGTTGGCCATGACGGTGGCGCCACCGGCCAGGGCCATGGAGCACTCATCGCTCCGCAGCGACTGGCAGGCCATGTGCAAGGCCACCAGGGAAGAGGAGCAGGCGGTGTCGACCGTGACCGCCGGGCCCTCGAAGCCGAACGTGTACGCCACCCGCCCGGACGCCACGCTCGCCGTCGTGCCCGTCAGCAGGAAGCCGTCGACGGGCTCGCTGCCCTGGTGGACGAGGGAGCCGTACTCCTGGGTGACGACTCCGGCGAAGACGCCGGTGGCGCTGCCGTTCAGGGTGTCGGGGCGCAGCCCCGCGTCCTCGAACGTCTCCCAGGCGGTCTCCAGCAGCAGCCGCTGCTGGGGGTCGAGCGCGAGGGCTTCGCGGGGGCTGATACCGAAGAACTCGGCGTCGAACTCGGCCGCGTCGTAGAGGAATCCACCCTCGCGGGCGTAGGTCTTGCCGCGCACCTCGGGGTCGGGGTCGTACAGGTCGTCGAGGTCCCAGCCACGGTTGTCCGGGAACGCTCCCACGGCGTCGCGGCCCTCGGCCACCAGCCGCCACAGCGCCTCCGGTGTGCTCGCGCCACCGGGGAAACGGCACCCCATGCCGATGACCGCGATCGGCTCGTCGTCGGAGGGCGCGGCCGTGGTGGTCGTCGTGGTCCCGGTGTCGACGGCGCGTGGGGTCTCCGCGGCGCCCGTCGCTTGGGCAGGGGCAGAGGCAGGGGCAGGGGCGTCCGGGAGGGGAGCGTCGCCGACCAGTTCGTCCTTGAGGTGGGTGATCAGGGCGGCGGGTGTGGGGTGGTCGAACAGCATGGTGGACGGCAGATGCAGCCCCAGCGCCTCGCCCAGGACGATGAGCAGTTCGATGCCCGCGAGCGAGTCGAAGCCCAGGTCCTTGAACGAGGTTCCGGGGTCGATGGCGGGCGGCGAGCTGTGGCCCAGGACGGTGGCGATGTGCATGCGGAGGACGTCCAGCAACAGGTCGCGCTGTTCGGCCTCGGGCAGCCCGGCGAGCCGCACGCGCAGCGAGGCGTCCTGGCCGGTGTCGCTGGTCCGGTCGGAGCGCGGAGCCGGGGCCTGAGCGGGGGCCAGGTCGGCGAGCAGCGGGGACAGCGGGCTCGACGCCCGCTGCGACGCGCGTACGCCGGTGACATCGAGCCCGGTGGGCACGAGCACCGTGCGCTCGGTGGCGAGGGCCACGTCGAAGAGCGCGAGGGCCCGCGCGGTGGGCATCGGCGCCAGCCCCTCGCGGCTCATACGGGCCAGGCCCCGCCGGTCCAGGGTGCCGCCCATGCCGCCGTCCTCCGCCCAGAGGCCCCAGGCGAGGGAGGTGGCGGGCAGGCCGTGTGCGCGGCGGTGGTGGGCGAGCGCGTCGAGGAAGGCGTTGGCGGCGGCGTAGTTGGCCTGTCCGGCCGTGCCCAGGGTGCCCGCCACGGAGGAGAAGAGCACGAACGCGGTCAGGTCGGCATCCCGGGTCGCCAGGTGGAGGTTCCACGCGCCGTCGGCCTTGGGGCGCAGCACCGTGTCCAGCCGGTCCGGCCCGAGTTCGGTGACCACGCCGTCGTCCAGCACGCCCGCGCAGTGCACCACCGCGCCGAGCGGGTGGTCATCGGGCAGGGTCGCCAGCAGCGCGGCCAGGGCCCCGCGGTCGCCGACGTCGCAGGCGGCGACGGTGACCTCGGCGCCGAGAGCGGTCAGCTCCTCGGTGAGGTGGCCCGCCGCTTCGGGGCCGCTCCGGCTGGTCAGCAGCAGCTTCCTGACTCCGTACCGGGTCACCAGGTGGCGCGCGAGGAGGGCGCCGAGGGCGCCGGTGCCACCGGTGATGAGCACCGTGCGCCGCGCGTCGAACGCGGTGGCGGGCGACGGGGGAGTGGGTGGCGCCGTGGCCAGGGGGGTGAGACGGGGGACGAGTAACTGACCTTCGCGTACGGCAAGTTGGGGTTCTCCGGCGGACAGGGCCGCCTCGACGGCTTCTTCGGAGGCCCGCGAGCCATCGACGTCGATGAGGGTGAACCGGTCCGGGTTCTCGGTCTGGGCCGAGCGGATCAGGCCCCACACCGAGGCTGCGGCCGGATCGGCGCCTCCGGGCCCGGTGTGGTCCGTGTCGGTGGACATCGCGCCCTCGGTGAGGAACACCAGGCGCGAGCCCGGCTCCCCATCGGCCAGGACCGTCTGGAGCAGGTCCAGGGCGTGGCGCGTCGCGACGTGTGCCGCCTCGGCCGGGTCGACATCTGCGACATCGTCGGCGCACCGGGCGACGACCGTCTCCGGCCGGGCCGCACCGGACCGCAGCGCCACCCCCAGGGCTTCGGCGTCCGGGTACGTCTCGGCCGCCGGGCCGAGCGCTGCCCGTGCCGCGCCGACCAGCCGGTCGTCCGCGTCCCCGACCACGGCCCATCCCGCCCCGTCCCCGGGGGACACGGCGGCATCCGGTGGCGTGGCCACCGCGCGCCAGGTGACCTCGTGGAGCGCGCCGTCGCGGTCGGGCCTGGCCGCGGCGAGCTGCTCGGGGCCGACCGGGCGCAGGACGAGGGAGTCGACGGTCAGGACCGGCGCACCGGCCGGGTCCATGACCCGCAGTGCGACCGCGTCGGCCGCGAGGGGCGCGAGCCGGACCCGCAGGGCGCGGGCGCCCGTCGTGTGGAGGGCCACGCCGTTCCAGGAGAACGGCACATTGAGCGTGCCGTCCTCGGAGTCGCCCCCGGCCAGGGCGAGCGGGTGCAGCGCGGAGTCGAGCAGCCCGGGGTGGACGCCGTAGGGGCCGGGGGCGGTGCCCGCGGGCAGGGCGACCTCGGCGTAGAGCACGCCGTCGCTGTCCCGCCAGGCGGCCGTGAGCCCCTGGAAGAGTGGGCCGTAGCCGAATCCGGCGTCGGCGAGCCGCCGGTAGAAGCCGTCGGTGCCGAGGGGTTCGGCGGAGGCCGGTGGCCAGGCCGCGTCGGCGGCAGCGGTGGTGTCCTCGGGACCGACGGCACCGAGCACACCGGTGGCGTGGCAGGTCCAGTCGGCGCCCGGCGGGGCGTCCTCGGGACGTGAGTGGACGGCGAAGGTACGCCGCCCCGCGTCATCCGCCGCCCGTACGAGCACCCGCAGCTGGAGGGCGCCGTGCTCGGGCAGCGCCAGGAAGACGTGGTGGGTCAGCTCCTCGACGCGGGCACACCCCACCCGCGACGCGGCGTGCAGCAGCATGTCCACGAACGCCACGCCCGGCATGACCGGGGTGCCGAACACGGCGTGGTCGGCCGCCCAGCCGGGGCTGGCGGTGTTCACGCGGCCGGTCAGGAGCAGTCCACCCGGGTCGGGGAGTTCGGCCGCGGTGGTCAGGATCGGATGGCCGGTGGCCGTCAGCCCCAGGCCATCGGCGCCCACGGTGGGCTTCGGCGTGTCCAGCCAGTAGCGCTCGCGCTGGAACGGGTACGTGGGCAGGTCGACGGCCGGGGGCCGGGCCTCGCCGAACAGCCGGGCCCAGTCGATGGCGACGCCATGGGTGTGCAGACGGCCGAGAGCGCCCATCAGCGCCTGCGGCTCGTCGCGATCGCGGTGGAGGGTGGGAACGAGGGCAGCGGTGTCGGGGTCGGTGAGGCAGTGGCGGACCATGGCGGTGAGGACACCGTCAGGCCCCAACTCCACGTAGTGGGTGACGCCTTCGGCCTCCAGCCGGGTCACCGCGTCGGCGAACCGGACCGTCCCGCGCACATGCCGTACCCAGTACTCAGGCTGCGCCACATCGCCATCCGCCATCACCGGGACGCTCGGCTCGGCGTATGTCACGCCCTGGGCGACCTGGCGGAAGTCCGCCAGCATCGGGTCCATCAGCGGCGAGTGGAACGCGTGGGACACCGTGAGGCGGTTCGTCCTGCGCTCACCGAGCTGTTCCACCATCGAGGTGACGGCGCCGGTGACGGCGTCCTCGGCGCCGGAAAGCACCACGGAGGCGGGCCCGTTGACGGCCGCGAGGTCCACCCGCTCCGTCAGGTAGGGGGCCACCTCGTCCTCGGTGGCCTCGACCGCCACCATCGCACCCCCGGGTGGCAGCGCCCCCATCAGCCGCCCCCGCGCCGTGATCAGCGCGGCGGCGTCCTCCAGCGAGAACACCCCGGCGACATGCGCGGCGGCCAGCTCACCGATCGAGTGACCGGCGACGAAGTCGGGCCGTACGCCCCAGGACTCCACGAGCCGGAACAGCGCCACCTCCACCGCGAAGATGGCGGGCTGGGTGAACTCCGTACGGTGGAGCGCCTTCTCGTCGCCCCACATCACCTCGCGCACCGCCGGGTCGAGCACGGCGCACACGTCGTCGAAGGCGCGCGCGAACACCGGGAACGCCTCGTACAGCCCCCGGCCCATCCCCAGCCGCTGACTTCCCTGCCCCGTGAACAGGAAGACGGTCCTGCCGGGGCGGGCGGTGCCGCGCACCAGGGCGGGCGACGGTTCACCGCGCGTGAGGGCGTCCAGCGCGCGGTCGAACGCCTCGCGGTCGGCCGCGATGACGGCGGCGCGCTGGGGGAGATGAGCGCGCGTGGTGGCCAGCGAGTGACCGATGGCGCGGGGTGTGAGGCCGGGACGCTCGGCCAGGTGGCCGCGCAGCCGTCGGGCCTGGTCCCGCAGGGCCTGCTCGGACTTGGCGGAGAGCACCCACGGGATCAGGGTCCCCTCGGGAGCGTCCTGGCCCTGCCGGTCCTCGGCGTCCTCGGACGCGGGGGCTTGTTCGACGATGAGGTGGGCGTTGGTGCCGCTGATGCCGAAGGAGGAGACGGCGGCACGGCGCGGGTGGCCGTTCTCGGGCCAGGGCCGGGCCTCGGCGAGGAGCCGGATGTTGCCGGTGGTCCAGTCGATGTGCGGGCTGGGCTCGTCGACGTGGAGGGTTCTGGGCAGGGTGCCGTGGCGCATGGCCTCGATCATCTTGATGACGCCACCGACACCGGCCGCCGCCTGCGCGTGGCCGATGTTGGACTTCAACGAGCCCAGCCACAGCGGCTCCGCGCGCCCCTGACCGTAGGTGGCGAGCAGCGCCTGCGCCTCGATGGGGTCGCCCAGGGTGGTGCCGGTGCCGTGGCCCTCCACGGCGTCCACCTGGTCGGGCGTGAGCCCGGCACCTGCCAGCGCGGCGGTGATGACGCGCTGCTGTGACGGACCGTTCGGCGCGGTCAGGCCGTTGGACGCGCCGTCCTGGTTGACCGCCGAACCACGGATCACGGCCAGGACAGAGTGGCCGTTGGCCCGCGCGTCCGAGAGCCGTTCGAGCAGGACCATGCCCGCGCCCTCGGCCCAGATCGTGCCGTCCGCGCCGGCCGCGAACGACTTGCACCGGCCGTCCGCAGCCAGCCCCCGCTGCTGCCCGAACTCCACGAACATGCCGGCGGTCGCCATGACCGTGACGCCGCCCGCCACCGCCAGCGCGCAGTCCCCGACCCGCAGCGCCTGCACCGCCTGGTGCATCGCGACCAGCGACGACGAGCAGGCCGTGTCGATCGTCACCGCCGGACCTTCGAGCCCGAAGGTGTAGGCGAGCCGCCCCGAGGCGACACTCGCGGTGGTGCCGGTGAGCAGATAGCCCCCCAGCCCGTCGTCGCCCTCGTGCAGCCGAGGGCCGTACTCCTGCGACATCGCGCCCACGAACACCCCGGTGCTGCTGCCCCGCAGCGTGCCCGGATCGATCCCGGCGCGCTCGAACGCCTCCCAGGTGACCTGCAGCAGCACCCGCTGCTGCGGGTCCATCGCGGTGGCCTCGCGCGGGCTGATGCCGAAGAACTCCGCGTCGAACCCGGCCGCGTCGTCCAGGAACCCGCCGTGCCGGGTGTAGGTCTTGCCCCGCACACCGGGCTCGGGGTCGTACAGGGCGTCCAGGTCCCAGCCCCGGTCGGTGGGGAACCCGGAAATGGCGTCCACGCCGCCGTCGACCAGCTGCCACAGCTCCTCGGGCGAACCGGCACCACCGGGGTAGCGGCAGGCCATGCCGACGACCACGATCGGGTCGTCGGCGTCCACCGCCGATGCCACCGCACGCGCTGCGGACGCGACGGGCAACGCATCCTCGCCCAGGGCCAGTTCGCGCAGCTTCTCCGCCAGCCGGGCCGGGCTCGGATGGTCGAAGACGATGGTTTCCGGCAGCGCCAGCGCGGTGGCGTCCATGAGGTTCTGCCGCAGCTGGACCGCCATTGTGGAGTCCATGCCCAGCTCACGGAACGCCCGGTCGACGTCCATCGTGTCCATGCTCAGATGGCCGAGCACGATGGCCGTACGCAGCCGCACCAGCTCCAGCGCCGTACGGTGCCGCTCGTCCTCCGTCAGCCGGGCAAGCCGCTCCGCCCACGTCGCCTCCGCCGCGGACTTTTCCGCCCGGCTCTCCTGCTGCGGGGTGGCGGCCCGTGCGACCGGCTCGAAGTCGGTGGACACCTGCGGCCAGTAGCGCTCGCGCTGGAACGCGTACGTGGGCAGCGCCACGCGACGCGGCGTCCGCCCCGCGAAGACGGCGGACCAGTCCACGGGCAGGCCGCGCACATGCAGCTCCGCCAGCGAGGTCAGCAGCGGTGGCCACGGCGCCTCGTTGCGCCGCAGCGACCCCACCACCAGCGCCTCCGGCAGCGTCTCGCGCAGTCCGAGTGTGAGGACGGGATGCGGGCTCGACTCGACGAACGTGCCGAACCCGGCCTCCGCCATGCTCCGGAGCGTCGCCTCGAAGAGGACGGGCTGACGGAGGTTGGTGTACCAGTACGCGGCGTCCAGCCCGGCCGTGTCGATGGCGTCTCCGGTGACCGTGGAGTAGAACGCGATGTCACACGAACGCGGCGTCACCCCCGCCAGCTGCTCCAGCAACCGCTCCCGGATGGCCTCCATATGCGGCGAGTGCGAGGCGAAGTCCACGGCCGGTACGGCCTTCGCCCGGATCCCGTCCTCCTCGCAACGGGCCAGTAACGCGGCCACCACCCCGGGCGCGCCGGCCACCACCGTGGTGCCGGGCCCGTTGACCGCGGCGACGCTCAGCCCGTCGCCGAAGGGGGCGATGTACGCGGCGACCTGGTCGGCCGGGAGCGGCACCGACGCCATCGCCCCGGTGCCCGCCAACGTCATGATGGTCCGGCTGCGCAGCGCCACCACCCTGGCGGCGTCCTCCAGGCTGAGCGCCCCCGCGATGTGCGCGGCGGCCACCTCGCCCTGCGAATGCCCGACCACCGCGTCCGGGCGCACCCCCAGCGACTCCCACACCCGGGCGAGCGACACCATCACCGCGAACAGCACGGGCTGGACGACATCCGCGCGCTCCAGGGACGGCGCGCCGGGCGCACCGGTGAGCGTGTCCAGCAGCGACCAGTCGGTGTGCGGGGCCAGCGCCGCGTGGCACGCCTCGACCGAGGCGCGGAAGACCGGCGACGTACGCAGCAGCTCGCGCGCCATGCCCTCCCACTGCGAGCCCTGCCCCGGGAACACCAGCGCCACCTTGCCGTGGTCGCCCGTGACACCCGTGATCAGGCCCGGCACTTCGTCCCCGGTCCGCAACGCCGCCAGCTGCGCGTCGTGGTCGAGCCCGAGCGCCACGGCGCGGTGCTCGAAGTGGGTGCGGGTGCGGGCGAGCGACCAGCCGATGTCGTACGCGTCGGATCCGGTATCGGCCGTCCGCCGCTCGCGCAGCCGCCCTGCCTGGGCGCGCAGGGCCGCCTCCGTACGCCCGGACACCAGCCACGGCGCCAGCGGTACCGCCGACCCGTCGCCGTGCGACACCTCGGCGCTCTTCGGCGCGGCGGGCCGCTCGGCGACCACGACGTGGCAGTTGGTCCCGCCCACGCCGAACGAACTCACCCCGGCCAGCAGCGGCGCGTCCGGCCACGGCCCGCGCTCGCTCTGGACCCGCAGGTTCAGCGCCTCGGGGTCGATGCGGGGGTGCGGAGTCTCGTAGTTGAGGCTCGCCGGGATCTCCCGGTGCCGGATGCTCAGCGCCGTCTTGATCAGCCCGACGATCCCCGCCGCGCCCTCCAGATGCCCGACGTTGGTCTTGGCCGAGCCGACGAGCACGGGCGAGCCCGCGGGCCGTGCGCTGCCGTACGCGGCGCCCACGCCCGCCGCCTCCAGCGGGTCGCCCGTCGGCGTGCCCGTTCCGTGCAGCTCCACGTAGCGCACCCGCGCCGGGTCCACCCCCGCGTCCTCGCACGCCTGCCGCGCCACCGCCGCCTGCGCCTCGGCGCTGGGCACGGTGAGCCCGTCGGTGGCGCCGTCGTTGTTGACCGCGCTGCCGACGATGACCCCGTACACCGTGTCCCCGTCGCGCACCGCGTCCACCAGCGGTTTCAGTACGACGACCCCGCCGCCCTCACCGCGTACGTAACCGTTGGCCCGCGCGTCGAAGGTGAAGCAGCGCCCGTCCGGCGACAGCCCGCCGAACCGCCCGGCGACCTCGGCGCTCTCGGGCGCGAAGTTGAGCGCCACACCGCCCGCCAGCGCCAGCGTGCACTCGCCCTTGCGCAGGCTCTCCACCGCCAGGTGGACCGCCACCAGCGACGACGACTGTGCGGTGTCCACCGCCAGGCTCGGGCCGCGCAGACCCAGCGCGTACGACACCCGGTTGGCGATGACACCACGGTTCAGCCCCGGCAGCGAGTGCTGGGTGATCGCGCCGCCGCGCCGCGCCACCGCCGCGTAGTCGGCGGCGATCGCCCCGACCATCACACCCGTCGCGGTGGAACGCAGCGTCTCCGGGACGATGCCCGCGTCCTCCAGGGCCTCCCAGGCCAGTTCGGCGAACAGCCGCTGCTGCGGGTCGATCGCCACCGCCTCGCGTGGCGAGATGCCGAAGAACGCCGCGTCGAACGCGTCCACCCGGTCCAGGAATCCGCCGTGGCGCAGCCCGGCCCGATGCCGTTCCCCCTCGTCCGGCAGGACCGCGTCCGGGTCCCAGCGGTCCGGCGGCACCTCGGTGATGGCACTGCGGCCCGCGCGCAGCAACTCCCAGAAGGCACCGGGGTCGGGCGCCTGGGGGAGGCGGCACGACACGCCGGTGATTGCGATGGCATCAGTACCGTGAACAAGATCACTCGTCATGGTGGCGAGTGCCTCCCTCATCGCGCGCTGTCGAAAACGCCGGGCTGGCGTTCGTCCTGAGGGACGATCCTCGGCGCCGCCACTCGCCCCTAGCTACCCGTAGAGCCCCCTAGGAGAGCCCCGTCGGAGCCCACTCAGGCAGCGGCGGCGGGCCGGAACGCACGGCCGCCCGCCCCGTCGGGCGACGGGACGGGCGGACGCGCGCTCCGGCCGGAGGCGCGGCGGAAGAGGTCAGGCGGACTCGTAGCTGACGGTGTGGGCCCCCTGCAACAACTGTTCGCGGTTTCTGATGCCCATCTTGCGGTACACACGGGTCAGATGCTGTTCCACGGTGCTGACGGTGATGAACAGCTTGTCGGCGATCTCGCGGTTCGCGTACCCCTGGGCGGCCAGCATGGCGACGCGCCGCTCCGACTCGCTGAGCCCGCCGAAGCTGTCCTGGTCGGCACGGTCCTCACCACGGGGCTCCGCGCTCCCGCGGGTGCCGATGCTCCGTGGCGTGGACGTGGGAAGCAGCGCCTGGCACAGGGGCTCCGCCTGGCAGCTCTTGGCGAGCCGCCACGCCCGCCGCGCGGTCGGCCGCGCCCGCTTGTCCCCCAGCTGCTGGTACGCGCGGCTCAGATCGGCCAGCACGGCGGCCGCCTCGTACCGTGCGCCACTCATCTCCAGCAGGCGGAACGCGTCCCGCAGGACGGCGGGTTGCTGTGCGGTGGGCTGGACCAGGGCCAGACCGTGCAGGGCCATCCCGCGTGACCGGCTGAGCCCGGTGTCCGGCCTCGCGAGCTGCTTCTCGACGAGCCGGGCCGCCCGCTCCCGGTCGCCCAGCCGCAGCCACGCCTCCGCCTCGCCCAGCCGCCACGGCGCCACGGTGGGCGTGTCGACGTTCCAGCGGCGCATCAGGCTGCCGCACCCCTGGAAGTCGGACAGCGCCAGATACGTGTTGCCGGTGGCGAGATGGTGGCGGCCGCGCGCGTACAGATAGTGCAGCCCGGCGCGGGTGAGGAACAGCTCGGGCGGCGGCTCCGGCGCCAGATACCCGGCCGCCGCCTGGTGATCGCCCATCGCCGTGTGCGCCTCGATCAGTATGGCCAGCGCCAGCGCGCTGCTGACGTTCCACCTCGGCCCGGACAGCCGGGCGTACGCCGTCTCCGCCTGGCGCACGGCGTCCGCCAGCCGTCCGCGCCGCAGCGAGACGAGAGCGCCGACGCAGGCGATCTGCGCCCGCCACGCCGGGGCGTCATGGCGCCCCGCGTCGCCCGCCAGATGATCGTGCCATCGGGCCGCGGCGTCCAGCTGGTCCGCGTAGCACAGCGCGAGAAGCGCCTTCGGCAGGCTGCTGAGCTGCGAGGTCACCGCGTTCGGGCTGGCCTGGAAAACCTGCTGTGCCAGGGCGATGGCGTACTCGTCGGCCCCCCGCTCCAGGACCAGCGCGAGAGCGTGCCGGGCGCGCAGCTCGGAGTGGGACATGGCCGGGGCCGCGGTGGCGGGGAGCGGACGGCTCAGCCGGTCGAGCACACCCGGCACCTCCGAGGCCATGAGCATCCGGGTGCCGTGCAGCGCGGTCGCCATCTCCTCGTCGCCGTCGTTGAGATGCTCCACGGTCATCAGGGCGTCGTCGAAGCTGAGGTGGAACAGCATGCCCTCGGCGGCCCACAGCGCGTCGTCGCCCGTCAGTTTTCCTTCCAGGATGGGCGCCTTGAGTGCGAGGAAGTGCGGCGCCGAGTCGGCGGGGCGCAACTGCCACTGGCCGCACGCGTACTGCGACTTCACCGAAAGGCGCTGCGCCTCGTCCGAGCAGCATTCGCGGGCCAGCTCCAGACACCGGATGCCCCGCTGGACATCACCGTCGTCCAGGGCCTGGCAGGCGGCCTCCCGCAATACACCCAGCACCCAGTCCTCGTGCAGCGGACCGGCGCCGAGCAGCTGCACGGCGACCGCCTGGGGCGGCGCCCCGCTATCGTACAGCAGGCGGGCGGCGCGATACCGCAGCGCCGTCGCCTCGTCGTGCGGCATCTCGCCGAGGACCGCCTGCCGTACGCCCCCGTGCCGCAGCCGCGCACCGCTCAGCACACCGATGCCGGTGAGCAACCGGAGGTAGCGTTTGAGCAGTTCGGTGTCGATGCCGCTCAACCGGCTCAGCAGCAGGGGCGTGGCCGCCTCGTCCAACATCGCGACACACCGGGCGAGCAGCACCGCGCGCGGGCCGATCCGGTGCAGGTACGCGAGGACCGCCTGATGGAAGACGGGCCCGATCGATATCCCTCCCTCGGGGAGCGGCGCGGGCCCCTCGCCCTCCGACGGACCCCCGCCGCCCGCCGATTCGGGCGTGGCGCGCAGCCGGTGTTCCTCGATGAGCGCCTGCGCGAGCAGCGGATTGCCGCCGCTCAGGGTGTGGATCTCGGTGATGAGCCGGTCCGAGGGCAGGGACGGTGCCAGCTCCCTGACGCCCGCCCGCGACAGCGGCCCCAGATGGAAACGGCGCACGCTCGTCCGGTACAGCAGGTCGTGCAGGATACGCGGCGGCTGCTCCTCGACGGTGACACCGCGCGTGAACACCAGTGCGAGGCGGAGCCGGGTCAGGCGCTGCGCCACGTAGCGCAGGCAGGAGAGGCTGGACGTGTCGGTGTGCTGGATGTCGTCCACCGTGATCAGCAGCGGACGCTGGGCCGCCAGTCCGGCGATGATCTGGTACGTGCGTTGCGCGGCGGCCAGCGCGTCGTCCCCGGCCACCGGCGGGACGGAACGCGCGTCGATCGCGTGGAAGAGCTGGGCGAGGGCGCTGTACGGGACCTCGCGCTCGTGGGGTGAACTCACCACACCGAGCACCGTGCCGCCCGCCGCGGTGGCCCGTTCCGCCAGCGCGTTGAGCACCGTGGTCTTGCCCATCGCCGTCGAACCGCTGACCGCGGCGATGGCCCCCCGGCCCCGCGCGGACTGTGTCAGGAGATCATCGAGCTGTTCCAGTAATTTTCTTCGTTCCACCAACACTGCTGAGCTTCCCCCTGTCGGCGTCATTGATCACGAAGCCGGTTCCGTTTCCCAGCAAGCCCGGAAACGGAACGGACTCGTCAATGCTGGAAGTTCGTGACCTGCATTCGGTCACTATCCGGGCGGTAGGATATTCGGCGCGACGCCGCTGAACACCCCTTGGCCGTATTCCTAGGGAAAACTTAGTCCTGGAACCCCGCAGTTTCTGGGGGAAACGCCCGGTCAGCTCCTTGTGGAGCGATGTTTTCCCCGCGCGTGTCGCGCGCGGATCTTGGAAATGCCAAAGCAGTACAGAAACAGGGTATTTTGTTGTAGACACCTGTCACGCATGGAGACCAGAAGCCATAGTCCCGGACATGGCGAAGGCCGCGGCGGGTTCCGCCGCGGCCTTGGGCGATGGCTCAGCCGTCAGTCCTGGTACACCTTGTTCCGGCCGGCGCCGCCGGAGAGCGTGTCCGTGCCCTTGCCGCCGTACAGCGTGTCGTCGCCGGTGTTGCCGTACATCGTGTCGTTGCCGTCTTCGCCGTACAGCGTGTCGTTGCCCTTGCCGCCGTATACGAAGTCGTTGTCGGCCCCGGCGCGCAGGATGTCGTTCCCGTCGTCGCCGTACAGGTTGTCGGCCTCGCCGGTTCCGGTGAGGGTGTCGTTCCCGGCCTCGCCGCGGCAGGCGTACGAGCAGGCGCCGGTGATCGTGTCGTCGCCCTCGCCGCCGAAGACGCCCAGGCCGTTGCCGCCGTCGACGCGGTCGTCGCCGCCCTCGCCCAGGAACGAGTTCTGCCCGGTGCCCTTGAGGACATCGTCGCCCGCGCCGCCGCGGATCGCGGCGATCGTACCGGCCTTGCCGTCGACCGTCGCGGTGTCGTTCCTGTCGCCCAGGAACAGCTCGAAGGTGGTCGAGTCGTCGGAGCCCAGGGGCTCGGGTGTGACGCACCGCACGACGGTGTGATCGGCCGCCGAGGGGTACGTGCAGGCGTCCCACTGCGCCGCCGACGGGTCGATGCCCATACCGGCCTGGTCGCGGAAGGTGATGAGGAAGTCGGTCCCGAACTCGGACGGGTCGGCGTCGATGTTCTCCGTGGAGACCGTCACCTTGTTCGTCTGTCCGGCGGCGGCCAGGTACGAGAGCACGCCGTCCTCATGGGTGAGGGTGGTCTGGGCCGCCGTGGCGGCGGTGTCCGCGGTGTCCGCGTGGGCGGCGGGCGCCCCGAGCACGGCGCCGCTTAAGGCGACGGCGAGCGCGGCGGTGGCGGTGGCGGTGGCGGTGGCGGTGAGGATTCTGCGCTGAGCCATGCGGAAGTGATCCTTCGGATAAGTGGCGGTTGATCACCCGCGTAGACAGGGCGCCAGGGGAGCGGGTTGCCCCGGACACACCACTTCAGTTGCCTGGGGCGAACATGTCACCGAGGGGCTTCCCGGAGTTCTCCTGAAGGGCCCCGGAAGGCAACCCCGGGGCGGCTGGCCGGAACGATCAGAGGCCGGTCAGAGATGGAGAAGCGCGGCCGCCCCTCCACGGCTAACGTGACTCCAGCGCATCATGAGGCGGCCCGCGCCACGGAGGAGACACGATGAGCACGATCATGAGGACGGACTTGCCGTCGACTGCCCCGCACATCGCCGACAGCCACGATCTGATCCGTGTGCACGGCGCGCGCGAGAACAACCTCAAGGACGTCAGCATCGAGATCCCCAAGCGCCGGCTGACGGTGTTCACCGGCGTCTCCGGCTCGGGCAAGAGCTCGCTGGTGTTCGACACGATCGCCGCCGAGTCCCAGCGGATGATCAACGAGACGTACAGCACCTTCGTGCAGGGCTTCATGCCGACGCTCGCACGGCCCGAGGTCGACGTGCTCGACGGGCTGACCACCGCGATCATCGTCGACCAGCAGCGGCTGGGCGCCGACCCGCGCTCCACGGTCGGCACCGCCACCGACGCCAACGCGATGCTGCGCATCCTCTTCAGCCGCCTCGGCCAGCCGCACATCGGTCCGCCCGGCGCGTTCGCCTTCAACGTCCCCTCGGTCCGGGCGAGCGGCGCGATCACCGTGGAGCGCGGCAACAACAAGGCGGTGAAGGCGACCTTCAGCCGCACCGGCGGCATGTGCCCGCGTTGCGAGGGCCGGGGCACGGTCTCCGACATCGACCTCACCCAGCTCTACGACGACTCCAAGTCCATCGCCGAGGGCGCGTTCACCATCCCCGGCTGGAAGTCGGACAACGTGTGGACCGTGGGGCTCTACGCCCAGTCGGGCTTCCTCGACCCGGACAAGCCGATCCGCGACTACACCGAGAAGGAGATGCGGGCCTTCCTCCACGGCGAGCCGACCAAGGTGAAGGTCAACGGCGTCAACCTCACCTACGAGGGGCTGATCCCCAAGATCCAGAAGTCGTTCCTCTCCAAGGACCGGGAGGCGATGCAGCCGCACATCCGGGCGTTCGTGGACCGGGCGGTCACCTTCACCGCGTGCCCCGACTGCGACGGCACCCGGCTGAGCGAAGGGGCCCGGTCGTCGCGGATCGGCGGAATCAACATCGCCGACGCGTGCGCGATGCAGATCAGCGACCTGGCCGCCTGGGTGGGCGGCCTGGCCGAGCCATCGGTGGCGCCACTGCTCACCGCGCTGCGGCACACCCTCGAATCGTTCGGCGAGATCGGCCTCGGCTATCTCTCGCTCGACCGGCCGTCGGGCACGCTGTCGGGCGGCGAGGCGCAGCGCGTCAAGATGATCCGCCACCTCGGCTCCTCGCTCACCGATGTCACCTACGTCTTCGACGAGCCCACCATCGGGCTGCACCCCCATGACATCCAGCGGATGAACAACCTGCTGCTGCGGCTGCGGGACAAGGGCAACACGGTGCTCGTCGTGGAGCACAAGCCGGAGACGATCGCCATCGCCGACCATGTCGTGGACCTCGGACCCGGCGCGGGTACGGCGGGCGGCAGCGTCTGCTTCGAGGGCACCGTCGAGGGGCTGCGGACCGGTGGCACCATCACCGGCCGCCACTTCGACGACCGGGCCGCTCTCAAGGAGACGGTACGGAAACCCACCGGCACCCTGCCGATCCGGGGCGCGAACGCACACAACCTGCGGGACGTCGACGTCGACATCCCGCTCGGGGTGCTGGTCGCCGTCACCGGGGTGGCGGGTTCCGGCAAGAGTTCGCTCCTGCACGGCTCACTGGTGGCCGGTCCGAAGGCCGCCGACGAGGGAGTGGTGGCGATCGACCAGAGCACCATCCGTGGCTCGCGGCGCAGCAACCCGGCGACGTACACCGGTCTGCTCGAACCGATCCGCAAGGCGTTCGCCAAGGCCAACGGCGTGAAGCCCGCGCTGTTCAGCGCCAACTCCGAGGGCGCCTGCCCGCACTGCAACGGCGCCGGTGTCATCTTCACCGACCTGGCGATGATGGCCGGTGTCTCCACCACCTGCGAGGAGTGCGAGGGGAAACGGTTCCAGGCGTCGGTCCTGGACCACCACCTCGGCGGCCGCGACATCAGCGAGGTGCTCGCCATGTCGGTGGCCGAGGCCGAAGAGTTCTTCGGCGCGGGAGAGGCCCGTACGCCCGCCGCGCACCGCATCCTCGGCCGCCTCGCCGACGTCGGGCTCGGCTACCTCAGCCTGGGCCAGCCGCTCACCACGCTGTCCGGCGGTGAGCGGCAGCGGCTCAAGCTGGCCACGCACATGGCCGACAAGGGCGGTGTCTACGTCCTCGACGAGCCGACCACCGGTCTGCACCTCGCCGATGTCGAGCACCTGCTCGGCCTGCTCGACGGGCTGGTGGACTCCGGCAAGTCGGTCATCGTCATCGAGCACCACCAGGCGGTGATGGCGCACGCCGACTGGATCATCGACCTCGGCCCCGGCGCGGGACACGACGGCGGCCGGATCGTCTTCGAGGGCACCCCCGCCGACCTCGTCGCCGCCCGCTCCACCCTCACCGGCGAACACCTGGCGGCCTACGTCGGCGGCTGACCGGGACATCACGAGAAGCGGGTGCGCAGCTCCGCTTCGAGTACTTCGAGGGTGCGTCCCCGGGTCTCGGGGACGTAAGCCTTCACGAACGCGAGGGACAGGACGCCCGCCGCCACGAAGAGGAAGAAGGTGTTGGAGATTCCCAGCGCGGACACCAGCGACGGGAAGACCAGTCCGATCGCGAAGTTGGTCAGCCACAGCACCACGGCCGCGATGCCCATCCCGAACCCGCGCATGCGCGTCGGGAAGATCTCGGAGAGCATCAGCCAGGTGACCGGCGAGATCGCGCCCTGCTGGAAGGCGAGGAAGGTCACCGTCATGGCCAGCACGGCGAAGGCGCGGGCCGTGCCCTCGGGCAGGACGAGCGAGAACACCCCGATGAGCAGCAGGGCGGTGGTCGTGCCGAGCTGGCCGGTCATCAGCATGGGGCGGCGATTGACCCGGCCGAGCAGCCAGATGCCGACGAAGGTGGCGAGGACCGAGATCACACCGTTGGCGATGTTCGCGGTGAGCGCGCTGTCCGAGGTGAAACCGGCGTCGGTGAGGATCTGCGTCCCGTAGTACATGATCGTGTTGACGCCGGTGATCTGCTGGACGATCGCGATGCCGAAACCCACGAACATCAGCTTGCGCATCCACGGGGTGGCCTTCATGTCCTGCCAGCCGCCGAGCTTCTCCTGCTCGTCCTTGACGGCGAGCCCGGACACCTCGCTCAGCTCGGCCTCGGCCCGCTGCCGTGACCTGATCTGCTGGAGCACTCCGAAGGCCTCGTTGAAACGGCCCTGGGAGGCCAGCCACCGCGGGCTCTCCGGCATCACCAGCATGCCGAACCACAGCACCACGGCCGGGACGGTCGCGATGACCAGCATCCAGCGCCAGACGCCACCGGACTCGCCGCCCACCCGCGCGATGACCGCGTTGGAGGTGAAGGCGAGCAACTGGCCGCTGACGATCATGAGTTCATTGCGGGTGACCAGTGCGCCCCGCCGCTCGGCGGGTGAGACCTCCGCGAGATAGACCGGCACGGTCACCGAGGCGCCGCCGACCGCGAGGCCGAGCGCGAAGCGTGCCACGATCATGGTCTCGGTGTTCGGGGCGAGCGTACAGCCGAGCGTGGCCAGGAAGAACACCACGGCCAGCAGCAGGATGTTGCGCCGTCGCCCCCGCGCGTCCGAGAGCCGTCCTCCGGTGACCGCGCCCAGCGCCGCGCCCAGCAGCAGCGAGCTGGTGACCATGCCCTCGGTGACGGGGGTCAGGCCCAGGTCGTCGGTCATATAGGGCAGGGCACCGTTGATGACACCGGTGTCGTAGCCGAAGAGGAGCCCGCCGAAGGTGGCGATGATCGTGATGACCCTCAGCCGCCGGGTCACCGCCGTCGGCGCGTCATCGTCGTGTGGGGTGGGTCCCTCGGCGGGTCCTGCGGCGGGTTCTGTCGTGGGGGTGGGGCGTGCTGCTGCGTCGTCCCTGACGTCCATGGTCAGTCCTTTGCCGAACGGGGTGACGGCTGCCGCGCTCTACTAGCGCGCTCTAGTAGGAGTACGATGTCCCTTGTCCAAATGTCATGTCAATAGACGGTTGCCGTAAGTTTTCGGGTGCGCCGACCGAGGTGAGCGGGAAACAGACGTGACACACGGACCGTGGGGGAGAGTGGGTTCAGCGGTGGATGGAACAGGCAAGCAGCGCCCCACGATGGCGGACGTCGCCGCGAAGGCGGGGGTGTCCAGGGCCCTGGTCTCGATCGTCTTCCGCGACCAGCCGGGGGCGAGCCAGGAGACCCGCGAGCGGGTCCTGCGCGTCGCCGATGAGATCGGCTACCGCCCCGACAGCGCGGCCCGGCTCCTCGCCCGCGGCCGCAGCCGCACCCTCGGCGTGATGCTCACCCTCCACAACGCGTTCCACGCCGACCTCGTGACGGGCGTCTACCCCGAGGCCGAGCGGCTCGGCTACGACGTCCTGCTCGCCGCGACCACCCCGGGCCGCGGTGAGTCCCATGCGGTCGAATCCCTGATCAGCCACCGCTGCGAAGCGGTGATCCTGCTCGGCCCGGACGCGCCGACGGCGGACCTGGACGCGCTGGGGCGGCGTACGGTCGCCATCTCGGTCGGCCGCCGCGTACCGGGCGCCCGGGTCGACAGCGTCCGCAGCTCGGAGGGCAAAGGGGTCCGCCAGGCCATGGACCACCTGGTGGCACTCGGCCACCGGCACATCGTGCACATCGACGGCGGCCGGGGGCCGGGCTCGGCGGAGCGCCGCCGCGCCTACCGCGCCGCGATGCGCCGCCATGGGCTGGAGTCCACCGCGCGGGTGATCCCCGGTGCCCATACGGAGGAGTCGGGCATCGAGGCGGGGCACCTGCTCATGGCCGAGCGCGAGCGCGGCCACCCGCTGCCGACCGCGGTGCTCGCGGGCAACGACCGTTGCGCGATGGGGCTGTTGATGACCCTGACGCGGGCGGGCGCCGATGTCCCCGGCGAGGTGTCCGTGGTGGGCTACGACGACAGCCACCTGTCGCACGTCATGCCGGTCGGGTTGACGACGGTCCGTCAGGACGCCGTGCGCATGGCTCAGTACGCCGTGCGGTTCGCCGTGGAGCGGCTGGACGGTGGCGCGCCGGAGCCACGGGAAGCGGTGCTGGACCCGAAGCTGGTGGTGCGGGACACCAGCGCGCCACCCCGGCCGTAGAGCTATTTCGCTGTCAGCGCGGTGACCAGTTCGTCCAACCCGTTGAACCGCCCGTCGAACACATCGGAGCCGGTCGGCGGATCTCCGACCGGTCGCCGGACGTGGGCGGTCCGCATGCCCGTCGCCTGGGCCCCGCGGAGGTCCCAGGCGTGGGCGGCCACCATGAGTACGCGTTCCGGTGCGCATCCGGCGGTGTCGAGGGCGAGCCCATAGACCTCCGGCGCCGGCTTGTAGGCCGAGACGGCTTCGGCGGACAGGGCTTGGTGCCAGCGCAGCCCGGCATGGGCGTTGAGCCGCAGCAGGGCGGTGCGGCTCGCGTTGGAGAGCCCGAGCACGGGGAAGTGCTGTGCGAGCCGTTCGAGGCCGGCGGTGGAATCGTCCCAGGGAGGCAAGTGCTGCTCTGCCTTGGCCAGTCGGGCGATGGTTGCCGGATTCGTGAGTCCGGCATGGTCGGCAACCCTTTGGGCGGCCTCTGCGTCGATGGTCTCGGTGTTGACGTACGCGCGCAGCCCTTGCGCGATGCGTTGCTGCTCGCGCTCGACATGCTGCTGCCACACGGTGAGCAGCGCGTCGACGGACGCATCGTCGACAGCCGCATGGTCGGGTGGGGATACCGCCTCGCTGATCGCCGCTCGAAGTCCGCCGGGTTCGTCGACCAGTGTTCCGAGGACGTCGAAGACGACGACCTCGATGTTGCGGATCTCGGCCATGCGTACTCCCGTGGTCGTCCCGGCGTCACCGGCTCAGTAGGTGACGACCTTGCCACCAGCTTCGTCACCGGTCAAGATGGTGACGTGGATTTCGCGTACGTGAGCGGCAGCCCAGCCCTCGATCTGGCCGGTACCGTGCTGTCTCGTCGGGGCACGCCCGTCGACGTCCTGGCCGCGCCCGCAGATCTCGAACGCTGGGTGACCCAGTGCGACGCGCTCCCCGACCGGGTCACCGCCGACGTCGCAGCCTTCGAATCCGCGCTGTCCCTGCGCGAGGCGATCTACCGGCTTGCTCTCGATCGCGTGCTCGATCGGCCCTTCGATCCGAGCGGTCTGGGCATCGTCAACGACATGGCCGCCGGGCCGGTGCCCACGATCGAACTCAGCGACGCGGGGCTGCGGATGTCAGGAGATCTCCCGGCCGTGCTCGCCCACCTGGCCAGAAGCGCCATCGCCGTGCTCGCCGATCCCCACGCCTGCCTCAAGGAGTGCGGTCGCGGCGACTGCACGCGCATCTACCTCGACCGCTCACGCGGTGCCCGGCGCACCTGGTGCGGGATGGACGCATGCGGCAACCGCGTCAAGGCCGCGGCCTATCGAGCCCGCAAACGGGCTGCGGCCACGGCTGATGGCCGCGGGCCCGGGGAAGCCATCTGACGGCGATATTCGCCCAAAGTCTGACAAATATCCCTCGCTCGGTCAGGCCGTGAGAGTGGCCCGGGGGCCGAAATACCAGATCGGCAGGGCCTACCGATTCCCTCACCGGATGGGATACCCCTGAAGGGGCGGCCCCGGTCCGGGCCGTTCCTCCTCTGATTCCCCCGGAAGGAGCCCTGTTATGGACGGTTGGTATGTGGACGACCGTTGTACGAACTGCGATGTGGCCCGCCAGCTCGCGCCCGGGCTGATCGGCGAGATCGAAGGAAAGTCGCAGATCCTGCGGGCACCGAAGGACGCGGCGGAGACGCGGCTCCTCCATGCCGCCGTGTTCGCCTGCCCCACCCGCTCGATCCGCCCGGCGTCCGGGCGGGTGGACCCGACGCTGGACCCCTTTCCGATGGCCCTGGACGACGGCGTCATGATCTGCGGGCACAACTCCCCGCACACCGCCGGGGCCAACTCCTACCTGCTCCTACGGCCGTCCGGCACGGTCATGATGATCGACACACCTCGCTGGAGCCGTGAACTCGCCGCGCGGTACGGGGAGTCGGGCCCGGTCACCGATGTGCTGCTCACCCACCGCGATCACGCCGCACACGGCCGCCGCTACGCGGACCATTTCGGCGCCCGGTTATGGATTCACGAGGGCGACCTCGACGCGGCGCCGGACGCGGACCAGGTGATCCGGGGGGTCGAACCCCAGGAGATCGGCGAGGGGGTCACCGCCCATCCGCTGCCCGGCCACACCCGGGGCAGTGTGCTCTACCTCGCCGACGGCCGGTACTGCTTCAGCGGCGACAGCTTCTACTGGTCACGCACGACCGGTGATCTGGAGGTTGCGGACAGCGTGACCTGGTACTCCATCGAGGAACTGGCCCGCTCCCTGGTCAGGGTCGCCGGACGGCTGCGATGCGAATGGATCCTGCCGGGCCACGGTGACCGCCACCGCCTCACCGCCGACCAGATGTCCCGGCGGCTGCGGGACCTGGCAGAACGCACACGACTGCTACGGCCCCGGCCGGTCGACTTCACCGCTGTCCGCTGGTGAGGTGCGCGGGGGTCCGTCAGGAGAGCCCTCGGGGCCGGATCCTGGCGACCCCGGCGTAGGCCCACACCCGCGCCGGGTCGTAGCCCAGCCCGGACTCCGGGCGTGGCGCCGGGCCGAGTTCGGGATGCCACTCCGGCAGCCGTACCACTCCGGGCTCCACCGGACGTGTCCCGTCGAACAGCCGGAGGACGGCGGCGTGGTCGCGCAGCACCATGGGCGCGGCCACGTTGCGCTCGGCGTAAACGGCGGCCCCGGCGGACGTGGTGGGGGAGTAGTCGCCGGTCGCGTGGGACAGCGCCAGGTAGCTGCCGTCCGGCAGCGCGTCGCAGTACGTGCGGAGGAGGGCGGCCGGGTCCGCCTCGTCGGGGACGAAGTGCATGACCGCGGAGAGGATCAGCGCGATGGGCCGGTCCCAGTCGAAGACGTCCGCCGCGCGCGCCTCGCCGAGCACCGTGGCGGGCTGGTGCAGATCCCCGTGCCGATAGGCCACGCGGCCCGTCGGCCCGGACGTCAGCAGCGCCCTGGCGTGTGCCAGCACGATGGGGTCGTTGTCCATGTAGAGCACCCGGCAGGCCGGATCCGCCCGCTGCGCCACCTCGTGCGGATTCGGCGAGGTGGGCACCCCCGTGCCCAGGTCGAGGAATTGCCGCACCCCCGCAGTCTCCGCCAGGTACCGCACCGCCCGGTGCATCCACGCCCGGTTCCCCCGCGTACTGTCCCGCACCTGCGGCGTACGGCGCAGCACCTCTTCGGCCGCCTCCGCGTCGACCGCATAGTGGTCCTTGCCGCCGAGGTAGTAGTCGTACATCCGGGCGGGATGCGGCCGACCCGTGTTGATCTGCTCGGGAGCGAAGCCGAGTGTCTGCGGGGTCTGGCCATCGGCGGGCATCGGTACTCTCCTCGAACCAGGACAGGAGCGGAAGTTGCGGTCCTGCGTAGGGTATGTGGTCGTGAGTGCGTCTAGGTACGCGTACTCATGCGGGAGCGCTCCCATGGGAGGAGGGTCGCGCGTATGACATCGCCCGCGCGACCCCATGCTCCCGCGGACCGGGGAATCCCCTGGCTCGCCGATCTCTTGCTCGCGGTGCTCGTGCTGGCGCTGGACGCCGCCGTGGTGTTCGGCGCCGTCCTGAGCGCGGGGCTCGCGGCATGGCGCGATACCGCGGACGGCGAGGAAGCTAAGTGGGGCATGGGCCCGGCCATCGGGCTGGGGATCGTCACCGTCATCGTCGGGCTGACCGCGTTCGGCCTGGTCCGGGGGCGGTTCCCGCTCACCGGGACAGCTCAGTGCCTGGTGACGCTGGCGCTCGTGGGGGCCACCATCCTGGCGTGGTCCGCGGATTACCGCGCCGCGCACCCCGAACCCGCGCCCGGCTCCGGGTACTCCGGCACGTACGGGCAGTGTCGCAGCGGAGGCGACGACGCGGAGTGCGCCCACAGTGGTGGCTAGTTGATCCCCTAGACCTTCGCACGCGGGGTGCCCCGAAGTACGTTCGCGCTGCACACAGTGAGACGATGCGGCCTCCGAAACGATCTACAACTGAAACGGAGGGCGAATGCATAAACGTCGTGGAACCGTGACCCGTCGCTGGAAGGTGGCGGCGGTCGCGTCCACGGTGGCCGTGTCGATCGTGGTCCCGGTGGCGGTAGCTCAGGCCTCGACCGAACCACCGGAGGTCAGCGCCAAGGGCGCGTACCTGCTCGACACTGGTTCCGACGAGGAGCTGATGGCCAAGGACGCCGACACCAAGCGTCCGATGGCGAGCACTACGAAGATCATGGCCGCGCTCGTGGTACTCGAGACCAAGGACGTGGATCTCAACAAGCAGATCACCGTCAAGCAGGACTACCGGGACTATGTGACGTCCTCGGAAGCCAGTACGGCGGACCTGCAGACCGGCGACAAGCTGACCGTCAACCAGCTGCTGTACGGGATGATGCTCCCGTCGGGCTGTGACGCGGCGATGGCGCTGGCCGACACGTTCGGCACCGGCGACACCGTGGCCGACCGCACCAAGTCGTTCGTCTCCAAGATGAACGCCAAGGCGAAGGACCTGGGGCTCACCAACACCCACTACGACTCCTTCGACGGTGTGTCGGCGAACAGCGACAACTACTCCACGCCGCGGGACGTGGCGGAGCTGACGCAGCGGGCGATGGAGAACTCCACCTTCGAGACGGTCGTCAAGTCGGTGTCCACCAAGCAGGAGGCACCGGCGGCCAACGGCCGTACCCGGTACTACTCCTGGGACAACACCAACCGCCTCCTGGGCTCGTACAAGGGTGCGATCGGGGTCAAGACCGGGACCACCACCCCTGCGGGTCCCTGTCTGGTGTTCGCCGCCAAGCGCGGCGACCGTACGGTCGTGGGAGTCATCCTCAACGACGCGGACCGTTACCCGGACGCGCAGAAGATGCTCGACTTCGCGTACGACGCCGACACCGAGGTGAAGTGGCGCAAGCTTCCCAAGGACGCTCAGCGGGACTGATCCGTCAGCCCTTCGGGGCGAGCGTGCGGTGCCCCGGCCGGGGTTGTCTCCGGCCGGGGCACCGGTGTTTCAGCCCTCGTTGCCGACCGTGTGGCCGAGCAGATGGAGTGGCGCCGCGCTCACCCCGGCTGCCTCAACCGCCTCCCAGTAGGCGTGTGCGTGGGAGGCGTCGACCAGTCCGTGGACCAGCGGCAGGCCGGGCACGGCGGTGTGCAGCAGGGATTCGAGCCGACAGGAGGCGACCGTACCCGGCAGCCAGGCCTGCGCCGCATAGCCGGAGGCGGCTGCGGGTGGCAGGTCGTCGGCGATGTGCCGCTCGGTGTCGCCGACCGCGAGCAACCCACCCCCGACCGTCAGCACATCGCGCCACTGGCGCATCCGGTCGAAGGCGCGTGCGGTGTCGAAACAGTGCGGGAACGAGTCGTCGACCACGACGGCGCCGGGGCGCAGCCGGTCGACGTCGAGGACGGCCGTACCACCGCTGACGGCCGTGACGATCAGGTCGGCCTCGTACACCACATCGGGCAGGGGCAGGTCCGGGGCGGACTCGGCCGTCTCCACCGGCCCGGCCAGCCCGCTCCCGCGCAGCTCCGCGCCGAGCGCGCGCAGGCGCGGCGCGCTGCCCGCGAGGTCGCACAGCACCAGGCGGGCGGGCGGCCGCGAGGCACTGCTGAGCAGCAGGCTGAGGGACGAGGTGCCGATCGAGCCGAGTCCGACCATGGCGACGGTCAGGTCCCCGAGGTCGTGTCCGTCCGTTCCTTCGGTCGCGAGTGCGGCATGGACGGTCTTGACCACGGACACGGCGGTGGCCGCGTGGCCGGTGGTGACCGTCGTCGCCCCGCTGGTGGCGCGGATCACCTCGAAGCCGTAGCCGGTGTACGCGGGGATCATTCCGGCCAGCGAGACACAGCGCGCGCCGAGCGAGGCGGCGTGGGTGACGGCGCGAGCGGTGTGGTCGACGAGCCCGTTCCCCGGGGCCAGTTCGTCGGCGAACAGCGGGAGTGACACGAACGCCGAGCGGCCCAGTGGCGTACTGATCTCCTCCAGCAGGCGGGGGCCGCCGTCCGGGAAGAGCAGGGCCCGCAGGTGTTCCCGGGGCAGGGCCGTGGCCGGTACCCCGGCGAGCGCCGCCAGGTGTCCGGGCGACGGGAGATAGCCGACGAGCGCGGCGTCCGCGTCGGTTCGGACCGCGTCGGCTCGGCCCGCGTCCGCACGGGAGGTACGCGCCGTTCGGCGCGGGCGTGGCGCGACGGCCCCGGTCCCGGCCTGGGTCAGCTCGTCCCGCAGGGCGCGGGCGAACGTGTCCGCTGCCGCCGTGTCGAGGGCGGCGGCCGAGGCCCGCAGGGTGACGCGCAGACCGTCCCCGACGGGACGGACGGCCAGGAACACATCGGTTCCCACCGGGGGCGGGGCGAGTTCCGTGTCGTGGTGATCCCAGTCGAGGGTCAGGGACGCGCCGGTGGGCGGGCCGAGGGCGGAGAAGTCGAGGTAGCTGAAGAGGAACTGGGTAACCCTGGGCAGGCCGTGGCCGTGACCATGGCCTCGACCGGATGGCTCGCCACTGGTGCCGTACGTCCGGGCGGCGGTGGCCTCCTCGGTGATCCGGCGCAGATCGTCGCGGAAGGATGTGGCGGCCGTGGTGTGGCCCTCTTCCGCCACGGCCGGGCGCACCGGCACGGCGGCGGCCAGCGGGCCGAACAGCCCGCCGATGTCGGGCAGCGCGTGGTCGCGTCCGGTGACCGCGAGCCCGAGGACGAGGTCCCGTTGGCCGGTGAGATCCGCCAGGGCCCGGTAGTAGGCCGTCAGGACGGGGGCGTACGGCGTGGCGCGGACGGTGGCGGCGAGATGGCGCAGCCCGGCCGTCACCTCGGCGTCGAGGGTGAAGCCCCTCTCGGTCGTGCCGCTGCCAACGGCGTCTGGGCGCCGCAGTTCGGGCCGCTCGTACGGAGCGTCGTGGCGGGCCCGCCAGGCGGTGTCCGCCGGGCCCGGGGCCGACTCCTGCAGCAGGGTGACGTAATCGCGGAACGTGCTGCGCAGCGGCGGTAGTTGTGGCTGTTCACCGCGATCGAGCTGGTCGTAGACGGCGAGCGACTCCCGGCCGAACAGGGCCGCGCTGTAGCCGTCGCCGATGAGGTGGTGGGCGTGGACGAGGAGCGTGTGCTCGTCGGGGGAGAGCGTCAGCACCCGCAGGCGCAGAAGGGGCCAGGCCCACGGTTCGAAACGGCGACGGCGTTCGTCGGCGATCCGTTCGTCGAGTTGCTCGGGGGACGCCAGCGTCTCGAAGTCCACCGGGAGCCGCAGCGCGGGCGGCAGTTCCTGCTGCACGGGCGGGCGGGCGCCCGCCGGGAAGACGGTGCGCAGCATGGGGTGGCGGACGATGAGGGTGTCGACCGCGCGCTGGAAGAGATCGGCCCGCAGCGGGCCGCGCAGCCGTAGCCGGGCGAGCCACGCCGAGCCGGACCCGGGTGCGATGGCCTCGGCGACCAGGAAACCGCGTTGGGTGGGGGTGAGGGGATACGGCGTGACGGCTGCCCCTGCCGCTCCGGCGGGAGCGGTGGGGGTCTGTCGCGCGCCGGTCCCGGTGGCCTCGTCGATCGCGGTGGCCAGCGCGGTGAGCGTGCTGTGTTCGTAGATGACCGTCGGCCTGGGCAGGCTGGTGTTCCGCCGTGCCTCGTCGTCCGTCTTCTCCAGCCGGGCGAACACCTCCAGGACGAGGATGGAGTCGCCGCCGAGGGTGAAGAAGTCGTCCTCGCGGCTGACCTGCGCCACGCCCAGCACCTCGGACCAGATGCGGGCCAGGATGCGTTCGGTCGGCGTGGCGGGCGGGGCCTTGTCCGGTGTCGTCGTGGTGGCCGTGTCGGTGTCGGCGGCCGTGCCCGCGTTCGTGGCGGTGTCCGGGTCCGCGTCCGGAGGCGATGCGTCGAGACGGCGGCGGTCCACCTTGCCGGTGCCCGTGAGGGGCAGCGCATCGAGGTACCGGAAACGGGCCGGGAGCATGTAGTCCGGCAGGGTGCCGCGCAGATGGGCACGGAGCTGTGCCGGTTCGGGGCGGGGCGTGCCCGGCGCGGGCTCCACGAAGGCGGTCAGGCGGCCCTGATGGTGCAGTACGGCGGCCTGTGCGACGGCGGGGTGGGTGTGCAGCACCGACTCGATCTCCCCCGGTTCGACCCGGTGGCCACGGACCTTCACCTGGTCGTCCAGGCGGCCGAGGAAGTCCAGTACGCCATCGGGCCGCCTGCTGACCCGGTCGCCGCTGCGGTACCAGCGCTTACCGTCGCGCTCGGTGAACGCCGCCGCGGTCCGCTCCGGGTCGCCGAGGTAGCCCGGTGTCAGCCCCGTGCCGCCGATGAGCAGTTCACCGGGCTCGTCCGGGGCGCAGTGGCGCCCGTCCTCGCCCACCACCGCCACCTCGGTGCCGGAGATGGGGAGGCCGATCGGCAGTCGGCGCACCTCGTCTCCGGGGCGGGTGTCGATGAGGTGGCAGGTGGCGTTGACGGTGGCCTCGGTGGGCCCGTACAGGTTCGCGATGCGGTGGCCGGGCCCGAACAGGTCGTACCAGCGGCGGACATGGGCAGCGGGCAGCGCCTCCCCGCCGACGTGGATCCAGCGCAGCGCCGACAGATCGGGCCGGGGCGCACCGCGCCGCACCCTGCTCTCGGCGGCCGTCAGCAGCCGTTCCCACAGGGTCGGCACCGAACTCCACACGGTGATCCGGTCCCGTACGACCCGGTCCAGCAGCGCTTCGGGGTCGCGGACGAGGTTCCGGGGCAGGGTGTGCACGGTGGCTCCGACGAGCAGCGGTGCCAGCAGCTGGCGTACGGACGCGTCGAAGCACACGGAGGCGGTCTGGGCGAGCCGGTCGCCCGGCCGGTAGCCGAAGGTGTCCACGGCCCAGTCCAGGTAGTTCGCCATCGCCCGGTGGGTGATGGGCACGGCCTTGGGGCGGCCGGTGGAGCCCGAGGTGAAGATGGTGTAGGCGATCGCGTCGGGGTCGGTGGGTGCGGGCTCTGGTGCGGTGGCGGGTGCGGGCGATGGATCGTCGATGGCGACCGCCGTCACCTCGTCGAACGCGTCGGCCATGGCGCGGGTGGCGGCGTGGCACACCACGGCCCGGGCCGTCGACCGGTGCAGTTGGTCGGCCAGGCGCGCGGGGGGATGGGCGGCGTCCAGCGGCCCCCACCCGGCCCCAGCTCGCAGGATGCCGACCACGCCGACGACGGTGTCGGCCCCCGGCTCGGTGAGCAGACCGACCACGTCCCCGGAGGTGACGCCGCGGGCGCGGAGACGGGCGGCGAGCGTGGCGGACGCCTGGTCGAGTGCCGCGTAGGTCATGGTGGCCTCGCCGGTGTCCACCGCCACCTGGTCGGCGGCCTCCCGGAAGCGGGCGCACAGGCGCTCGACGATGCCTTCGCGCTCGGCAGGTGTGGCGAGTTCGGTGAGGTTGGTGAGTTCGGTGAGTTCCGCGAGGTGTTCGCGGGCCAGGCGCTCCACGGTGGTCGGGGTGAACAGCCGGGCCGGGAAGTTCCAGGAGAAACGCAGGGCTCCGTCGCTCTCCCAGCACAGCAGCCCCAGGCGCGTGGCGGCGGAAGCGGTGCGCGCGGCGGTCGGGCGTACCGTGACCGGGCAGTCGGGGTCCGTGGCGGCCGGGAAGCGGGCGAAGCTGAACCCCGCCGGGGAGGGCGTGCGCGGCCGCGCCCCCGTGGCGGGCAGCAGTCGGGCGATGTCGAGGCCGGTGAGCCGCGCGTGCCGCTCGGCGTCCAGCCAGATATCGCGCAGCCGCTGTGCCAGGGCGGGCACCGGTTCGTCCGGGTCGACGGTGGCCAGGAGCGGCAGCGTGTCGGCGAGCGGGCCGACCAGCCGGTCGAGCCCGGCGAGCCGCAGCTCACGGCGGGCGCGGGCGACGTTGACCGCGATGTCGCGCTGCCCGCTCCACCGCGCCAGGCAGCGCGCGTACCCGGCCAGCAGTAGGTGGAACAGTGAGACGCCGTGAGCGGCGGCGCAGGCGCGCAGCGCGGCGGTGAGGCCGGGGTCGGTGGCCACCTGGTGTGCGGTGAGTGGCGCGACGGGGGTCGTGTCGGGGGCGCTGTCCCAGGGCAGGTCCAGCGGCCGGGTGTGGTCGGCGAGCACGTCGTGCCAGTAGCGGCGGTCCTCGGTGGCCTCCGGGGAGGACCGTTCCGCGTCGAGCGCGGTGGCGTAATCGGCGAAGTCGGCCTGTGGTGAGGGTAGTTGGGGCGTACGTCCGTGTGCGAGCGCCGTGTAGGCCGACCACAGCTCCTCGCCGAGGACGTTGACGCTGAATCCGTCTGCGGCGGCGTGATGCAGAACGAGCAACAGGTGCGCCAGGTCCGGGCGCTCGCGCACCAGTACGGCGCGTACGGGCGCCTCGGCGGCCAGGTCGAAGGGCTGGTTGCACAGCGCCTCCTCCAGGTCGGCCAAGGGGCCGTCGTCGGCGTCCCGTACCTCGTACCAGGAGGGGACGGTGTGCGGTGCGGGCGGCGCCACGCGCTGTGTGGGCGCCGTACCGCCGGGGCCGGGCTCGATCCTGACGCGCAGCATCGGGTGGCGGTCGGAGAGAAACGCGAGCGCCCGGCCGAGCAGCCTGGTGTCGAGGGTGCCGCCGATGGTCTGGCGCACGTACGCGTACGCGGCGACCTCGGGGTGCAGCCTGCCGCCGGTGTGGAAGGCCAGCTGTACGGGGGTGAGGGAACGCGGGTCCCCGGAGGCGAAGGCGTCCGTGCGGTTGTTGGTGTGGTGCGGCGGGTGTGCGGGCGGCTGCGCGCTCGCGTGGTCTTCCGTCAGGTGGGCGGCCAGCTCGCGGATCGTCCGGTACTCGAAGAACAGCGTGGGCGGCAACGCCCGCCCCGTCTCCGCCTCCAGCCGCCGGACGAGGTCCACGGCGGAGAGCGAGTCCAGCCCCATGGTGAGGAACGGCTCGTCGTCGTCGACATCGCCGGGCGCGCGATGCAGGGCCTCGGCGAGGAGGCGGCGCGTGATGTCGGCGACGTGGGGTGGGGTGGGCGGCGCGGCTGTGGCCGCCCCTGCGACGGCTGCCGTTGGCGAGGGCGCGGTGTCGGTCTTGGGTGTGTCGGTGCCGGGTGTGGGGGTGGTCGCCGGGGTGCTGGTCGGCGCATGGGTGGCTGACGTGGCGGTGTCTGACGGTTCGGGGTCGGACGTGTCGGTTGCGGACGTAGCGGTGACCGACGTGACGGAGGCCGACCCCTTGGTGGCCGTCCTGGCGGGATCCGCCGGGGAGGGGGCAGGGCTGCCGAGGGGCGTCGCGTCGGACGGCCACGGGGCCGTTGCCGACGTACCGGTCGCCGACTTCTCCGCCAGCTCGGCCACCACCAACTGGGCCGCCTCCATACCGCAAGCCGTGTGCAGCGCCGACAGCACCGCGTCGGTGGTCAGTGCTGCGGGGCCCCGGGGCGCGATGGCCGCCCGGGACGGCCCCCGGGCGGCCAGGCCGGTGTCGGCTAACGCCGCGAAGTTCAGCGACTGCCACGGCCGCCCCGCGGCCCGTTCGGCGGCGGCGAACGCGTCCAGGAAGGCGTTGGCGGCGGCGTAGTCACCCAGTGCGCCCGCCAGGCCCGGCAGCACGGCGGCGACCGAGGAGAACGCCACGCACACCGCCGGGCGGTGGCCGTGCCGCCACAGGGCGCGGGACAGCAGCAGGCTGCCGCGCACCTTGGCGGCCATGACCTCGGCCATCTCCTCCGGCGACTTGGTCCGCAGCGTGCCGGGGCGCACCACCCCGGCGGCGTGGAAGACCCCGTCCAGCGGCGGCAGACCGGCCACCAAAGCCTCGACATCGGCTTCGGCCGACACATCCCCACCGCGGTACTCCACGGTGGCGCCGAGCGCGCCGAGTTCGGCCGTCAGGCCGTCCGCCGCACGGGCCGAGCGGCCCACCAGCACCAGGGTCGGTCGGCCACGCCCCGCCAGGTCACGCGCGAGCGCGGCGCCGATCCCGCCCGTACCGCCGGTGATCAGGTACGTGCCGTCGGGCGGCAGCGGCGACGAGGGCGGCGGACCGGCCGCCACCGCAGCGGCCGTACGGACCAGGCGGCGGCCCGCCCGCCACGCCACCGCGCCGCCGTCTCCCGGCGCGTGCCGCCCGAGCACCTCCCGCTCCAGCTCGTCGAGCCGGACGTCCAGGGAGTCGTACGAGGACACGTCCACGCTGTACGCGGTGAGGCCGGGGTACTCCTCGGGCAACGCGAGCGTCAGGCCGGTCAGCAGCGCCTGGGCCGGGCGGAGCCGTTCGCCATCGGCGCCGGTGGCGTGCACGTCCTCGGTCACCGCCACCAGACGGCCGCCGTCCCGGCTCATCGGGGCGTACATGTCCCGCAGCGCGGACACGGAGGACAGAACGGTGTGCGTCGTGGCGTCGAGGTCGGCCACGGTCGCACAGTCGGTGGCCGGTCCGGCGAACAGCACGGTGACCGGCGGGGGCGGCTCGGCGGAGGAAGCGTCGCCCCGCAGGACCGTGATACCGCGCCGCTCCAGGCGGTGGGCCAGCGCGCGGGCCAGGTCCGAGTCCGGCCCGGCCAACCGGACCGCGCGTGGGGTGTTCTCTTCCGCCGCCGGAGGCGCGTCGCACCAGGTGAGGCGGTGCAGAAGCGGCGCCGCCACCGGCTCGGGCCAGTACCGGCGGCGCTGGAACGGATACGTCGGCACGGCGACGCGCGCCCGCCCCGCGCCGAGGGCCGCGTGGTCCAGGTCCACGCCGCGTGTCCACAGCCGCCCCAGGGCCGTCAGCAGCGCCTGTCCGGCATCGGTGCCCGCCCCCGGGGCCGCCGCCGACGCGAAGACCTCGGGCGCCGGGCCCGTTCCGCCACGTCCCGCCGCGACGGACCGGACCGGCCCCGGCAGGGTGGCCCCGGGCCCCAGCTCGATCAACGTGTCGTAGCCGTCGTCCAGCAAACGCTCCACGGCGGCGCCGAAACGTACGGGCCGCAGGGCGTGTTCGCGCCAGTGCGCCGGGTCAAGGGGCGGCTGCCACTCGGCGGTGAGCGTGCTCAGCAGAGGAACAGACGGCGGACGCGGCTCCAGAGTGGCGGCCGCGGCGGCGAGCGAGTCGGCCACCGGGAGCATCGCGGGGGAATGGAAGCCGTGCGAGACGGGGAGAACGCGGGCCGAAACCCCCTCGGCGGCCAACCGCGCCACCGCCCGGTCGATCGCGTCCGGGGCTCCGGAAATCACCGTCTGATCAGGGGCGTTGACGGCGGCCACGCACAGCGCACCGGCCGATTCGGCCACCACCGCCGCGACGGCGTCCTCTCCACCGCGTACGGCGGCCATCGCACCCGGGGCGGCCAGATCGCGCATCAGACGGCCCCGCTCGGCGGCGAACCGCACCGCCTCGCCCAGGGTGAGCGCCCCGGCCACACACGCGGCGGTGATCTCGCCGACGCTGTGCCCGAACACCGCGTCCGGACTCACGCCCCAGGCGCGCAACTGCCGGGCGAGCGCCACGCCGTACGCGACGAGCAGCGGCTGCGCGACCTCCGTACGGGCCAGACCGGCCGGTGTGGCATCGGGGTCCAGACACCACTGGGCCAGGGTGCGCCCGTACACCGGGCCGATGAGCGCGGACGCCTCGTCCATCGCGTGGCGGAACGCGGGCGCGCGGCGGTACAGCTCGCGGCCCGCCCCCGGCCGCACGGTGCCCTGGCCGGGCAGCAGGAACACCAGCCGGGGCCGGGAGGTGACCACGGCGGGAGCGGGGTGAGCGGCGAGGCGTTCGGCCAGGTCGCCGCCCCGGGACACCACCGCCAGGCGGTGGCGGCCTTGGTCGCGGGCGGTGTTGACGGTGGCGCACACGTCGCCCTCGGCCAGCTCCCTGTGGGCGCGCAGATGGGCCGCGAGGCCCCGGGCCGCGGCCTCCAGGGCG
>NZ_JBVIZF010000047.1:0-33876 GCF_055591805.1 Streptomyces sp. NPDC041200 | reverse complement strand
GGGTATCAACATATCTGGCGTTGACTTTTAGCACGCTGTTGAGTTCTCAAGGAACGATCGCTTCCTTTGAAACCGTATCACCGGTTTCTCCGGGCGCTTCCCGTTCGGTGTTTCACACGCTATCAGACCTTTTTCCGCTTTCCGAATCGCTGTTTTCGCATGGCATGCGAAAGCAGATCCGGGATTTGGATCAAGTGACTGAAGGTGCCGCCCTCACCTGGACGAGCCCGCAGCTGACTGCGATGCTTCATCCGGATGGGCAGGAGTACGACAGTACAGCGCCTCACGCGGCGGTGGCAAATCGATTCGGGGGCTCCGGGGAGTCTCCGGCCTGCGCCGCTTGTGCGGAATCCCAAGTTCCTATGACTTACGCTTCTGGGCAGTGCGCTGTCCGGGACAGGCGGTGACGGCGCGAGATGGATCTTCACCCTGGGAGGCTTCCCAATGACCACCGTGACGTCTCCGCTCGCCGGGCGCGCGATCGGACTGACAGCGGTTCCCGATCCGGTGTTCTCGGGCGCGATGGTCGGTCCGGGTACGGCGATCGACCCGGTGCTCGAGCCGTGTGTGGCAGTGGCTCCGGTCGACGGCATCGTCGTCTCCCTGCACCCGCACGCCTTCGTGGTCGTGGACGAGGAAGGACACGGGGTGCTCACCCACCTCGGCATCGACACCGTGCAGCTGAACGGCGAAGGCTTCGAGGTGCTCATCAACAAGGGAGACACCGTCAAGCGCGGTGACGCCATCGTGCGCTGGGACCCCGCGGCGGCCGTGGCCGCCGGTAAGTCGCCGATCTGCCCGGTCGTGGCCCTGGAGGCCACGGCCGACTCCCTCTCCGCGGTCCGCGAGGACGGCGACGTGAAGCCGGGCGACGCGCTTTTCAGCTGGACGTGACCCCGACGCCGTCCGGAACCGGTCCGGGCGGCGTCGACGGCGAGTACGACATCCACCACGGCGGGGTTCCGCCGTATCAACCGGGGACAGGTGACATGGAGACAACGCTGCGAGGCGTCGGCGTGAGCCACGGGGTGGCCATCGGCGAGGTGCGCCACATGGGCACGGCGGTGCTGGAGCCGCCGGCGAAGCAGATTCCGGCCGACGAGGCGCCGCGTGAGCAGCAGCGGGCGCGCCAGGCGGTGGAGGCCGTGTCGGCGGACCTGATGGCGCGCGGCAATCTCGCGGGCGGCGAGGCCCAGGCGGTGCTCGAGGCACAGGCCATGATGGCGCAGGACCCGGAGCTGATCGCCGACGTCGAGCGGCGGATCGCGGTGGGCAGCACCGCCGAGCGCGCGGTGTACGACGCGTTCGCCGCGTACCGGGCGCTGCTGGCCGGGGCCGGGGAGTACCTGGCGGGCCGGGTGGCCGACCTGGATGACGTACGGAACCGGATCGTGGCGCGGCTGCTGGGTGTGCCGATGCCGGGCGTGCCCGACAGCGACGAACCGTACGTGCTGATCGCCCGCGATCTCGCCCCGGCCGACACGGCGCTCCTCGACCCGACCCTGGTGCTCGGCTTCGTGACCGAGGAGGGCGGGCCGACGAGCCACAGCGCGATCCTGGCGCGCGCCCTCGGGGTGCCGGCCGTGGTGGCGCTGCCCGGTGCCGGGGAGCTGATCGAGGGCACCATGATCGCCGTGGACGGCAGCACGGGCGAGATCTTCGTGTCGCCGAACGAGGAGAAGCGGGCGGAGCTGACCCGGGCCGCCGAGGAGCGGCGGGCGGCGCTGGCCGCCTCGTCCGGGCCGGGCGCGACCTCCGACGGGCACAAGGTGCCGCTGCTGGCGAACGTCGGCGGTCCGGCGGACGTACCGGCGGCGGTCGAGGCGGGCGCCGAGGGCGTGGGGCTGTTCCGCACGGAGTTCCTCTTCCTCGACGACAGCACGAAGGCGCCGTCGGAGGAGAAGCAGGCCGAGGCCTACCGGCAGGTGCTGGAGGCGTTCCCGGAGGGCCGCGTGGTGGTCCGGGTCCTGGACGCGGGCGCGGACAAGCCGCTGGACTTCCTCACCCCTTCCGATGAGCCGAACCCGGCGCTCGGCGTACGCGGGCTGCGCACGCTGCTGGACCACCCCGACGTCCTGCGGACGCAGCTGACGGCGCTGGCGAAGGCGGCGGAGGGGCTGCCCGTCTACCTTGAGGTCATGGCGCCGATGGTGGCCGACCGGCTGGACGCCAAGGCGTTCGCGGACGCGTGCCGGGAGGCCGGGCTGCAGGCCAAGTTCGGCGCGATGGTGGAGATTCCGTCGGCCGCGCTGCGGGCCCGCTCGATCCTCCAGGAGGTCGAGTTCCTGTCGCTGGGCACCAACGACCTGGCCCAGTACACCTTCGCGGCCGACCGGCAGGTGGGTGCGGTGTCGCGACTGCAGGACCCGTGGCAGCCCGCGCTGCTCGACCTGGTCGCGGCGTCGGCGGAGGCCGCGCAGGCCGAGGGCAAGAGCTGCGGGGTGTGCGGTGAGGCCGCGTCCGACCCGCTGCTGGCGTGTGTGCTGACCGGTCTGGGCGTCACCAGCCTCTCCATGGGCGCCGCGTCGATTCCGTATGTCCGCGCCACGCTGGCCAAGCACACGCTCGCCCAGTGCGAGCGGGCCGCTTCCGCGGCGCGCGCGGCGGACACCGCCGAGGACGCCCGCCGGGCCGCGCAGGCGGTGCTGTCCGGCGAATGAGCCGATGCCGATGAACGGCCTGAGGGCCCGTCCCACCACGGTGGGGCGGGCCCTTCGCCGTGTCACCCCTCCCCTTCCTCGGGCCGGGGCAGCGGGAGGCCCGCCCGGTATTCGACGCGGTGCTCCGGCGGGATCGGCTCGCCGGTCCGCGCGTCGGTGCAGTACGCGGTGAAGACCTCGGCCTCGCTCAGCGGGCGCGGCCAGCCGTCGCGCAGCGCCCAGCCGCGGACCGTGTCGGGGGCCCCGGGCAGGCTGGTCCGCAGGACGACGCCGCCGGGGCTCGCCGTGGCGATGCCGCAGGCCAGCACGGTGCGGAAGACGAGCGCGCCGGGCTCGGCGAGCGTCGGCGGCCGCCCTTCCCGCGTGGTGGCGTGGACCGCGGCGGCCAGCGGGACGCCGTCCACCGGGACGCTGCACACCAGATGGTGGAGGCCCGGCCCCGCGGCGTCGAGCACCGCGGACAGCGCGGCGGCGGCGCGGTCGAACGCGGCGCGGCCGGTGCCGCCCCCGCAGCCGCCAGGGCCGCCGCAGCCGCCCGCCCGGGCGAGCACCGCCGAGGCGTACTCCCAGGTGGCGTGCTCCTCGGCGGCGGTGATCAGGCGGGGCAGCAGCTGGCCGAGGGGCTGGCCCTCGTAGGCGACGGTGGCGCCCGTGGACGCCACCTCCGCCGTGAAGCGGCTGCGGCTGCGCGGGGTGTCCGGGTCGAGCCCGGCGTGGGCGCAGTACTCCTGGTAGGCGACCGGGTCGAAGAGGGCGACGGTGGTGTGCACGCCCTGTGACGAGAGCGCCCGCAGCAGACCCTCCATCCGGCGCAGGTAGCGGGCGTGGTCGTCGAAGCCGAACGACGCGTACACCCGCATGGCGGCGAAGTCCTCCTCGGCCGCCAACAGCGCTACCACGCTGGGCACTTCCCTGCGTAATGCCCGGATCGCGGTGGGCTTCCCGAGCTGCGTGCCGTCGTTGTCGGTGTGCGCCATGACTCCCCCTCAGCGCAGACGTTCAGTGCTCACTCACCGTAACCGGAGCCACTGACAACGCCGCGGCGGGCGCGTCATCGGGCCCTCAGCCGCGGAGCCGGTCGAGGCGGAACGGCGTGAGGGCGGCGGGGCGGCGGCCGGTGACGACGTAGGAGGCGAGTTCGCTGCCGGTGACCGGGCCGAGCGTCACCCCCAGCATGCCGTGGCCGGTGGCGGTGAAGGCGTTCCCGGGGCCGGACACGCGGTCGATGACCGGCAGCCCGTCGGGCAGGAAGGGCCGGCCGCCGACCCAGGGGTCGCGGATCAGCGCCACCAGGTCGTCCGGATCGTCGAACCACTGCCCGAGGTAGTGGCGGCTGGCCCGGGCGACGGCGACGATCCGGCGCCAGTCGAGCCGGTTGTTGTTGCCGCTCAGCTCCATCGTCCCCGCGATGCGGGTGGTGCCGCCGATCGGGGAGGCCACGGCCCGGTGTTCGCCGAAGTACAGGGTGTGGGTCGGCGCGGGATCGAGGTCCACGGAGAAGCTGTAGCCCTTGCCCGCCTGGAGCGGCAGGGGGTGTCCCAGCTCGCGCAGCAGGTCCGCGGAGCGCACTCCGGCCGCGATGACGACGGCCGAGCACGGGATCTCGCCGGTGTCGGTGACGACGGCGGTGACCCGGTCCCCGGCCGGGCCGCGCCGGAAGCCGGTCGCCGCCACGTTCTCGTGGACCTTCACCCCGCTGGCCGCCAGCCGTTCTTCCAGGGCCTGTGCGAAGGCCACCGGGTCCAGGACGCCTTCTCCGGGGACGAGGTAGGCGGCCTGGACCCCCGGCGCCAGCGAGGGGTCCAGGGCCATCGCCTCGGGGCCGGTGCTGACGTCGTCCGGGAGCGGGTAGCGGCCGTCCGCCATCTGCCGCTGGAGCTGGAGGTGGTGCCGTGCCTCGCCGGGCGACAGGAACGCGTGCACCATGCCCGGGCGGGTGAGGGTGGTCTCCACCCCTGCCTCGCGCAGCCCGTCGAAGAGCGCGAACGTGGTGCGGTTCAGCTCGGCGATCGCCGCGTAGCCGCGCCGGAACGCGGCGGGCGTGCTGCTGCGCCAGAAGCGCCACAGCCACCGTACGAACGCGGGGTCCGGCAGCGGGCGCAGATAGAGCGGGGAGTCGGGCCTGCCGAGGGAGCGCGCCGCGTAGCGCAGGACGCCCGGGGCGGGGACGGGGGTGGAGTGGCTGAGGCAGACCCACCCCGCGTTGCCGCGCGAGACGCCGGAGCCGACGCCGCGCCGTTCCACGATCTCGACCGGCAGCCCGTGCCCGGCCAGGTAGTACGCCGTGCACAGGCCGACCACTCCGCCGCCGACGACCACCACGGGGCCGCTGCCGTGCATTGTGTCCATGACGTGTCCCCTAGGCGCCGACGACAGCGGTGGACTCGTAGGTGGTCAGGAAGGCCCGGGTGCGCGCCTGCTGGGGCCGTCCGAGCACCTCGGCGGGCGGGCCCGCCTCGATGATCCGGCCGCCGTCGACGAAGGCGACCCAGTCGGACACCTCGCGGGCGAAGGGCAGTTCGTGGGTGACGAGCATCATCGTCATCCCCTCCTCGGCCAGCTCGCGCATGACCCGCAGGACTTCCCGGGTCGCCTCCGGGTCGAGCGAGGAGGTCGGCTCGTCGAAGAGCAGCACCTCGGGCTTGAGTGCCAGCGCCCGCGCGATGGCGACCCGCTGCTGCTCACCGCCGGACATCTGGTCGGGGTGGGCGAGGCCGCGGTGGGCGAGCCCGACCCGGCGCAGCAGCACGACGGCGCGCTCCAGGGCGGTGCGTTCGGGGACGCCCGCCTTGACCTGCGCCAGCATGACGTTCTCGACGGCGGTCAGGTGCGGGAAGAGGTGGAACCGCTGGAAGACCATGCCGACCGTGCGGCGCAGCCGGGCGAGGTCGCGGCAGACGGTCCGCCCGTCGCGGTGCACCGTCTCGCCCGCCACCTCGATGGTGCCGCTGTCCGGCCGTTCCAGCAGGTTGACGCAGCGCAGCAGCGTCGTCTTGCCGCCGCCGCTCTGTCCGATGACGCTGACGATCCGTCCGCGCGGTACGTCGAGTGAGACGTCGTCGAGGACGCGGCGCCCGTCGAAGGACTTGCCGAGGTCTGTGATCCGTACGACGGCGTCGGTGGTCATGCCGTCGCCTCCTTCGGGGACGGGGGGGTCGGCCAGGGCGGGCGGCTCGGCCAGGGCGGGCGGCTCGGCGGGGGCGGGCGGCTCGGCGGGGGCGGGGGGCTCGGCGAGGAGGGCGCGGGCGGTGCGCAGCCGTCGCCGCCGCCGCGGTGTCAGCGGCTTTCCGGCCCGGATGGCGCGTTCCAGGGCGAGCAGCAGCTGGGACAGGGGGTAGCAGAGGGCGAAGTAGACGGCCGAGATGACGAGGTACACCTCCAGTGCCCGGAAGGTAGAGGAGGTGATGAGCCGTGCCTCGGACATCAGCTCGGCGGCGGAGATGGTGACCAGCAGGGAGGTGCCCTTGAGCAGGTCGACCAGCATGGTGTTGGTGCCGGGCAGCGCCAGGCGCAGCGCCTGGGGGAAGACCACGTGGCCGAAGACGCTCAGGCGGCCGAGCCCGAGGGCCTCTCCGGCTTCCGTCTGGCCGTCGTGGATTCCGCTGATGGCGGCGCGGAAGATCTCGGACAGGTAGGCGGAGTAGAAGACGATGAGGCTCAGGCATCCGGCCGTGAAGACGTCGAGCCGGATGTCGACCGAGCCGAGGCCGAAGTAGGTCAGGAAGATGATGGCGAGCAGGGGGATGTTCTTGAACAGCTCGGTGTACACGGCGGCCAGCGCGCGCAGCGGCCATACGCGGCTCAGCCGCAGCAGTGCCACCACCAGGCCGAGGAGGGCCGCGCCCGCGAAGCTCACGGCGGTGTACGACACCGTCTTCAGCAGGGCGTCGAGCAGATCGGAGCGGTAGTCGGACCAGGGGACCTGGAACAGGCCTGCGGCGGTCGTCACGTCGGTGGCCTTCTCACTGTCCGGCGGAGGTGATGGAGGGGGCGTTCCAGTCGGCGGGCCGGTCGACTCCGCGGCGTGCGGGGGCGACGTCGGAGGCGGGCTTCAGGAACTGCGCCGGGTCGCCGCCCCACTTCTTGACCAGTTTCGACAGCTCGCCGTTCCGGTACATGGCGTCGATCTGGGCGGAGATGGCCTTCTCCAGCTTGGTGGCCTTCTTGGGGAGGTAGAAGCCGGTCTGGTACGGGCGGAAGTACTCGTAGGCGGGCTTGGCCTTGACCTGTGCGGCGGTGGGCGGTGTCAGGTACTCGGTCTTGATCTGCTCGGACCGTTCCTTCTCGGCCGCGATGATGATGAGCGGGTCCAGGAAGCCGACGTCGATGCGGCCCGCGGCGAGGTCGTCGAAGACGCCGTTGGCGTCGGGGTAGGCGCGCAGGTTCGCGCCGGGGACGGCCTTGATGGACTTGACCCAGACGTAGCCCTCGACGGTGCCGAGGCGCAGGCCCTTCAGGTCGTCGATGGTCTTGTACGTCTTGCCCGAGCCGACCGCCATCGCCGGGGGCGAGTAGTAGGGCGGGTCGGTGAACAGTCCCTGCTTCTGCCGGTCCTTGGTCCAGGCGACGCCGCCGATGGTGATGTCCATCCGGCGGGACTGGACTCCGGCGAGCATGCCCGCGAAGTCCGTCGTCTCGGGCTGGATGGTGAGGCCGAGCTTCTTGGCGGCGTAACTGAGGATGTCGCCGTCGAGGCCGACGATCTTGCCGTCCTTGACGGTGGTGTAGGGCGCGTAGGGCTGGACGGCCACCTTCAGGACACCGGGGTCGATCGTGCCGAGCGCCGCCGTCTTCGCGGAGACCTTCTGGGGGGCGGCGGCGTCGCTGTCCGAACCACAGGCGGTCAGGGCGAGGAGCGGCATGACGGACAGGGCTGTGAGGAGGATGCGTACACGGGCCATCGGATCGGCCTTCCGTGTCAGGGCTGGGCAGGGCCCGCCGTTCACCGCGTCTTCCGCTGCGGCGGCGGTGTGAATTGCCCCATACGCTACGAGTGCACCGAGCTTCGGTCACTGGTTACTTCGTACGAATATATGGCGGATAAGGACTGCCGCACTGTATGGTGCGTCCCACTTCGCGCCGCCTCGCGCACCCCTTCTCGCGCACCTCTCGACGGGGGTCCACGCATGCTCAGCCCGTCACTCGCTCAGGAGATCGCCGGGGACACCTCGGCGGTCATCGGCTTCAACGTCCTCATCACCGACAGTGAGGGCACGGTCATCGGCAGCGGCGACCAGAGCCGTATCGGTACCTTCCACGAGGCGTCCGTCGAGGTGCTGCGCACCCAGGAGCCCGCCACCCACACCACCGCGCAGGCCCAGTCCCTGCGGGGCGTGCGCCCCGGTGTCACACTCCCCCTGGTCCGGGACGGGCACGCGGTCGGCACGGTCGGCATCACCGGCACACCCGCCCAGGTGGGCCGCTTCGGACTGCTGGTGAAGCGGCAGACGGAGATCCTGATGCGGGAGTCCGTGCTGCTGCGCTCGCGGGTGCTGCGGGAGCGGGTGCTGGAGGATCTGATCGTCGACGTCGCCTCGTACGACGCCCAGGTGGTCGAGCCGGACTTCATCGTCTTCCGCGCCGCGGAGCTGGGCTTCGATCTGCGGCTCGCCCGGGTGGCGATCGCGATGGAGGTGACCGTGCCGGGCGGGGAGCGCCGGGGTGGCGGTCGCGGCCATGGCACCGGGTACGCCGGTGGGCGCCGGTCCCGGGACACCGCGCTGGTCCGCCCGGAGCTGCTGCGTACCGTCCGCGAGGCGTTCCCCGATCCGCAGGACATCGTCGCGAGCGCCGCCCCCGGGTGGATCGGGGTGCTGCACCGGCTGCCGGGCACTGCCCCCGACCCAGGGGTGGCGGCCGTCTGCGCCCGGCTCACGGAGGCCGCCGACGCGCGGTACGGCCTGGTGCTGCGCGCCGGGATCGGCGAACCGGCCTCTACCGTCGGCGGGCTCCACGACTCGTACCAGGACGCGTGCGACGCGCTACGGCTCGGCGCCCGTGTCGCCGCCGGTGTGCCCGTCCACCTCATCGGCGACCTGCGCGGCCACCAGCTGCTGGCCGCCGTCGGGCAGCACACCCGGGCCCGGCTCATCGCCCTGACCACCGTGGAGCTGCGCGCGCAGCCGGACTGGCCGGTGCTGCGGGAGACGGTGGTGGCGTGGTGCGAGAACGGCTTCAACCTGGTGCGGGCGTCGGCGGCTCTGCACATTCACCGCAACACCCTCGTCTACCGCATGAACAAGATCGAGCAGATCAGCGGCCGCTCCCTGCGCGACCGCGGCGCCCTCTCCCTCTATCTGGCCTGCCTCGCCGATCAGCTGGACACCACGCACGTCCCGTCGGCACGCGGCTAGTCGGCCGGGGCGGCCTTGGCGCGGGCCAGCCGCTCGTAGTAGCGCAGCAGGTCCATGTCGTCGACCGACCCCGGGTTCACCGCCTTGTCCAGGGACGTGCCCTGGAGGAGGCGCTTGACCGGGACCTCGATGCGCTTGCCGGTGAGGGTGTGGGGGACGCCCGGGACCTCGATGACCTCGTCGGGGACGTGGCGCGGGGAGAGCTGGGTGCGGATGGTGCTCTTGATACGGGCCAGCAGCTCGTCGTCCAGGGTCGCGCCCGGGGCGAGGTGGACGAAGAGCGGCATCCAGTAGCCGCCGTCGGGCTGTTCGACGCCGATGACGAGGGACTCGCGGATCTCGGGGAGGCGTTCGACGGCCTCGTAGATGTCGGCGGAGCCCATCCGTACGCCCTGCCGGTTGAGCGTGGAGTCGGAGCGGCCGTGGATGACGACGGTGCCGCGCGAGGTGAGGGTGATCCAGTCGCCGTGGCGCCAGACGCCGGGGAACATCTCGAAGTAGCTGTCGCGGTAGCGGCTGCCGTCGGGGTCGTTCCAGAAGCGGACCGGCATGGACGGCATGGGGCGGGTGACGATCAGCTCGCCGACCTCGTCGACCACCGGCCTGCCCTGCGGGTCCCACGCCTGGAGGTCGGTGCCGAGGCCGGGGGCCTGCAGCTCGCCGATGTGCACGGGGAGGGTCGGCACGGCGCCCGCGAAGCAGCTGCACACATCGGTGCCGCCGCTGACGGAGGCGATCCACATGTCCTCGGCCACCTCGTCGTGGATCCAGCGGAAGCCGTCCGGCGGCAGCGGGGAGCCGGTGGTGGCGACGCACTTCACCTGGGAGAGGTCGAAGTCGCGCCCCGGGTGGACACCGGCCTTGCGGCAGGCCATGACGTACGCGGCGGAGGTGCCGTACAGCGTGGTGCCGGTGCGCTCGGCGACGCGCCACTGGGCGGCGGTGTCCGGGTAGCCGGGGCTGCCGTCGTACAGCACCACGGTGGCGCCGGACAGCAGCCCGGACACCAGGAAGTTCCACATCATCCAGCCGGTGGAGGTGTACCAGAAGAAGCGGTCGCCGGGGCCGAGGTCGCAGTGCAGGCCCAGCTGCTTGAGGTGCTCCAGAAGGATGCCGCCCTGGGACTGCACGATCGCCTTGGGCAGCCCGGTGGTGCCGGAGGAGTAGAGCACCCACAGCGGGTGGTCGAAGGGCACCTGGTCGAAGACCGGTTCGGTCCCCTCACGGACGACATCGTCCCAGTTCAACGCCCCGTCGGGGGCGGGCGTGCCCAGCAGCGGGATGTGGACGACGGCCCGCACGGTCGGCAGTTCGCGGCGCAGCTCGGCGACGGTCTCGGTGCGGTCGTGGGTCTTGCCGCCGTAGACGTAGCCGTCGACGGTGAACAGGGCGACCGGCTCGACCTGCTGGAAGCGGTCCAGGACGCTGCGGGCGCCGAAGTCGGGGGCGCAGGAGGTCCACACCCCGCCGACGGCGGCGGTGGCGAGGAAGGCGATGGCGGCCTGCGGGATGTTGGGGAGGTAGCCGCTGACCCGGTCGCCGGGGCGGACCCCGAGGCGGCGCAGCGCGGCGGCGGCCGCGCCGACCTGGGCGCGCAGCTCGGCCCAGGTGACGGGGCGCGGCTCCTGGGTCTCGTCGACGTGCAGCAGCGCGGGCTCGTCGGCGCGGGAGGGGTCCTCACCGGCGCGCAGCGCGTGCTCGGCGTAGTTGACGGTGGCGCCGGGGAACCAGCGGGCGCCGGGCATGCGCGCGTCGGCGAGGACGGCTTCGTACGGGGTGCCGAAGCGCACCTCGAACCACTCGGCGACCGCCCGCCAGAAGCTCTCCAGCTCCGCGACCGACCAGCGGTGCAGCGCGGCGTAGCTCGCCGCCGGGTCACCGGGGAGCGGCGCGGGCGCGCCGTGCCGCTCGGCCGCCCAGGCGTGGAAGCGGGTCAGCTGGGCGCGGGCGATCCGGTCCGCGCCGGGCTGCCACAGGGGGCCGGGCAGGTGGTCGGCGTGGGCTGCGGTGTTCATCTGTGTCGGCTCCCGGGAGGTCCGCGTGGTCCGCTTGGTCCGCGTCGTCTGGTGCGTCTGCGTCCGAGCAGGACGATGCCATGTGATCGACTTGGGCACCAGGGGCGCTGCTCCACATCCGCGGCAGGTTGCATGTGGGACGACCACGGGTGAACGGAAGTTGAACCATGGTCGCGTCCTGCCTCGTCGATGGCACAGTGATCAGTATGAATGCGCGTGACCTGGTGCGGTCGGTGAAAGTGGTCGGTACGGCGCAGGGGCTGCGCTCCCTGCGGTCGGCGTGGCGGCGCCGCCGTTCGGACGCGACCGGCCTGCCGCGGCGGGGCGCGGAGCTGGCGCGGGTGCCGGGTGTGGTGGAGGGCGCGGATCCGCAGCCGGGCGGCGGGGTGGTGCGGTTCGCGCGGTCCTCGCTGCGGGTGCGGGTGGCGGCGGGCGGCGCGGTGTTCTGTGGCTGGGACGGGGCGGAGCCGGAGCCGTCGTACGCGCTGGACGGCGCCTGTCCGGAGGCCGACGAGCGGGCCCAGCTGGAGCCGGACACGGACGGCGGCTGGCGGGTGGTGTCGGAGCGGGTGACGGTCGCGGTCTCGCGGATGGGCACGGTGGAGGTGCGCACCCCGGGCGGGGTGGTGCTGCGGCGGGATCTGCCGCCGCGCTGGTGGGAACCGGCCGAGGCGGTGATCGAGCGCGGCGGCGAGGGCCGGGCCGCGGCGGTGCCGGGCGCGCGCTGGCACCAGCGGTCGGAGGTGGCGGCGGACGCGCGGTTCTTCGGGCTCGGCGGGCGGGCGGACGGGCCGCGGCTGACGGACGGCTCGTACCGGCTGTGGAACACCGACCCGGGCGGCGGCTTCGGGCCGGGTGACGATCCGCTGTCCCTGACCATGCCGGTGCAGCTGGTGGTGGCGGACGCGGGCACCCATCTGGTGTTCCACGACAACTCGTGGGACGGCACGGTCACGCTGCGGGAGGGCGAGGAGGGCGCGGGCTCGGGGCACGACCGGCCGGGTGGCGTCCGGACGCGCATGGAGGGCGGGCCGCTGCGCTACTGGGTGTTCGTGGGGACCCCGGCCCGGGTGCTGCACGGCTGGGCGGGGCTGACCGGCTCCCCCACGGTGCCGCCGGGCTGGGCCCTCGGCCACCACCACGCGCGCTGGGGGTTCGGCGACGCGAACGAGGTGCGGCGGGTGGTGGCGGGCTACCGGGAACGGAACCTGCCGCTGTCCGCGCTGCACCTGGACATCGACCACCTGGCCGGGAACCGGGTCTTCACGGTGGACGCGGCGCGCTTCCCCGATCTGCCCGGGCTCGCCGCCGAGCTGCGCGAGGGCGGGGTGCGGCTGGTGTCGATCGTGGACCCCGCGGTGAAGGCGGAGCCGGGCAACCCGGTGTACGACGGCGGGGCGGCGGCGGAGGGGTTCGTGACCGACGCCCGAGGCCGGGAGGTGCGCGGGGTGGTGTGGGCGGGCGAGTCGGTGTTTCCGGACTTCACCGATCCGCGGGTGCGCAAGTGGTGGGGCGGGCTGTACGCGGAGCGGCTGGAGCAGGGTTTCTCCGGGGTGTGGCACGACCGATGCGAGCCGGTGTCGTTCGCCGCCTTCGGCGAGACCACGCTGCCGCGCTCGGCCCGGCACGCCCTGGAGGGCCGGGGCGGCGACCACCGGGAGGCGCACAACGTGTACGGGCTGGCCATGGCCCGGGCCGGGTACGAGGGGCTGGGCGAGCTGCGCCCCGACGAGCGGCCGTTCCTGTTCTCCCGCTCCGGCTGGGCGGGGCTCCAGCGGTACGGGGGCAGCTGGTCCGGCGATGTGACGACCGGCTGGCCGGGGCTGCGCGCCTCGCTGGCGCTGGTGGTGGGGCTGGGCCTGTCAGGGGTGCCGTACTCCGGCCCGGACATCGGCGGCTTCACCGGTTCCCCGTCGCCGGAGCTGTATCTGCGCTGGTTCCAGCTGGGCGCGTACCTGCCGCTGTTCCGCACCCATTCGGCGATCACGGCCGGGCGGCGCGAGCCATGGGAGTTCGGGGCCCAGGTGCTGGAGCACGCGGCGGCGGCGCTGCGCGAGCGGCAGCGGCTGCTGCCGTACTTCATGACGCTTGCCCGGCTGGCGGAGCGTACCGGCGCGCCCTATGTGCGGCCCGTGTGGTGGCGGCAGCCCAAGGACCGGGCGCTGCGCGACTGCGACGACGCGTTCCTGCTGGGCGACGCGCTGCTGGTGGCGCCGGTGCTGGAGGAGGGCGCCGTGCGGCGGGCGGTGCGGCTGCCGCGCGGCCGCTGGTACGACACGGCGACCGGCCGCGCGTACGAGGGCCCCGGGCAGGTGGTGGTCGACGCGCCGCTGTCCCGGATCCCGGTGCTGGCCCGGGCGGGCGCGGTGATACCCGTGGCGTCGCCGGACGGCGGCGTGGAGCTGGAGGTGTGGACGCCGTGCCAGGGGCGCAAGGGCGGCGGGTCGATGGTGGTGGACGCGGGCGACGGGTGGGACAAGGCGGAGCTGCTGCGGTTCGTCTCCCGGCTGCGCGGGGACGAGGTGCGGGTCGAGCGGGAGGGCGGCGTCGAGGCGGGGTATCCGGTGCGGGTGCGGGGCGCGGCTCCGGTGGTGCGGTCGCCGCGCTAGGTGTGTTGTCCGGCGGGCCTTTGTGGATCAGGCCGCGGTGTCCGGCGGGTTCGGGGTCCGGTGGGGTTCGGGGTCCGGTGGGACGGGGTAACCCGGTGTTCATGCCAAGAATCGCGCCGCGTGCGCTCGCCCTGCCCGTCGCCGCCCTGATGGCCCTCGCCTCGCCCGCTCCGGCGCAGGCCCGGGACGAGCCCAGGGCGCCGGAGGAGTTCGTCGCGCTGAGCGATGTGGATCCGACGATCCGCCAGGAGATCCGCTACATCACCCCGCACAACTTCACCGGCCGCCCCGTCGACGGCTATCGCAGGCCCCTGTGCCTCCTGACCCGTCCGGCAGCCCTGGCCCTGCACCGGGCGCAGCGTCAACTGCTGCGCCGGGGCTACACCCTGAAGGTGTACGACTGCTACCGGCCGCAGCGCGCGGTGAACCGGTTCGTCGACTGGGCGAAGGACCTCGACGACCAGCGGATGAAGGCCGAGTTCTATCCGAAGGTCGACAAGACCCGGCTGTTCGAGGACGGCTACATCGCCGAGAAGTCCGGGCACAGCCGGGGCAGCACGCTGGACCTGACGATCGTGCGGCTGCCCGCGCTGCCGACCCGGCCGTACGTACCGGGCGAGAAGCTGGTGCCCTGCTACGCGCCCAAGAAGGAGCGCTTCCCCGACAACTCGGTGGACATGGGGACCGGTTACGACTGCTTCGACACCCTCTCGCACACCCTCGATCCGCGGATCAAGGGCCAGCAGCGGGCCAACCGGCTGTTGCTCAAGGGCGCGATGGAGGACCAGGGCTTCGTCAACCTGGCCGAGGAGTGGTGGCACTACACCTTCAAACCGGAGCTGTTCCCGGACACCTACTTCGACTTCCCGGTCTCGCGCCGTTCACTGCGCCCGGAGGGTGTGCCACACTTCTGACGTTCCGTCAGGTATTCACCTTCACCGCCGGGAGAAGCCGTGGCATCTGCGCGTACGCCCGTGGTCGCCGGATGGTTCACCTCGGGCGACGGGGAGTTCCGGCTGCTGGGCACCCGTTGCCGGGGGTGTGGCGCGGTGTACTTCCCGCGCGAGGACACGTTCTGCCGGGCGCCCCGGTGCGGCGGCGCGGAGCTGGACGAGGTGCCGCTGTCGCGGCGTGGCCGGGTGTGGTCGTACACCGACGGCCGCTACCGTCCGCCCGCCCCGTACCCGGACGATCCCGCGCGCGAGTGGGAGCCGTACACGCTGATCGCCGTGGAGCTGGCCGCCGAGCGGATGGTGGTGCTCGGGCAGGGCGCGCCCGGGGTGACGGTGGCGGATCTGGCGGTCGGCATGGAGGTCGAGGTGGTGCCGGGGGTGCTGGCCGGGGCGGGCGAGGAGAGCTGGACGACCTGGCACTGGCGGCCCGTCTCCACTGAGGTACGGCCATCCGCGGAGGTACGGCCGTGACCGGCGAGGTGGCGGTGCTCGGCGCCGGGATGCACCCGTGGGGCAAATGGGGCCGCGGCTTCGCGGAGTACGGGACGAAGGCGGCGCGGGCGGCGCTCGCGGACGCCGGGCTCGACTGGACCGCGATCCAGTCCGTGGTCGGCGCGAACACCGTGCGCTGCGGCTATCCCGGCCAGGTCGCGGGGGCAGCCTTCGCCCGCGCGCTGGGCTGGCAGGGCGCGCGCGTCACCAGCGTGTACGCCGCCTGCGCGTCCGGTGCGCGGGCCATCGACACCGCCCGCGCCCAGATCCTGTCCGGCATGGCGGACACCGTGCTGGTGGTGGGCGCGGACGCGGCGCCCAAGGGGTTCTTCGCGCCGTCCGGCGGTGACCGGCCCGATGACCCGGACTGGCTGCGCTTCAGGGTGCTGGGCGCCACCAACCCGGCGTACTTCGCGCTGTGGGCGCGCCGCCGGATGGCGGTGTACGGGGACACGGTCGAGGACTTCGCGGCGGTCAAGGTGAAGAACGCGGCCGCGGGCGCCGCCAACCCTCATGCCCGCTACCGCTCCCCCGTGACCGCCGAGGAGGTGGCCGCCTCGCCGGTGGTGGCCGATCCGCTGCGGCTGCTGGACATCTGCGCGACCTCGGACGGGGCCGCGGCGCTCGTACTGAGCGGCGTGGACTTCGCGCGGCGGCACGGGGTGGCGGATCCGGTGCGGATCCGGGCCGTCTCGTCCGTGTCGCCGGTGTATCCACGAACCACGCTCGACCTGCCGGACATCGCCACCGACGCTGTCCCCGATTCGGCGGCCGGGCCCGGCCCGGTGCCGGACGCGTTCCGGCCGTCGATCGCGCGGGCGGCGTACGAGGAGGCGGGGATCGGTCCCGAGGACCTGTCGCTCGCCGAGGTGTACGACCTGTCCACCGCGCTGGAACTGGAGTGGTACGAGGACCTGGGGCTCTGCGCCGCCGGGGAGGGCGCGAGGCTGCTCCGGGAGGGCGCGACGACGCTCGGCGGCCGGATCCCGGTCAATCCGAGCGGCGGTCTCGCGTCCTTCGGAGAGGCGGTTCCGGCGCAGGCCATCGCCCAGGTGTGTGAGCTGGCCCAGCAGTTGCGGGGGCGGGCGGGCGACCGGCAGGTGGCGGGGGCGCGCGTGGGGATCACCGCGAACCAGGGCCTGTTCGGCCATGGTTCGTCGGTGATCGCCGTGCGGTGAGGCGGGGCGCCGCTCGGTCAGCGGGTGGCCGCGGTGGCCAGCATGGCGTGCTCCACCACCGATATCAGCACATGCTTGACGGACTCGCGCTCGCGAGCGTCACACATCACCACCGGGGTGCCGGGGTCGAGGTCCAGCGCCTCGCGCACCGACTGCTCCGGATAACTGTCGGCGCCCTCGAAGCAGTTGACGGCCACCGTGAAGGCGATGCCGCGCCGCTCGAAGTAGTCGACGGCGGCGAAGCAGTCCTCCAGCCGACGGGTGTCGGCCAGCACCACCGCGCCCAGCGCACCGGTCGCCAGCTCGTCCCAGAGGAACCAGAAACGGTCCTGCCCCGGGGTACCGAAGAGGTACAGCACCAGGTCCTCGCGGAGCGTGATGCGCCCGAAGTCCATCGCGACGGTGGTGGTCTTCTTGCCCTCCACCCCCGCGATGTTGTCGACCGGCCGGCCCGCCTCGGTGAGCAGCTCCTCCGTGCGCAGCGGTTTGATCTCGCTGACCGCGCCCACCAGGGTCGTCTTGCCCGCACCGAACCCGCCCGCCACCAGAATCTTGAGCGTCACGGGTTCGATGATGGGGGAGCGGCCCGGGTCAGAGTGCCCGTAGACCATTGATCACCTCGCGCAGAATCCTCTCGTCCGGCAGTTCCGCCGGAGGTACGGGCCGGGACACTCGGACGAGTGCCGCGTGAAGCAGGTCACCGATCAGTACGCGGACCACGCCGACCGGGAGGTCGAGCTCGGCCGCCAGCTCGGCGACGGACTGTGGGGTGTCGCGGCTGAGTTCGACGATGTCGATGTGCTCCGGTGACAACGTCTGGTCGTCGGCGGTCCCGGGGCTCACCCTGTCGGCGACGACGACGGCGATCAGGTCGAGCTTGTCCTCGGCGGCGCTGCGGGTGCGGCCCCGCGTCATCGCATAGGGCCGGACCACCGGTCCGGCCGCGTCGTCGAACCAGCGGTCGTCGGTCGCACCCTCTCCGGTCATCTCCCCCCGCCTCCGTCACCCGCCGGAGCGCGCGGCGGAGCCCAGATGCACTCCCACCCGCTTGACCAGCAGCGTCATCTCATAGGCTACCTGTCCGACGTCCGAGTCGGCATCGGCGAGCACCGCGAGGCAGCTGCCGTCACCGGCGGAGGTGACGAACAGGAAGGCGTCGTCGAGTTCGACGACGGTCTGCCGGACCCGGCCGACGTCGAAGTGGCGGCCGACCCCCTTGGCGAGGCTGTGGAATCCCGAGGCCACGGCGGCCAGGTGTTCGCCGTCCTCCCGGGACAGATCGCGCGAACCGCCGGTGGGCAGTCCGTCGCCGGAGAGCACCAGCGCCTTGCGGATGCTGCCGACCCGGCCTACGAGTTCGTCGAGCAGCCAGTTCAACTCGCCCGACGGTGCCGATCCGTTGCGTGCTGCGGCGTTCGATGCGGTCATCGCCCGTCCCCCTCATCTCTCGTTCCTGGTGCCGTGTCCGATCCGCCGGAACCGGTGGCCGTCTGCCGCCGACCGCGTTGCCATCCCCGTTGCAGCGAGGCCATGGTGGCCCTCGCCTGTTCGGCATCGCGTTCGGGATCGGTGTCGGCAGCGTAGTGGTCGCTCTCCGCCGGTGGTTCGGGGTCGTTCTTCAACTGGGGGGCGAGGCTCGCCTGCCGTATCCGCTTGGGGAGCCCGGAGCCGGCCGGGCGGGCCGGTGCCTGGCTCTCCGGGGCCGGTGCCTGGTCCTGGCGCCGGTCCTCGCCGTCGTTCCGGACCTGTTCCCGTTCCTTGGGCCGGGTCTGGTTCCGGGGCTGGTTCACGTTGTCGTCCGGGTCCTGCTCCCGCTGTTCGGCCCAGGACGGCCGGGTGTGCCGTCCGCCCGCCGCGCCGTCGACCGGGTGGCCGTGGTCGGAGACCAGCACCGGTGGCACGCGGCGGGGCAGGGGCGCGGGGCCGCCGTCGCGGGCGCCGGAGCGGCTGTCGGAGGCCTGCTGGTGCTGTTCGGCGGGCGGCGCGCTCACCACGGACGGGGACGGGCCGCCGGAGCGGCGCTGCTTCGGCAGGGTGGCGCCGCGCTGCCGCTTCCGGTGCCGGCCGGTGTCGTCGTCCCCGTCCTGGCTGTCCGGGCCGGATTCGGTGAGCAGGGCGGACGGGATGAGCACGATGGCGGTGGTGCCGCCGTACGCGGAGGGCTGGAGCGAGACCCGTACGCCCTGCCGCTGGGCGAGCCGGCTGACCACGAACAGGCCCAGCCGGTCGGTGTCGGACAGCTCGAACTCGGGCGTCTCGGCGAGCCGGAGGTTGGCCTCCGTCAGGGCGTCGGGCGTCATGCCGAGGCCCCGGTCGTGGATCTCCAGCGTGAAGCCCTTGGCGACCCGCTCCCCGTGCACCTGGACGGCGGTGTGCGGCGGGGAGAAGACCGTGGCGTTCTCCAGGAGTTCGGCGATGAGGTGGGTGAGGTCGCCGACGGCGGGGCCGTTCACCGCGATCCGGGGCAGCCTGCGGATCTCGATCCGCTCGTAGTCCTCGACCTCGGCGACGGCGGCGCGCACGACGTCCATCAGCTGGATGGGTTTGCGCCACTGCCGGGAGGGGGCCGCGCCGGAGAGGATGACCAGGCCCTCGGCGTGCCGCCGCATCCGGGTGGTCATGTGGTCCAGCCGGAAGAGGTCGGCGAGTTCGTCGGTGTCCTCGGTACGCCGCTCCATCGTGTCCAGCAGGGTCAGCTGGCGGTGCAGCAGCACCTGGCTGCGGCGGGCGAGGTTGACGAACACTTCGGAGACGCCCTGGCGCAGTTCGGCCTGTTTGACGGCGGCCTCGACGGCGGCCCGCTGGAGGGTGTTGAGGGCCTGGCCCACCTGGCCCATCTCGTCGGTGCCGTGCCGCAGCCGGGGCACCTCCCGCTCGACGTCGACCTGTTCGCCCGCGCCGAGGCGGCGCATCACGCTCGGCAGCCGGACGCTGGACGCCTCCTGGGCGTCGGTGCGCAGCCGGGACAGGTCGCGGACCAGGCCGCGGCCGATCCGCACGGAGACGAAGACCGAGAGGACGAAGGCGAGGAGACCGAGGACGGCGGCGGCGCCCGCCTTGATCAGGACGCTGTTGGCCACCGGGTCGATGCGCTTCTGGAGGCGGTCGGTGGCCTCGTCGCCCAGCTGGTCGTAGTCGTTGAGGACGGGCCCGGCCGCGTTCTCCCAGTGCTCCCGGTCCAGGGCGCCGATGGCGTCGCGCGGCTCCATGGTGGCCAGGACTTTGCCCTCGGCGATGCGCAGCGCCGCGGGGGCGGCGTTGGTGCGCCGGTAGTCGGCGAAGACCTTCTGCTCCGAGGCGGGCAGGATCGGCAGGTTGGTGTTGTAGAGCAGGGTGCGCTCGGCGATGAGGTCGGACATCGACTTGAGGTCGGCCAGGGTCAGCTTCCGTGCCGTCAGCGCGGAGACGTACAGGGCGTCCTCGCGGGACAGCGCCTCCCGGGCGCGGATCATGGCGACCAGCGCGCGGCCCTGTTTGTCCAGGTCCGTGTCGGGTACGGCGTGCAGCGAACTGCGGAACGCGTAACAGAGGTCGACGAGTTTGTTGTAATACTCAAAGGCAGCGGTCCGCGAGGTACCGTTGTCCTCGACCTTCCGGCGCAGGCTGTCGAGGCCTTCGGATGCCTTGAGGACGTCGTCGAGCAGGCCCTCGGACTCGCTGTTCATCCGGTCGTGCACGGTGCTGTCCGACTGGGCGTCGCGCAGCCGGCCGACGGCCTCGTCGGTTTTGCGCTGCTGGGTGTGGAGCAGGGGCAGCGCGTCGGCCTGGCGTGGGTCCGCGAGCAGGATCAGGGTCTGCCGTCGCTCCAGCTGGACGGCGTGCACGGCGTCCTCGGCGGGCTGGCCCGCCTTGTCGATGATGGCGGAGGCGTCGAGCAGTTGCAGTGCCTCCCGGCCAGTGATCGCTAGCGCGAAGGCCCAGATCGCCGTCAGCGAGACAAGCGGCACCAGCAACAGCGCCACGATCTTCCTGCGGATGGACTTCCCGCGAAAGCGCATGGCCTCCCCAACGTCATCCCCGAGGGCCGGGGCGGCGACTGATTGTTCTCCGACAACGAGCGGCGCGAGCCTACTACTGAGGATTGGTCATCCCGAAGGCTTGTCATACCGCTTCTGTGAAGACTCCCGATTCGATGATCATCAGTTGTCAGATGATTATCGGACTTAACCCCCGCGTGGAGGGGCACAACGACGCCGGTCACGGTGTGCGCAGGGCCGGACACCGTTGGCCGATTTTCCCCTCCCCACGGGAACCACCGATCGCTGCCATTCGTGATCCAACAAGGCACACTAGGGGTGCATACGACCCAAGTCCCGCCATGTGTGACCGACCGGACCGGGGCAGCGCCGAAAGGGGTGGGAACGTCATGGACACCATGGACAAGGATCGCGACATCCCGGCACCAGGGGCCCGGGCGCTATGGACCGAGGAGCCCGCCCGCAGGCGGCGGCTGCCCGATCCGGTGCGCACGTCGGCGGTGCGGGCGGTCATCATCGTGGCGGTCACGATGGTGCTGGCGATGGTGGCGGTGCTGTGCGCGTTCGCCGGTTCGTGGTTCGCCTTCCCCGCCGTGCTCATCGCGGTGGCGAGCACGGTGGTGGCGACCTGGGGGGTGCTGGACGTCTGGGTGACCCGGCAGGTGTGGAACCAGCGGTACGGGGTGGTCTCCCGGCCCAGCAGCTCGGCGCGGGAGATGCGCCGCCAGCGGCGGCGGGCCCGTAAGGAGGCGGTCAGCGCGCGACGGGCAGCCGAGCGCGGGCGAGCTCGCGGCGCAGCCGCGTGAAGGGTTTCGGGCGGTTGACGGCGAGCACGGCGGTCGGGATCTCGCCCCGTTCGTAGACGGCGAGGAAGCCACCGGCCGCCTCCGCGCCCGCCCCCTCATCGGGATTGCCCTCTACGATCCGGACGGTGTCGCCGGGGTCGCGCCGCCCGGCGAACTGGATGCGCGCGCCGTACTGGTCGGACCAGAAGTAGGGCAGCGCGCCGAAGGGTTCGACGGTGGCCCCGGCGAGCAGGTTGCGGGCGGCGACCGCGCCCTGTTCGGCGGCGCTGGTCCAGTGCTCGGCCCGTACGGTGTGCCCCGTACCGGGCTGGGCGAGGCGGGCCACGTCGCCGACGGCGACGACGGTCGGCAGCGCGGTCGCGCAGCCCTCGTCGCACAGCACCCCGTCGTCCAGGGCCAGCCCGGAGCCTTCCAGCCATCCGGTGACCGGGCGCACCCCGACCCCGACGACGACCACATCGGCGGGCAGCACCCGGCCGTCGGCCAGCTCGACACCGGTGACGCGATCGGTGCCGCGCAGGGTGGCGACGCCCGTGCCGCACAGCAGGGTCACGCCGTGCGCGGCGTGCAAGGCAGCGCACACCTGGGCCATGCGCTCCCCCAGTTGCGGAACGAGCGGCAGCGGCGCGGCCTCCACCACGGTGACGTCCCGCCCGAGGGCGGCGCAGGACGAGGCGACCTCGGCGCCGATGAAACCGGCGCCGATGACGACCACCCGGGCCGCCCCCGCCCGCAGTTCGGCGCGGAGCCGCCGGGCGTCGTCGAGGGTGCGCAGGGTGTGCACCCCGGGCAGGGCGGTGGCGCGCAGCGTCCGGGGCGCGGCCCCGGTGGCGATGACGACGCCATCGGTGCGCAGGGTACGGCCGTCGGCCAGCGCGACCGAGCCCGCCGCCGGATCCAGCCGGTCGGCCCGGACGCCGAGCAGCCACTCGGCGTCCAGTTCGGCCTCGTCCTCGGGGTCGGTGAGGGCGAGCGGGCCGAGCCCGCCGTCCGGTTCTTCCTGATCCGTAAGGAATGCCTTCGACAGCGGAGGGCGGTCGTACGGACGGTGGCGCTCCTCGCCGACGATCACCAGCCGCCCGTCGTAGCCCTGGTCGCGGAGACCGCGCGCCGCGTGCAGTCCCGCGAGCGAGGCTCCGACGACGGTCACCGTCCGCATCATGCGACGGCTTCTTCCTGGGCAGCGGGCACCAGGGGGTGGACACAGAGCATTCCGTCCACCACCGTGACCGCATGCGTACGTACCGGTTTGCGGGCGGGCAGACAGGTGGGCATGCCGGAGCGCAAATCGAACAGGGCGGCGTGCAGCGGGCATTCGACGTAGCAGCCCTCGAGCCAGCCTTCGGAGAGGGAGGCGTCCTGGTGGCTGCAGGTGTCGTCGACGGCGTAGAACGCACCCTCGGAGTGGAACACCGCGATCGCCGCGTGGCTGTCGCCGGCCTCGATGCGCACCGACTCACCTTCCGGCAGATCCTCGATACGGCAGACGGGAATCATTGGCCCCCCTCACGTTGATCGGTATCATGCGTTGTGAATGGCGCACCGAAATGCGCGATGCGCAACAGAATCCAGATTGGGAAGGCAGCCGTCAAGAGTTGCCCGTCGACAGGCCCCCACTCGGAGCCATCGGATGGTGAGATCAGACCCATGACGAACACGACCGAGGACCGGGCCGAAGACAAGCGGGGGGCCTCCGGGGCAGTGCAGTCGGTGGACAGGGCGGTCAGCGTTCTGGAGATCCTCGCCAAGCTCGGCGAGGCCGGAGTGACCGAGATCGCCGATGAGCTGGGCGTACACAAGTCCACCGCGTTCCGGCTGCTGGGCGTGCTGGAGAACCGCGGCCTGGTCGCCCAGGAGCGCGAGCGCGGGAAGTACTACCTGGGCGCCGGGGTGCTCAGACTGGCGGGCGCGGCCGCCATCCGGCTCGACATCTCACAGGAGGGCGCCCCGGTCTGCCGGGCGCTGGCAGACGAGACCGGCGAGACGGCCAACATCGCGGTGCTGGACTCGGACGCGGCGGTCAACATCATGCAGGCCCGCGGGGCCGCGGCGGTCACGGCCTACAACTGGCTGGGGCGGCGCACCGCGCTGCACGCGACCGCCAGCGGCAAGATGCTGCTGGCCCATCTGAGCGGCGAGCGGCGGGAGCGGCTGGTGACGCGGAAGCTTCCGCGGTTCACCGAGCACACGATCACCACCTCGGCCGAGCTGCGGCAGCAGCTGGAGACCGCCGCCGAGCGCGGTTTCGCGTACTCGTGCGAGGAACTGGAGATCGGACTGAACGCGGTCGCGGCTCCGGTGCGCGGCCATGACGGCGCGGTGATCGGCGCGATAGGCGTCTCGGGGCCGGTGTACCGGATGGCCCAGAGCCAGCTGCTGGACCTCGCCGAGCACGCGATGAAGACCGCCGAGGAACTCTCCCGCCGTATGGGTTTCCCCGGCTGACCAGCCACGACGCACCACCCGTACGACCGACGAAGGGGCCGGATCCGATCCGGCCCCTTCGTCGTGTCCGGGACCGGAACCCGTAGTCAGCGCTGGTTTACGGACGGTTTTCGCGCACCTCTTGACGCGTCGTGGACACGGCTTTCAGGATGTCCCTCATCGCGCAACACGCCGCGCTATACGCAACTGAGGGGTAACCAGCGGCCGTTCAACCGGCTGACTTCCCCGCGTCTTCCGAGTTCCTCATTCATGCCAGCTCGTGCCAGCTCCCACGCACCGGTCCCTGCCCGCGCAGGAGAACAGAGGAGTGAGCCATGCCGCAAGAAGTCCGCGCCGCCGTGGCGCTGAAAAAGGGCGCACCCGTCGAGGTGCTGCCGGTCCTCGTGCCCGATCCCGGCCCCGGCGAGGTGCTGGTGGGGGTCCAGGCCTGCGGGGTGTGCCACACCGATCTGCACTACCGGGACGGTGCGATCGGCGACGATTTCCCGTATCTGCTCGGACATGAGGCGGCCGGAATCGTCGAGGCCGTGGGCCCCGGGGTCACGGGTCTCGCCCCCGGCGACTACGTGGTGCTGGCCTGGCGCGCGCCCTGCGGCGGCTGCCGCTCCTGCCGCCGCGGCCGCCCCTGGTACTGCTTCGAGAGCCGCAACGCCGCCCAGCCCATGACCCTCGCCGACGGCACCGCGTTGAGCCCGGCGCTCGGCATCGGCGCGTTCGCGGAGAAGACGCTGGTCGCGGCGGGGCAGGCGGTGAAGATCGACCCGTCGGCCCGGCCCGAGGCGGCAGGGCTGATCGGCTGCGGGGTGATGGCCGGTTACGGCGCGGCCGTGCACACCGGCGGGGTGTCCAACGGCGACACCGTCGCGGTCATCGGCTGCGGCGGGGTGGGCAACGCGGCGATCGCCGCGTCCGCGCTGGCCGGGGCGCGCCGGGTGATCGCCGTGGACATCGACGACGCCAAGCTGGACGCGGCCACCCGCTTCGGCGCCACCGACACCGTCAACTCCCGGGGCACCGACCCGATCGAGGCGGTCCGCGAGCTGACCGGGGGCGTGGGCGCCGACATCGTCATCGACGCGGTGGGTCGCCCCGAGACCTACCGCCAGGGCTTCTACATGCGCGATCTGGCCGGAACGCTGGTGCAGGTCGGGGTGCCGGACCCGGAGATGCGCATCGACCTGCCGCTGATCGACGTGTTCGGGCGGGGCGGCGCGCTCAAGGCGTCCTGGTACGGCGACTGTCTGCCCAGCCGGGACTTCCCGGTCCTGGTCGACCTCCATCTCAGCCGGAAGCTCGACCTGGACGCGTTCGTCAGCGAGACGATCACGCTGGACGAGGTGGAGCCCGCGTTCGCCAAGATGCAGCGCGGCGGGGTGCTGCGGTCCGTGGTGGTGCTGTGATGACCGGGCACAGGCATCAGCGCGTCGTCATCGTCGGCGCCGGGATCGTCGGCTGCTCGCTCGCCGATGAGCTGGCCGCCCGCAGCTGGAGCGACGTCACTGTCCTGGAGCAGGGCCCGCTGGCCGCCCCCGGCGGCTCGACCTCGCACGCGCCCGGGCTGGTGTTCCGGACCAGCCCCTCCAAGACCCTCACCGAGTTCGCCCTCTACACCGTGGAGAAGTTCTCCGCGCTTCAGGCGGACGGACTGTCCTGCTTCAACCCGGTGGGCGGTCTGGAGATCGCCACCAGTGAGGAGCGCTGGGCCGATCTGCACCGCAAGGCGGGGCTCGCCGCGTCCTGGGGCATCCGGGGCGAACTCCTCTCCCCCGCCCGGTGCGCCGAACTGTGGCCGCTGCTGGACCCGGAGAAGATCCTCGGCGGCTTCCACACCCCGGACGACGGGCTGGCCCGCGCGCAGCTCGCCTGCCGCGCCCAGATCGAGCGGGCCAGCGCGCGCGGCGCCCGCTTCCTGGAGCGGCACACCGTCACCGGCATCGAGCAGGACGGCGGCCGGGTCACCGCGGTCGTCACCGACCGGGGCACCTTCCCCGCCGACATCGTCGTCTCGGCGGCCGGGTTCTGGGGCCCGCTGATCGGTGCGATGGCAGGCGTCCGCGTACCGCTGCTGCCGCTCGCCCACCAGTACGCGAAGACGGCGCCGCTGCCGGAGCTGGCCGGGGTGAACGACCCGCGGACCGAGGCGAGCCGTCCCCTGCTGCGCTTCCAGGACCGCGACCTGTACTACCGCGAGCACACCGACCGCATCGGCATCGGCAGTTACGCCCACCGCCCGATGCCGGTCGACCCGGCCGCCGTGCCCGCCTTCGACGACGCGCCGGTGATGCCGTCCTCGCTGCCGTTCACCGAGGAGGACTTCGCGCCCAGCTGGGAGGACAGCGTCGGGCTGATCCCCGCGCTCGGCGAAAGCCGCGTCGAGGAGGGGTTCAACGGGGTCTTCTCCTTCACCCCCGACGGGATGCCGGTCGTCGGCGAGTCCCGTGAGGTGCGCGGCTTCTGGCTGGCCGAGGCGGTGTGGGTGACCCACTCCGCGGGCGTCGCCAGGGCCGTCGCCGAGTGGATGACCGACGGGCGGCCGACCGTGGACGTCCACGCCTGCGATCCGTACCGCTTCGAGGACGCCCAGACCTCCCCCGCCTACATCGCCGACCGCGGTGCGCAGAGCTTCACCGAGGTCTACGACGTCATCCATCCGCTGCAGCCCGTGGAGCAGCCGCGCCCGCTGCGGGTCAGCCCCTTCTACGAACGCCAGCGGGAGCTGGGCGCGTACTTCCTGGAGGCCGCGGGCTGGGAGCGGCCGCACTGGTACGAGGCCAACGCACCGCTCGCCGAGGGGCTCGAACTGCCGAAGCGGGACGCCTGGTCGGCCCGCTACTGGTCGCCGATCGCCGCCGCCGAGGCCCGGGCCACCCGGGAGCGGGTCGCGCTGTACGACATGACCCCGCTCAAGCGGCTGGAGGTCTCCGGCCCCGGCGCCCTGGACTTCCTGCAGCGCATGACCACCAACCAGCTCGCGAAGAAGCCGGGCGCGGTCACCTACACCCTGCTGCTGGACGAGGCCGGGGGCGTACGGAGCGATCTGACCGTCGCCCGCCTGGACGAACAGCGCTTCCAGGTCGGCGCGAACAGCGGCCTCGACCTGGACTGGCTGCTCCGTCACGCGCCCGCTGACGTGCACATCGCCGACATCACGCCCGGCACCTGCTGCGTCGGAGTGTGGGGCCCGCTCGCCCGGGAGCTGGTCCAGCCGCTGACCCGGGACGACTTCTCGCACCAGGCGTTCGGCTACTTCAGGGCCCGGCGCACGTACATCGGTCATGTGCCGGTGACCGCGATGCGGCTGAGTTACGTCGGCGAGCTGGGCTGGGAGCTGTACACCACCGCCGACCTGGGCCTGCGGCTGTGGGACACGCTGTGGGAGGCCGGGCAGCGGCACGGGGTGATCGCCGCCGGGCGCTCCGCCTTCAACAGCCTGCGGCTGGAGAAGGGCTACCGCGCCTGGGGCCATGACATGACCACCGAGCACGATCCGTACGAGGCGGGCGTCGGCTTCGCCGTCCGGATGAACAAGGGCGACTTCCTGGGGCGCGCGGCCCTGGAGGGCCGCGGCGAGGAGACGGCGCGGCGCAGGCTGGCCTGTCTCACCCTGGACGACCCGGCCGCGATCGTCCTGGGCAACGAGCCGGTGTACGTCGAAGGAGAGGCCGGTCTCCCCGCGGGCTATGTGACCAGCGCCGCGTACGGCTACACCATCGGCCGTACCGTCGCCTACGCCTGGCTGCCCGCCGGGGCCGCCGTGCCCGGAACCGCCGTTCACATCGAGTACTTCGGCGAGAAGGTCCCCGCGACCGTGGCCGCCGAGCCCCTCTTCGATCCGCGCATGGAACGCATCCGCCGCTGATTGCCCGCCAGAGGAGAATCCCATGACCGTGGCTCCCGAATCCCCCGCCGCCCCGGCCTCCAGCCTGATCACCACCCTCCCCGGCCCCTGGTACACCTCCCCCTCGGTCTTCCGGGGGGAGCAGGAACACCTGTTCGAGGCGATGTGGTTCTGCGCGGCGCGCAGCGCCGACCTGGACCGGCCGGGGGCGTTCCGCACCGTGCAGGTGGGCCGGGAGAGCGTGCTGATCACCCGCAATCGCGCCGGTGAGCTGCGCGCGTTCCTCAACATCTGCCGCCACCGCGGCGCCCGGTTGTGCACCGAGGAGTCGGGCACGGTGCGGCGCTCGCTCCAGTGCCCGTACCACGCCTGGACGTACGACCTGGACGGACGGCTCACCGCCGCCCCGAACCTCCAGCGGATGCCCGACGTGGACCGCGGCGAGCGCGGGCTGCTGCCGGTGCGGCTGCGCGAGTGGCTGGGCTACGCCTGGGTGTGCCTGGCCGATGAGCCGCCGTCGTTCGAGGAGAACGTCGTCGGGGCGGTCGCCGAGCGGCTCGGCGACACCGACGCCGTGGAGCGGTACGGCGTGGCGGGGCTGTCGCTCGGCCGCCGGATCGAGTACGACATCAAGGCCAACTGGAAGCTGATCGTCGAGAACTTCATGGAGTGCTACCACTGCGCGACGATCCACCCCGAACTCACCGAGGTGCTGCCGGAGTTCGCCGACGGCCTGGCGGCGCAGTACTTCGTGGGGCACGGTGCCGAGTTCGCCGAGGAGGCCCAGGGGTTCACGGTCGACGGCAGCGCGGGCTTCGACCGGTTCAGCGGCATCGCCGAGGACCAGGACCGCCGCTACTACGCGATCACCGTGCGGCCGCAGGTCTTCATCAACCTGGTCCCCGACCATGTGATCGTCCACCGGATGTTCCCGCTCGCCGCCGACCGCACGCTGATCACCTGTGACTGGCTGTACGCGCCGGAGGTGGTGGCGTCGGAGCGGGATCTGTCCAAGTCGGTCGAGCTGTTCCACCGGGTCAACACCCAGGACTTCGACGCCTGTGAGCGCACCCAGCCCGCCATGCACTCGCGCGCCTATCGCGGCGGCGGGGTGCTGGTGCCCAGCGAACACCACATCGGCGCCTTTCACCAATGGGTGACCGACCATGTCCCGGCCCCGGAAGTGAAGGAATGCCCGTGAGGGATCTCTTCATAGGAGGCCAGTGGACCCAGGCGATCGACGAACGCACCCGGGACATCAGGTGTCCGGCCGACGGCTCGCTGGTGGCCGTCGTCGACGAGGGCGGCGGCAAGGACGCGGCCGAGGCGGTGGCCGCCGCCCGGCAGGCGTTCGACCACGGCCCGTGGCCGCGCACCCCGGTCGCCGCCCGCGGTGATCTGCTGCTGCGGGTCGCCGGTCTGCTGGCCCGCGACAAGGCGGCCCTGGCCCGCGCGGAGTCCCTGGACACGGGGAAGCGGCTGACGGAGAGCTACGGGGACGTCGACGACGTGATCGCGTGCTTCCGCTACTACGGGCAGCTGGTGCGCACCGAGGCGGAGCGGATCGTGGAGACCGGCACCGAGGGCGTCGTCAGCCGGGTCGTCTACGAACCGGTCGGGGTGTGCGCGCTGATCACCCCGTGGAACTATCCGCTGCTGCAGACCGCGTGGAAGGTGGCCCCCGCGCTCGCCGCGGGCAACGCCATCGTCCTCAAGCCCAGTGAGCTGACCCCGTCCACGGCCATCGCGCTGATGCGGCTGCTGGCGGAGGCGGGGCTGCCGGACGGGGCGGCCAACCTGGTGCTGGGGCCGGGCGCCGAGGCGGGCGCCCCGCTCACCGACAACCCCGATGTGGACCTGGTGTCCTTCACCGGGGGCCTGCGCACCGGGCGGCGTGTCATGGCCGCGGCGGCGGGCACGGTCAAGCGGACCTTTCTGGAGCTGGGCGGCAAGAACCCCAACATCGTGTTCGCGGACGCGGACTTCGAGAGCGCCGTCGACTACGCGCTCACCGCCGTCTTCCTGCACTCCGGGCAGGTCTGCTCGGCCGGTGCCCGACTGCTGGTGCAGACCCCCGTGCACGACGCCTTCGTGGAGGAGGTGGTGCGCCGCGCCCGCGAGATCCGGCTCGGCGGGCCGTTCGACGAGCGGGCCCAGACCGGTCCGCTGATCTCGGCCGCGCACCGGGCGAAGGTCGAGGCGTACGTGGCCACCGGGCTCGCGGAGGGCGCCCGGCTGCGCTGCGGCGGCTCCCGGCCGGACGATCCGCAGCTGCGGGACGGCTTCTACTACCGGCCGACGGTGCTCGACCGCTGCCACAGCGGGATGTCGGTGCTGGCCGACGAGTCGTTCGGGCCGGTCCTCACGGTGGAACGTTTCGCCTCGGAGGAGGAGGCGATCCGGCTCGCCAACGACACGGTGTACGGGCTCGCCGGGGCGGTGTGGTCCTGCGACGAGGGGCGGGCGCGGCGGGTCGCGTCCCGGCTGCGGCTGGGCACCGTATGGATCAACGACTACCACCCGTCGGTTCCGCAGGCGGAGTGGGGCGGGTTCAAGCAGTCGGGGACAGGGCGGGAACTGGGGCCGAGCGGGCTCGCCGAATATCGCGAGGCGAAACACATCTGGTGCAACACCCACCCCAGGCCTCAGGGTTGGTTCACCTGACCCACGCCCGGGCTCGCCCGCCCGATATTGGAGTGTCCACCGTGTCCACTACGCAGGACGACGCCGAACTCACCGAGTTCGGCTACCGCCCCGAGCTGAAGAGAACCCTCGGCAGCTTCCACACCTTCGCCGCCGGAATCAGCTACATCTCCATCCTCACCGGCACCTTCCAGCTCTTCTACTTCGGCTTCGCCCAGGGCGGGCCCGCCTACTGGTGGTCCTGGCCCATGGTCTTCGTCGGACAGCTCATGGTCGCGCTGTGCTTCGCCGAGCTGGCCGCCCGCCATCCGGTCGCCGGATCCGTCTACAACTGGTCGAAGCGGCTGGGCAACGCGCATGTGGGCTGGCTGGCCGGGTGGATGATGCTGGTCGCCTCCATCGTGTCGCTGGCCGCCGTCGCCCTCGCCTATCAGCTGACGCTGCCGCAGATCTCCTCGGCGTTCCAGTTCATCGGGGACGGCTCCGGTACGTACGACACGGCGACCAACGCGGTGCTGCTGGCCACCGTCCTCATCCTCTTCACCACGCTGGTCAACGCCTTCGGGGTGAAGCTGATGGCCCGGATCAACACAGCCGGGGTGTTCCTGGAACTCGTCGCCACGGTCGTGCTGATCGTTCTCCTCGCCGTCCATGTGGTGCGCGGTCCGGGCGTCGTCACGGAGACCGCGCACACCGGTTCCGGGCAGAACCTCGGCTATCTGGGCGCCTTCCTCACCGCCTCGCTGGCCTCCGCGTACGTCATGTACGGCTTCGACACGGCGGCCTCCCTCGGCGAGGAGTCCCTGGACCCCTCGCGCAACGCGCCCCGGGCGATCCTGCGCGCGCTCATCGCGTCCTTCGTGCTGGGCGGGCTGATCCTGCTGCTGGCGCTGATGAGCGTCGGGAGCCTGACCGGCGAGGGGCTGTCCACGGACGGTCTGCAGTACGTGGTGCTGGACGTGCTCGGGCCGACGGTCGGCAAGGCGATGCTGTGGTGTGTGCTGATCGCGGTGACGGTGTGCGCGCTGGCGGTGCACACGGCGGCGGTGCGGCTGGCGTTCGCGATGTCCCGGGACAACAACCTGCCCGCCGCGTCGCTGATGGCCCGGGTGAGCCCGCGGTTCCAGACCCCGGTGCTGCCCGCGGTGATCGTGGGCCTGCTCGCGCTGGCCGTGCTGGCCGTGAACATCCGGCAGCCGCAGATCTTCTCGGTGGTGACCAGCATCGGCATCATCATGATCTACGTGGCGTATCTGCTGGTCACGCTGCCGATGCTGGTGGCCAGGGTGCGGGGCCGGTGGACTCCGGCGGGTGAGGGGCGGTTCTCGCTGGGGCGGTTCGGGCTGCCGGTCAATGTGCTCGCGGTGCTGTGGGGCGCGGGCATGACCCTCAACCTGGCGTGGCCGCGCGACGCGGTCTACAACGCGGCTCCGCCGCACCACTGGTATCTGCGCTGGGGCGCGTTCCTCTTCGTGGGCACGGTCGCGCTCGGCGGGTTCGCCTACTACTGGTTCGTCCAGCGCCACCGTACGGGCGTGCTGGCCGAGCACGCGGCGGCGTCCGAGACGGACAGCGGCACGGCCGCCACGGTCTGACGGGCGCGGGGAGCACGGAGGGGCAGCCTCTCCGCGCTCCGCCGTACGGGTGATCCGCTGTGCGCGGCGTTGCCTGCGCCTCACCGGAATGGGTTACTGAGTCCGTCAATATCCGGCGGGCCGCCCATCCTTTCCGGAGGAGTGGAAGGCGCGCCGTCATGCTCATTCCGCATCGCCCGGACGGGCTCATCATCCTCACCGACCGCCACGGGAACCGCGTCGCCGTCATCGACCCGGCCTCCCGCACGGTCGTCCACATGTCCGGGGGGCCCGCCCCGCTCATGGCGCCGGGACTCTCCGGCCGCCTCTCGGTCCCCACGGGCGTACTCACGGCCGCGCCCTCCGGCGAGTTCGACCTGGTCAACCCGTTCTCGGGAGTCTTCCCCGACCAAGGCCCCTACTCCGGCGGCACCGTGGTGACCCTCATCGGGGTCCACTTCACCGGTGCCACGGACGTGCGCTTCGGCCCCCGCCCGGCGGCGAGCTTCACCGTCCTCGACGACGCGACCATCATGGCCGTGACCCCCGCCGGGACCGGTGCGGTGCCGGTCACCGTCACCACCCCCGGCGGCAGCGCCCGCATCGGCTACTTCTTCTACCTGCGCTGGCCCAGCCTGCGAGGCGTCGTACCCGCCGCCGGTCCGATCGGCGGCGGGAACGTCGTCGAACTCAGCGGCGTCAACCTGTTCACCGCGCTGCTGGTGAACTTCGGCTCCGCCACCGCCCACCCCACCACCGTCTCCGACCAGCAGCTCCTCGTGGCCGCTCCCCCGGCCGCGGGGCCGGGGACCGTCCCGGTCTACGTCACCACGACCGGCGGGATCAGCAACCGACTGCTCTACGCCTACGTGTCCGTGCCCACGGTCACCGATGTCTCCCCGGAGACGGGAACGATCTCGGGCGGCACCACCGTCCTGGTGACCGGCACCGCACTCTCCCGCACCACCGCCGTCACGGTCGGCGGCGTCCCCGCTGCGTCCTTCCGCGCGTTCTCCGACACCCTGCTCGTCGTGGTGACGCCGCCGGGCACAGCGGGGCCCGCCGACCTCACGGTCACCACCCCCGGGGGCAGCGTGACGGTCCCCGGGGCCTTCGGCTACCAGGCGCCCACGGAGACGACGGTCACCTCGGCACCCGATCCCTCCGTGGTCGGGGAGGAGGTCACCTTCACCGCCACCGTGGTGGGCGACCCGCCCACGGTGGGCACTCCGACCGGCACGGTCGCCTTCGACTTCGGCGACGGCACCCCGGTCGTGGTGACCCAGCTGGAGGACGGCACCGCCACGGTGACCCACGCCTACGCCGACCCGTCGGTCACCCCGTACGCCGTCACCGCGTCGTACGACGGCGACACCCTCTTCATGCCCTCCGGCGGGACGGACACCCAGACCGTCGGCCAGGCGGCGACCACCACGGCGGTGACGGCCTCGCCCGACCCGTCCCAGCCCGGTCAGCCGGTCACCGTCGTCGCCCAGGTCGCGCCCGTGGCGCCGGGGGCCGGTACGCCGACCGGCACGGTGACGTTCGACTTCGGCGACGGCACTTCCCAGAGCACCCTGCCGCTGTCGGGCGGCGCCGCGAGCGTGGACCACACGTACGCGGACGTCGGCGGGAGCCCGTACACGGTCACCGCCACCTACAGCGGCGACGCCGACTTCACCGGCTCCGTCGGCACCGACACCCAGACCGTCGACCAGGCCGCGACCGCCACCGAGGTGGACCTCACGCCGAACCCGTCGGTCGTCGGGCAGCAGATGACCGCCACGGCGACGGTCTCGGTCGTGCAGCCCGGCGCGGGCACCCCCACCGGCACCGTCACCTTCGACTTCGGCGACGGCACCCCTACCACCACGGGCCCCCTCACCGGCGGCACCGCCGCCGCCACGCACACGTACACCGGCGCCGCGGGCAGCCCGTACCCGGTCACCGCGACCTACAGCGGGGACGCGAACTTCACGTCTTCCTCGGAGACGGACAGCCAATCGGTGGGCCAGCCCCTGACGACGACCGCCGTGGTCTCCGCGCCCGACCCGTCCGCGATGGGCGAGGCGGTCACCCTCACCGCCACCGTCGCCGCCGTGCCGCCCGGCGCGGGCACCCCCACCGGCACCGTCACCTTCGACTTCGGCGACACCACCCCGACCGTCACCGCCGAGCTCACCGGCGGCACCGCCGCCGCCACGCACACGTACACCGCCGCCGGCGACTACCCCCTCACGGCCGCCTACAGCGGCGATGCCGACTACACCCCGTCCAGCGGCACCGACACCCAGACCGTCCAGCCCGCCGACACCACCACCGCCGTCACCACC
>NZ_JBVIZF010000046.1:0-38788 GCF_055591805.1 Streptomyces sp. NPDC041200 | reverse complement strand
GTCGATCTCGGTCAGCTCTTCGTCGCTGAAGCCGGGCGAGTCCAGGACCGCGACGTTCTGCTCCAGTTGGGCGACGCTGCTCGCGCCGATCAGCACGGAGACCACCCGCGGATCCCGCAGTACCCAGGCGAGCGCCAGCTGGGCCAGGGTCTGGCCACGCCCCTGGGCGATCTTGTTGAGGGCGCGCAGCAGCGCGAGGCGCTCCTCGGTGAGCGCTTCGCGCTTGAGGAAGTGACCGAGCGCCATCCGGGAGTCGGCGGGCACACCGTTCAGATAGCGGTCGGTGAGCTGGCCCTGGGCGAGCGGCGAGAAGGCGATGACACCGGCACCGGCCGCGGCGGAGGCCTCCAGCACCCCGCCCTCGACCCCGCGCTGGAGCATCGAGTACGGATGCTGGTTGATCAGGTACGGGGTGCGCAGGTCCTTGAGGATCGCGGCCGCCTCCGCGATGGCCTCCGGCGGGTAGTTCGACAGCCCCGCGTAGAGGGCCTTGCCCTGCCGCACCGCGCTGTCGAGCGCGCCCATCGTCTCTTCGAGCGGGGTGTCCGGGTCGAAGCGGTGGGAGTAGAACACGTCGACGTAGTCCAGGCCCATGCGGGTCAGCGACTGGTCGAGGCTGGACAGCATGTACTTGCGCGAGCCCCACTCGCCGTACGGCCCGGGCCACATCAGATATCCGGCCTTGCTCGCGATGAACAGCTCGTCGCGGTAGGGGCGGAAGTCCTGGGCGAAGACCGAACCGAAGTTGCTCTCGGCGCTGCCGGGCGGCGGCCCGTAGTTGTTGGCCAGGTCGATGTGGGTGACGCCGAGGTCGAAGGCGCGGCGGAGGACGTCGCGCTGGGTCTCGAGCGGATGGGTGTCGCCGAAGTTGTGCCACAGGCCGAGCGAGACCTTCGGCAGCAGCACGCCACTGCGCCCGCAGCGCTGGTACTGCATGGAGTCGTAGCGGTTCTCCGCCGCGAGGTGGGCCATGTACGTCGTCCTTGTCCATGCCGGTCGGTTCGGGGGCGGGCGGACCGTGGCCCGCCCGCCCGAGCTTGTCAGCTTTCGGCCAGCGTGGCGACCTCATTCGCGCTGAGTGTCCGGCCGTACACGCGGAAGTCGTCGAACGCGGCCCTGAGGTACGGGTCGGGGTACTGCGACTTGCCGAGGTAGGCGGCGCGGATGCGGTTGCCGAAGTGGACGGGCTCGACGGTGACGCGGGTGTTGCGGCCCACCTCGCGCCCGCCGACGTAGAGGACGGCGGTGCCGCCGCCGTAGGCGACGGCGACATGGGTCCACTGGCCGGTGGGCAGCGGGTCGGCCTCGATGCGCTGCTCGGCGCCGCCTCCGCCCGCGGTGATGGCGAAGCGCAGCTTCCCGGAGTCGGCGACCGGGGTGAGGAACATGTTGGCGGTGACGCCGGTGCCGATGTCGAAGATCCGGGTCCAGGCGGCGGGGGTGCCGTCCAGCCGGACCCAGGTGGCGAGCGTGTACGCGGTCGCGCCCGCGAGGAGGTCGTCGGCGAGGGTGACGTAGCCATTGCCGCCGTTCAGCGCGACGGCGCCGCCGGTCCTGCCCGTCGTCCAGGTGGCGCCGCCGGTGAGCCGGGCGGTCTTGCCGCGGCCGGTGGCGTCGGCGGCGGTGGTGCCGGAGGTCTCGTCGAAGCGGTACCAGGCGGCGAAGGCGGGCGGCGGGGTGGGCGGCTGCCCGGTCAGCCAGTACACGTTGTAGCGCTGGTGGTGGACGCGGGCGATGGGCAGCAGGCTGACGCTCTGCCCGTCCGCGGTCGCGGTGAAGCGCATCGGGCTGGTGGACTGCTGGACCACGGAGTCCTGCTTGAGGCGCGGCATGGTCATGCCGGTGCGGTCGCCGTACGCCCCGGCCAGCACGACGGGCCCGTACAGCACGGCCCGGATGTCGGGGTCGTCGGGGGTGGGGTCGAGCCGCAGTGCCATCGGCAGGGTGACCTCGACCCGGTCGCCGGTCTTCCACTGCCGGTCGATGATCAGCCAGCTGCCGGGTTTCGGCTGGTCGGGGAGGGTGGTGCCGTTGAGCTTGGCGCGGGCGCCGGACGCCCACGAGGGGATGCGCACCCGCAGTTCCAGGGAGGCCGCGCCGGAGGCGACGGTGAGGGTGGTGGTCTGCTGGTCGGGGAAGCCGGTGGTCTGGCGCCAGGTGATGCCCTTCTCCTGCCAGCGCAGCTCGGAGGGGATGAAGAGGTTCACCAGCAGGCTGCGGTCGCCACGGGTGTAGATGGTGTCGGCGAACTTGGCGTGGGTCTCCACGCCGCTGCCGTGGTCGCAGGAGAAGTTGTCGTAGTCGGTGGAGTACTGGTTCGGGTCGGGGCCCATGAAGGACGGCTGCTGTTTGAAGGCGCCGGGGGCGAGGCCCGTGTAGTAGATGTTGAAGCCGTGGGCCGAGTCGGGGTCCTGTTCGCCGAGCATCTGGTTGAAGAGGGTGCGCTCGTAGTAGTCGAGCAGGTCGGTGCGCTCGGGCGCGTGGAAGTGGATCAGCCGGGTGAGCTTGAGCATGTTGTAGCTGTTGCAGTTCTCGCAGCAGCTCCCCGAAAGCTGGGCAGCGATGGCGTCGGGTTCGTGGAAGGCCTCGCCGTTGCTGTTGCCGCCGATGACGTAGGTGTGGTGATCGGTGACGATCTTCCAGAAGTTCTCGCCGATGGTGCGGTAGCGGCTGTTCAGCCCCTCCTCCCACAGCCGCAGGGCGCCGACCATCTTGGGGATCTGGGTGTTGGCGTGGAGTCCGGCGAGCCGGTCCTCGTTCCGGCTGAGCGGGTCGAAGACGCGGGCGTGGGTGAAGCGCTCGGCGACCCTCAGCCACCGGCTGTCGCCGGTGATCGTGTGCAGATCGGCGAGGACGTCGTTCATGCCGCCGTACTCGGTCTCCAGCACGCGCTGCATCTGGTCGTAGCTGAGCTTCGCGGTGCGGGTGTCGACCCAGGCGGCTTGGCGCAGCACGGTCTCCAGGGCCTGGTCGTTGTCCGCGAGCAGGTACTGGTCGACGAGCCCGGCCATGATCTTGTGGATGGTGTAGTACGGGGCCCACACCCCGCTCCCGGCCTCCAGCCGGTCGAAGAAGCTCTCCGGGAACGCCGACAGATAGCCCGTCCCGTACCCGGCGGCCGGGGATTTCGCCTGGCAGGCGGCGAGGGTGGCGACGAGGCTCCGGCTCTTGTCGAGCAGTGCGGCGTCGCCGGTGTTGGCGTAGGTCAGGGCGAGGCCGGACAGGAGGTGGCCGGTGCTGTGGCCGCGCAGTTCGGTGGTCGGGCTCTCCCAGCCGCCGCAGGGCCGGGCGCTGCTGGCGATGCCGACGTTGAGGCGGAAGGTGTGCAGCAGCCGGTCGATGTCGACGAAGCGCAGATAGGCGGTGTTGCGGGACTGGTTGTCCTTGAAGGCGCCGGGGAGCAGGGTCACGGCGGTGAGCGGGAAGGGCCGGACGCTGGTCAGCGCCCGGGGCTTGGCCGGGGCCGCGCCGGGTGCGGCCGCGGCCGCGGTGCCACCGGCGGCCGCGCTGAGCACCACGGCCGCGGCCCCGGTGGCGGTGGTGGCGATGAAGTGCCGTCTGTCGACTGGTTCGTTCATGACTCTCCTCACGGAGGTTCGAAATTACGAACAACGTCCGACATTGTGCGCACGTGAAGCTACCGGCACCTCCGGGGATGTCAACAGCCCCTTGCCCACCGGAGGTTCAGCCGCGCTGCCACTGCTGGTTGGTGCCACCCGTGCAGCTCCACTGGACGATCGCGGCCTTGTCGGCCGTGGACTCGTCGGCCACGTCCAGGCACTTGCCGCTGGAGCGGGCAGTGAGCCGTACGTAGCCGCCGCCGGTGTCCGTGACCTGCCACTGCTGGTTCGCGCCCGTACCACAGGCCGACTGGACGACCGCCGCGCCATCAGCGGTGGAGCCACCGGCCACGGTCAGGCACTGGGAGCTGTGCCGTGCGATCAGCTGGACGTACCCGCCGCCCGCGCTCCTGGACCAGAACAGCTGGTTGCCGCCGCCGTTGCAGGTGTACTGCACCGCAGCGGCGCCGTCGGTCTGCGCGGCGGAGAGGATGTCGGCGCACTTGCCGCTGTGCCGGGCCTTCAGCGGGGTGTACGGACCGCCGGAGCCGGTCACCGTGCCCGCCTCGGTGTCGATGGTCAGCTGCGGATACCAGTCCATGGTCAGAGTGGTCGCGGTGGGGAAGTTCAGCGGCAGCCACACATAGCGCGAGTCGTTGACCTTGCCGCCGAAGGAGTTGCCCCAGCGGTCGCCCAGGTACAGGTACGAGGTCGTCCGGGCGCCCTGCACCGGCAGGACGTAGGCGGTCTGCGAGCCGTACGCGGTGGCGTCGCCGACGTTGCGCATCGCGCTCCAGGGACCGGCCAGACTGGTGGCGGTGGCGTACTGCTGCTGGTTGGGGTTCCAGCCGGTGGCACCGGAGGTCAGCATGAAGTACACGTTGCCGCGTTTGAAGAGCGCGGGGGCCTCGCGGTGGCCGCCGGGCCAGGGGTTGGCCACCAGGCTCGCCACACCGGTGTAGTCGTCGGTCAGCCGGTAGATGTGCAGGTCGTAGTTCTCCCGGGCGGCCGAGATCATGTAACCGGTGCCGTCGCTGTCCTTGAACAGGGTGATGTCGCGCGACATGTGCTGGCCCAGCGGGCGGAAGCTGCCCCGCCAGGTGTAGTCGCCGTCGACGGTGGCGGAAGTGGCGACGGCCGCGCGCGCCTCGCTGTAGTCGCTTCCGTTCTCCTTGTGCGCCCACATCACGAACTGCTTGGTCCGCTCGTTGTAGATGACCTTGGGCCGTTCGATGTTGGCGGTGGCCAGCTCGGGGTCGGTGGCCTGGGTGAGGACGTGGCGGCGGAACTCCCAGCTCTTGAGGTCCGTGGAGCGGTAGGCGGACACATAGCGGAAGGTGTTGTCCGCGTTGCGGTTCTCCCCGAACCAGTAGTAATACGCGCCGACTTTGATGACTCCGCCGCCGTGCGCGTGCAGCGCCTCGCCCGAGGTTGTGGTGAACTGGGTCGCGTTGGCGATGGTGACGGGGGCGGCCTGCGCGGCACCGGCACCCGCCAGCGGGGCCAGCAGCCCGAGTACGGTGGCCACGACGAGGGCCCATAGGCGTCCGCGCATCACACGCTCTCCTTCAGGACGGTGAAGTGGCGGGCGACACCGGAGAGCCCCGGCAACTGCCGGATGGGCGTCCAGGTACGGAAACCGTCGAAGCTGTCGCTGTAGTAGTACTTCTTCTCGGCGTAGCCGTCGAAGTAGATCCGCCAGCCGCCGCCTCCCAGCGGCACCAGCGCCGGTCCCTCGCGCCAGCTGCCCCAGCCCGCCCAGTCGCCGGTGCCGCGGAGGGTGTAGGGGCCCCCGAGGCTGGTGGCGGTCGCGTACTCGATGTACTTCGTCGTCTCGTGCTTGGTGAAGGCGTGGTACTGCCCGCCGTGGCGGACCACGAAGGTGTCGATGTAGTTCGCCTTGTCCAGGCCGGTGAGCGGCTTCGGGGTGGTCCAGGACGACAGCGCGGCGTTGGTGGCGGTGAGCAGATGCGGCCGGAAGATGTAGTCCGGGGTGACGGTGGTGTCGAGCGACACGATGACGTTGACGCTGCCGTCTCCGTCGACGAAGAACTCGGGGGCCCAGGTGCGTTCGACTCCCGCGAGCGGCAGCGTGTGATTGCGGACGAAGGTCCAGTTGACCCGGTCCCGGCTGCGCGCGAACCCGATGGTGTTCCCGGTCCAGTTGGTGGTGTAGACGATGTAGTAGTAGCCGTCGGTGTGCTTGATGATGCTGGGGTCGCGGATCAACTCCGCGGGCGGGGTGAACGCCGGTCCCTTGAGCAGCGTGTAGGCGAGCGCGTCCGTCGACTCGTACACGTACATGTTGGATTCACTGCTGTTCGTGAAGGCGGTCATGGTGTAGCGGGTGGCGGCCCCGGTGTCCGGAGCGGGCCCGTCGGCCACGGGGACGCCGAAGTCCGGGGTGCCGTCCGCCTTCCAGCCAAGGGTCTGGATACGGGTGTGCCGGTTGGGGTCGTTGAGCGGGTCGCCGGTGATGTCCTTGTACTGGCGGGCGTGGTAGACGAGGACATCGGTGCGGCCGTCCTCGGCGACGGTGAACGAGTTGTGGCCCGGCCCGTACTGCTTGGTGGTGTCATTGCTGGTGAAGACCGGCTGGGGGCTCTTCTTCCAGGAGGCGGCGGCCAGCGGGTCACTGTCCGCGGAGGCGGTGAGCAGGCCCATGCAGTAGTTGGCGTCGGTGGCGCTCGCGGAGTAGGTGAGGAAGAGCCGCCCGTTCTTCTGGAGGACGGACGGGCCCTCGTTGACCTTGTAGCCGCGGGTCTCCCAGTCGTAGGTGGGGCGGGAGATCTCCACCTGCGGCCCGGTGATGGTCCAGGGATTGCCCATCTTGGCGATGTAGAGACTGGAGTTGTTGCCGACGTCCGGGTTGCTCTGCGCCCAGATCAGATAGCGGGTGCCGCGGTGGACGAAGGTGGAGGCGTCCAGCGAGAACGAGTCGATGGGGGTGGCGATGCGGCCCTTCTCGGTCCAGGTCCCGGCGAACGGGTTGGCGCTGGCGTTCTCCAGCACCCACATCCGGATCTTCCAGACGTCGTTCGCGGGCGCGGACGCGAAGTAGATGTACCACTTGCCGTCGATGAAGTGGATTTCCGGAGCCCAGATGTGGGCTCCCATGTCGCCGCTGGTGTGCTTCTTCCAGATCACCGACTCGGCCGCGGTGGCGAGGCCGCTGAGGGTTCTGGAGCGGCGCAGGATGATGCGGTCGTACTCCGGGGCGGTGGCGGTGAAGTAGTAGTAGCCGTCGGTGTGCCGGAAGATGTGCGGATCGGCGCGGTTGCGGACCAGCGGATTGGCGTACCGGGCGGCCCTGGCGGCGGTCTCCCGCGCGGAGGGGGTGGCGGCCTCGGCCAGGCCGGGGGTTCCCGCGACCGCTCCCAGGGCCAGGGCCCCCATCAGTACCCGTCTGCGGCTGGGCTGTCCGTCACTGCGGCTCATCGTCGCTCTCCTGCTGTGGGCATGCGGGGGCTCCCGCACTCTCCGATGATCAACCTGCTCGCTGATCGAATTTGTTCGGAGATTAAAGGTTCTGATGACTTTCAACAGCCCCTGAGACAGGTGCGAAAGTTTCGAAAACCGTGGAGCCCCCGGAGCGCGGCTCAGACGAACGTCTGGCGCTGCAGCCAGAGGTCCCTGGCGACCCCGTTGCCCTGCAGGAACACGTAGAGCAGATTCTCCTCGTTGGCGATGGGAACGCTGATACCGGCGGAGCCGATGACCCCGCCGAGGGACTGGAAACCGGTGTAGGTGGTGCCGTTCTCCGTTTGCTGGACGGCGACCCACAGGGCGTTGTCGGTCGCCTTGATGAACACGTTGACCCGGCCGTCCTGGCCCAGGCCACAGGTGGGCCGCCACACGATCTGGGCGCCCAGGCTCACGGCGGGGTTGAACGAGTCGTAGCCGTCGGTCTGTCCGACGCGCCGGACGGAGCCGTCGACCCCCCGGAAGAAGATCTGCACCCTGCCCGCCGCGTCCAGGCACACCGAGGGGCGGCTGGTCACGTTGGTGGCGTTGAGGGAGAAGGCCTCCCAGAGGCCGGAGTTCTCGCCCTGCTGCTGGATGGTGTAGAGGGTTTCGCCGCTCCCCTTGACCGCCACCACGATCCGCCCTCCCCCGTCGAGGATGGGCGACGGCGTGGCGAAGATCGCACCACCCAGCGACGCCGGCGCGGTGTACGTCTCGTACTGCAGATCCTGGTTATGCAGGTACCACAGGGCGTTGTCGGTGCCGGGGAAGAACACGTAGATGCTGCCGTCGGCGCTGAGCGCCGCGGCCGGATCGTCCCCGATGCCGGTGGCCAGCGTCTGGGGCGGTCCGTACCCGGAGTTGATGGAGGTCTGGGTGATAACCTCCAGGTTGTTGCCGGGCGTGCGGTAGAAGACCCGCACCTTGCCGTCCTTGCCGCGGATCGGGGCGGGGATGCCGTCGACGGACAGGCCGGTGTACTGCTGCCAGGCCCCCCATCCCCCGTCGCGGGTTTCGAGTCTGCTCCAGAGGACGTTCGACCCGCCCCGGATGAAGACTTGGATCCGGTCGTCGGCCTGGGCCACCGGCGCGGGCTCGGAGTGGATGCCGCCTTGCAGATTGATCCAGGTGCCCCACACGGTTCCGGGCGTGGTGGAAACGGACATGGGTCCTCCCTCGCCTCGTGGCTGCCACGAGTCTGTGCGGATGTCCCGTCAGTTCCCTCGCCAAGCACAACGAATACCTGAAGAAGGGCGAATGAAAGGATATGACTGATAAATATAAATGAGTAAGACATAAGGGTTTGTATGTGATCTCCAATTGGTCTTCATTGCCCTTGGTTGAGCTTGGTTGACCTTCTCCCAGGGGGAAGCTCCAGCATCGTGGTGGCCGGGCGAGGTGCCCGGCGCGAGGAGGACGAGCATGGGGCTGCTGACGATCGGCGCGTTCGCGAAGGCATCGAGGCTGTCTCCCAAGGCGCTCCGCCTGTACGACGAACTCGGGCTGCTGACGCCCGCCCGTGTCGACCCGCACTCCGGCTACCGCCTCTACGACCCGGCGCAGCTGGAGCGGGCCCGGCTGGTGGCCTGGCTGCGCCGGCTGGGGATGCCGCTGGCCCGCATCCGTACCGTGTGCGAGCTGGACCCGGGCGCGGCGGCGCGGGAGGTCCGTACGTACTGGGCGCGGGTCGAGGCCGATACGGCGGCCCGGCGTGACTTGGCCGCCTTCCTCGTCGACCAGCTGTCAGGAAAGGACGTCACCATGTCTTCTGCCCACAGCACCCTGGGGGTCCGCTACGCCGTGCTCTCCGACCGGGGCTCGGTCCGGGAAAGCAACGAGGACTTTGGGTACGCCGGTCCCCGTCTGCTCGCCGTCGCCGACGGCTTCGGCGGCAGCCGTCATGCGAGCGAGGCGGCGATCGAGGCGCTCAAGCCGCTGGAGGCCGAGGTTCCGGGAGCCGAGCTGCTGAGCGCCCTGGAGGACGCGGTGCGCCGGGCGCACTCATCGGTGCGCGAACTGGCCGCGTCCGACCCCGCGCTGCGCGACGTCGGGACGACGCTGACCGCGATGGTGTGGTCGGGATCCCGGCTGGGGCTGGTGCACATCGGCGATTCGCGGGCGTATCTGCTGCGCGACGGCGAGCTGTTCCAGATCACCCACGACCACACCGTGGTGCGGTCGCTGCTCGACGAGGGGCGCATCACCGCGGCGGAGGCCGCCTCCCACCCCGGGCGGGCGCTGCTACTGCGGGCCATGGGCGGCGGGGCGGCGTTCGCACCCGATCTGACGCTGCGAGACGCCGTGGCGGGTGACCGGTATCTGCTGTGTTCGGACGGGCTCAGCGCCGTGGTGACCGCCGGGGAGATCCGGGGCGTACTGGCCTCGGTGGCCGATCCCGGGGACGCGGCGCTCGAACTCATCGCCCTCGCCAACCGCGCGGGCGGGCCCGACAACGTCACGTGTGGTGTGGCCCATGTGGTGGACAGGGCTGCGGAGCCCGGCGCCTGACGTTCCGTGGGCTGCTCGCACGGATCGCGATATCCCCCGTCTCCCCTCCTGACTCCGGTGCCGAAGTGCAGTGGAATGGACCACATGGCGCGTGCGGCCCGCCCGGTCGTGGAAGGCATGGCCGCCACGGAACGTACGGGGTAAGGGGTAGTCAGATGTCCGTAGGACCGATCCGGCTCTCGCAGGACGCGCACACCGCTCTCCGGCCGCCCGTCACGGCCCGGATCACCGGAGGGTTCTGGGCCGCGAAACGGCGTATCAATGCCGAGGTCAGCGTTCCGCAGGGGCCTCAGCGGCTGGAGGAGGCGGGCAATCTGGCCAATCTGCGGGCCGCCGCCGGGCAGACGGACGAGGGGTTCACGGGGAACTTCCCGTTCCAGGACTCCGATGTGCACAAGTGGCTGGAGGCGGCGTCCTGGCAGCTCGCCGAGGAGCCGGGCGGGCCCGCCGCCGGGGAACTGGCCGTGCACGTGGCGCGGCTGGCGGCCCTGGTGGCGGGCGCGCAGGACGCGGATGGCTATCTGCAGACGTACTACCAGGCCAGGCCGGGCGCCCGGCGGTGGACGGACTTGCACTGGGGGCACGAGCTGTACTGCGCGGGCCATCTCCTCCAGGCCGCCGTCGCGCATCGGCGGGCCACCGGCGGGGACGAACTGCTCGGCGTGGCGGTGCGGTTCGCCGATCACATCGACGCGGTCTTCGGCCCGGGCAAGGCCGTGGACGCGGTGTGCGGGCACCCGGAGATCGAGACGGCGCTGGTCGAGCTGTACCGGGAGACCGGCGAGCGGCGCTATCTCGATCTGGCCGGGTACTTCGTGGACCGGCGCGGTACGGGCACGCTCGGCGACGGCGGGACGGACGGCGGGACGCGCCCCGGGGCGCCCTACTGGCAGGACCACGTCCCGGTGCGGGAGGCGCGGGCGGTCGCCGGGCATGCGGTGCGCCAGCTGTATCTGCTGGCCGGGGCCGCGGACCTGGCGGCCGAGACCGGCGACCGGGAGCTGCGGGACGCGCTGGTGCGGCTGTGGGAGGACATGGTCGCCACCAAGACCCATCTGACCGGCGGCGTCGGCTCCCGGCACGATCTGGAGTCCTTCGGCGACGCTTACGAACTCCCGCCGGACCGGGCGTACGCGGAGACCTGCGCGGCCATCGCCTCGATCCAGTTCAGCTGGCGGATGGCGCTGCTCACGGGGGACGCCCGCTACAGCGACCTGATCGAACGGACCCTGTTCAACGGCTTCGCGTCCGGGGTCTCCCTGGACGGCGAGCGCTGGCTGTACGTGAATCCGCTCCAGGTCCGCGACGGCCGCACGGCGGCGCACGGCGACCAGGAGGCACGGCGGACGCCATGGTTCCGCTGCGCCTGCTGCCCGCCCAATGTGATGCGGCTGCTGGCCTCCCTGCCGTACTACATGGCGAGCGGTGACGCCGGGGGCCTGCAGCTGCACCAGTACGCGTCCGGGGTGTACGCGGCGGGCGGCGGGGCGGTGCGGGTGGGCACCGGCTATCCCTGGGAGGGCCGGATCGCGGTGGTCGTGGACGAGGCTCCCGCCGACGCGGACTGGACGCTGTCGCTGCGCATTCCGCACTGGGCCGACCGGTACGAGGCGACGGTCGGCGGCGAGCCGGTGACGCAGCGCGCGGAGCGGGGCTGGCTGCGGCTGCGGCGCCGCTGGCGGCCGGGCGAGGCCGTGGTCCTGTCCCTGCCGCTGACGCCCCGGCTGACCCGGCCCGACCCACGGGTCGACGCGGTGCGCGGCTGCGCCGCGATCGAGTACGGACCACTGGTGTACTGCCTGGAGCAGCCGGACCAGCCCGCCGGGCTGCGACTGGACGGCATCAGGCTCGATACGGGCACCGATCTGGTCGCCGAGCACCGGCCGCGGCTGCTGGGCGGGGTGACCGTGATCATGGCCCGGGCGCTGCGCAAGGCGGCCCCGCCCGACGGCTGGTGGCCGTACCCGGGCGCCGGGGGCGACATCGGTGGCATCGGCGACCCGGTGCGCGTCACCGCGATCCCCTATTACGCCTGGGCGAACCGGGAGACCGGGCCGATGCGCGCCTGGATCCCCGCCTGAGCCGTTCGGAACCCGGCGGGGGTCCCGCACGTTCCTCGCTCCAGGAACACGCTTCGTGCCCACGTGGCACACGGGCGGACGGGAGGTGCCCCTTGAGCACCGGCTCCACAGACCGGGGGGACGAGGCGGACGACTGGGACGACGTCGTTCTCGACGAGGATTTCATCCGGGGCGCGGGGGTCGCCGAGCCCGCCGCGCGTACGCGCATGCTGACCGCGCGCTGGCGGCGGCGCGGCGCGCCCGAGCCCCAGCCCTGGCGGGCGGACGAGCCGCCGGCCGGCTGGTTCTGGAGCAAGCGCCGCAGGCGGCGACGGCGGCGCTAGCGGGGGCTTCCGTAGCGAGGGGCCCCGCGGCCGTTATGCGCTCGCAACGCACACGGCGGGGTCAAGGCCGCACGGAGAGTGGCAGGATGCGGGCCGACGCATTGATCACGTGTCCCGTGGGGTCGTTCGCCGACCATGTCCCGGAGGTGCCGTGTCCGCTCGCTCCGCGCTGCCCGTCATAGCCACTGCCGCCGCTGCCGCCCTGCTCATCGGCTGTACCAGCACCAAACCGTCGGACTCCGGCGGTCCGGACATCAGCCTGGTGAAGTCCGGGAAGCTGACCACCTGCACCCATCTGCCCTATCCGCCCTTCCAGTCCCGGCAGGGCAAGAAGATCGTCGGCTTCGACGTGGATCTGGTCGATCTCGTCGCCTCGGAGCTGAAGGTGAAGCAGGAGATCGTGGACACGCCCTTCGAGGGCATCCAGTCCGGTGAGGACCTCAACACCTCCACCTGTGACGTCGCCGCGGCCGGGATGACGATCAACGCCGTCCGCGAGAAGAACCTGGACTTCTCCCGCCCCTACTTCGAAGCCACCCAGGCGCTGCTCACCCGGAAGGGCAAGCCGTACCGCACCCTCGCCGACCTCAAGGGCAAACGGCTGGCGGTCCAGCAGGGGACCACCGGGGAGACCTACGCCCAGAAGCGGGCCGTGGGCGCCACGCTGGTCCAGTTCGAGGACCTCGGACTGCTGGTCTCCGCGGTCAAGACCGGGCAGGTCGCGGCGGGCATCAACGACAACGGGGTGCTGTACGACTTCGTCAAGGACAACCCGGACACCGAGGTGACGGCCGAGTTCAGCACCGGGGAGAAGTACGGCATCGCCGTGCGCACCGGCAATGACGCCCTGCGCAAGAAGATCGACCAGGTGCTCGCGGACGCGAAGAAGGACGGCCGCTACGAGACGATCTACCGGAAGTGGTTCGGCACCGCGCCCAGGAGCTGAGGAGTCCGCACCGTGATGGCAATGACCCGTCGGCAGCGGGCGCGGGCGGTACGGACGGTGCAGTACGCCGTGCTCGCCGCCGTGCTGCTCGTCATCGTCCTGGCCGCGGACTGGGGTGAACTGCGCCGCGCGTTCTTCGACGCGGACGTCGCCCGGTCCCAGTTCCCCGACATCATCACCACCGCCCTGGTCAACACCGTCGTCTACACCCTGCTCGGCTTCGGTTTCGGGCTGGTGGCCGGGCTGCTGCTCGCGCTGATGCGGCTCTCACAGGTTCCGCCGTACCGGTGGCTGTCGGTGGCGTACATCGAGTTCTTCCGCGGCGTACCGGCGCTGCTGGTGTTCATCGCGCTCGGCTTCGGCGTGCCGCTCGCCTTCCAGGTGGCGCTGGACCGGTATGTGACGGTCATGCTGGCGCTCGGTCTGGTCGGGGCCGCGTACATGGCGGAGACGATCCGCGCGGGCATCCGGGCCGTTCCCAAGGGGCAGATGGAGGCGGCGCGTTCGCTCGGCATGTCCCACGGCCGGGCGATGGTCTCGATCGTCATCCCGCAGGCGTTCCGGATCGTGCTGCCGCCGCTGACCAACGAACTGATCCTGCTGACCAAGGACTCGTCGCTGGTCTATCTGCTCGGACTCTCCCTGGACCAGTACGAGCTGTCCAAGTTCGGCCGGGACGCGCTCAATCAGCACCGCAGTCTCACTCCGATCCTGGTCGCCGGGCTGTGCTACCTGCTCATCACCGTCCCGCTGGGCCAGTTGGTCCGGTGGCTGGAAGCCCGTACCGCGAAGGCGAGGTGACCGGACCGTGATCCGGATCCGGGGGCTGCGCAAGTCGTTCGGCGGGCTGGAGGTGCTGAAGGGCATCGACCTCGTGGTGGAGCGGGGTGAGGTGGTCTGTGTCATCGGTCCTTCCGGCTCCGGCAAGTCGACCCTGCTGCGCTGTGTGAACATGCTGGAGGAGCCGACGTCGGGCTCGGTGACCGTGGGCGAGGCAGAGGTCACCGACCCGGATGTGGACATCGACCGGGTGCGACGGCGGATCGGCATGGTGTTCCAGGCGTTCAACCTCTTCCCGCATCTGACAGCGCTGGAGAACCTGACCATCGCGCAGCGGCGGGTGCTGCGCCGCGACAAGGCCGAAGCGGCGCGGATCGGGCGGGAGACGCTGCGCCGTGTGGGCCTGACGGATAAGGAGAGCGCCTATCCGGCGCAGCTGTCGGGCGGGCAGCAGCAGCGGGTGGCGATCGCGCGGGCACTGGCGATGGACCCGGAGCTGATGCTGTTCGACGAGCCGACCTCGGCCCTCGACCCCGAGCTGGTCGGGGACGTCCTCGCGGTCATGCGGCGGCTTGCCGACGAGGGGATGACGATGCTGGTGGTCACGCATGAGATGAGCTTCGCGCGGGAGGTCGCCGACCGGGTGGTGTTCATGGACGACGGGGTGGTCGTGGAGGAGGGCGGCCCCGAGCAGGTGGTGGCCGCGCCGCGGCATCCCCGGACGAGGGCGTTCCTCACCCGGGTGCTGGACCCGGCCGCGGCCCGGGTGGTTCCGGACGACGGCTCGCAGGACGCCCGTACCGGCCGCTGAGCGCGCGGTGGTTTGTCAGTCCGCGCGCATCCGGGAAGGGGCGGCAACTTTCCGGACCGCGGGGGCGACTGGAGGGTGCGGGCGGCGTCCCCGTACGGCCACTCCCCGGGGGTGCGCCGCCCGCTCCCGTTCCCCACACGGAAGTGAGCCGCCATGCCCGCACGAAGATTCCGCGGATTGCGCGCCCTCCTGACCGCCACCGCGGCCGGGGCGCTGTCCCTCATCGGATTCACCGCACCCGCCGACGCAGCCGGGACGGGCGCGTCGGACACCTGGAACCCGCCGAGCAACCTCGTCCAGCCGCTGAACGAGGTCTGGCGGCACGTCGAGTCCACCTATCCCAACCTGTACGGCTTCAAGAACTACGGCTGGGATCAGGTGATGGCCAACAAGGGCAGCCTGAACTACTGCGTCCGCTGGGAATCCGACCAGCCGGTCACGGCGCAGGTGCGCGACCAGATCCATACGGCGCTCAAGCGCCAGTCGAAGAAGTGGATCGACCAGGTCGCGGGATTCGAGAACTTCCCGTACAAGGAGGTCCCGGTCAAGATCGTCGGCTGGGCCGTCAAGAACCGCTCCACGCTGCAGTGGAGTGACAACTCGGTCGACATCTACACCGGACTGGATGGCGGCGGCGCTCCGCAGTGCGCCCCGGACTGCGGTCGCTTCTTCCACCAGGACGGCAACTACTCCAAGTGCCCAGGCGGCGCGGCCCGCCACTACGACCAGTCGCTGTGGCTGACCAAGGGCTTCGGCGGCGGTGCCGGGGGCGACTGGGGGCAGCGCATCGGCAGCGAGTACATGCTGGGCGCGGTGAACCAGGACAACATTCACGTCCTGCTGCACGAGATCGGGCACACCTACGGTCTGGACGACTTCTACGACTGGACCCCGACCGGCGTGGGCGGCTTCCTCATGAAGGCCGGATCCGCCGACCGCATCACCGAATTCGACAAGTGGATGTACCGGGACTTCTGGCGCCATCTGAAGAACCGCTACGGCCTGTGACGGTCACGGAGCGACGGCCGCCTCAACTCCCGGGGCTTCCCGTCCGAGTTGGGGCGGCCTTAATGTAGTAACCGGTTTCTGCCCGGTCGGCGTCGCGCTTGGGCGGTTTCGGGAAGGGGTATCTCGATGGCGCGTTCCCCGGGGTCGACGGGTCCCACGCTGGCGGTCATCGCCCGCGAGGCAGGGGTCTCGGTGCCGACCGCTTCGAAGGTGGTCAACGGCCGCGAGGACGTGGCGCCCGACACCCGTCGCCGGGTCAGCGAGGTCCTGGACCGCCTGGGGTACGTCCGCAAGCCGCGCCTGGAGTCGCCCCGGCCGCCCGCCCTGGTCGATCTGGTGGTGCATTCCCTGGACGGCGCGGGGTCGGGGGCGGTGCTGCACGGCGTGGAGGCGGCGGCACACGACGCGGGCCTCGAGGTCGTGGTGTCGGCCGGGCTGCCGCGCATCCGCGACGGGCGGCCCGAGCGCGGCTGGCTGGACAAGCTGTGTGCCCGGGGCAGTTCCGGGGTGCTGTTCCACCTCGCGGAGCTGACGCCCACCCAGTACGCCTGGCTCGATGAGCACCGGGTCCCGTTCGTGATGATCGATCCCGGGGCGGTGCCGCCGCCGGGCGTGGCGTCCGTGGGCGCCGCCGACTGGCAGGGCGGGGTGAGCGCGACCGAGCATCTGCTCGGGCTGGGACACCGGCGGATCGCGGTGATCGGCGGACACCGGCGGAAGGTGTGCAGCGGCGCGCGGATGGCCGGGTTCCGCTCGGCGATGGCCGCGGCCGGGCTGCGGGTGCCGCCGTCGTACGTACGCTACGGCGACTTCCGGGAGGCCGGGGCGTACCAGCGGATGACGGAACTGCTGGACCTGCCCGAGCCGCCGACGGCGGTGTTCGTGTGCTCGGACCCGATGGCGCTCGGCGCGTACCGGGCCCTGCGGGAACGGGGGTCGCGGGTGCCGGAGGACATGAGCGTGGTGGGCTTCGACGATCTGCCGCAGGCCCGCTGGACGACACCGGCGCTCACCACGGTCCGTCAGCCGCTGTCCGAGATGGCGGCGACGGCGCTGCGCACCCTGCTGCGGCTGAGGGCGGGGGAGGTTCCGGAGGGGACGCGGACCGAGCTGTCCACCCGGCTGATCGTCAGGTCCAGCACCGCTCCCCCGGCCCGTATTTCCTCTTGACCGAGAAGTCGAACGCTGATCGGATGTCCGAACGATCCAGGGCGTCCGCAGCTCACCCTCACCACGTCGCCCCTGGCCATCGCCGTACCGATTCTCCGGAGGTCTTCGCCCCGTGTTCGTCGATCTTCCCCTGGACCAGCTGCGCACCTACCGGCCCCCGCTGCCCGAGCCGGACGGCTTCGACGCGTTCTGGGAGCGCACCCTCACCGAGGCCCGCACCGCGGATTTGGACCCGGTCTTCACCGAGACCGACACGGGCCTGGCCCGGCTGCACACCTACGACGCCGAGTTCTCCGGGTTCGGCGGGCACCGGATACGCGGCTGGCTGCTGGCCCCGCGCGACGCAACGGGCCCGCTGCCGTGCGTGGTGCAGTACCAGGGCTACAACGGCGGCCGGGGGCTGCCGCACAACTGGCTGCTGTGGCCGTCGGTGGGCTACGCGGTCTTCGTCATGGACACCCGGGGCCAGGGCTGGGCGCAGCACGCCCCCGGCGACACCCCGGATCCGGCCGGTGGCACCGGGCCAGAAGCGCCGGGCAAGATGACCCAGGGGATCCTCTCCCCGGACACCTACTACTACCGGCGGCTGTACACCGACGCCGTGCGCGCGGTGGAGGCCGCCCGTGCGCATCCGCTGGTCGACTCGGGCCGGATCGTCGTCAGCGGCGGCAGCCAGGGCGGCGGCATGGCTCTCGCGGCGGCCGGGCTGGTGCCGGATCTGGCCGCGGCGCTGGTGGACGTGCCGTTCATGACGCACATCCGGCGGGCCGTCGAGATCACCGACGCCGATCCGTACGGCGAACTGGCCCGTTTCTGCGCCGGACAGCGCGATCTCACCGAGCGGGTCTTCGCGACCCTCGACCACTTCGACGGCCTCAACTTCGCGGTCCGGGCGAGCGCGCCCGCGCTGTTCTCGACCGCCCTGCGCGACGCGATCACCCCGACCTCGTGCGGCTTCGCCGCGTACCACCACTACGCGGGCGAGAAGGACCTGAAGGTGTGGTCCTTCAACGGCCACGAGGGCGGCGGCCCCCACCAGCAGGGCGAGCAGATCGCCTATCTGCGGGAGCTGCTCGGCTGAACCGGCCGGATCCGGCGCGGTGAGCGGCGTTCGGCGGCCGCTCACCGCGGGGTAGACAGGGGCTGTCCGTCGTGGCGGAGTCGTACCGAAGGAGTCGCCCCATGCCCGTACAACCCCTGGACGGCATCACCGTCGTCGCCCTCGAACAGGCCGTCGCCGCCCCGTTCGCCACCCGCCAGCTCGCCGACCTCGGCGCGCGGGTGATCAAGGTGGAGCGGCCGGGGCGGGGCGACTTCGCCCGGGACTACGACCGTGAGGTCAAGGGCATGTCGGCGTACTTCGTGTGGGTCAACCGCGGCAAGGAGAGCGTCGTCCTCGATGTGAAGGACGCCGCGGACCGGTCCCTGCTCGACGCGCTGCTGGCCCGTGCCGATGTGTTCGTGCACAACCTCGCGCCCGGGGCGGTGGACCGGCTCGGGCTCTCGGCGGACGCGCTGCGGGCCGGGCATCCACGCCTGATCAACTGCGCGATCACCGGTTACGGGAGCCACGGGCCGTACCGGGACAAGAAGGCGTACGACCTCCTCGTCCAGTGCGAGGCGGGGCTGCTGTCGATCACCGGCAGCCCCGAGGAGCCCGCCCGCCCCGGAATCTCGATCGCCGATATCGCGGGCGGGATGTACGCGTACACCGGCGTCCTCACCGCGCTGTACGAGCGGGAGCGCACCGGCGCGGGGACGGATCTGAGCGTCAGCCTCCTCGACGCGCTGGGTGAGTGGATGGGCCATCCGTACTTCGCGCAGGCCTACGGCGGAGGCGGGGTGACGCGCAGCGGCGCTCGCCATCCGTCGATCTCCCCGTACGGGGCCTATCGCTGCGGCGACGGCGCCCAGGTGTTCCTGAGCGTGCAGAACGACCGCGAGTGGATCACCCTGTGCGAGCGCGTCGTGGGACGCCCGGAGCTGATCCGCGATCCGCGCTTCGCCGACAATCCGCTGCGCCGCACTCATGACGAGGAGCTGACGGCCGAGCTGGAACGGTCCTTCGCGGACCATACGGCCGACGGCCTGGTGGCCCTGCTGGACGGGGCGGGCATCGCCAACGCGCGGCTGCGGGACGTCGCGGGGCTGGCCGGACATCCGCAGCTGGCCGCCCGGGAGCGCTGGGGCGAGTTCGGCTCGCCCGTCGGGCCGCTGCGCGGCCTGCTGCCACCGGTCGAGGTGGAGGGGCGTCAGGCGGCGCTGCGGCCGGTGCCCGCGCTGGGCGAGCACACGGAGGCGGTGCGCGCCGAGTTCTCCTGACGGACGCACCGGACTCCGGGGGCTCTATGGGGGCTTCCGGGGGCTTACGCGACGGGGACGACGGGCGACAGCTGGGCGTCGCGCCGTACCAGGGCGGCGTAGCGGCCGTCCTCGGCGAGCAGCTCCTCATGGGTGCCCTGCTCGGCGACGCGGCCGCCGTCGAGGACGACGATCCGGTCGGCGTCGCGCACGGTGGAGAGCCGGTGGGCGATGGTGATGGTGGTGCGCCCCGCGGTGAGGCCGTCGATGGCCTTCTGCACGGCGTGCTCGGTGCGGGTGTCCAGGGCGCTGGTGGCCTCGTCGAGGATGAGGACGGGAGGGTCGCGCAGAATCGTCCGGGCCAGCGCCAGCCGCTGCTTCTCCCCGCCGGAGAAGCGGTAACCCCGCTCCCCCACCAGGGTGTCGTAGCCCTCGGGGAGGGCGGCGATGTGGTCATGGATCTGGGCGGCCTCGGCCGCCGCGACGATCTCCGCGTCGGTCGCGTCGGGCTTGGCGAAGCGCAGGTTGTCGGCTATCGAGGCGTGGAAGAGATACGTCTCCTGGGAGACGACGCCGACCGCGCGGGCGAGGCTGTCGAAGTCGAGATCCCGGACGTCGACCCCGTCGATCAGCACCCGGCCGCCGGTCACGTCGTACAGCCGGGGCACCAGATAGCTGAGGGTGGTCTTGCCGGAGCCGGTCGACCCGACGACGGCCAGGCTGCCGCCCGCCGGGACGGTCAGGTCGATACCGCGCAGGGTTCCCTGCGGCGAGGCCGGATCTTGGGCGTCGTAGTCGAAGTCGACGCCGTCGAAGCGGACTTCGCCGCGCACCGTCTCCAGCCGCACCGGCCGGGCGGGCTCCGTGATGTCGACCGGCAGGTCGAGGTATTCGAAGATGCGGGCGAAGAGCGCGAGGGAGGTCTGCATGTCCACTCCGGTGGACAGCAGGCTGACGGTGGGCCGGAACAGCCCCTGCTGCAGCGATACGAAGGCGACTAGGGTGCCGATGGAGACGGCCGGGCCCCCGGTCTGGAGGGCGATTCCGGCGGCCCAGTAGATGACGGCGGGCATGGCGGCCATCACGACGCCGATGGTGGACATCCGCCAGCGGCCGGCCATGCTGGCCCGCACCTCGAGGCCGACCAGGCGCTCGGACTCCCGGCTGAACTCCTGGGTGAGCGAGTCGGAGCGTCCCATGGTGCGGCCGAGCAGGATCCCGCTCACCGACAGGGATTCGGTGACCATCGCGGACATGGTCGCCATCTGCTTCTGCCGCTTCGAGGTGATCTTCTTGCGCTCGTTGCCGACCCGGCGGCTGATCCAGACGAACAGCGGCAGCAGGAGCAGCGAGACGACGGTCAGCCGCCAGTCGAGGGCGAGCATGGCGACAACCGTGGCCACGACGCTGGTGAGGTTGGAGACCAGCGAGGTCGCGGTGGAGGTGACGGTGGCCTGCATGCCGCCGATGTCGTTGGCGATCCGGGACTGCACCTCGCCGGTGCGGGTGCGGGTGAAGAAGGCGAGCGGCATGCGCTGCAACCGGTCGTAGACGGCGGTGCGCAGGTCGTGCATGACGCGCTGGCCGACCGTGGTGGAGATGAGGGTCTGCAGGACGCCGAAGACACTGTTGACGACGGCGGCCGCGATCATCCCGAGGGCGAGCAGGGTCAACAGACCGGTGCGCCGCCCGGGGATGGCGTTGTCGAGGATCTCGCGGAGCAGGAACGGCGAGGCGACCGAGACCAGCGCGGAGGCGGCGACCAGCAGGCCGACCAGGGCGAGACGGCCACGGTAGGGGCGGAAGAGCCGGAGGATGCGCCGCACTTGCGCGGGCCGCTCCGGCTCGGGAGTGGACGGGGTCCACGGCGGTGTGTCGTGAGGCATGGGCTCCTTCTGATGGCAGACAGCACTCTGATGGCAGACGGCACGGACTTACCGAGCATAGCTCACTGTTACCTATACTCACAATGAACAGGGTCCGATAGACTGCGATCATGTCCACCCCCGAGACATCCGGCCGCCTCGCGGAGCAGCTGCTGCGCCTGACCCGCCGACTGCAGCGCGCCCAGAAGCGCCATATGGAGCCGCTGGGCATCACCCCGGCGCAGGCCCGGCTGCTGCGCACCGTGGCACACCACGACGGACCGCCACGGATGGCGGACCTCGCGGAGCGCCTGGAGGTGGTCCCGCGCGCGGTGACCTCGCTGGTGGACGCGCTGGAGGCGCACGGCTCGGTACGCCGTGCGCCGGACCCGTCCAGCCGACGGGTGGTACGGATCGAGCTGACCGAGACCGGCCGCTCGACGCTGCGCGCCCTGCACGACGCGCGCCGGGCCGCCGCCGAGGACGTCCTGGCACCGCTGAGCGATCAGCAGCGTGACGCCCTCGGCGACCTGCTCGACGACCTCTCCGGGCCCCCCGGCAACCACTGCTGACACGGGGGCGGGGCTGGTCAGCCGCGCTTGGCCGGACCGGTCACCGGCGCGGCCCCGGCCGGGACCACGGGGTCCGGCGCCGGGACGACGGCGGCCTGCTCACCGGCCTCCTCCCCACCGAGGACCCGCTGGGCCCGTTCGGTGTCCAGCGCGCCCTCCCACCGCGCGACGGCGAACACCGCAACACAGTTGCCGAGCAGGTTGGTGGCCACCCGCATCGAGTCCATGATCCGGTCCACCCCGAGGAGCAGCGCGACGGCGGCGGCCGGGATCGTGCCGAGGGCCGAGGCCGTCGCCGACAGGGCGAGGAAGGCCGATCCGGGCACACCCGCCATGCCCTTGCTGGTGAGCATCAGCACGAGGATGACGGTGATCTGCTGGCCCAGACTCAGGTCGACGCCGACCGCCTGGGCGATGAACAGCGTGCCGATGGACAGGTAGATCGACGCGCCGTCCAGGTTGAAGGAGTAGCCGGTGGGCAGCACCAGCCCGACCGCGTCCTCGCGGCATCCGGCCGCCCGCAGCTTCTGCATCACCCGCGGCAGCACGCTCTCGCTGGAGGCGGTGCCGAGCGCGAGCAGCATCTCCTCACGGGTGTACCGGACGAACTTCCAGAGGCTCAGCCCGGTGACCGCCTTGAGGGCCACGGCGAGCAGGACGAGGAAGAGCAGCGCGACGCCGTAGCACAGCGCGATCAGCTTGCCGTACGTCGACAGGGCACCCAGTCCGTACTGCCCGACCAGATGGGCCATGGCGCCGAAGACCGCGAGTGGCGCGAGCCGCATGAGGAAACCGACGACGGCGAAGACGACCTGCTGAGCCTGGTCGATGGCCGGGAGGATCGCGGGCACCTTGGTCTTTCCGAGGTGCAGCACGGCCGCACCCACCAGGCAGGCCAGCACCAGGACTTGCAACAGGGAGTTCTCGGCGAAGGCGCCGACAGCGCTGTCCGGCAGCGCGTCCAGCACGAACTGGGACGCCGACGGCAGCTGGCCACCGGAGGTCTGGGCGTCCACGGCCGAGCCGTCCAGGGAAGCGGGATCGACATGCATACCGGTGCCGGGCCCGACCAGATTGGCGGCGAGCAGGCCGAGGATCAGCGCCGCCGTGGTGGCCACCTCGAACCAGATCAGCGCCTTCAGCCCGATCCGCCCGAACGCCTTCAGATCACCGGCCTTCGCGATGCCCCCGACGACCACGCAGAAGACGAGCGGCGCGATGACCGCCTTGATCAGGCGTATGAAGCCGTCGCCGAGCGGCTGGACGGCCGTGCCCACGTCCGGCCACAGCCTTCCGACCGCGACTCCGAGGACGAGCGCGCAGGCGACCTGCGTGAAGAGCGATGTGCGCAGCACTCTCGCTGCGCGCCGGGCGACGGATGGTGAGGGGTGCGGCACAGGGACTCCTCGGCAGGGATGTCCAGGGACATCCGGGGACTTGCAGGGACTTCTGAGATGCGGAAAGTTACTTCCGCGCAGCGCCACTATGGCCGAGCGCGTGTTTCCGCCGATGAGTCGCGTGTAACGGCCGCGAAAACCCTGGTGTCCTTGTGTTACGTCCGTGCCTCGCCCGGGCTCAGGCGGCCAGGTGCGCCTTGTCCCCCATCACCACCACCGGGTGCCGCCCGGGGTCGAGGTTCCTCAGCAGGTACTCCATGCCGGACTTGGGCAGGCTCACACAGGCCGACGTACCGCTGCCGTGGTCCATGTGCAGCCAGATGCTGCCGCCCTTGCGCTGCCCCTCGGGCCGGGTCGGGTCGAGCGGTGAGGTGCCCTTGACCCGGTTGTAGTCGATGGCGATGACGTAGTTGAAGTCCGTCCAGTGCGACTTGGGCCAGGAGTGGGGAGCGGCGAAGGCGGGCGTTTCGGAGTACGGCAACCGGGCGCCGGGGTCCGGGAGCACTCCGCCCGCGTCGCTGAGCGTGTAGACGCCGACCGGGCTGCGCTTGTCCCCCTCGTGATGACGCGTCGTCCACCCGCGCTTGCCGTTGTGCCCGGCCCAACTACGGGCGCGCTTCCAGTCCTTGCCCTCCTTGGTGTACAGCACCACGGTCGCGTCCGCGGAGTTCACTCCTTTGCCGTAGACCGCGACAACCTGCCGTGCGTTTCCGGGGATTTTGGACTGGAGGGCATTTCCCACCTCCGGGATGCGAGTGGGGTCCGGCTTGGGCGCCTTGCTGCGCATCGCGTGCTTTCCCTGACCGCCGCCCTTGTCCCCACCGCTGTCCCCGCCTCCGCCACAGGCAGTGAGAAGGGCAAGGGCAGTGGCGGTCACGACCGCCGTACGCATGGACACCGTGCCGGAAATTCGCATGGACCCCATCGTCCCACTCCGGCGTGGGCCCGGCGCGCGCGGGTTTGGCGTGTTCCATCCCCCTGCGGGAAAACCAGTTGAAATTCGCACCCGTGAAGCGCCAACCTTTCACGTCTCTTTGCCTCTCCGCCGCCGCCCTAGCTCTGGAACGTCATGCGCATTCGCGATCTTCCGTATTCCGACCCGGGACTGCCCGACGTACGGTCAGGTACCCGGTTCCTCGTCTGGCTGGGCCGGAACCAGCTGGGTGGGCAGATCAAGGCCGCCCTGTGGGGTCTGCTGCACATGGGGGCCCTGGTGTGCTTCCCCGTAGCGATCGGCATCGGTGTGCAGGCGGTCGTCGACCGCTCCGGTTCGCGGCTCGCCCTGGCCGGAGCGCTGATGGTGGGGCTCACCGTGCTGATCGCGCTCGGCGACGCCATGCTGCACCGGGCGGCGGTCACCAACTGGATCACGGCGGCGGCACGGGTGCAGCAGCTGCTGGCCCGCAAGGCGGTCGAGCTGGGTTCGGCGCTGACCCGGCGGGTGGCGGCGGGCGAGGTCGTCGCGGTGTCCACGGGCGACGTCGAGAAGATCGGCTGGTTCGTGGAGGCGCTGTCCCGCTTCACCGCGGCCGCCATCACGACCGTCGGGGTGTGCGTGGCGCTGGTGATCTACCAGCCCGCGCTCGGCATGGTGGTGGCGCTCGGCGTACCGGCGCTGGCGCTGGCGGTGCTGCCACTGCTGCCTCGGGCGGCACGCCGGGCCGATGAGCAGCGGGAGAAGGCGGGGCGGGCGACCGAGCTGGCGTCGGACACCGTGGCCGGGCTGCGCGTGCTGCGCGGTATCGGCGGCGAGGACCTGTTCCTGAGCCGCTACCGGCGGGCCTCCCAGGCAGTGCGGACCGCGGCGGTGCGCAGCGCGCGCATGTGGTCGCTGATCGCGGCGGTGCAGGTGGTGCTGCCGGGGATGCTGCTGATCGGAGTCGTCTGGTACGGGGCGGTACTGGCCGGGAGCGGGCGGATCTCGGTGGGCGAGCTGGTCACGGTCTACAGCGCGGTGACGTTTCTGCTGTTTCCCTTGAGGCACGTGGAGGAGATCGCGATGGCGTACTCCTTCTCCCGGCCCTCGGCGCGGCGCGCGGCCCGGGTGTTGGCGCTGCGGCGCCCGTCAGCCGGGATCGAGGACACGCACGCGGCCGGGCCCGACGCGGCGCGGCCGACCGGTGATCTGTACGACCCGGCCACCGGGATGCTGGCTCCGAGCGGGCAGCTGACCGCGGTGGTGTGCGGTGATCCGGACGCGGCGGGGCGGATGGCGGACCGGCTCGGCGGTCACCCCGCCGAGGACGGTGCGGAATCCGGGGACGGCGACGGCGCGCCCTCGGCTCTGCTGGGCGGTATCGCGCTGGACGAGGTATCGCTGGCCACCGCGCGCACCGCGGTGCTCGTCCAGGACAAGGACCCGGTACTGCTGTCGGGAACGCTCACCGAGCTGCTGGACGTACCGCGGTCGGGCGAGGTGCCGCCACGGGAGGCGCTGGAGGCGGCGCAGTGCGGCGATGTGCTGGAGGCCCTGAAGCAGGCCTCGGTGGCCGACTCCGGCGACGGGGACCCGATGGGCGCCCGGATCACCGAACGCGGCCGCTCGCTCTCGGGCGGCCAGCGGCAACGGCTGGCGCTGGCCCGCTCGCTCGTGACCGACCCGGAGGTGCTGGTGCTGGACGAGCCGACGTCCGCCGTGGACTCCCACACCGAGGCACGCATCGGGCAGGGGCTGAAGCGGCTCCGGGCGGACCGGACCACGGTCGTGTTCACCTCCAGCCCGCTGCTGCTGGACCAGGCCGACCGGGTGGTATTCGTGCACGACGGCGTGGCCGCGGGGGTGGGAAGCCACCGCGAACTGCTGAGCACCGACCCCGCGTACCGCGCGGTGGTCACCCGGGAGCCGGACGACGGCGGGGCGCGGGACGGCGGCCGGGGGCGGGACGGCGGCCGGGGGCGGGACGGCGGCCGTGGCGGGCTCACGGAGCTGGACCGGGCCGGAGAAAAGATCATCGAGGAACAGATCGAGGAGTCGGCATGATCGGCGTGGCGCCACCCGCCTACGACCCGGCCGCACCGGAGTCGGCGACGACACTGCCGGTCGGTACGGCCGCCACCGTGCGGGGCTATGTGCGGGAGCTGCTGCGGCGGCACCGGAAGCCCTTCACCGTGCTGATGGCGGTGAACGCCATCGCCGTGCTCGCCTCGATGGTCGGCCCGCAGCTGCTGGGCGGGGTGGTCGAGGACCTGTCGCAAGGCAAGGACGACCTCCATATCGAGCGCACCGTCGCGCTGTTCGCGGTGGCGCTCGTGGTGCAGACCGTGTTCGTGCGGATGGTGCGGCTGCGCGGTGCGGTGCTGGGCGAGCAGATGCTGGCCGACCTGCGCGAGGACTTCCTCGTCCGGTCGGTGGGGCTGCCGCCGGGCGTGCTGGAGCGGGCCGGGACCGGTGATCTGCTGTCCCGGATCACCACCGACATCGACCGGCTGGCGAACGCGATGCGCGAGGCGGTCCCGCAGCTGTCCATCGGTGTGGTGTGGACGGGCCTGCTGCTGGGCGCCCTGACCGTGACCGCTCCGCCGCTGGGACTCGCGGTGCTGGTGGCGCTCCCGGTGCTGGTGATCGGGTGCCGCTGGTACTTCAAGCGGGCGCCGAGCGCCTATCGCTCGGAGGCGGCCGGGTACGCGGCGGTGTCCGCGTCCCTGACCGAGAGCGTGGACGCGGGCCGGACCATCGAGGCCCACCGGCTCGGCGACCGGCGGATCGCCCAGTCCGAATTGCGGATCACGCAATGGACGCGATGGGAGCGATACACGCTCTTTCTGCGCTCGGTGCTCTTCCCCGTGATCAACGTGAGCTACACCCTGATCACCGGCTCGGTGCTGATGATCGGCGGCGTCTGCGTGCTGCGGGGCTGGATGTCGGTCGGCGAGCTGACGACGGGGGCGCTGCTCTCCCAGATGCTGGTCGAGCCGATCGGGCTGATCCTGCGCTGGTACGACGAGCTGCAGGTCGCGCAGGTGTCGCTGGCCCGGCTGGTGGGCGTGCGGGAGATCGAGCCGGGCCCGGCCGACGCCGGGGTGGCGCCCGTCGGCCGTGAGGTGCGGGCGGACGACGTCCGGTTCGGCTACCGGGAGGGCAGCGATGTGCTGCACGAGGTGTCCATGACGGTGCCGCCGGGGACGCGGCTGGCGCTGGTGGGCCCCTCTGGCGCGGGCAAGTCCACACTGGGCCGGTTGCTGGCCGGTATCTACGGCCCGCGGACCGGCCGGGTGACCCTGGGCGATGCGGAGCTGGCGCGGATGCCGGCCGAACAGGTGCGCAGCCATGTCGCCCTGGTCAACCAGGAGCACCATGTGTTCGTGGGCTCGCTGCGGGACAACCTGCTGCTGGCCCGGACCTCCGCGCGGGACGCCGAGCTGTGGGCGGCACTCGCCGCGGTGGACGCGGACAGCTGGGCGCGGGCGCTCAAGGAGGGCCTGGACACGGAGGTCGGCTCGGGCGGGCTGGCGCTGACCCCGGCGCAGGCGCAGCAGATCGCGCTGGCCCGGCTGGTGCTCGCCGATCCGCACACGCTCGTGCTGGACGAGGCCACCTCGCTGCTGGACCCGCGGGCGGCCCGCCATCTGGAACGGTCGCTGGGCCAGGTACTGAAGGGCCGGACCGTGGTGGCCATCGCACACCGGCTGCACACCGCCCATGACGCCGATGTGATCGCCGTGGTCGAGGCGGGCCGGATCAGCGAGCTGGGCAGCCACGACGAGCTGGTGGCGGCCGACGGCGCCTACGCGGCGCTGTGGCGCTCCTGGCATCAGTGACACCCCGGGGCGCCGCCGCCCCGGCGGTCCCGGTTTCGGCGTCGCCCGGACCGGGACCGCCATAGGCGCCTGGCTCAGACGATACCGAGGGCGACCAGCCCGCCGAGGCCGCCGAGCATCATGAAGACGGGCATCAGCACCTTCAGCTCGACCCAGCTGCCCGCCCGGAAGCGCATGGCCTCCGGCGGACCGATCGGGTACCAGCGCTTGCGGCCGATCGGTATGGGCCACAGGATCGGGCAGCCGGAGACGGTCAGCGCGTCGCCGATGTCGTGCACGAGGGCGCCGAGGATGATCGGCAGCCCCAGCCACAGGTATTCCTGGCCCGGCGCGGTGAACAGCCAGTCCGCGCCGTTGCCCGGCTTGTTCAGGATGTCGGCGAGTATCCAGGCGCTGGTGGCGCCGAGCAGCCACACCAGGACATCGCTGGAGACCCGCGCCGCGCGCCACAGCAGCCCCTCGACCGCCAGCACCATATGGACGAACAGGATGCCGAGCACCGCCCAGCGGCCGCCGACCAGGGCGAGCGCCGAGGATCCGGCGCCGATGAGGACGGCCCAGACCCAGGTGTGGGTCAGGGTGCGGTGGCCGCCCGAGCGGCGGGGGTCGCCCGGCTTCCGGGTCGACTTGTAGACCGCGTACGACAGCTTGTCGATCACTTCGCACAGCACCCGGGAGATCGGTCCGAAGGCGCGGGATATGGTCGCCGCCTTGTGGTCGAGGTCGGGGGCGAGCGCCGCTCCGGCGCAGATCAGCGCGCCGACGACGAGCACCGGCCAGGGCATCTCGTGGCCGGCCGCGGCGGCCGCCGCGCCCACCCCCAGCCAGGCTGCCGCTCCGGACAGCGAATGCGCCGGTCCCATCATGGTCGTACCCCGCCCCTGTTCTTGCCCGCCTTGGTGCGGGAGTTGGTTGCATCGGCTCACCACACCCTAGCGACGGACGATCTTCGTCCGCACAGCCGGTTCCCGCCCCGCCAGGGAAACCAGGCAGTATAGGTGCGTGACTCTTATCGATCAGCTGCCGAGCGAAGCCGACCCCGACACTCTCTTCGAGAGGTTCTCGACCTGGGTCGAGGAGCGGGGCATCTCGCTCTATCCCGCCCAAGAAGAGGCGCTGATCGAGGTGGTGTCCGGGGCGAACGTCATTCTGTCGACGCCCACCGGATCGGGAAAGAGCCTGGTGGCCGCGGGCGCCCACTTCGCCGCGCTGGCCCGGGACGAGGTCACCTTCTACACCGCGCCGATCAAGGCCCTGGTCTCGGAGAAGTTCTTCGAGCTGTGCAAGATCTTCGGCACCGAGAACGTCGGGATGCTCACCGGAGACGCGTCGGTGAACGCGGACGCGCCCGTCATCTGCTGTACGGCCGAGGTGCTGGCGTCCATCGCCCTGCGGGACGGCAGGAACGCCGACATCGGCCAGGTGGTGATGGACGAGTTCCACTTCTATGCGGAGCCGGACCGGGGCTGGGCGTGGCAGATCCCGCTGCTGGAACTGCCGCAGGCACAGTTCGTCCTGATGTCGGCGACGCTCGGCGATGTGACGCGGTTCGAGGATGACCTGAAGCGGCGCACCGGGCGGTCCACCGCGGTCGTGCGGTCGGCGACCCGGCCGGTGCCGCTGAGCTACGAATACCGCACGACGCCGCTCACCGAGACGCTCACCGAGCTGCTGGAGACCCGGCAAGCCCCCGTCTACATCGTGCACTTCACCCAGGCCGCGGCGGTCGAACGGGCGCAGGCGCTGATGAGCATCAACATGTGCACCCGGGCGGAGAAGGACGAGATCGCCTCCCTGATCGGCAATTTCCGCTTCACCACCAAGTTCGGCCGGAACTTGTCGCGTTATGTCCGGCACGGAATCGGGGTGCATCACGCGGGGATGCTGCCGAAGTATCGGCGGCTGGTGGAGAGGCTGGCCCAGGCCGGACTGCTGAAGGTCATCTGCGGTACCGACACGCTCGGGGTGGGCGTCAACGTACCGATCCGGACCGTGCTGTTCACCGCGCTGACGAAGTACGACGGGCAGCGGGTGCGGACGCTGCGGGCGCGCGAGTTCCACCAGATCGCGGGCCGGGCCGGGCGTGCCGGGTTCGACACCGCCGGGTTCGTGGTGGCGCAGGCGCCCGAGCACGTCGTCGAGAACGAGAAGGCGCTCGCGAAGGCGGGGGACGACCCCAAGAAGCGCCGCAAGGTGGTCCGCAAGAAGGCCCCGGAGGGCTTCGTCAACTGGGGCCAGAACACCTTCGAAAAGCTCATCGCGTCCGACCCCGAGCCGCTCACCTCCCGGTTCCGCGTCACCCACACGATGCTGCTGTCGGTCATCGCGCGCCCCGGCAACGCGTTCCGCGCGATGCGCCTCCTCCTGGAGGACAACCACGAGCCGCGCAAGAACCAGCTCCGGCACATCCGCAGGGCGATCGCGATCTACCGCTCGCTGCTGGACGGCGGGATCGTCGAGCAGTTGGAGACGCCCGACGCGGAGGGGCGGCACATCCGGCTGACGGTGGACCTCCAGCAGGACTTCGCGCTCAACCAGCCGCTGTCCACCTTCGCACTTGCCGCGTTCGAGCTGCTGGATCCCGAATCCCCCTCCTACGCCATGGACATGGTCTCGGTCGTGGAATCGACGCTGGACGACCCGCGGCAGATCCTGGCGGCCCAGCAGAACAAGGCGCGGGGCGAGGCGGTCGCCGCGATGAAGGCGGACGGGGTCGAGTACGAGGACCGCATGGAGCGGCTCCAGGACGTCACCTACCCCAAGCCGCTGGAAGAGCTGCTCTTCCACGCCTACGGGCTCTACCGCAAGAGCCACCCGTGGGTCGGCGACCACCCGCTGTCGCCCAAATCGGTGATCCGCGACATGTACGAGCGGGCGATGACCTTCACCGAGTTCACCTCGCTCTACGACCTAGCCCGGACCGAGGGCATCGTGCTGCGCTACCTGGCCAGTGCCTACAAGGCGCTGGACCACACCGTGCCGGACGACCTGAAGTCGGACGACTTCGAGGACATCATCGCCTGGCTCGGCGAGATGGTGCGGCAGGTCGACTCCAGCCTCCTGGACGAGTGGGAACAGCTCGCCAATCCGGAGGAGGAGTCCGCGGAGGAGGCTCAGGAGCGGGCCGACCAGGTCCGGCCGGTCACCGCGAACGCCCGCGCCTTCCGCGTGCTGGTGCGCAACGCGATGTTCCGCCGGGTCGAGCTGGCCGCGCTGGACAAGGCGGCGGAGCTGGGCGAGCTGGACGCCGAGTCCGGCTGGGACGAGGACGCCTGGGGAGACGCGCTGGACGCGTACTGGGAGGAGTACGACGAGCTGGGCACCGGACCGCAGGCCCGCGGACCGAAGCTGCTGCAGATCGAGGAGCAGCCCGAGCACGGGCTGTGGCGGGTACGGCAGACCTTCGACGACCCGAACGGCGACCACGACTGGGGCATCTCGGCCGAGGTCGACCTGACCGCCTCCGACGAGGAGGGCCGGGCCGTGGTCCGGGTCACCGACGTGGGCCAGCTGTAGCGCCCCGGCCGCCGCCCCCTCCCCGAACCACCTCAGCGAAGGAGCGCCACCGATGACCAACCCCGCCGAACGTCTGGTCGACCTGCTCGACCTGGAACGGATCGAGGTGGACATCTTCCGTGGACTGAGCCCCGACGAATCGCTGCAGCGGGTGTTCGGCGGGCAGGTGGCGGGACAGGCGCTGGTGGCCGCCGGGCGCACCACCGACGGGGAGCGCCCGGTGCACTCGCTGCACGCGTACTTCCTGCGCCCGGGGCGGCCGGGCGTGCCCATCGTGTACCAGGTGGAGCGGATCCGGGACGGACGTTCCTTCACCACCCGCCGGGTCGTCGCCATACAGCAGGGTCGGACGATCTTCAATCTGACGGCCTCCTTCCACCGTCCGGAGCCGGGCATCGAACAGCAGCTGCCGATGCCCGAGATGCCTGGGCCGGAGAGCCTGCCGAAGCTCTCCGATGAGATCCGCGAGCACTTGGGGGGCCTCCCCGAGTCGCTTGCGCGGATGGAGCGCCGCCAGCCCTTCGACATCCGGTACGTCGAGCGGCTGCGCTGGACCGATGAGGAACTGAGGGAAGCGGAACCGCGCAGCGCGGTGTGGATGCGCGCGGTCGGACCGCTCGGGGACGACCCGCTCGTCCACACCTGCGCGCTCACGTACGCGAGCGACATGATGCTGCTGGACGCGGTGCGGATGCCCGTCGAGCCACTGTGGGGCGAGCGGGGTTTCGACATGGCCTCGCTGGACCACGCCATGTGGTTCCACCGGCCCTTCCGTACCGATGAGTGGTTCCTCTACGACCAGGAGTCGCCCGTGGCGACCGGCGGCCGCGGGCTGGCACGCGGCCGGATCTACGACCGCGCGGGCCGTCTTCTCGTGTCTGTGGTGCAGGAGGGCCTGTTCCGCCCGCTGGCTTCGGCGCCCCAGGCCACGGAGAACGGCTGAGCCAGGCGCGAGCGGCGCGCCACGCCGTGGGTCAGCGCTTGCCGACCAGCCTGCGCCACAGACCGCGCGGGCTGTGGCCCGCGGACCGGCCCGGGGGCCGGGTGCGGCAGGCGGGGAGCGATGCCACCGCGGCGTCCGGCCGCGGTGCGGGGCGGACCCGGCGCGCCTCCCGCACCGCGTCGGCGAGCGCCACGCGGTACCGCAGGATCTCCTGGGAACCCTCCGCCGTCTGCACCCTGTCGACCACCTTGCGCGCCGCGGCCGCGGCGGGGCGCACCGGGACGAGCGCGGGGCGAAGCTCCCGTACATGATCCCGGTCGCGCGGATCGCCGACGGCCACCGCCAGCTCGTCGGTGCCCAGCACCGCGGCCAGCACCCCGGCGCGCTTCCAGGGGTCCCGGGTCCGGGAGAGCAGCTGGCCGATCCGCCGGGCCCGCCACTTCTCGGCCCGCGCGTCCTCTCCGGCGGCCAGCGACGCGCTCAGCCCCGGCGGGGTGCGGCCGCTCAGCAGGGCCGGCTCGCGGACGGCGAACTCCTCCAGATCGGTGGCCAGATAGAGCCACACCACGCGCCGGTACCGGTTGACATAGAACCGGGCCGGAGCGAAAAAACCACCGCGCGCCAGGCGGGTGAACCGACCCGGGCTGATGCCCAGCAGCTCGGCTCCCTCCGCCGTGCCGACCACCCGCAGCCGGGTGCGCAGCGCCTCCGGGAATCCCTCGGCGCTCGTCAGCCGCGCCAGCTCCTCCCGCGCCACCCGCCGCCCGGCGGGGGTGGTGATGGTGTGCACCTCCCCCAGCTGCTCGGCCAGCTCGAATTCGCGCGGCATGAGGCCCAGCATCCGGGCCGCGGTGCGGAACGCGACGCCCGTCGGCTGCCCCGGCCCGGCCGGGTCCGATCGCTTCCGGCGCTCCCCCACCTTTTGCGCGGCCCGCGTCTCCTGCGGCTCCCGCTCCCCCTGCTCCGCTTGTACCACTGCCATGACGAAGTCCTCCCCCGCGATCCATCAATCACTGACAGTGACGACGATAGCGTCGCGGCACGATGGTCCGTCAGGCCTGTGGATAACCGCCTGTGGATAACTCCCGGCGGTCAGCTCGGGGCGCCGCTCTCCTGCCGGGCCTCGACCCCCAGGTGCTCTCCTACCCTGTTCACCAGCAGTGTCATCTCGTAGGCGACCTGCCCGACATCGGCGTCCGGGCCGCTCAGAACGCAGAGGCAACTGCCGTCACCCGCGGCCGTCACGAAGAGGACACCCTCCTCGAACTCGACCATGGTCTGCCGCACCCGGCCCGTCCGGAAGTGGTTGCCGGACCCCTTGGCGAGGCTGTGCAGCCCGGAGGCGACGGCCGCCAGATGCTCCGCGTCCTGGCGTTCGAGCGTCGCGCTCGCCCCCGTGACCAGTCCGTCGTTCGACAGCACCAGCACGTGCCGTACCTGCGCGATCCGCTGGGTCAGGTCGTCCAGTAACCAGTCGAGCCCCTTGCTGAGTGCCATTGGCGTTCCTCCCCGATTCCCCTTCAGCTGCGTGCCAGCCTTTCTCACTGCCGCCATCTGGGCAACCGCCCTACCCGCCCCTCCGGCCGTTCCGCGCTGATTGGCGCAAGATGGGGGCATGGCACAGAACATGTCGAGGGATCAGTGGCAGAAGTTCCTCTCCGAGGGCACCCGCACCGGCAAACTGGCGACCGTACGGGCCGATGGAAGCCCGCATCTCGCGCCCATCTGGTTCCTGCTCGACGGGGACGACCTGGTCTTCAATACCGGGCAGGACACGGTCAAGGGGCGCAACCTGGCCCGGGATCCCCGGGCCAGCCTCTGCGTGGACGACGACCGGCCCCCGTTCTCCTTCGTCACGGTGCGGGGCCGGGCCGAACTCAGCGATGAGCTGGGAGAGGTACGGGAGTGGGCCACCCGGATCGCCGCCCGCTATGTCGGCGATGACCTCGCCGAACAATACGGGGCCCGCAACGGCGTCCCCGGCGAACTGCTGGTACGGGTCCGCATCGAAAAGGTAGCCGCCGTTGCCGATATCGCCGACTAGTCGAACGGTGAAATAATTCGGCCGAAATCAATCGTTCAGGGTCGCATCACGACCTTCACCGCACCGTCCTGCTTCTGCTGGAACATCTCGTAGGCGCGGGGTGCCTCCGCCAGTGGCAGGCGGTGGGTGGCGAAGCCGTCGACGCCGAGCGGATCCTCGTCCGTCAGCAGCGGCAGGATGTCGTCGGCCCAGCGGCGGACGTTCGCCTGCCCCATCCGCAGCTGGATCTGCTTGTCGAACATCGTCATCAGCGGCAGCGGGTCGGCCATACCGCCGTAGATACCGCTGAGGGAGACCGTGCCGCCGCGCCGCACCAGCGCGACGGCCAGCCGGAGTGCCGCCAGCCGGTCGACACCGGCCCTGGCCGTGAGCTTGGCTCCCCAGTCCCGCGGCAGCAGCCCGGCGGCCCGCTGCGCTGTCCTGCCGACCGGGCTGCCGTGGGCCTCCGTCCCCACCGCGTCGATGACCGAGTCCGGGCCGCGGCCCCCGCCCGCCGAGAGCACGGCCTCGACCAGGTCGTCCTGACCGTCGAAGTCGTTGAGATCGAACGTCTCGACGCCGTCCGCGCGGGCCCGCCGCAGCCGCTCGGGCACCAGGTCCACGCCGATCACCCGCCCGGCTCCCCGGTGCCGCGCGACCCGGCAGGCCATGGCCCCGATGGGGCCGAGGCCCAGCACGCACACCGTGCCCTCCCGTGGGACCGCCGCGTACTCGACCGCCTGCCAGGCGGTGGGCAGGACGTCGGAGAGGTACACGAAGCGGTCGTCCGGTGGCCCCTCGGGCACCTTGATCGGACCGTAGTGGGCCTGCGGCACCCTCAGGTACTCGGCCTGGCCGCCCGGCACCGCGCCGTACAGCTTGCTGTAGCCGAAGATCTCCGCGCCCATGCCGTGCTCGACCACCTGCGTGGTCTCGCACTGCGTCGGCAGGCCGGAGCCGCACATCCAGCAGGATCCGCAGGCGATCTGGAACGGGACGACCACCCGGTCACCGGGCCGGAGACCGGTCACGTCCGGACCGGTCTCCTCGACGATCCCCATCGGCTCGTGGCCGAGGATGTCGCCGGGGGTCATGAAGGGCGTGAGCACCTCGTAGAGATGGAGATCGGACCCGCACAGGCCGGTGGTGGTGATCCGTACGATCGCGTCCGTCGGTTCCTTGAGGATGGGGTCCGGCACCGTCTCCACGCGCACATCCCGTTTGCCCTGCCAGGTCACCGCTCGCATCGCCATGTCCTTTCGCATTGCCGTCCGGCCGTCGGGGCGTCCGGCCGTCGGCTGCCTCTCAAGGCGCCTCGGGTACCCGGCTAGGATCTGCCGAACCGCCGACGGAACCCCGCATTCCGCGGTCAGCCAAGGGCGCGCAGACGCTCGCCGACCAGCTCCACGAGCCGGGCCGACTCGGCGGCGGCCGTGGCCGGGTCGGCCCCCACGGCGCTCAGCACGGCCAGGCAGGCACCGGCTGCCACCGCCGCGACAAAGAGGGTGCCGCTCTCCGTCTCGACCATCGTCCGGCGCACCGTGGCGGGCCGCGCGCGACGCCCCGCGTTCCTGGCCAGGCCGTGAAATCCGGAGGCGACCTCGGCCAGCTGTGCCGCGTCCCGGCGGGAGAGCCCGCGGGACGCGCTCAGTACGGTCCCGTCCTGCGAGAGCAGCACGGCGTGGCGGACCCCGGCGGTGCGGACCACTCCGTCATCCAGGATCCGGTCGAGCAGACCCGGGTCGAGCTGGCTCCGGTCGAGACCAGCCGAAGAGCGGGCGGCGGCGGCGCGGCGCTTGATCATGACGGTCTCCCTCGGTCGGCACGCGCCGCGAGCGGGCGGCGCGCTCGGGGTCCCCCCATGGGCCAGGGACGGTAGCCCTCGAGGGGGCGCATTGGGGGGCGCATTGCGAACCTGGTGGAATTTGACAGAGACAGATTCACGAATGATCGCCCGATGCCCGAACCTGTTCTCAGGACGGCGAACTAAGGAGCTCTCATGCGCCAGGACCGCGCCCATGGGGACCGCCGCGACAGCGTGGCCGGTGTGAGGGACTTCTTCACGCCCCGGGCGGCCGACTGGGACAGCCGCTTCCCCGACGACGGACCGGCCTACGCCGCCGCCGTCACCGGCCTGGGCCTGCGCACCGGGGACGCGGTGCTCGACGCGGGCTGCGGTACGGGCCGCGCCCTGCCCGCGCTGCGCGCCGCGGTCGGCCCCCGAGGGACCGTGCTGGGCTTCGACCTCACGCCCGCCATGCTGGCGGCGGCCGTACGCGCCGGGCGGGACCGGGACGGGGCGCTCGCCCTCGCCGATGTCGCCCGGCTGCCGCTGCGCGACGGCTGTCTCGACGCGGTCTTCGCCGCCGGGCTGATCTCGCATCTCACCGACCCCGGGGACGGGCTGAGCGAGCTGGCCCGGGTGGTGCGCCCCGGCGGGACGTTCGCGCTGTTCCACCCGGTGGGGCGCGCCGCGCTCGCCGCCCGCCACGGCCGGGCGATCACGCCCGACGACCTGCGGGCCGAGCCCAATCTGCGGCCGCTGCTGGCCCGTTGCGGCTGGCGGCTGGATACGTACACGGACGAGGACACCCGCTTCCTGGCCGTCGCGGTCCGTCAGGGCTGATGGCCTGAGCGGTGCGCCACAATGCGGGCATGCTCGAACTCGCCATCCTCGGCTTCCTCTATGACGCGCCGCTGCACGGCTACGAGCTACGCAAACGCATCACCGCGCTGACCGGGCACGTCAAGCCGGTGGCCGAGAGCACCCTCTACCCGGCGATCAAGCGACTGGAGAAGGCGGGGCTACTGGCCCGTGAGACCCGGCCGGGCGCGGGGGCCGCGCCCCGGCTCGTGCTGACCCTGACGGCCGAGGGACGCGCCGAGCTGCGCCGCCGTCTCGCGGATCCCGCCGAGGGCGACATCACCGACGAGAACCGCTGGTTCATCCTGCTGTCGTTCCTGCGGCATCTGGACGACCCCGCCCGGCAGGCGGCCGTGCTCGAACGCCGTCTGGCCCATCTGCGCCGTCCCTCCTGCTTCTTCTACGAGGGCGACCGGCCGCTGCGCGCGGAGGAGGTGGAAGATCCCTTCCGGCGGGGCGTGCTCACCCTCGCGCGCGCCGCCGGTCAGGCCGAACTGTCCTGGCTGCGGCGCACCCTGGACGGGCTCCGGACCGGGGACGGGGCCTGACCCCGGCCACGTCACGAGTCTCGACGCCGCGCCTACCGGCTGGTTAGGGTGCGCCGGACGAAGAACCGCATGAGGAGGCTGCCGTGTCCGCCACGGAGGAGTCGGGCGAGGACGCGCTGTATGTGCTGACCGCCGTGCTGCTGACGCCCGCACAGTTCCCGAGCGTGCTCGGCGACGACTATCCCGAGGTGTGCGCCGCGCTCGGGCTGGAGCCGTACGAGCCGGGCTACGGCCTGGTGCTGGGGCAGGACGGCAAGGGCGCCCGCTGGACGGTGGTCACCGACGATGTGTCGCTCGTCGCGATCGCCATCGCGACCTGGGACTGCGGCATGGAGTACGAGCTGTCGCTCGACGACCGGACCGTGATCGCCTCCCTGCCCGGCTGGCCGCTCGCGGTGGCGGTGGCCGCGCCCGGCGTACCGGCGCCGCACGATCCCGCGCCTGACGCCCAGCCCGAGGGCACGGCACGACCGCCGCTCGCGCCGCCGGATTCCGGGCAGTGGGGTCCGCCGCAGCGGCGGCTCGGCGCGGACGAGATCGCGCTCCAGTGGGCGATCTGGCGTGAACAGGTGGACGGCGAGGTGACGTTCGTGGCCCCGGGCGAGAAGCCGCACGGAGGCGTGCGGCGCGTTCTGGAGGAGGCGCGCGGCTACGTGGACACGCCTCCGCCGCTGGGCCGGATCCGTTCCGCGTTCGCCGCGGGTGACGCGCGGACGCTGCGGGCGGACGGACCGGGCTGGAGCATGGTGGCGCGGACCGATGACATCGCGTTCGTGCTGCTGGACGAGGCGCCGGGCGAGGTGCTGCCGGTCGGCCGCGGTCCGGAGTTGCCGGGGCTGCTGACGGCGCTGGACGAGCTGGCCGCACGACCGCACTGAGCGCGACCGGCCGGGGCGGGAAGCCGGGACGGTCCGCGATCGGTATTGCGCGGTCACTCCCAGACGCGCGCCGCCCCCGCTCCCGGACCCGGCCGGTGGTTTGTGGCTCGGTTCGCCTCCGGTGCGCGGCATCCGATGCCGCCGGTGCCCGGGCACCGAGCCGCCCGGGTCAGCGCCCCAGCTGCTTGCGGGAGACCCCGCGCAGCCTGCGCCGCTGCGACGGATCCAACAGCAGATAGGCGGCCACCGGCACGCCCACCATCACCAGCAGCGCGGCCCAGAAGGGCAGCAGCCACAGCAGGATCACACCGGCCGCCACACCTCCGGCGGCGACCTTCGCGCGCGTGGACATCGCACCCGCCTCCTTAACCCGGCCCATAGCCGTATTCACTCCTCACAACGGACACCAGCGGCTGCCGGTTCCACATCCTGCCCACGGTCCTGTACCCTCGGCCGCCCACTCCGGTAGTCAAATTTGAGGAACGCGTCAGCGCTGTGATCCCACCCTCCGCGACCAGCCCCTCCGAGATCGCCGAACTCTGTCGCTCCACCGCCGTCTTCCTGCCGGGCGATCCCTCTCGCACCGGGCGCGTCGCCTTCTGGCGGCCGGACGACCCGCCGCCCGGCGGGGAGTCCGGCTCCACCGAGGAACTGACCGTCGTCGTCCCGGACGGTACCGGCGCACGCACCC
>NZ_JBVIZF010000045.1:3514-40588 GCF_055591805.1 Streptomyces sp. NPDC041200 | reverse complement strand
TCCGCCACGACGAGCACCCGCTCTCCCGTCGGCCACCCTCAGGAACTGGATACGCCACGCGCACTATATGCGCGCCGCGCATCTCTTGCTAGGGCAACGCAGCGGGGCCCGGCGCACAGACGCCGAGCGATTTCGCTGACCGCCAAAGTGACAAGAGGTCTGAGGTGGTCCCAACGCACGCCATTCCCTCCGGGCCAATTCAGCACGTCCGCAAGCCATGAAGGCCTGGCCCCTGTACACGGGCCTGGCCGGAGCCATGTCATGCGGTCATCGTGGGCCCTGGAACGCGGCAACAGCGAGGTGGGGTAGCCCCGCCCGCGCTGCTCCGGGCGGACGGATAGCCTGGGCCCGTCAGCGAAGATCACAGAAAGGCGGACCACATGGCAGACATCATGGAAACGGCAGCGCGGAAGGTCTTCGAGCGCTACGACGTCGACGGCGACGGCCTGGTCACCGCAGACGAGTACCGCAAGGTCGTGGCGGAACTGGAAGGCTCGGAGATCACCGAGTCACAGGCCCAGGAACTGATCGACTCGCTCGACACCAACGGCGACCGCCAGATGTCCTTCGAAGAATTCTGGGCAGCCATGAAGGGCTGACTCCGCCAGGGTCCAGCACGTCAGCACGGCACAGGCGCGCCCCCTCGTCATCGCGTGGACCGCCTGGTGGCCGTGGCGTCGCGGTCATTCTCCGGCGTGTGGGCGGTGGTCAGCATCTCGGGTAAATGCCGGTGGCGGTGGGGGCCTGGCCGAAGGAGACCGCGGCGCGTTGCGCGCATCTGAGCGGAAGATCACCGAGTTGATCACCACCCGCAGGGCCCGCTCGGAGTGACGCGGTCCCGCTCACGGCGATTCTCCACCGTCACCGGCCGCCGGAACACTGCTCGTCGTACCGAGGCCGCCCGGACGATTCCGGATGACCTCCGTCCTCGCCCCGCGCCAGGCAACGCCGCGAATGCGCGGCTCCCTCCGAGCCACAACGGGTTCTGAGGACACGGCCACCGGATTCGCGTTCGTCGCCGCCTCGCACCGGCTTGTATGGGCGGGGCGCCATGAGGCCGTGGAGGAGGACTCCGCTCGCTCGAAGGTCTTTGCTAATTGGGCGGAATGGTCGTGATTGCGTGGGGTGCTCGCATCGCCACCGCGCCTTTGGAATCGTGACCGTGGCGCCGGCCCCGCGCCGCAGAGACGGGGCGGCCCATGCGGGGCTACGGAGCCCGCCGGATGAAAGGGGGCGCTGTGCTCAAGATCGACGACATCACCTACGACAAGCGGTCGGCCGCCGGGGCCAAGGCGGCGGTTTTTCAGGCGTTCGGCGAAAGGGTGCCGAAGGAGGGCACACCCCAGCGCGCGGTGTTGGGTTCGCTCGCCTTCGTCGCGGCCAACGATGCCGCGGCGTTCGAGCTGGAGGACGTCCGGCAGGTGTACGGCGGCTTCGTCGGGCAGGCGGCGCAACTCGCGGCGACGGCCGCGACGGCCCGGGCGTGGTGCCAGCAGCACATGGACCAGGGCACCGCTGTGGAACTGGAGGCCATGAGGCAGCGCCAGGCCACGACCCTCCAGGGCCTCAGGACACAGGGCACGATCGTGATCACCCGGGGCACCAACCCGGTCCAGGCCCGGCAGATCCTCACCCATGTCACCTTCGGTGGCCTCCCCCTGGACCCCGCCATCGTGGCGCCGCCCAGCGCCGCCGATGCCGACGCGCAGACCGGCCGCGGTGTGAAGGACACCGTGGCGGGCCGGATCGAGGAGTGGTCGCTCGGCGAGCTGACGGGTTTCTCCCTCGACGGCTTCATGCTGATCGCCGAGGCGGACGTCAAGCGGGTCACACTGCCCCGCAGCGACTCCGCCACCGTGGCCGGGGAGGCGGGGGTGTGCGGATTCGCCGCCGCCGGACTGTCGCGTGTCGCCATCCTGGCGGAGGGCCGGCCCTCCAACGAGCCCCCGGAGAAGCGGGAACTGCAGCGGATCAACTTGGAGATCGGCCGGAACGCCGCCGCCACGGTGGGTCTGCTGAAAGCGGCGGCCCTTCAGTACCGCCACACCGCCCTCTAAATGAACCCGCCCGACGCTGCGTGCACCCTGCGATACTGCGGAAAAGCCGTGCCCGGCATATCTGCGCCGACGCGGGCGTCTGTCACTCACCCCATGACGGCTTTGTCGCGGACCGGCCGGCCAGGGCGCCGCGCAGTGCCGCGGAAGTAGTAGGGCCACCCACCCGGGCCGATCTTCTTTTCGCTCAGCATTCGGCCAGGGAACCCCGGCTGTGACCTGCGGAAAAGCCCGATCAGGGGGGTGCTTCCCGCCGGGCGGGAGGCCATCACCAGATCTTTACCGTGGCGCCCGCCATGCGGGGCGTGCCGGCAGCCCGGGACGGTAAGCCGTCGCCGTGTGCACCCTCCCGCCCATGACCAACGAGCCTCGCTACGGAGATCCCTGTCCGCTGTGCCGCACCCCGCTCCGGCTGGAGTACGGCCGCACCCGACCCTCCGCTCAGCTGGCCTACCCGGCCCGTGCGTGGATCAAGCCGTACCGCTGCGCCAGTTGTGAGGTGATCCGGTTCGAGCGGTTCAAGGAGGTGCTCAAGGACCGCTACGGCGTCGAGTGACGGCGGCGTGCGAATGCTGCACCACGTTCCCGTCCCACCAGCCCCGGAATAGCACCGCAAACGACTCCACGGTCAACCAGCGCGCACCGACCCACCCGAGCAAGTCCTCGCTCAACTCACCGACCGCATCGAGGTGAACGAGGACAGCACCGTGGTGGTCGCCCCGTTCACCCCACGCTGACCGTGACGCGACGAGACTGACGGACGTTAGCCCGGACCGCCCTGTCGCCCCGCAGCCGACGGCCCTCTCATTCGGACCGGGCCGCACCACCGACCGTGTGCATGTGCCGCAGCCCTTGCCGGTAGGAGTCGAGCAGCCCGGTCTCAGTGTAAGAGAGCCCGAGGTTGCGGCAGTGTTCCCGGACCAGAGGCTGTGCGAACCTGAGGTGGGGCCTGGGCATGTTCGGGAAGAGGTGGTGCTCGATCTGGTAGTTCAGCCCGCCGAGGAGCCAGTCCGTGACCGGCCCGCCCCGGACGTTCCGCGAGGTCAGGACCTGGCGGCGCAGATGGCCCCAGCGCTCGCCCGCCGGATCGGGCATGTCCATGCCCTTGTGGTTGGGTGCGAAGGCCATTCCCAAATTGAGCCCGAAGAGCGCCTGATGGAGCAGCGCGAACGCGACAGCCTTACCCAACGGCAGGCAGGTGAACAGCAGGGCACCGTAACCGGCCGCGTGCAGCGCCAGCAGCGCGCCCTCGACAGCCCGCTCGCGCACCGGCTGCCGCCGCAGGTCCCGGACACTGCTCACCTTCAGGGCGATGCCTTCGAGCAGCAGCATCGGGAAGAACAGCCAAGCCTGGTGGCGGGTGACCCAGCGGGCGAACCCCCGGCGCACAGCGGCCTGCCCCGCGGTCCACACGAGTGCGCCGGCGCCGACGTCCGGGTCCTTCTCGATGTGGTTGGGGTTGGCGTGGTGCCGGTTGTGCTTGTCGTTCCACCACGCGTGGCTCATGCCCAGGAGCAGATTGCCGTGGAGGAGTCCGATGACACGGTTCGCCCGGCGGCCGAGGGCGATCTGGGCGTGGCCGGCGTCATGGCCGACGTACGCAGTGCGGGCGGACAGGATGGCGAGCGGCGCGGCGAGCAGCAGCGTCCACCAGGTGTCCCCGGCAAGGACAAACCCTGTCACCACGGTGGCGAGGGCGAGGAGGTTCACGGTGATCATCCGCGCGTACCAGCCCTTGCGACGTTCCAGCAGCCCCTGCCCCCTGACCCTCCGCAGCAGCGGAGTGAACTCACTTCCCTGCTGCGCGGTGACGCCGACGGGTGTGGTGGACACAGACGGCGCGGCGGTCTGAGACATGGATGACTCCGGTCCTGAATCGGCGAGCAACGCTCTGACCGGCTTAAACGTACGGACCGGGGGCCATGCGGCGCCATGGCGTCAACACCCCGGCCGCACGGGGGCCAGCCCCAGGACCCCGAAGGGGGTCAGCGACACCTCCGCCCCCGCCTCCAGACGACCACCGCACCGGAGCAACGCTGGCGGGGTGTCCGAGGGCGCCCGGCGAGCTGGGGAGAGGAGATGTCGGGCTTGCGGCGAGCGGCTGAGGCCGGAGGCCCAACCTGATGCCGTGTTCTGCACGTCGGCGTGTCGTGCCAGGCAGCGGCGTACGGAACGCCGGTCGCGCGAGCGGCTGACGGCCGTACAGAACGGCCAGGGCGAGGCCGAGTGCCCGGAGCGACGGGCTCGGTGGGTGGCTGGTGTCGACCGGAGGTCGACGGCCTTGTACTGCTCACCGCAGTGCCGGATACGCCCGCTGGGCCAGGCAGCCCAGCCACAAGCCAGCCGTTCGTCGTGGCGTCACACTTGCAGGACTCCTGCCTGACCGCCCGGGGTGACGAACTGTCCGAGCTCACCGACGCGTCGCTGTGCCCGCGGACGGACCGGTGACCTCGCCGGTAGACCCGACGCTGATGGCTGAGCACCGACGTCGCCATGGGGCCGATATACGACACCGTTGAACTGGGTGTACAACGCGCACATCACCCGCACCAACGGTGAACCCGTCTGGTGCGACATGTCCTGAGCTGCGTCGACGCTGCTCGACCGACTCGGCCAGTCAGGACACCGAACACGCCCCGCCACGGGGAGCTCCGTGACGGGGCGTTCTGCTGCGCGTCACGCAGACAGGCAGTCGACAGCGCGATACGCGCCACCTGAACATGCGGCCTCAGCAGCCCGAAGGGCCGGTTTCCCCACCGAATGGTCCTTCCGGTCGAACGCCGAACCCACGGCCCTGCCGGCAGTCCGTCGCTCGGCAGCCTCTCGGTGGCGCGTGACCTGCCTTACTGGGGGCTCGCGAGTGGACGTCGAAGACGTACTCGCTGCCGACGTAACTCGTCTCGGTGCTCTCGATGTGGGTTCCGTGCTGGTCGTCGATCTGCCGACGCTCGACGAGTAGCGGGGGCCGACGTCGGCTCCCAGGCGTGCGGCATCTCTCGAGTGCCATGGGAGCTGGCACGGCGTCCTTGAACCGGGCCCACACACGTCACCGGGGTCCAGCCAAGTGCCTGGAGTAGGTGGTCTGCACAAGGTACTTCGGGCTGTGACGGGTTCGGCATGGGTGATGCCCTGTGATGGGTCCTGTAGTTGATGTGGTTCCTGCACGGTGAGGAACACGAATACGGCGGCGCAGAACCGAGGACCCGTAGGAGGACGACGTGCCTGATACCGGTGAGGACTTCACTCCGGCCGACTGCCCGGGTTGTGGGCAGCTCGGGGATGCAGCGGCGGGGATGTTCGTGGAAGTGCAGCGGGCAGATACGAAGGCAACGACGTTGTGTGGCGTGGCCGGCGGCCTGCTGGCGGTGGATGCCGCTGCGCTGTCGAGTGTGTCGAGGTCTGGTTGGCTGGCGGTGACTGTTCTGGCGGGTGCCGCGGTCCTCCTGGGAGCGGCGCTCCTCACGGCCTTGTCTGCGATCCGCCCAGTCGTACCACGCGGCGGTGAGCTCCGGATTTTCGCAGGTGCTGTTCGAGAAGAGGATGGGCCTGGGAATGCCTTGGCAGCGTTCGCAGTGATGAACCCCGGTGAGCGCGCGTGGGCAGAGGCGGAGCGGCTGGCGTTGTACTCCGGCCTGGCGCAGCGGAAGTTCCGTGCAGTGAAGTGGGCGGTCGACCTCACGGCAACTGCCTTAGGCATGGCCGGAATTGGCTTATTGAGCGTATACATCACTGCTTGAGAACATCGTGGCGTGACGGGTACCACATTCGGGGGGTGTATGTATCAGCCGCATGTCTCGGTCATCGGTGATGATCTTTGGTCGCAGTTGTGTCAGCTGGCTCCGGTCCGTGTGCGCCCGGCCAGGAGCGTGCTGTTACGGCAGGGGGATCCGGGCACCCACGTCATCCTGCTGGTCTCCGGATCAACCTTGATCACGCTCACCGGATCGCATGGCGAACGGACGCTACTGGCGGTACGCGGCGCAGGTGAACTGCTGGGCGAACTAGCGGTGTTGGACAACCAGCCACGCACCGCGTCGGTCATCGCCGCGGAGGACTGCCGGGTGCACATCATCCCTGCCCCTGACTTCCTGGCCTTCATGGACCGCCACGATCTGCAGGCCGCGCTGCTGCGTCACGCCATCGCGCGGGTACGCGAAGCGGAGACCGTACGTCTCGAGATGGCCACTTCGCCCGTGGCCGTGCGCCTGGCCTCGGCGCTCGGAAGGCTGCTCCAGGCCGCTTCGGCGGGCGGCGCCGAATGCCTCGTGCGGCTGACGCAGCTGGAGCTGTCACAGCTGATCGGCGCGTCCCGCAACGCCGTGGGAACGGCCTTGAAACCGTGGCGCGAGCAGGGATGGCTCGCCACGGAGGCCGCCGGCGGACTCATCATCCGCGACATCACATCGATCCAGTCACACGCTCACGCGCAGACGTGACCGACCGCACCGGCGCGGTGCCCAGCGCTGGGCACCGCCGTCGCCCGGGCGCGTCCAGCATGAGGCAGCACACCCACTCCGATTTCCCCCACACGATGGAAAGGCTGCTGCCCATGCCCTCTCTCGTCCCGTCCGACGTCACCGATGTGCCGCCTGAGCATGCTCTGTTGACCGTCGACATGAAGGAGTACAGCAAGCTTCCCGAGGCGAAGATGGCGCCCGCGCGGGCCGATCTGGACAGCATGCTGACGACGGTGTTCGCTCAGTGCGGGATCGGCGACGCGACGCTGCTGGGCGCCGTCAAGGACCGTGGGGACGGTGCCATCTTCGTGCTGCCGGCCCGGCACGTGGCACGGCTGATCGACCCTCTCCTCGTCCACCTCGGTCAGGCACTCGAGCGGCGCGAGCAGACCCGGCTGGCCAGCGCACCGACGATCCGGCTGCGGGCCAGCGTGCACGTCGGTCCCCTGGCGCCGCCGGAGCACCGGGGGGACGCGGCCAACGACGCCTGCCGGCTGGTCGACAGCGACGCGGCCCGCCGGGCCATGACCGCCGCGGTGGATCACGGAGTGCTGCTGGCTGCCGTGGTGTCGGACACTGTCTTCGGCCGCACGGTCGCCGCGGGCCGCACGCCGGCTCTCAAGGAGCAACATTTCTACCGGGCCACCGCCCGCGTCGAGGGCAAGCCGGGCTTTGAGCAGACCTGCTGGCTCTTCGTCCCCGGGCTGGCCCCCTCGGTACTCGCCCCCTACCTCACGCAGGACAGCGGCGCCGTACCCGACGGCCGCCCCAGCCAGGCCGCTGAGCGCAGCACAAAGGGCACCACCGCGAACGAGAGCAGCGGCGCCGTACGCCAGAAGGGCAAGGCCAGCGGCAAGGCCCGGCTGATCCAGGTCGGACGCGACTACATCCCCAGCCAGGAGCAGTCATGACCGACGCCGAGGGCACCGCTGCGGTGCAGCAGCAGATCGAAGCGTCCGGACAGGCCCAGGTGACGCAGGTCGCCGGCGACTACGAAGAGCACCACCACCAGTACGTCCGGGGCTGGCAGTACCTGCGCAGCGCCAGTGTCGACGACGGCGAACTGGACCTCGCGGAACACGCGTTCGTCGACCCCCCCGGGCCGCAGGGATCCGGCCAGGTGGCGCAGGCCGTCGGTATGCTCAGCCGCCCCTACGGCAGTCACGTCCTGGTGCTGTGCGGGGAGGCCGGCACGGGACGGCGCACCGCCGCACTGCATGCGCTGCGCAAGGCGGGGGTGCCCAGGAAGCAGATCAGCTGGCTGGTCCTGGACTGGGACCAGCCGCGCACCGAGCAGATCCCCCATGCCGAGGGGCGCGCCTGCATCCTGGACATGACGGACTACCGCGATCTGTCGGAGGACTTCTACACCGGACTTGCCGACTACCAGAAGCAGGCACAGGCCGCCGACGCCGTTCTGGTCATCCTGACCGATCCGAACGGCTGGAACCCCAAGGCCCTCGCTACCGTGCCGACCGTGCACCTCACGCGCCCCTCGGCCGCAAAGGTCGCCGAGGCCCATCTGCGCCACCTCGCTGTCGGCCGGATGGACTGGCTGACGCACGATTCGCTCAACGAGCTGCTCGCCCCCGAGGCGCCGGCATCGGACGGCGCCCGGCTGGCCCGGCTCATCGCCGAGGCCAAGGAGGACGACCAGTCTGCAGTCGGCAAGCAGTTCACCGACTGGCAGAAGCATCTGGAAACTTGGTTCGAGCGGCACTCCGCGCCGGGAGACCTGCAGGAGCGCGCGCTGCTGATCGCGGCCGCCCTGCTGGATGGAGCTCCCGCCGCCGTCGTACTGGGGGCCGCGGACCAGCTGTTCACGCAGGTCGGTGGTGAGCTGCCGCGTGGCGGTGCGCTGTCCGGCCGTGACCTGGACAAGCGGCTGAAGGCCATCGACGCCTCGTACACGGATGACGAGGGCATCTCCCTGGAGGAGAAGCAACGTGGGCTGTCCGGGGCCGCGCTGAAGTATGTGTGGCGGCAGCGGCCTCAGCTGCGGCCCGTGCTGCTGGAGTGGGCCTCCCAGATCAGCGCACCCAACAAGATCGCCGTTCGTCATCTGCAGCGCATCGCCGACTGTCTGGTGCCGCTGTCGTTGCTGCCCGGCGGCTCGACCGTGCTGTCCGTGGCCAGACGGTGGATCGAAACCGACCGTGTGGCGCACCGTCAGCTTGCCATCCACATCTTGGAGAACATGGCGCTCCATCCGGTCGCCGGCATCGCCGTACGTAAGCAGCTGTACGACTGGGCCCAGCAGAAGACAACCAGCGAACAGCTGATCACCGCGGTCGCCGCGGTCTGCGCGGGCGAGCTGGGCCAGCGGTATCCCCGGGTCTCCCTGACCCGGCTGCGGCTGCTGGCCTCACGCGATGACGACCGAGCCCGGGACGCCGTCGCCGACGCGGTGCGCACCCTGGTGAGCACTCCCGAGCAACGCGTCCTGGTGCTGTCGGAGATCGTGGAATGGGCCGAATCCAGCGACAGCACCATTCGAAAGGCCGGAGCGGGCACGTTCCTGGCCCTGACCGACATCACCAGCGACATCCTCCTGCCGCTGCCCGCGAACCAGGAGAGCACCAGCGAGGCCGTCGACGCTCCCGATGTGCTGGCCGGTCAGCTGTTCGTCCGCGGCTGGCGCGCGGCCCTGCGCGAGCCCACGGCAGCGCAGGCGGCGTACCAGCATCTGGCGGCCTGGCTAGACTCGCCCAAGCTCCAGGACGACCAGGTCCTGCCCCTGGCGGCGCAGGTGCTGCGCGGCTGTCTGGGCCAGGAAGGCCCCTCCGGCCTGCTGGTGGGCTCGCCCGACAGCTCCGACCTGGGACGAGCCCGGCGCGCACAGCTGTTCGCCCAGCTGATCTCCGAGGTGGCCTCCCCTGCCAGCCCCAGCGCCATGGCGCGGTCCGGCGGTGACGGCGCCGCCGTGACGGCGTGAGTCTGCTGCGCCGGCGCAGCAGACCGGCCCAGCTCGCAGCAGATGCGGCAGGCGCGGGCACGGCTCATCCGCTCGTGCTGAGCGACGAGCGGATGGCCAGTCGCATCAGCAGCGTGCGCTTCACCGTCCGCGTCACTGGGAGCTGGCAGTGGACGCATCCCGGTGACACGGGCCAGGGCGACCTGGCGCTGCCGGCGCGTGAGCACCTGCGCCGGCAGGCCGCAGGGATCCTGTGCCGGCACTCCGTTCTGGATCTCGCGGCAGCCCACGACGCCATCAACTCATCCCTGACACAACGCGGTTGCCCCATGCCCGGGCTGGAGGTCAGCGGCATGGCCGAGCTGAGCGTCGCGGCAGCGGACCGCGCCCTGGCCGAGGAACATGACCGCCGGCAGCAGGCAGCAGACCTCGAACACGGCGAGGTGCTGCACCGCCTGGCCCAGCTGCAGCGGGTGCTCGCCGACCCGGACCTACGCCGTGTGTGGTGGATGGCCCAGTTCCCCGACCGCTTCAACGACCTCGATGGCCTTGCCCAGGCGCTGAACGGGCTGCCCGCGCCGCAGGCGGCGCAGGACGACGATCTGCGCGGTGACATCCGGCGTTTCACCGACGACCTCGTCACCACCCTGCACACCCCGCAGCAGCGCGAGGTCTTCGTCCAGGCCCTCGTCCAGACTCTCACGGTCCTCGGCCATCACCACCTGACCACCGACGCCGCCCTCCGGCACCGCCCTCACGATCCCGGGAGCACACCGGCATGAATTTCCGCACCGCCCGCTGGCTCCTGGCCCCGGTGCGTCAGCTGCGCGCCCGCCGCCTCATGGCCCGACACGGGCCGACGCTGACGTACAACACCGCCTGGGCCCTGATCACCCTGCACGGCGCACCAGACGAAACCACCCTCGTGCGCGCCTGGGCCCGCGAGAACCCCGGCGCTGCCCCTGGCGTCCACTACGACCACTGGCACACACTGAGCCAAGCCGAACAGCAACGCCGCCTCAGGTGGCTGCGCAGACACGGGCACTCCCCCATCCAGCTCCTCCAACTCGACGCCGGCCTCATCCACAGCACAGGCCTCCACGTCCTGGACTGGGGCAGCCCTCCGATCCCTGCCGACCAGCACCATGCGACGCCACCACCCCCCTGGTCACAAACCCGCGAACAGCCCTAGCAATCCTCTGCACATGCGTCGCGCCGACCAGCACGGCAGACGACAGGGTCCCCTTCGAAACGACGGCCGTCGAGCAGAGCCTGGCGCAGCTCGACGGCCCCTCCACGCAGCATGGGGGTAGTGCACCCATGCCTGGGAAGCGAGGGAGGATCGGGGACAGGGTTACCCGCCCAGCGCGTGGCAGGGCGTGTGCGCCGACGCGGGCGTCTGTCACTCACCCCATGACGGCTTTGTCGCGGACCAGCCGGTCAGGGCTCCGCGCAGGGCGGCCACCAGGCGGGTGGCCGCCTCCTCCTCGGTCCGTCCGCTCTTGATGAGGTCGAGGATGTCGCGTGGATCGAACAACGCGTTCCACAGGTACAGGGCCTCATCCCCGAGGTCTCCCAGGCCGAGTTCCTCGGTGGTCTGCCGCAGGGGTCCGGCGAGCGCCTCGGCCTGTGGGGCGAGGTAGCCGGTGTTTTCGCGCAGCCGCTCCAGGTAGCCACGGTGCGAACGCATCTGCGCCATCGCTCCGCCGTGTTCGAGTACGAGGGAAACCCAGCAGCGCGATACCGCCTCGAGTTTCACCATGCCCCGCGTGGTCTGCCGTGCGCTGAAGTCACGCAGTTCGCAGCCCACTTCGGCGCGGAAGGCGTGCAGGATCTCCTCGACGGAGGAAAAGTGGCGGTAGGCCGTCGCGGTGGACACCTCGGCGTGCTTGGCGATCTCGGCCAGGCTGACCGGTGTCGGCGAGTTCTCGAACAGCCGCGCGGCAGCCTTGATGAGGTACCTGCGGTTGCGTTCGGTGTCACTGCGCATCGGCCGGCCCCCCGTCGCGTGCGGGACGGCGCTCATCGAAGAGCCGAGAGGCCACGGGCCAGCCGCCGGACGCCCTCGGTGATGGCTTCCGGGCCGGCCGCGTACGACAGCCGCAGGTGCCCCTCACCCCGGGCCCCGAACTCGCTTCCGGGCCGGAGGGCGACACCGTGCGTGCGCAGCGCCGCTACGACCTCCACCGAGGGCATGTCGAGGTCGTAGCGGGGGAATTGGTAGAAGGCTCCTTCCGGAGCGCTGAGGGTGAGGCCGGGGACGGCGGCCAGTTCCGTGCGCATGATCTCGCCGCGCCGCTCGTACGCGGCGCGCATGCGGGCGATGTCCTCGTCGCAGCTCTGTACCGCGGCGAGCGCGGCATCCTGGACGACGGTGTTCACCGAGCCGTTGAACGTGTTGTGGATGCGGGCGGACGCCTGAATGAGCGGCGACGGCCCCCACAGGTAGCCGACGCGCCAACCGGTCATCGCGTAGCTCTTGGAGAAGGTCTGGCAGTAGACGGTACGGTCGCGCAGGCCGTCGATCGAGATCGTCGAGGTGAAAGGCCGGCCGGTGTAGTCGAGGTCGGAGTACGCCTCGTCGGAGATGACGATCGTGGAGGTGCCGTCGAGCAACTCGGCGAGCGCGTCGAGTTCGTCGCGGCTGTGCACGATTCCGGTCGGGTTGCCGGGATTGCAGAAGACGAAGAGCTTGGCGCCGGTGAGGGCGTCGGCGAGTCGGTCGAGGTCCCAGTGCAGGTCCGGCGCGAGGGGGACGGGCGCGACCGTACCCCCGGCCATGCTGACCAGATCCGCGTAGAGGGAGTAGGTGGGGTCGGGGATGACCACCCTGTCACCAGGGTTGACGGTGCCGAGGATCGACGCGGCGAGCCCGGCGGTTCCGCCCTGGGTGATCAGGATGTCGGAGGCGGCGGCCGGGGCCCCGGCGATGCCGGTGAGCTTTTCGGCGAGCGCCTCGCGCAGGGCCGGTTCGCCGAGCAGCGGGGAGTAGTGGGTGCGTCCGGCGCGCAGCGAGGCGTGGGCCGCCTCGGTCACCACCGCGGGTGTGTCGAAGTCGGGTTCGCCCATGGCGAGGGAGACGAGGTCGCCCTTCGACTGCGGTTGCTGCGTCCGGCGGGAGGCGGCCGCGATGCGGGCGACGGCGTCGGCGGTGTCGTACAGGGGCGGCTGCGTGGTGATGGTGGGCGGCATTGCGCTCCTCCTGGTGGCGGGGTGGTCAGGCCTGCGGTGCGGCGTCGGCGGGGGCGCCCGCCCAGCGGCTGATCTCGAGGTCGGCGGAGGTGTCGCGCTGGCGAGTAGGGGCGACGACGATCTCCTGGAGGACGACGCGCTGGGGAAGGGTGACAGCGAGGCGGATGGCCTCGGCCACGTCCTCGGGCCGCACCATGTTGGCGCGCTCCTCGGGCGCTGGGGGCCGGGCGCGGTTGTCGAGGATGGGGGTGTCCGCTTCACCCGGCAGCACGGTGATCGCCCGCAGCCCCTGGTTGCGGAAGGTGTTGTGCAGGAACGTCATGAAGTTGCGGACCCCGGCTTTGGCCGCGCCGTAGGCTGCGCCGCCGAGCAGGTTGGGGTTTACGGCGGCGAGCGAGGAGACGGTGACGATGGTCCCGGTGCCGCGGCCGAGCATGTCGGGGAGCACGGCCTGGGTGATCTGGAAGACCGCGGTGAGGTTCACGTCCAGGACCTGGCGCCACTCATCGTGCGGTAGCCATTGCGGGTTGAGGACCGACGAGGCACTGCCCGCGTTGTTGACCAGGACGTCGACCGGTCCGAGGTCGGAGTGGACACGGTCGAGGACTCGTGTGACGTCGTCCGCGCGCGTGACGTCCGCGGCGATAGCCAGGGCGGCGCGGCCCTCAGCGCGGATCATGGCCGCCGCATCGTCGAGCACCTCCTGCCTGCGGCCGACCAGCACGACCGTCATGCCGTCCCGGGCGAGCAGCCGCGCTGTCTCAAGGCCCATCCCACTGCCGGCTCCGGTGATGAGCGCGGTCCTGCTGGCCGACGTCGCCATCGTTCCTCCTCCATGACTGATATGAGATGGACCTTTCAAATGAGAATACGTTCTCATCTAGACTGAGACAAGGGTGCCGTGAAGCCAAGAGCACCGAACGCCTCCGTGACCGCGTGTCCGAGTGCGCGCACCTCCGCCTCGCGCCGCGCGAACCGGCGCAGCGAACTCTCGCGGTCGGTCCAGCGGAACCGCAGCTCCCGCCCCGGACCGGCCTGCCCGAGCAAGGACAGGGACGCCCGCGAGGCGACGCCGACGACCGGATAGCCCGCGGTCAGGCTCCGGTAGCGGCCGAGCACGATCAGCTCGTCCGCGTGCGGGATCTGCAGTGCTCCGACGGGCACCCCGTGCGACACGATCTCGGTGTCGGTCTCGGGGTGGAGCACCGGCCCGTCGAGCCGCAGCCCGACGTGGTTGGAGCGGTTGGTGACGACGTAGGCCGCCTCCTCGATCACCTCACGGATACCGGCGATCGTGTGGATTCCATGGCTGGGGACGACATCGATGGCCCAGGGCCCGGCGTCGAAGTGCGGGACCGGAACGGGAAGCCGGAACAACGGCGCTGCGAACAGCCGACGGCTGAACCCGCGGAATTCCGTGTCCAGGAGGACACGCGAGCCCAGGGCGACAACCTGCCCGAACCCCATCCGGGCGTCCGGGGCGGCGCTGCCCAGCAGGGTCTGCGCGTTCAGCACCCCGTTCACGGCCAGATAGGTACGGGTCCCCCGGCTCATGTCCCCGTGTACTCGTACCTCGTGGCCCGCCGGTACCACCAGCGGAGACCAGCTCTCGACGGGCCCGCCGCCCACGGTGACCCGGGCGGGAGCGCCGGTCACGGCGAGCAGGACGTCCGTGTCGGGCACGAGCGCCAGCTCGCCGCCGAGATTCTCGATCAGGGTCGCGCCGCGGGGATTGCCCACCAGGAGGTTCGCGACGGCCGCCGAGTGCTGGTCGGCCGCGCCGCCGGTGGGGACACCGCGCCGTTCCGTGTCGCGACGGCCGAGGTCCTGGAACGTCGTGATCCATCCTGTGCTGGTGATCTCAAGCGCCACGGTCTTCATCGGCACTCCCCCACCGGCAGCAGAAACCCGGCCCCCAGGACCGCGGCCTCGTCCCGTGTGACGGGGACGAAGCGCACGAGGTCGCCGGTGCCGAACGAGACGGGGTCCGGCCGGGAGATATCGACGATGGTGCGCGGGGTACGCCCCACCACACGCCAGCCGGTCGGGCCGGGAAACGGCTGGATGATCGCGTGAGTACCAGCGATCATGACCGCTCCGGGAGCGACATCGGTCCGGGGCTCGGCCAGCCGGCGCACCGGCCTGGGCACCTTGAGCCCGTCCATCATCGGGGCCATCGCCGCGCCCAGGAGGGCGATCGTGAAGCTGGACTCCGCGATCGCCTCGACGACCTCACCCGGAGCCAGGCCCATGTCGTCGGCGACAGACGCCAGATCGGGGCCGGTTTCCTCATCGAAGACGACGGGAATGGCGAACTTCCGGACCGCACGCAGGTGGCCCGGCCCGTCCGACGGCGCCGGGGCCCATCCCGCCACCAGCCGGGCCGCGTACTCCACGTGCTGGAGCGCGGTCCGCAGCGGGTCGAACTCGATGAGCAGGGACTCCAGACCGGAGACGACGTCCAGCACGCCATGGGGGCGGTGGGCCAGGAACCGGTCGCGGAAGGCGGCGATCCCGGACTTGCGGATGGCCTGGTCGGCATGGGGGATGGTCACCATCACCGCCGAGTCGCCGAAGGGCTCGACGGTGATGGCACCGTACTGTGCTGTGGTCATCGCCTCGTGGGCCCGGCCCTCATCGGGCGAGCGCGACCTCCGCCTTCTCCGCCAGAACCTCCCGCAGACCGGCGACCCGGACATCCGCCGCGCCGAGCGCGGCCCGCAGCGCGGTGCCGTTCTCGAGCACGGAGGGGTGGTCACCGTGCAGGAGCAGGACGTCGGCGTCGTGTCCGAGCGGGACCACGTTGCCGTTGACCGAGCGTACGGTGCCCTCCCGCACGACCTGGACCGAGCGCTCGCCGATCAGCTCGGGGTCGTAAATCAGGCCGCCCTCGTGGGAGCGGGAGACGGGCATGCCGTCGTCGCCGTATCCCCGGTCGGCCAGGAACACGTAGCCGACCTCCAGGCCGCGCTTGCGCGATTCCTCGGCGAGCAGACCGCGCTGACAGATGACGACGTAGTCGGTGTTGTACGCGGCGATCGCGTCCGTGATGGCCCGGGCGTGCTTGGCGTCGGTCTGCGCGATCGACCCCATCCGGCCGTGCGGAGCCACATGGCTGATCGTGCCGCCGTGCACCCCCGCGAAGGCGTCGAGTGCGCCGAGCTGGTAGAGGACGTCGGTGCGGATCTCGTCCTCGGTCGCCTCGATGAGCCGGCGGCCGAAGCCGACGAGGTCGGGGTATCCGGGGTGGGCGCCGAGTTCGATGCCGCGCTCGACGCAGTCGGCGACCGTCCGGTCCATGATGCGCGGGTCGCCGGCGTGGAAGCCGCAGGCGATGTTCGAGGAGGTGACGAGGCCGAGCAGAGCGCTGTCGTCGCCGATCGTGTAGTTGCCGAAACTCTCACCGAGGTCGGCGACGACGGCTACGGAGTTGATTCCCATGGTGTCTCCCGGGGGTGTTTCAGCTGGACGCGAGGGGCTGGCCCTTGGTCTCTCGCACGAAGGCGAGGGTCACCAGGGTGATCAGGGCGGTGATGATGGAGGCGAAGGCCGGGATCAGGTTGGAGCCGGTCGACTCGATCAGCTCGGTCATCAGGAGCGGGGCACTGCCCCCGAAGATGATCGTGGAGATGCTGAATCCGATGCTGTAGGCGGAGTAGCGCACGGTGGTCGGGAACATCTCGGCGAGGACGGTGTGGACGACGGCGGCGTGGCCCGAGAAGGCGACCGCGAGAACGACGGTGCCGACGCAGGCCAGCCCGAACTCCCCCGTGGTGATGAGCCGGAACATCGGGTACGAGACGACGGCCATCGCGACGGCGGAGAGGGTGAGGACGGGTTTACGGCCGATCCTGTCCGACAGGCGTGCCATGAGCGGGATACAGATCGCGATGGCGACCAGGCTGAACGCCGTGACGGTGAGTGCCCGCAGCATCGAGAAGCTGTGCTCGCCGAGCGAGGTCTTCAAGTAGGTAGGCATATAGACGAACAGCAGGTAGTAGCCGGGGCCGTTGAGCGCCGGGAGGAAGATCGTGAGCGCGATCGCCTTCAGATGGCGCGGGGACGTCAGAGCCGCCCTCAGCGGGTTGCGCGCGACGGTGTTCTGCTCACGCAGCACTTTGAAGTGCGGGGTCTCCTCCAGCCGGCTGCGGATGTAGAAACCGACGTAGCCGAGCGGGACGGCGAGGAGGAACGGAACCCGCCAGGCCCAGGAGGTCATGGTGTCCTCGCCGAGCGTCGTAATGAGGATGGCGGAGAAGGCGCTGCCGAACATCAGGGCGATGAACGAGCCCACGGCGATGAAGCTCATCATGTAGTTGCGGCGTGCGTCCGGGGCGTACTCGCCGACGAAGGACATGGCGCCGGCCACCTCCCCGCCCGCCGAGAAGCCCTGGAGTACCCGGAGGAGGACCAGAAGGGCAGGTGCGGCGACACCGATGACGGTGGAGGACGGGATGAGACCGATGGCCGCGGTCGCGGCGGAGATCAGCACCAGGAGGGTGGCCAGGAGGCTCTTCCGCCCGATCTTGTCCCCGAGGTATCCGCAGATGACGCTGCCGAAGGGGCGGGCGACGAAGCTGACCAGGAACCCGATGTTGGTGAGGAAGAGGTTTCCGGCTTCGGCCTCCCCCATGATGTTGATCGCGAGATAGGTGACGAGCAGGCCGTAGATGCCGTAGTCGTACCACTCGACGAAGGAGCCGATCGCGCCGGCAACGGTGGCCTTGCGGACGACCTTGCCGCCTTCTGAGGCGACGGCGGCCGCGGTAGCGCCGGACGGCTCCGGCGCCACCGCGCGACGGTCCGATGTTCTGTCAAGCCGATCTGACGTTGTCATGCGCGTTCACTTTCGGTGTCGCGGACTCCGGAACGGCGTCCTGAGAATCATGCGCTGAGCGTGGTGACTGCCGGCAGTCGCTCCTGCGCCGAGGTGCGCTGCCCCGTTCCGGTCTGTGCGGGGAACGTGGCGACGGGCGTCTCGGGGTGGGGGGGCCGGGATGAGGACGGGAGGGGACGTCACGGTGCGGGGCCGCAGAGCAGCGCCGACATCAAAGGTGCGACTTGAATCGCGAATGAGAATAGATTCGCATTCTCGGAGCGGTCAAGGGTGTGCGCCGCCCGGCGTCAACCTCGCGCTTCGATCGCGCTTCCATCCTGGATCGCCAGGGTTCCCCCGCCGCCACCTGGCCGGTCTCGGATCACGCCTCACCGTCGCCGCGACACGCGGGCGACGCCCCGCCTCGCACGCCAGCCCTTGTCTCGCGACCCGGATGGATGCACACTGACTCCCGCGAAACGCGAAATCTTTCGCATTTTTTAGATGGGCGGGATGAGGATCCCGGCATCGCACCCCGGGGCTTCGCACGGCACGCGCGTCGTCGACCGCCCCCATCCACTCCGCCTTCCCACCCACACCCCACCACCAGGAGGAGCCCGCGATGACTCAGGACAACGTGCGCGTGAACACGGCGTGGGAACGCGTCGACGGGCATGTGCTCGATCAGTTCCGGACGCACTCCGTGGCCAACCTCGGCGACGCCCTCGACCGGCTGAACATCGTCGACGGGGGCATCGCCCCCATCTGGAACGGGGCCAAGGCAGTTGGCACAGCGCTCCCGGTCCTCACCGTCGCGGGCGACAACAAGGCCGTGATCGCGGCACTCGAGCACATCCGCCCCGGCGACATCCTCGTCATCAACGCCTTCGGCTACAACGGCCGCGCCATCATCGGCGACAACCTCGCCCAGCGGTTCGCCGCCTACGGTGCCTCGGGCGCGATCATCGACGGGTACGTCCGCGACGCGGCGATCATCGAAGAACTCGGCATCCCGGTCTTCGCCCGCGGACTCACTCCCGCCGGCCCCTTCAAGAACGGACCGGGCATGATCGGCGAACCGGTCGCCATCGGCGGCGTGGTGGTGAACCCCGGCGACATCATCGCCGCCGACGGGGACGGCGTCATCGTCATTCCGCCGCGCCGTGCCGACGAAGCGCTCACGTCGGTCAGCGAGATCGTCGCCCGCGAAGCGGCTCTGGACGCCGAGGTCGAAGCCCTGCGGAGCAGCGTCGCCTGACGCCCGCCAGGATCAGATGACGGACGCTCCGGATGGCGGTCACCGCGCCCCGGTCCGAGCGGAGCGGGAGCCCTGACCCCGCCCGTCCGGGCAGGCGCGGGCCCCTCCGCCGTGGTGCGGCCCCGCTGATGCCTGCGGGTGGCCGCCCTCTCGACATCCACTCGTGGCTGGCGGTGGAAAAACACACCAGCCGTGGCCAGACCCGCCCCACACCAGGCTGCGGGCCAACCGCACATCTTTGCGTACATTCGGGTGGTCTGCATCCTGGATTGACTGCCGAATGGTCGGCATCATCAGGGCAGCCTTGTAATCTCGGCGGGCAGTAGGGCGATTCGCACTCCGATTACCGCTGCTTTCACGACGGCTTTCGGTTTCGATCACCTGAGATCTGGCACGTCCACCGTCCCTCATCATTCCACGAGATGTGACAAAGTGAAACGTAGGACATTGTGGGTAAAGCTCGCCGTGACGGCGACGGTTGCCGCTGCGGTGGCTGTATGGGTGATTCAGTCCCATTCGGCCGCGCCGCAGAAATCCGGGGGCGCGTCAGCGCCGGCGTCAGCGTCGGCGTCGGCATCGGCTATCCCGAAGTCCCAAAAGGCGCACGTACTCATGCAGACCGCCCTTATGCAGGAGCAACAGCATGATTCCGTTGGGGCGGCCCGTACCTACCGGCGCGTCCTGACACTGGATCCGCGCAACAAAATCGCCTGGTACAACCTTGGCGTCCTCGCGCAGCAGCAGGGCAAGGCAGCCGACGCCCGTGAAGCCTATGACAAGGCGCTGGACATCGATCCGAAGTACGCGTCCGCGCTCTTCAACGAGGCTCTCCTGTGGAAGTCGCGTGATTCCGACCGGGCCATCGAACTTCTGAAGCGGGCTATCGCCGCGACTCCTCAGGCCGCGACGGCCCATCTGCAACTCGGCCAGATTTTTGCCGAGCGGGATCGCGATTCGGATGCCAAGGACGAGTTCCGGCGTGCCGTCGCGGCCGACCCAGCGCTCCATTCCGAGGTACCGGAATCGTTCCAGGATGCCGTAAGCCGCACACCGACATCGAACTGAGCAGGTGCCACCAGATGACATCGACTGCAACACCGAGATTCTCCGTCTTCACCCCCAGCCACCGGCCCCGTTTTCTCGATGAGTGCCTGGCGACCCTGCAGGCACAGACGTGCCCGGACTGGGAGTGGATCGTCCTGCTCAACAACGGCGCCCGGTGGCGACCGGAGCGCCCCGACGAGCGCGTGCGTGTGGAGATCGCGGACGACGTGCATGGCGTCGGCGCGGCGAAGCGCAGGGCCTGCGAACTGGCGCGCGGCGAGATCCTCGTGGAACTCGACCATGACGATCTCCTGGCGAAGACGTGCCTGGCGGAGCTGGGCGAGGCGTTCGACGCACACCCCGAGGCCGTCTTCGTCCACAGCAACACCGCGCACATCACGGAGGACGGGAAGAGGGACGACTCCCGTTTCAACGAGACGCACGGCTGGCAGTACGAGGAGGTGGATGTCGACGGGCGCAAGCTGCTCCAGGCCATCACCATGCCGCCGACGCCGCACAACGTCGCCTACATCTGGTACGCGCCCAACCACGTGCGCGCTTTCCGCAGGGAAAGCTACGAGAAGGCCGGTGGATACGACGCCACGCGTACGGTCCTGGACGACCAGGACCTGATGTGCCGTCTGTTCCACGTCGGCGACTTCCACCACATCTCCCGCTGCCTGTACCTCCAGCGGATGCATCCCGCGAACACCCAGCGCGACCCGGAGATCAACGCACACATCCAGCGGGAGACGGTCGCCCTCTACGACAAGTACATCGAGGCCAACGCCCTCGCCTGGACCCAGCGGCGCGGACTGCTCGCGCTGGACCTCGGCGCGGCCCACCGGAAGCCACCCGGCTATCTGGGCGTGGACCAGTTCCCGGGGGAGGGCGTCGACATCGTCGCGACCCTGCCGGGGAAGCTGGACCTGCCCGACAGCTCCGTCGGCCTGATGCGGGCGGTGGACTTCCTCGAGCACGTGCCTGCGAAGGTGCCGCTGATCAACGAGCTGTACCGGCTGCTGGCCCCCGGGGGCATGCTCCTCACCATGACGCCCAGCTCCGACGGCCGCGGCGCGTACCAGGACCCGACACACGTCGCCTTCTACAACGAGAACTCGTTCTGGTATTACACGGACAACCAGTACCGCGCGTTCGTGCCCGAGATCGAGGCCAGGTTTCAGCGGTCGCGGTTGGTCACCTACTACCCGACCGAATGGCACTCGCAGAACAACATCTCCTACGTGGTCGCCAACCTGATCACGATGAAGGAGGGCGCCGAGCGGTGTGGCGGTCCGCTGCTGGTGTAGAGCCCGGAGAATCGGAAGACCCCCGTGGGACTGCCAGTCCCACGGGGGTCTTCCGATTCGTTCAGATCGGCAGGCGTCCGCCGCTCATCCGCGCCGCGTCGGCCAGAGCGTCGAAGGGGGGCGTGCCAAGGGCCGTGGCCAGTTGCTCGTCCCACCGTGGGAGGGGTGCGAGGCCGGAGCGGGCCCAGTTGGCGTGTCCGAGTACGCCGAACACCGGGCGGGCGGCCGGGCGCGGGAACGCTTCCGAGTCGACCGGGCGGATCCGCGCGGGATCGAGGCCGCTGAGGCGGAAGGTCTCACATGCCAGGCCGTACCAGGTGGTGTGTCCCGTCGCCGTGCCGTGGTAGACGCCCGCGGGAGCCCGCTCGGCCAGGGCGGCGCGGCCGAGGAGGGCCAGCTGCCGGGCAAGCGCACGGGACCAGGTGGGCTGGCCGTGCTGGTCGGCCACCACGTCCAGAGTCGTGCGCCGGGTGGCGAGTTCGAGCATGGTGGCCACGAAGTTGCGGCCATGGCCACCGTAGAGCCAGGCGGTGCGCACAATGTAGCCGGTATGCGGCATCAGTTCGGCAACCGCCCGCTCTCCGGCCAGTTTGCTTCGCCCGTACGCGTTGACGGGCCGGGTCGGTGCGTCTTCGGGGTACGGCCGGTCGGCGACGCCCGGGAACACGTAGTCGGTGGAGATGTGCAGCAGGACGGCGCCGCTCGCCGCGCAGGCGCGTGCGAGGTGGCGGACACCTGTGGCGTTCACCGCCGCGGCCTCGGCCTCGGCCTGCTCGGCTCCGTCGACGTCCGTCCAGGCGGCACAGTTGACCACCACGTGGTGACCGGCGACGGCCACATGGGCGGCGGCTTGGTCGGTGATGTCGAACTGGTCACGGCTCGTTCCCGTCACCATGGCGTCCGGATCGGCGGCGAGTTCGGCCAGCATGTCCCGGCCGAGCAGCCCGCGTGCGCCGGTCACCAGCCAGCGCGTGGTCATCGCGGCTCGACCCGCGCCTTCAGCGGCTTCCACCAGGCGCGGTGTTCGCGGTACCAGGCGACGGTGGCGGCCAGCCCCTCCGCGAAGTCCATCTGCGGGGCGTAGCCGAGACATTCGCGGATCTTGCTGTCGTCGAGCGAGTAGCGCAGGTCGTGGCCCTTACGGTCTTCCACGTACGTAACCCTGTCCCAGTCCGCGTCGACCGCGTCCAGGAGCATCCCGGTGAGCTTGTGATTGCTCAGCTCGGTCCCGCCGCCGATGTGGTAGATCTCCCCGGCCGTGCCGCCGCGCAGGACGAGGTCGATGCCTCGGCAGTGGTCGGAGACGTGCACCCAGTCGCGGACGTTGCGGCCGTCTCCGTACAGGGCGACCGCCTTCCCCTCGAGCAGGTTGGTGATGAAGAGCGGGATGAGTTTCTCGGGGAACTGGTACGGCCCGTAGTTGTTGGAGCACCGGGTGACGACGACGTCCAGGCCGTGGGTGCGGTGGTAGGCGAGGGCCAGCAGATCGGAGCCGGCCTTGGAGGCCGAGTACGGGGAGTTCGGCGCCGGTGGACAGTCTTCGGTCCAGGAGCCTTCGCTGATCGAGCCGTACACCTCGTCGGTCGACACGTGGACGAAGCGGCCGACGCGGTGCCGATCGGCCGCGTCGAGGAGCACCTGCGTGCCCATCACATTGGTGCGGACGAACGGACCGGCCCCCTCGATCGACCGGTCGACGTGCGACTCTGCGGCGAAATGCACCACCGCGTCCTGGCCCGCCATCACGTGGTCGACCACGTCACGGTCGCAGATGTCGCCCCGGACGAAGCGGTAGCCGGGGTGGTCCGCGACTGGCGCCAGATTGGCTTCGACACCCGAATAGGTGAGTTTGTCGAGGACGGTGATCCGTGCCATCGGGTCCGAGTTCAGCCGTTGGCGGATGTATTCGGACCCGATGAATCCAGCACCGCCTGTCACGAGGATGCGCATGGTTCTCCGAGGTGTCGTGCGGCCCGGAATGCAGGGCGGAATGTTGTCCATTTGACCCGAGGTACGGCCATGCCTTCAGCCCGGGTGGAACGGCGGCGGTACCCGGGAAGCCGAAGCTCTCGGGCACCGCGCTCAAGACCAGGTGAAGGAGGCTGGTACCGTGCCGCGTTCAGCGGGGGTTACGGCGTGTAGCAGACCACGTAGGCCTGGACACCGGCTGCGTTGACGGTTGCGGCCTGCCACCCTGTGGCAGGGTTACCAACTGCGAAATTGCTGTGGATGGTCTGTCCCTGGCTTCCCGCTTGGAACCCACCACCGGTGGCGACATCGGTGGCTCCCGGGCAGGTGGCCGTCGACGTCGTGGCCAGGGGACCTAGGACAACGGAGAAGTTCGACGAGGTTACAGTACCCCCCTGGAATCCCTGGTTGCCCTGGAACCCTTGGTTGCCCTGGAAACCCTGTTCGCCTTGGAATCCCTGGTTGCCCTGGAACCCTTGGTTGCCCTGGAAACCCTGTTCGCCCTGGAATCCCTGGTTGCCCTGGAAACCCTGTTCGCCCTGGAAACCCTGGTTACCCTGCGTGCCCTGGAAACCCTGTTCGCCCTGGAATCCCTGGTTGCCCTGGGTGCCCTGTTCGCCTTGGAATCCCTGGTTGCCCTGGAACCCTTGGTTGCCCTGGAAACCCTGTTCGCCCTGGAATCCCTGGTTGCCCTGGAAACCCTGTTCGCCCTGGAATCCCTGGTTGCCCTGGGTGCCCTGCGTGCCCTGGAAACCCTGGTTACCCTGCGTGCCCTGCGTGCCCTGGAAACCCTGGTTACCCTGCGTGCCCTGCGTGCCCTGGAAACCCTGGTTACCCTGCGCACCTTGGAACCCCTGGGGACCCTGCGGGCCCTGTCGGCCCTTGCCATGGTCGTGGCCATGACCATGGCCATAATCGTTGTCGCGACCATAGTCGTGGTCGTGATTGTGATGGGTGAAAGAACGCATGGCGCCGTTCGGGCCGGGCAGCTCCACGCTGCTCTCCCCACCGGAACGTTGGATCGCGTCAGCGATGGCTGTCGTACTCGAAGCCATGTTCAGCATGACGGCAACCGCGCCTGCCGAAACCATCGTGGCGGACTTCAAACGAGAAGCCCGCCTAGTTGTACGGCTCACTGTTACCTTCCTCACGAAGTTGGGAGTGACGACACCGCAAGCTGTGCCTGCGGCGTCCGTGGCCACGGACGGAGCCATCTTTCACTCTTCACCGTCGGAAGATTCTGCCTATGCTCGTGTCATACTAAAATTCACCCATACGGCCGCTACATCCTTGAAGACGCGCAAAGTTTCGTCTGTCGCCGCGAAATTGTTGAGGCATCAACCACAAGAACCACAATCGATCGCGCTGGCCCGCTGACGAAGGCCGTTCACCTCACGCGCTGCAGTGAGACTTCTGCGATACGCGTGGCAAGCCTCAAAAGAAGGCAGCGTTCCTCGCCGCTCGGCTTCTTCCAGCGTGGGCGCCGCCGCGTCCTTCCCGGAAAGGAGCGGTGTGAGGCCCTCAGGCCACGCAATGGCCAACGTCGGATCGAGCGGGTTGATGCCATGCTCCCGCTGTGGTGCGTAGCCCTGTGAACACAGGTAGACGATGGTGGAGTTGTCGTCCAGCGCCATGAAGGCGTGGCCCAGCCCTTCCGAGAGGTAGACACCGCGGTGCGTCGTGTCATCGAGCCGCACCGCCTCCCAGGCACCGAAGGTCGGGGAACCAGTGCGGATGTCGACCACCACGTCGAGAATGGCGCCGCTGACACACGTGACGTACTTGGCTTGGCCAGGCGGAACCGACGCGTAGTGGATGCCGCGGAGAGTGCCGCGAAGGGAGCGGGAGCAGTTCGCCTGCTCCAGCTGGAACCCCTGCCCGACCGAACCGTGGAATCTCTCATTCTTGAACCACTCGTGGAACCTTCCGCGGTTGTCCGCGAACACCTTGGGTGTGTCCACCCAAGCCCCTTCGATGCGCAGTGGTTTCACGTGCTTGCTCCCTGCCATCGCGTAGTTCCGCTGCCGCGCTGGGGCAGGACGGTGTGCCGGGAATTTTCCAGCAGCCCCAGAAGGTAGTGGCCGTATCCGCTCTTGAGCAGCGGCTGGGCCAGGCCCCGGAGCTGGTCGTCGTCGATCAGACCGGCCCGCCAGACCGCCTCTTCGATGCAGCCGACCTTGAGGCCCTGGCGCTCTTCGATCACTCGCACGAATTCCGAAGCGTGGACCATGGAGGCGAAGGTTCCGGTGTCGAGCCACGCGGTGCCCCGGTCGAGTTGGGTGACGCGCAGCGCCCCGGCGTTCAGGTGAATGCGGTTGAGATCAGTGATCTCCAATTCGCCCCTCGCGCTGGGCTGCAGACCGCGCGCGATGTCCACGACGTGGTTGTCGTAGAAGTACAGCCCGGGCACGGCGTATCGGGACCTGGGCCGGGCCGGCTTCTCCTCGATGGACAGCGCGTGGCCCTGCTCGTCGAATTCCACGACGCCGTAGGCCGAGGGGTTGGCGACCTGGTAGGCGAATACTCTGCCGCCTTTCAGATCGCCCTGCTGGGCCAGCTGTGTGCCAAGGCCGCTGCCGTGGAAGATGTTGTCACCCAGAATCAGAGCGACCGACTCATCACCGATGAAGTCTGCCCCCACCAGAAAGGCATGAGCAATGCCAGCCGGGCGGTCCTGCACCGCGTATTCCAGCCGTAGGCCCAGTTGCGCACCGTCGCCGAGCAACCGGCGGAACTGGTACTGGTCTTCGGGGGTGGTGATGATCAGAATCTCCCGAATTCCGGCCATCACGAGCGTGGAAAGCGGGTAATACAGCATGGGTTTGTCGAATACCGGCAGCAGTTGCTTCGATACCGAACGGGTAAGCGGCCACAGCCGCGAGCCGGTACCCCCGGCCAACAGAATTCCGCGCATAGCGTCACTGTAGGACAATCGTCTACGAATATGGCTGTTCGTGCTATTTACGGCGTGTCCAGCCTTGGTCTTCGGTCGTCAACGACGCACGGCCGGGATCTGCACCCGCCGCCGCTGACCGCGGCCATGCGAGCCGAATATTGGCCTTCCCTTAACTAATCGCTGGAGCAACGCTGGCTCTGCCCTGAACCAATGGCAACTAGGGTGGCCTGCTGTCGCGCCCCATTCCCTGTGACTCCAACAGCGTCGTCACCTCGGCTGCCAGGAGGAGATGTGTCATCCGATGCCGGAGCCCGAAACCCGTCGTCTCCGTTACCGGACCGCCCCTTGGAGGATGGCGAAGCTGTCACACGCGGCCGCGATGCCCCCGCCCCTGAGACGAGGTACGACGACGTAAGCGTCTGGGACCGCTTGGGGAGTCACAAGACGATGGTCCTCACCGCGGCCGGTGCCGCTCTGGTCCTCGTCGGATGTGTCCTGGCCATGTCGGCGATCATCGACTCGGCCTCCTTCTCCTCTGGCAGGAAGCAGCCCTCAGGAGGAGAGGTCTCGATCACCGCCCCTCCGAGTCAGGAGGACGAATCGTCTCCCCCGACCGGCTCCACCGCCCCTCAACCGTCGACCAGCAGCAGTTCCGCTGACCCGTCTCAGGCCGATGATGAGGACGAACGCGAAGGCAGCGATGACGACGAGGACGGGGTGGACGACGAAAACGACGACGAAGACGACGACGAATAAGCGCACCCGGCCTGGCTCGGTCACATGGCGGTCGGAGGCGCGAGGCCGACCGCTGTGGCGAACGCGCCGTTGTGGTGATCGAGCGTCTCGACGGCACGGGCCAGCGCATGACGGCCAGCGACCGGCATCGCCAAGAACGCGGGCCTGTTGACGCGGTGCTGGGACGCGGGCTCCGGCCGGATCGCGGTCGGCGAGCAGGACATACGGCGGACGGGGCTGCGGCCGCTGCGCCGCGCGGTGGGTGTCGTGACGCAGGGCACCTGCCTCCTCCATGCCACGGTGCGGCAGAACCTGCTCCTGGCCCGGCGCTCCGCCCGCGAGGAGGAGATCGTCGGGGCGTGCCGCCTCGCCCAGGTATGGGACGTGGTGCGACGGCTTGGCGATCGCCCGGCTGTTGCTCAGGGCACCCGACATCGTCGTGCTGGACGAGGCCACCTCACACCTCGACGCCGACTCCGAGGGCGCGCTGCTGGACGCCGCTGTGGCTTTTCCTGCGCGGGCGCACCTTCCTGATCATCGCCCACCGGCCGTCCGCCCTCCGCCAGGCGGACCGGATCCTGGTGCTGCGACAGGGACGGGTCGCGGAAGAAGGCACACCCGCGGCACTGCTGACTCCGGACGGGGTCTACCAGGGACTGACGCATGCGCGGGCGCGGGACGCCGGGGGGGAGCGGGGCGCGCACCCGGCATGGTGCGCGCCCCGGGTGGTGCCAGGAAGGCGAGGCACGCCGCAACCGGCGTGGATGCCGACCGGGCGCGCACATGGCTCAGGCCGGGACTTCGAACCCCAGCGCTCGCAGTCCCGCTTCCGCCGTCTGCTGATCCTGCTCGGCGCTGCCGCCGGAGACACCCAGGCCGCCGATGACCTCGCCATGCTCGATGACCGGGGAGCCGCCGCCGACGGCCATGAGCCGAGGGTGATGGGCGAGAGGGGCGACTTCGGGGTCGGCCACGTAGGAATTCCAGACGATGAGTTCGGCGGCGGAGGAGCGGGTGATCGAAGGTGCGGGCAGGGAATGCGCCCGCGTGACGTTCTGCATCAAAATCCTCCTCACGAGCACGATCGTTTTTAGCCGGCTGCCGGTGTGCCGTCCCATCCGGTGGTGGTCAACCAGTCGCCGAAGGTGGCGAGTTCGGGGTGCAGGGCGCGCAGGGCCCGCAGGTCCCGGTCCCTTGAGAGGAGGTCGCGGTCCCGGAAAAAGGCGAACATCGCGGCCATGTCGTGGCCGATCCCCGGCAGAGACCGGCTGAACTCGTCGAGGTCCACCGCCTGGTAGGCGCTCGGCACACCGGTCGCCTTCTCGAACGCTGCCGCGATCTGGTCACCGGTGAGGGCGTCGGCGGCGATGCGCAGGGTCCGGCCGCCCCAGTCGTCCCAGTGGTCGAGCTGGTGGCGGGCGAAGAAGGCGATGTCGTCGAGTGCGATCAGGGGCCAGCGACCGGCCTGGCCGAGCGGCAGGGCGAACATGAGGCCCTCACGCCCATCGGGCAGCAGGGTCCGCCGCGGCGCCAGGCCGTACAGGTTCTCGAAGTACGGTGCCGTCACCAGGACGGCGACGTGCCGCGAGTACCAGCCGTCGGTCTCCTGCCGCATGGCCTCTTCGGAGCGCTGCAGCGCGATATGGGCCTCCACAGCGGCCTTCGCGTCGTAGTGGGGGACCGGGATACGCCCGTCGGTGAGGATGGCGGCGTTGTCCAGAGAAGACCAGACGAACCGGTCCACCCCGGCCTGACGCGCCGCTCGCAGGGCCCGCAGCCCCTGTGCGTACTCCCGCTGAGGGCTGGCCGTGGCGAAGAAGTCGGTATTGCAGAAGACCTGGTCGACACCTTGGAAAGCGGCCTTCAGGGACCCCTCGTCGTCCAGGTCACCGCGGACCGGTCGGACGTCACCGGGGGTGTTCTCGACCAGGGCACGGGCCCGCTCCGAGGACGGGTTCCGCGTCAGCACCCGCACGACGGCGCCGGTCCGTGCGGCGAGGGCGCGGACGACGCGGGCCCCCATGGCCCCGGTGCCCCCGACCACGAGCGCGGTCGTCGCCGTCACTGCGCCACCTCCAGCACGAGCTTGCCGCGGGTGCGGTTGGTCTCTCCCAGCCGGTGCGCTTCAGCGGCCTGTTCCAGGGCGAAGCCGCGTTCGACCTCGACCCGGACCGCTCCGGAGTCGACCAGGTCGGCGATGGCCGTCAGAGCGGCGGTGTCCGGCTCGACCAGCAGCGGGCTGGTGTGCACCCCCGCCTGTCCGGCCGCGGCGGCCAGGTCGTCCGAGACACCGCCCGGGATGGAGATGATCAGGCCGCCGGGCCGGGTCACCGACACCGACCGCACGTCGGTGTCATCCGTGGCGCCCATCAGGTCGATGACGACATCGACGTTGCCGGTGGCCTCCTCGAACCGCTGTCGGGTGTAGTCAATCGTCTCGTCCGCGCCCAGTGCCCCCAGCCAGGTGTGCCGGGGCTCGCGGGCGGTCGCGATCACCTCGGCGCCGAGGTGCTTGGCGAACTGCACCGCCAAGTGCCCCACGCCACCGGCCGCGGCGTGCACCAGCACCCGCTGGCCGCCGGTGACGCGCGCCGTGTCGACCAGGGCCTGCCAGGCGGTGAGCGCCGCGAGCGGCAGAGCCGCGGCCTCGGTGTGCGAGAGCGAGGCGGGCTTGCGGGCGAACTGGCGGGACGGCGCCGTGACGAACTCGGCGTACCCGCCGGCCGGGCGCGGGAACCACGGCATGGCGTAGACCTCGTCGCCGGGCGCGAGCGTAGTGACACCGAAGCCGACCTCCTCGACGACGCCGGAGACGTCCCAGCCGAGGATCAGCGGCAGCGTCTGCAGCCCGGCCATACCGTGGCCCGCACGGGTCTTCCAGTCCACCGGGTTGATTCCGGCGGCGTGCACGCGCACCAGCACCTCGGTCGGCAGGGGCTCGGGGCGCGCGACCCGGCCGGGGGTCAGCACGTCCGGTCCACCGAACTCCTTGATGGTGACGGCGCGCATCGTCTGCTCGCTCATACTTTCCTCGCTCATATCCGCTTCACGTGTTCTTCAGTCCGGGCCAGGGACCCAGGCACGTGCTCCAGCCTCGCCGACGCTCGGAGACGCCGTGAGTGGCTGAACAGCCACCTGTCGTACCATTCCGGCCATGCCACATCGTGTTGCCGTTCTCGCCCTCGACGGGGTCATGCCGATGGACCTGGGCATCGCGGCCCGGGTACTCAACGAGGCCCTCGACCCGACCGGGGCACGGCTCTATTCCGTGACGACCTGCTCGCTCGGCGGCCAGCCCGTCCACACGAACGAGGGCTTCCGGATCGTCGTTGACGACGACGAGTCACTCCTGGAGGCTGCGGACACCGTGGTCATCGCCACCCAGGAGCCCGACGAACATCTGCTGGCCAACGGCGAGTTGCCCGCCCGGGTCGCCACGGCCTTCGCCCGGATCGGGCCCGAGACCCGCATCGTCAGCCTGTGCACATCGTCATTTCTGCTCGCGGCGGCCGGCCTGCTGAACGGACTGCGGGCCACCACCCATTGGGCGCTGTGCGGCCAGTTCACCCGGCTCTTCCCCGACGTCGAGGTCGATCCGGACGTGCTGTTCGTCGACAACGGACGCATCCTGACGGCTGCTGGCGGGGCGGCCGGTATCGACCTGTTCGTCCACCTGGTCCGCAGGGACCACGGCGCGACCGTGGCCAGCTCCGCGGCGCGACGATGCGTGGTGGCTCCATGGCGCGAGGGCGGACAGGCACAGTTCATCGAGCACCCGGTGCCGAAGGATGCCGACCGTTCCACCTCGGCCACCCGCCAGTGGGCACTGGACCGGCTGGCCGAACCGGTCACACTGCAGGACATGGCCCGCCACGCCCACATGAGCGAACGCACGTTCACCCGGAGGTTCCGCGCCGAGGTGGGCACGAGCCCCCTTCAATGGCTGGTGCAAAGCCGTTTGACCCAGGCGCGCCGCCTGCTGGAGTCCAGCGACCTGACCGTCGCGCGCATCGCCACAGCCTGTGGCTTCGGGGACCCCGTCGCGCTGCGCAAGCACTTCCACACCCACCTCGGCCTGTCCCCGCTGGCCTACCGCCGCGCCCACCGCGCCCCTTGACCGGCCCGGGCGGACGGCGGGAATTTCCCTGGCTGCGCCAGGGTTGCCAGATACACGCTCCTCGGGAGCATCGCCCCCATTGACATCACACAAAGGACTGTGGCCGTGGCAGCCGAGCTATCCGACGGACTGAAGAAGTACCTCGACGACTCCCGGGTCTTCGCAACCGTGGCGACGGTGTCGCCCGACGGGCGGCCGCACCTGACCGTCGTCTGGATCAAGCGCGACGGCGACGACCTCCTGTTCTCCACGACCGTGGACAGGCTGCAGGGGAAGAACATCGCCCGCGATCCGCGCGTCACGGTGATGATCAACCCGCCCGAGAACCCGTACACCTACGCCGAGATCCGCGGCACCGCGACGGTCACGCCAGATCCCGCCCAGCAGTTGCCGAACGAGTTGTCGCTGAAGTACACGGGCCAGGACTACGCCACCTTCAACCCCGCCTCCACCAACGATGGCGAACGCATCGTCGTCCGCGTCACTCCGGTCAAGATCACTGGTCGGCTCTGAGCTGAGCCCGCTCCACAGGTCCGCAACAGCGCTGGTGCGCAATCCGGACGTCGCGGCCAACGGCCTCCCCGTGCGGCCCCGGCACGGGGAGGTCGTTGGCCGCGACGTCCGGCATGGTCCACTCGCCCGGGTCGCGGCGGCACCGGTGGTGGCCGACGACCAGATCAGCCGATGGCCGACACGGGGTCTCGCTCCGTTCCGGCCGCTGCCTTCGGGCCTGCGCCCGCGGGCTTCTCGCCGGGGACGGGGCCGGTCTCGGGTGCGGCGGTGTAGGGGATCTCGCCCCGGAGGACGGCCTTGGCGCGGTCCATGTCGAGCTGCCCCTCCCACTTGGCCACCGCCAGGGTGGCGACGCCATTGCCGACCAGGCTGGTCAGGGCGCGGGCCTCGGACATGAAGCGGTCAATGCCGAAGATGAGTGCCAGGGCGGCGACGGGTACGTGCGGCACCGCGCTGAGGGTGGCGGCCAGGGCGATGAAGCCGGAGCCGGTAACCCCGGCGGCGCCCTTGGAGGTGAGGAGCATGACGGCGAGCATCGACAGCTGCTGAGTGAGGCTGAGGTCGATGCCGAGTGCCTGGGCGAGGAAGACCGAGCCCATGGTCAGGTAGATCGCGGTGCCGTCGAGGTTGAAGGAGTATCCGGCGGGCAAGGTGATGCCGACGACCGGCTTGGAGGCGCCCGCGTGCTGCAGCTTGCCCATCATGCGGGGCAGCACGGGCTCGGTGGACGAGGTGCCCAGGACGATCAGCAGCTCTTCCTTGATGTAGCGGAGGAAGGGCAGCAGGCGCAGGCCGTTGACGCGCATGACCGTGCCCAGCACGACCAGGACGAAGAACAGGGCGGTGAGCCAGAAGGAGCCGACCAGCAGGAAGAGGTGGCGCAGGGTGCCCAGGCCGTAGTTGCCGATGGTGAAGGCCATGGAGCCGAAGGCGCCGACGGGGGCCAGTCGCATGATCCAGCTGATGAGCTTGAACAGGACCTTGGACAGCTTCTCGATGCCCTGGGCGATCCCCAGACCCGCCTCGCCGCTGGCGTGCAGGCCGAAGCCGAACAGTACCGAAATCACCAGCACCGGCAGGATCTCGTGGCCGGTCAGCGCGCTGAGCAGGGTGTCCGGAATCATGGCGAGGACGAAGGCGGAGAAGCTTTCGTGACTCGCGGTCGCCTCCGGCGGCAGGCCCTCGGTTGAGAGGGTGGAGGTGTCGACGTGCAGTCCGCTGCCGGGCTGGACGACGTTGACGACGACCAGACCGATCACCATGGCGACAGTGGTCAGCACTTCGAAGTAGAGCAGCGCTTTGAGGCTGACCCGGCCGACGGCGCGAGCGTTGCCCATGGAGGCGATGCCGTGGACGACGGTACAGAAGATGATCGGCGCGATCATCATGCGCACCAGCGCGATGAAGCCGTCGCCCAGGGGCTTCAGATCGGCTCCGAAAGTCGGCCACAGCCAGCCGACGGCGGCCCCGGCGACGACACCGATCAGGCACTGGACGTAGAGCGGGGACAGCAGCCGGCGGATGCGGCGCGGTGGAGCGGTGACGGTTCCCGGGGCGGCGTCGTTGCGGCTCATGCGGGGCGTCCTTCCAGGACGGGAACGAGAAGTTCGGCTCGGGCGATGCGTCGGGCGGCGCGGTGCAGCAGCACCGTGGGGGACGCGCCGTCCGGAGCGGGGACGGCTTGGGCGGTGATGACACCTGCCGGGGTGCCCAGGCGCAGCGTGCCGTCGGCGGTCTGCCGGGCGGTGCGGTGGGCGAGGGTGCCGGGGATGGCGGCTGCCGTGGCCAGGGCGACGGCCGAGGTGAGACCGATCGCCGGGTGGGGTGCGTGCATGGAGACCATGCGTACGGCCAGGTCGTACTCGTCCTGTCCGACCAGGGTGCCATGGGTGGTGCGGTACGGGGCAGACCGGGCGACGACGCCGACCTTCGGCACGGCGTGACTGACCGGGGCGTTTGGGTCGGTAAGGCCCATGGCGAGGGCGGCCTCGCGCCGCAGCATGGTGAGCGCGGGAACCGCGGCCGCGAACTCGGCGGGGGATTCGGTGCCGTCGAGGCCGAACGCCTTGGCCTCGAACAGCGCGGCAGGGGCGCCCGCGTCGATCAGGGACGCCTCGACCGGGCCGGTGGGCCCGGTCAGGGTGTCCAGGGCGCGGCCGGTCGGCAGGGCACGACCGGTGCTCGTACCCGCGGGGTCCTCGAAGCCGAGCAGGACCGGCACACCGAGCGCCGCGGTGCCCGGCACCGCGGCCGTGCCCTCGTGGGGCGCGGTCCTGCCCGGGGTGGGAATGGTGCCGGTGAGGCGGGCTCCGGTGTTGACGTTGAGCATCCGCACCGTGGTGGAGTCCGCCGTGATCGGCACCAGGCCGTTGTGGACGGCGTACAGGGCGACGGCGGTGGCGCAGTTGCCGCAGTTGCTGGTCCACTCCACGCGCTCGTCACCGATGCCGACCTGCGCGAAGGCGTACTCGACGTCGATGCCCGGCTCGGCCGATGTGCTCACGATCGCGGCCTTGGAGGTGGTGGAGGAGGCACCGCCGACGCCGTCGATCTGGCGGGGGTCGGCGGCGTTGTAGGCGGCGAGCAGCAGGGTGTCGGCGTCCACGCCGGTCGCCACCACATCGTGGTGGTCGAAGATCCAGCACTTGCTGGTTCCTCCGCGGATCATCTCGCCCTGCAGACGCAACACAACAGACTCCTCATGGATACCTCGACGGCACTTCGGTGCGTGGCGTGATCCACGGTGGGCGCCGAGAGCATGAAGTACAATCTCGGAAATCTGCACGGGTATTAAGTAGGAGTTAATGCTGGAGGTGGCGTGGTGCTCGACGTACGGCGCATCCTGCTCTTCACCGAGGTCGCCCGCCGGGGCTCGGTGACCGCCACCGCGCGGGCCCTCAACTACACACCATCAGCGGTGTCCCAGCAGGTCAGCCGCCTGGAGTCGGAGGCCGGGCAGCCGCTGCTGGAGCGTCACGCACGGGGTGTCACGCTCACCGACGCGGGACGCGCTCTGGCGATACGCGGGGAGCGGATCGAGCGGGAGCTGACGGCCGCGGAGAACGAACTCGCCGACTTCGCGGGACTGCGCGCGGGCACCCTCCGCATCGGCACCTTCCCCACCGTCGGCGCCTCGCTCCTCCCCCGGGCCGTGATCGCCTTCCGGGAATCACACCCCGACGTACGGCTGACGGTGCGTAGTTCCCGCATCGCGGGTCTGTGGGCAATGCTGGAGAACCGGGAAATCGAGATGTCCCTGATGTGGGACTACGACTGGAACCGCATCGACCGCGAGGACATCGTCGTCACGCCACTCGCCGACGACCCCCCGGCCCTCCTCGTCAGCAAGGACCACGCCCTCGCCGGGCGCCCCACGGCCGCCCTCGCCGACTTCGCGAACGACCCCTGGATCACCCGCGCCGAGAGTCACCCGGTGGCCGAGGCCCTCGCGCGCAGTTGCCACACAGCCGGTTTCGAGCCGCAGATCGCCTACGAGGCGCACGACTACCAGGAGGCGCAGGCCATGGTCGCCGCCGGGATCGGCGTCGCCCTCGCCCCCACCCTGGCCCTGGAAGGCATCCGCGGCGGCGTCAGCGTCCTGCCTCTGCAGTCCCCCGCCCCGGTGCGCCGCATCCTCCTGGTGCGCATGGGCGACCACGCCCTCACCCCCGCCGCCGGGGCCTTCGCGGGCTTCCTGCGCGACAGCGCCGCGGCCAGCCTGCGCGTGTTCAGGCCGGGTTCGCGTCCTGTCGGCGAAGGCCGTCGAGGATGACGCCCATCAGGGGCCGGGCCGTTGACTCCCACTCATCGCGGCCCAGTCGGCCGAGGTAGGCGATGAGCAGGAGGACCCCGTGGGCGTCCACGTCCGTGCGGAGGGAACCGGCCGCCTTCCCGGCGTCCAGCAGGTGAGCGAGGGCGCCTTCGATGGGGTTGTGGCTGTGGGCGACGAGGTCCTGCCAGGCCGCCGGTTCGAGCGCCGCCAGGACGCCGCGCTTGATCTCGGCGTAGTCGATCACTCGGTCGAGCCAGTGGCGCAAGGCTTCCACGGGCTCGTGTTCCGCCAGCAGAGCGGAGGCGGCGGTCACGAGTTCCTCGACGTCGCGCCGGTAGACCTCGGCGAGGAGCGCTTCGCGGTTGGGGAAGTTGCGGTAGAGCGTTCCCTGGCCCACCCCGGCGCGCTTGGCGATCTCGTTGAGGTGGACGTGACTGGACTCGGCGAGGGCCGCGCGGGCGGCCTCCACGATGCGGGTCCGGTTCTGCACCGCATCCGGACGGCGTGCTGGCGCGCTCATGGGCCTCTCCCGATGTTCCGCGTCTGACAAGTGGACACGTGTCCGGTAGGCTCCACCACACAGCGGACACGTGTCCACTTTACTTGGAGGCAGCTGTGCTCTCTCTTCACGACAAGATCGTCGCTATCACCGGCGCGAGTGGCGGCATCGGCGAAGCCACGGCCCGTCTGCTCGCCCAGCGGGGCGCCGCGGTCGTCCTCGCGGCGCGCCGCAGCGAGCACATCGACGCCGTAGCGCGGGACATCCGGGACGAGGGGGGCCGCGCTGCCACGTGCGTCGTCGACGTCACCCAGGCCGAGGACCTGCGGCGCTTGGTCTCCAGCACCATCGACCAGTACGGCCGGATCGATGTGCTGGTGAACAACGCGGGCATCGCCCCGATCAGCCCGCTGGCCGACCTCGACACCGACAGCTGGTCGGCGATGATCGATGTCAACCTTCGCGGCATGCTCAACGGCGTGGCCGCCGCCCTGCCCGCCTTCCGTGAGCAGGGCTCGGGGCACCTGGTGAGCGTCGTCTCCGTGGCCGGTCTGGGGTCCGTTTCCCCCTCGATGGCCGTCTACGCCGCGACCAAGAACGCCGTGCGCACCATCCACGAGGGGCTGCGCGCGGAGTCCACCGACGGGGTGGTGCGCACGACGGCCATTTCGCCGGGATACGTGCGCACCGATCTCGCCGACTCCATGGCGGACCCGCACATGCGCGAGCAGACGCGCAAGACCATGGACGCGGTGGGCATCCCTCCGGCGGCGGTCGCCCGCGCGGTGGCCTTCGCCGTCGAGCAGCCCGCCGACGTCGAGATCGGCGAGATCAACGTCCGTCCCACTGTGCAGGCCTGACGCACCGCCTGCCGCGCACTTCAGCCGGATTGTGTTTCGGCCTGGATGTCGGCGACGAGCTTCTTCGCCGCCGCCAGCTTCGGCCCATAGGCCGCGGGGTCCGTGGCGTTGAGCGCGGTGAAGATTTCTACGGCTTCCCGCGCCCGGGTGAGCGCGTCGTCCTTCCGGCCGGACTGCCGCAGGTAGGGGATCGTCGGAAACAGCAGCCAGTCGCCCAGGCCTCCGCGATACCTCCCGGGGTTCTCGGTGGCGAGCTGGCGGAGCAGATCGGTGGCCTCGACGGCGCGCTGCGCGCCCTGGGCGTGGTCGGGCTTACCCCACAGAGCCTGGGCGAGGTTGACCAGCGTCCAGGCCTTTCGGTAGCGGAGATCATCGGAACCGGGTTGTTCGCGGATCAGCTGGTCGTAGAGGGCGAGCGCCTCCCGCATACGGGCGATGGCTTCATCGTGGCGGCCGCTGCCCATCAGATACGTCCCCGCCGGGAACACCAGCCACTGCGCGAGCCCGGGCAGGTAAGAGGGTTTTTGGGTGGCGAGCTGGCGGAGCAGATCGGTGGCCTCGATGGCGCGCTGGACGCCCTGGGCGTGGTCGGGCTTACCCCACAGAGCCTGGGCGAGGTTGACCAGCGTCCAGGCCTTTCGGTAGCGGAGATCATCGGAACCGGGTTGT
>NZ_JBVIZF010000045.1:0-3414 GCF_055591805.1 Streptomyces sp. NPDC041200 | reverse complement strand
TCGCGAATGAGCTGGCCGTAGAGGGCGAGCGCCTCCCCCATACGGGCGATGGCTTCGTCATGGTGGCCACTGGACATCAGATACGTGCCCGCCGGGAACACCAGCCACTGCGCGAGCGTCGCACGGTAGCCGGGGTCCAGGGCCACGACCTCGCGGGCCACGGCGATCGCGTCGGCCGCCCGGGCGTTGGCCTCCTCGCGCGCCGGGCCCGGCAGGTTCCACAGGGTCTGGGCCCTCGTCACCAGGGCTCGCGCATCCGCGATCCGGGCTGACGGGGCCGGCGTGGCCGTGTCGTAGGAACACGTCAGGAGCTGCGGCGCCTCACCGATCTCGCTGCCGAAGTCGACCCGGTAGAGCGATACGCTCCCCGTCTCCGTCGACACCGGGGCCAGCTCGGCATACGACCACCAGGGCTGGCCGAGCCACAGCGGCGCCGACCACTGAGGCTGCTGGGGATCCCGGTAGATCGTCTGAACGCGGCTGTCCCGGCCCTGCCAGAACCAGTGAGCCCGCCGGCTCCCGGTCACCGCCGGGACGGTCGTGTAGGGCACGCCCCAGTGGGTGAGGTGCTGCGGGGTGATCTCGGCCGGGGCACTCCAGCCGCCGTCGTAGTGGATGTTCCACATGGACCCGAACTTGCCCTGCCAGACCACATCGGCCTTGCCGTCGCCGCTGCCCATGGCGTGGATGGACGAGGGGAAGTCGCCCCCGGGGAACTCGGCGATCTGCGCGGGCGCGCTCCATGCGGGGTTGGCCGCGCGGGAATCGTAGGTGACGCTGTGCACCGTGCGATAGTTCATGGTCCACACCACCAGCACCGCCCCGGGCGACGGACAGGTCACCGTGAGGTCCGAGTTCAGCGACGCGGCGTCTGCCGGGGTCGCCGCCTGGGGTGGCCCCCACGCCCCCTTGGCGTCCTGGAACGCAGCCATCAGCGTGCCGTTGGCATTGTCCCGCCACACCGCGACGACAAAGCCCGGTGCCGCGGCGGCCTCAGCATACGAGACGTCGGTGGTGTCGCCGCTCACCTTCACCGGAGCGTCCAGCCAGCCGGTCGGCCGGGTGGGGTCGGTGCGCGTGGCGTAAACGCCGCCGTCCTTGCCCCGCATCACGACCGTGACCAGGCCCGGCCCCGATGACAGGACGCGGGGTGTGGGTTCCTCCCGCACCGTCTTCTCCGCGCTGATGGCCACCGAAGGTTTCCAGGCCGGTGCGGTCGCGGTGGAGTCGTAGGAGGTGGTGCGCAGCTGTGCCTTGTCCGGGTCCCGCCACACCAGCACGGTGCGGCCCGGCCGGTCCGACGCCGCGGCCAGGGACACGATGCTGTCCGGCACCTCCACCGGGGTCCAGGGGGACCAGCCGGGTGTGCGCGGGTCCTTGGCCCAGTAGGCCACGGTGTCGTGGAAGCCGATGAGTTTGGCCAGACCCGTTCGGACCCGCATATCGGCGCGCAGCTGATCGGCGTAATAGGCCCGGGCGTCGTCGTATTCGGCCTGTCCTCCGGGGCGCCAGCCGACTTCGGTGTGTCCCGTGTCGTAGCCGGTGATGTGGTCCACGCACTGGTGGGCAAGGAAGTAGCTTCCGCGGTTGTCCGGACCGCCGCCGGTATGCGGTTCGATGGCCTGGTCGGCGTGCTGGAACACCCAGTCCAGCCGCGCCGCGTGCCGGGTCAGCTCCTCGCGGGCCAGCCGGTCCTCGCGGTACTGCGGATTGAGCCCGGCGATCACGCCGAACCGGACGGTCAGCACATAGACATAGGCGATATACGCCAGCCGGTGGTCGAAGACGCTTTCCGGCGAATTCGGATCCGGACGGTAGAAGTAGGAGTCACCCTCCAGCAGCGTATTCGCCGCCAGCCGTGCGTTGTTGTCGGCGTTGGACCGCAGCAGTGGGTCCGTACGCCCTCCGGCGGCCCAGGCGTTCAGCTCGTCGATGGCGGTGCGGGCCCGGCCGCGCAGGCCGTCCAGATCGCGCCGCAGATTGAGGACATACGCCTGCTGCTCTACTCTGACCGCCTGCTTCACGGCCTCCAGCACCTCGTCGAACCGCCCCTGCAGGGCGACGAAATCCTGGTGCAGCACCTCCAGCCTGGCCAGGATCTCCTCTTCGGGAGTGGGGCTGTGGCTGCCGAGGCTGACGAAGGCGACGATGCCCTGGTACGCCTCGTACGCCTTCTTCCCGGCCTCATAGACCGCCAGTGCGGTGACGATGGGCGTGGCCATATCCGGTGTCCCCCCTCGGCCTGTGCCCCTCGTGAGCACGCCGACCCAAGTGAACCACCGGACAAGTACACAAATGCTGGAAAAGTACTTGAGCGCCCCCGATGCGCGCTACGCGCCCCTTGCTCTCGGCGCTCGCGAGGGTCAGCCGACGCGCCGCCGGGACTTGCGCCGGAGCCGCAAGGGGATGACGTACCAGCAGATGGCGAACCAGAGCATGACCACACCGACGATCACCTCGGCGACCACGCTGTCGGTGACGACGTGGAGAATGAGCAGCAGGGTGCACGCGATGGTGAGCGCCAGCAGCACCATTCCGCACACCATGAGCCGCCCGGCTGCTTCCACGATCTCATCCTTCATGCGCAGCCCGGAGAGAAAGCGGTGGATCGATACGGGAGCGATCAGAGCGGCGACCGATGAGGCTCCCAGTGCCACCGTCACCACATAAAGCGTGCGGTCGAAGAGTTCCAGGTGCCGGAATGCCGGGGTGAAGGCGAGGGAGAGCAGGAATCCGAAGAGGATCTGCACACCGGTCTGCGCGACCCGCGTCTCCTGGAGAATCTCGTTCCATTTCCGGTTGACGCGCTCGCGGGCGGTCTCCGGCGGTTCGTGCTCTTCGGATGACGGCGCGTTCGTGCACGACGGGCATGATGGGTCAGGCACTGCCGTGACACGCGGCTCTGCGATCGCCATGTCTCCTCCGCTTCCAGAAAAATTCTCGGTTACCCCGTTGTGCCGTCCCGCGGTGTCACCACGCGGCGTGCACAGGGCGCGCCTGTATCTCGGCTCACGGGTGTTCCTCTCCCAGGACGTGGGTGCCGGTGAGTTGATGCCGGGCGGCGGCCAGCGCGATGTCCACGTCCCGGGTCCCGGTCGCGACGCACAGGGTGTAGGACACGTCAACATCGGGGCCACCCGCCTCGGTGTGCAGGGCCTGAAGGGTTTCGTACTGCTCGATGAGATCGCGTAACACCGCGGGGGCCATCAGCATGGTTCTCCTTCGAAGGCGGAAGGCCCCTCCGGGTACGGGGGGTGTGCGGTTGCCGCCATGGCGTGCGGCTCGATACGCGTCCTGACCCCCGGCCCGTCACGCGGCCTTGGCCTCGATCTGGTCGTGCAACCGGGCGCAGGTGCGGTTGATGAGCCGGGAGACGTGCATTTGGGAGATGCCGAGTTGTTCGGCGATGCGGCC
>NZ_JBVIZF010000044.1:0-42261 GCF_055591805.1 Streptomyces sp. NPDC041200 | reverse complement strand
CGCTCACTGTGCTTCGTCACCGCCGAAGTAATCGACGCACACGGCACGGTGGTCCCCGACGCCGACCACCTGATCGCCTTCCACGTGTCCGGAGGGTCGCTGGCGGGCGTCGACAACGGCCGCCAGGAAAGCGCCGAGCGCTACCAGGCCAGCACGCGCACCGCCTTCCACGGCAAGGCCCTGGCCATCGTCCGCTCCGGCACCAAACCCGGACACCTCACCATCACCGCCCGCTCAACGGGACTACGCAAAGCCACCGCCACCCTCCGCGCCACCGGCGGAACCGCCGCCCGTGTCACCCCCACCCCACCGTTCAGCCCCGGCCCGGGCCCGGCCGCGCCCACCTATCCGCTGGCCGACGCCAGCTACTCGGGCTCGCCCACCACGCTGCCCGCCGCCATGCTCGACGGCGACCCGGCCACGGGCTGGTCCAACGCCTGCACCAAGGTGGCCACTTCGCTGCTGCCCGCCTTCAACGGAGCCAGGAAGACCGACTGGGTCTCGGTGGCCTGGGCCAAGAAGCGCCGGGTGCGCCGCGTCGAGGTGTCCTTCACCCTCGACGCGACCCACACCCTGCCCGCCTCGGTCACGGTCTCCTCCTGGGACGGCCACCGCTTCACCCCGGTCCGCGACGCGCACACCACCTGGGCCGAGGCATCCGACACCCCGACCGTCATCACCTTCGCCCCCGTCCGCACATCACGGCTGCGGCTGGATCTGGTGAGCGCCCGTCCCGGGACCGCGGACGGCGCCCAGCGGATCACTAGGCTTGAGGTCCTGGACGATTAGGACACCCCCCGTCGCGGGCACGGTGCGTATGTCGAGTTACGCCCGTTTCAGCAGGAGGAGTGGGGATGGCGGAGGTTCGCGGGGAGTTCATCCGTACATTGCCCGGCGTCCTGGAAGAGCATGCGAGGCGGGCGGGGGACCGGACGGCGTTCCAGGATGCCCGGCGGGCAGTGACGTACGCGGCTCTGGAGGAACGTACCGGGCGCCTGGCGGGCCACCTGGCACGGCTGGGTGTGCGGCGCGGCGATCGGGTGGCGCTCCCCTTGGGCAACCGCGTGGAGATGATGGAGGGTTACCTGGCGGTGCTGCGGGCGGGGGCGGTGGGGGTACCGCTCGATCCGCGGGCCACGGACGCGGAGCTGGCGTACTTCCTCGAGGACAGCGGCGCGACCGCGATCATCACCGAGGAGGGGCTGCTGCCGCGGATCGCCCGGCCCGCGGACGGCCCGCCGCGCGTGACGGTCGTGGTAGCGGCCACGGACCGCCTACCCGGCGATGCCCCCGCGGGGGCGGCCCTGTTCGAGGCGCTGGCCGGCACGGACCCGGGCGTCCCGCCCCGGGACGACCTCGGTCTGGACGAACCGGCGTGGATCCTCTACACCTCGGGCACCACCGGCGAGAGCAAGGGCGTGGTCTCCAGCCAGCGCGGCGCCCTGTGGTCGGTGGCGGCGGCCTACGTGCCGCGCTTCGGCCTCCAGCGGCAGGACCGGTTGCTGTGGCCGCTGCCGCTGCACCACGCCATGGCCCACTCGCTGTGCCTGCTGGGAGTGGTCTCGGTGGGAGCGAGCGCGTACCTCCTCGACCGGGGCGCGAGCGTCGCGCGGGCACTCGCCGAACGGCCGTTCACCGTTCTGGCCGGAGTGCCCGCCGTCTTCCACCTGCTGATGGACACGGTACGGAACGGTGTGCGGCCGCTGCCCGGCCTGCGCTTGTGCGCCACCGGGGGCGCGCCGTGTCCCCCGGCGCTGCGGGCGGAGGCCGAGGAACTGCTGGGCGCGCCACTGTTCGACGGCTACGGCGCCACCGAGGCCTGCGGGAAGATCACCGTCAACGGGTTCGGCAGGTTCCACACCCCTGACTCCAACGGTCTGCCGCTGCCGGGCGTCGACGTGCGCGTGGCCGATCCCACGACCGGAGACGACGTCGTCGACGGCGACGAGGGCGAGCTGTGGGTCCGTGGCCCCAACCTGATGCTCGGCTACCACAACCGCCCGGATGCCACCGCCGAGGTCTTCCACGACGGCTGGTACCGCACCGGGGACCTCGGCCGCCGCCTGCCGCACTCCGGTATCCAGGTCACCGGCCGTCTCAAGGAACTGATCATCCGCGGCGGCCAGAACATCAACCCGCCCGAGGTGGAGCAGGTCCTGCTCGGCTGCCCGGACATTGCCGACGCGGCCGTCGTCGGCAGCCCGCACGACGTACTCGGCGAGGTGCCCATCGCCTTCGTCGTCCCCGGCTCCGGATCCGGCGGTGTCGACACCGGGCGGGCGCTGGCCGCCTGCCGGGAGCGGCTGTCGGCTTTCAAGGTGCCCGACGCGGTGTACGAGGTCAGTTCGGTGCCCCGCACCTCCTCCGGCAAGCTCATCCGGGCGGACCTCGTGCGACAGCTCGCCGGGCGCCTGACCACGGCGCGCGATTCCGCGTCGGCCGCACTGCGCGAACGGCTGCTGCCGCTGCCTCCGGGCGGCAGGTACGACGCCGTGCTGCGCCTCGTCCTCGACGCCACGGCAAGCGTGTGCGGCGTTCCCGAACCCGGTCCGGAGCCGGACCGTCCCTTCACCGCGCTCGGGCTCGCCTCCCTCGGGGGCGTACTGCTGCGGGACCAGCTCGGCGCGGCGACCGGCCTCGACCTGCCCGCGACCCTGGTGTTCGACCGGCCGACCCCGGCCGACGTGGCGGACCATCTGCTCACCGCGCTGATCGGCGGAGGTACGGCGCACAAGGCCGGGGCGGCGGCGGTCGTGACGCCTCGCACCTCCGCCGAGGAGCGTGAGGATCCGGTGGTCATCGTCTCCATGGCCTGCCGTTACCCCGGGGACGTGAACTCGCCGGAGGACTTGTGGCGGCTGGTCACCGAGGGCACGGACGCGACCTCGGACTTCCCCACCGACCGCGGCTGGGCGCTGGAGGGGCTCTTCGACCCCGATCCGGACAGGCTGGGCACCTCCGTCACCCGACGGGGCGGCTTCCTGCACCGGGCTGCCGAGTTCGACGCGGCCTTCTTCGGGATGTCCCCGCGCGAGGCCCTGGCCACCGACCCGCAACAGCGGCTGCTGCTGGAGACGGCCTGGGAGCTACTGGAACGGGCCGGTATCGACCCGGCAGACCTGCGCGGCGGCGACACCGGCGTCTTCGCCGGGATCATGCACGGTGACTACGGCCGCCGGTTCATCCACCACGGCCCGCACGAACTGGAGGCCCACCTCGCGCTGGGCTCGGCGGGCAGCGTGGCATCAGGCCGCGTCGCCTACACCCTGGGCCTGCGCGGACCCGCCGTGACGGTGGACACCGCCTGCTCCTCGTCGCTGGTGGCGATGCACTGGGCGGTGCGGGCCCTGCGGTCGGGAGAGTGCTCACTGGCCATGGCCGGAGGCGTCACCGTGATGGCGACACCCAGCCCGTTCGTGGCGTTCAGCAGGCTGCGGGGCCTGGCGCCGGACGGCCGGTGCAAGCCGTTCTCCGCGGCCGCCGACGGCACGGGGTGGGGTGAGGGAGTCGGGCTGGTGCTGCTGGAACGACTCTCCGACGCCCGCCGCAACGGCCATCCCGTACTGGCCGTCCTCCGCGGCTCCGCCGTCAACTCCGACGGTCCGTCCAACGGGCTGACCGCGCCCAGCGGCCCGGCCCAGGAGCGAGTGATCCTGGCCGCCCTGGCGGACGCGGGACTGTCCCCGGCCGACATCGACGGGGTCGAGGCCCACGGCACGGGTACCGCGCTCGGCGATCCCATCGAGGCCCGGGCGCTGATGGCCGCGTACGGCCCCGGCCGGACCGGCGGCCGGTCGCTGTGGCTGGGCGCGCTGAAGTCGAACATCGGGCACAGCCAGGCCGCCGCCGGGGTCGCGGGGGTCATCAAGACCGTCCTGGCCATGCGCCACGGGCGGCTGCCCCGCACCCTGCACACCGGCGAGCCGTCGCCCCAGGTGGACTGGTCGTCGGGCGCCGTACGGCTGCTGACCCGGGAGGAGGAGTGGCATCCGGCGTCCGGCAGCCCACGCCGTGCCGGGGTCTCGGCGTTCGGCATCAGCGGGACCAACGCGCACGTCATCGTGGAGGAGGCCGCCCCGGAAGACGCGGCCCAGGCTGCGGCGGCCGGTACCCCGGGGCCGCTCCCGGACGCCCCTGACCCCCTTCCCCTCAGGTCGTCGTCGCTTCCGCTGCTGCTCTCCGCCGCGAGCCCGCGGGCGCTGCGCGCGCAGTCCCGGCAGATCGCGGCGCGCTTGCGCGCACACCCCGAAGCGGACCTGGCCGACGTGGCGTTCTCCCTGGCCACCACGCGCGCCACGCTCGCGCACCGGGCGGCGCTGCCCACCGCGGACCGTGCGGTGCTGCTGACCGCGCTTGACGCGCTTGCCACGGACGGGCCCGTCCCGGCGCCGGTGTCCGCCGGGCGGCTGGCTCTGATGTTCAGCGGGCAGGGCGCTCAACGGCAGGGCATGGGAAGGGAGTTGTACGCGGCCTTCCCCGTCTTCGCCCAGTCTTTCGACGCCCTGTGCGAGCGGTTCGACGAAGTCGGCGGCCTGGAGCGTCCCCTGCGCACCGTGCTGTGGGCCGGGCAGGGCACCGGGGACGCCGATCTGCTGGAGCGGACGGATTTCTCGCAGGCGGGCCTGTTCGCGTTCGAGGTGGCGCTGTTCCGGCTGCTGGAGTCCTGGGGGGTGCGGCCGGACTTCCTGGCGGGGCACTCCGTCGGTGAACTGGCGGCTGCCCACGTCTCGGGCATCCTGTCGGAAGCGGACGCCGTCGAACTGGTCGGTGCCCGGGGGCGACTGATGCGCCAACTGCCCGCGGGAGGTGCCATGGTGGCCCTGGACGCCTCCGAGGAGGAGGTGGCGGAAGCTCTGGCGGATTTCCCAGAGAGCACCGCCAGCACGGACAGCGTCGCCATCGCGGCCGTGAACGCACCTCGGTCGGTCGTCATCTCCGGAACGGAGGCGCCCGTGTCCACCGTCGCGGCGCGGTTCGCCGCGCGCGGTCGCCGCACCACGCGACTTCGGGTGTCCCACGCCTTCCACTCGCCGCTGGTGGAGCCGATGCTCGCCGCGTTCGGGCGGGTAGCCGCCCGGCTGGCCTACCGGTCTCCGCGCGTCCCCGTCGTGTCAGCACTCACCGGCCGGTCGGCCGCCCGGGACGAACTGTGCTCCGCCGCCTACTGGGTACGGCACGCCCGTGAGGCGGTGCGCTTCGGTGACGTCGTACACCGGCTTGCCCAGGACGAGCGGGTGACCGCCTTCGTGGAGATCGGGCCCGGCGCGCAGCTCACCACGGCGGCCACGGCGGGTCTGGCCGGAACGAGTGAAGAGCCGGTGTGCACGGCCACCGTACGGGCCGGTGAGCCGGAACCGGATACGGTTCTCGACGCGGTGGCCCGACTGCATGTGCGCGGGCTGCCGGTGGACTGGCGCGGGGTGTTCGCGGGCAGCGGTGCCCGGCGGGTGGACCTGCCGACGTACCCCTTCCAGCGGAAGCGCTACTGGCTGGCCGACACCGCCGGTCCGGCGCCGGGCGCCGCGGGCCCGGCGCCCGCGCCGGACGGCCATCCGATGCTGGACCAGATGACCACCGTGCCCGGCACCGAGCGTCTGCTGTGCACCGGCCGACTGTCCACGGTGGACCAGCCGTGGCTGCTCGATCACGTCGTCGCGGGCCATGTGCTGCTGCCCGGTGCCGCGTTCGCCGAGCTGGTGGTCCACGCGGGCGACGTGTGCGGAACGGAGGTGCTGGAGGACCTCGCGCTGCTCGTCCCGCTGGTACTGCCCGCCGCAGGCGACCCGGTGCGGATTCAGGTGACCCTCGGAGAGCCGGACGCGTCCGGCCGCCGCTCAGCCGACGTGCACTCCCGCCCCGCGGACTCCGGTGCGCTCGGCGCCTGGACCCACCATGCGACCGGACGGCTCGGCCCGGTCACCGGTCCCCGTGGGCCCGCCCGCGACGCCATCGTGTGGCCGCCCCCGGACGCCGCACCCGTCGACCTCACCGGCGCCTACCGGCGGCTGGCGGACACCGGCTACGACTACGGCCCGGCGTTCCAGGGCGTGACGGCCGTATGGCGGCGGGACGAAGAGCTGTTCGCCGAGGTGGAGTTGGCGGAGCCGGTGGGCGCGGACGCCCGGCGGTACGGCATCCATCCCGCGCTGCTGGACGCCGCCCTGCACGCCCGGCTGCTCGCCGCGCCGCCCGAGGGCGGCGGCGCCCGGCTGCCCTTCGCCTGGCGCGGCATGACCCTGTTCGCCGACGGGGCCACGGCCGTACGGGTGCGGATCCGCGCCACCGGCGAGGACACGGTCACCGTCGACCTCGCCGACCGTACGGGCCTGCCGGTACTCCGGATCGAGTCGCTCACCACCCGGCCGCTCCGGGAAGCCGGGAAGGCGGCGGCCGGGACCCTGTACCGCACCCGGTGGACGGACATCCCGGCCACCGCCGTACCGGACGCACCCGCGCCGGCCGTGGCGGCGCCCGACGACCTGGGCCTGGGCTCGGTCCTTCCCGTCGCCGGCGGGGGTCCGCTCGTCGTCTCCCTCGCGGCCTCCTCCGGGCCCCCGGCTCCGCTCCCCCACCGGGTCGGGGGGCCGGTCGCGGAGGCACACGCCCTGACCGCCCGCGCCCTGGACCTGCTGCGGACCAGGCTGTCCGCCCCCGGGCCCCACCTGGTCGTGGTGACGCGTAACGCCGCCTCCCCGTCGCCGGACCTGGCCGCCGCCGCGGTGTGGGGTCTGTTGCGCACCGCCCAGTCGGAGTTTCCCGGCCGCCTCACCCTCGTGGACGTGGACGAGCGGCCGGAGTCCCTGCGTCTGCTGCCCGCCGCCATCGCCACGGGTGAACCCCAGCTCGCCGTCCGGGAAGGCACGGCACGCGTCCCCCGGTTGGCCGCCGCCCCGGCCCCCGCCGCGCCAACCCCCGCCGACGCGGCCCCGCTCCGCGGCACCGTTCTGATCACCGGCGGCACCGGGGCACTCGGCGGACTGCTGGCACGGCACCTGGCCACCCGTCACCAGGTCGGACATCTGGTGCTCATCAGCCGCCGTGGCCCGGCGGCACCGGGCGCGCGGCGGCTACGGGCCGCACTGGAGGAGACGGGAGCCCGGGTGGACGTGATCGCGTGTGACACCGCCGACCGCGACCGGCTCGCCACCGTGGTGGGGAAGTACGCGCCGGACCTGACCGCGGTCGTCCACGCCGCCGGAGTGCTGGACGACGGCGTACTGGAGGCACAGACGCCCGAACGGCTCACGGCCGTGTTCGGTCCCAAGGCTGACGCGGCCTGGCATCTCCACGAGCTGACGCGGGATCTGCCGCTGTCGCACTTCGTGCTGTTCTCCTCGGCGGCCGGACTGCTGGGCAACCCCGGCCAGGGCAACTACGCCGCCGCGAACGCCTTCCTCGACGGGCTCGCACTCCACCGCGCCGCTCTCGGCCTGCCAGCGCTCTCCCTCCTCTGGGGGCCCTGGGCGGACACGGAAGGCGACGGCGACGGCGGAATGGCTGCCCGCACGGAGCGGGCCGGACACGGCCCGCTCCGCACCGTCTCGGCCGAACAGGGCCTCGCGATGTTCGACACCGCGCTGGGCATGGGCGAAGCGGTGCTGGCTCCGTTGCCGCTGGCCCCCGCCCCGGCCACCGGCACCGCCGGCCCACCGGTCCCGCCGCCACTTCGCGGACTGATCCGCACTCCCCGCCCGGCCGCCCGGTCCGTGGCCGACGGCGCGAACACCGCCGAGGGGACGGCACACCCGGTCGGCTGGCGGGACCAGCTGGCCTCGCTGCCCGAGGCCGACCGGGCGTCCGCGCTACGGGCGCTGGTCCGCGAGGAGGCCGCCCAGGTTCTCGGCCACCCGGACGCGACCGACGTGGACCCCGGCGGCCACTTCGGCGATCTGGGCTTCGACTCCCTCACCGGTGTCCTGCTGCGCAACCGGCTGAGTACGCTCACCGGTCTGCCGTTGCCCGCGACGGTCACCTTCGACCGGCCCAGCGTCGCGGAGCTGGCGGAACACCTGCTCGCGGAGCTGGGCCACGCGCTGCCCGGAGAACCGATGGCCACCGTGGCGCCCCGCACGGGGCCGCGGAATCAGACCACCGGGGCGGGGTAGGTCGGGTACTCCACACCGGAGACATGCTGGACGACGCGGATGACCTGGCAGGAGTAGCCGAACTCGTTGTCGTACCAGAGGTAGAGGATCGCGTTGTCACCCTCGACCTTCGTGGCGCCCGCGTCGATGATCGAGGCGTGGCGCGAGCCGATGAAGTCGCTCGACACCGCGTCCGGGGCGCTGATGAAGTCGATCTGGCGCTTGAGCGGCGAGGTCAGCGACACATCGCGGAGGTGGTCGAGGACCTCCTCGCGGGTGGTCTCGCGCGCGAGCTGGAGGTTGAGGATCGCGATCGAGACGTTCGGCACCGGGACCCGGATGGAGCTGCCGGTGATCTTCGCCTTGAGGTCGGGCAGCGCCTTGGCCACGGCGGAGGCGGCGCCGGTCTCGGTGATGACCATGTTGAGCGGCGCTGACCGGCCGCGGCGGTCGGAGTTGTGGTAGTTGTCCAGCAGGTTCTGGTCGTTGGTGAACGAGTGGACGGTTTCCACGTGGCCGCGCTCGACGCCGTACTCGTCCGCCATCGCCTTCAGCGGCGGGACGATGGCGTTGGTGGTGCAGGACGCGCAGGACAGGATCTGCTCGTCCGGCTTGATGGTGCTGTGGTTGACGCCGTGAACGATGTTGGGAACGTCGCCCTTGCCCGGCGCGGTCAGGACGACCTTGGCGATGCCGGGCCGCAGGTGCTTCGACAGGCCCTCGCGGTCGCGCCACTTACCGGTGTTGTCGATGAGGATGGCGTCCTTGATGCCGTGCGCCGTGTAGTCCACCGACGTCGGGTCGTCGGAGTAGATCACCTTGATCTCGTTGCCATTGGCGACGATCCGGCTGTTCTCCTCGTCGACCGTGATGGTGCCCTGGAACTGGCCGTGGATGGAGTCACGGCGGAGCAGCGAGGCGCGCTTGACGAGATCGTCGGCGGACTGGCCGCCGCCTCCGCGGACGACGATGGCGCGCAGCCGCAGGCCGTTGCCGGACCCGGCCTTCTCGATGAGCAGGCGGGCCACGAGCCGCCCGATGCGGCCGAAGCCGTAGAGGACGACATCGCGTCCCTCGCGGCGCTCGATCTTGTTGGCACCGGTGGCACCGGCCACCGCCTCGGCGGTGAACTCCGCCACCGACAGACCGCGGTCGTCGGTCTTGTGCGTGGCGGCGAGCATACCGATGTCGATCTGGGACGGGCCGAGATCGAGCGTGGTGAGGGCCTGCAGGAACGGCAGCGTCTCGGTGACCGAGAGTTCATCACCGGCGATCTGCCGGGCGAACCGGTGGGTCTTGAGGATGCTGACCACCGACTTGTTCACCAGGGAGCGGCTGTGAAGCAGGACGTTGACGTCTCGCTCCCGGTGCAGCTTCCCGATGATCGGGATCATCGATTCCGCGATTTCCTCGCGGGTGTTCCAGTTGGTGAACGAGTCCTCGTTGACAGTCACAATTCATCTTTCGAGCTAGACGGCGCTCATATGGTAACCCGCCTGCACCTTTGATCAGCCACGAGGTGTCGCCGGGCCCCCGGGCTCGCGGCGACACCTCCTGGCAGGTCCGGCCTCCGGGGATGTCTAGCCGTGCTCGGCGGGCATGCCCGCACACGTCCGACAGGGACAGTGCGGACAGCCCACGGAGTGCAGGAAACGCGGCGGACCGGCCGTGGACCCGCAGATGAGGCAGGTCAGCTCACCGTCGTCGGCCACCACCTCCTCGTACGCCACGGGGATCATCCGGTCGTCCGCGCCGATCCGCTTGTGGGGCGCGCCGACGGCGAGGATCACATGGTCGGTGATCGCGCCGACCGCGTGCGGGATGCCGCCTTCGATCAGGAGGGTCTGTCCGGCGTGGGTCTCGTAGATGCGGCCGCCGTAGGTCATGGTGCCGATACCGGCCACGATGGTCAGGATGTGGTGGCCGGGGTGGGTGTGCGGGACGAACCCGGCGCCCGCGGGCAGCCGGATCAGATCGGCGCCGATGTCATCGTTGGTCACCAGTTCGCGCCCGCTGACCGACGATGTGCCGTGCACCGGAACCGGCAGCGCGGCGTGTTCCACGTGCAGCCCGGTGTGCTCGGGGCTCAGCGTCTTCTTCGCCCACGTGGCGATCTTCAGCGCGGGCTCGGTGTCCTGGTTCCGCATGTCACTCCCTCGGTTGTGAATCCCATACGACGCCGCCCAGGTCATGGCGGCCGGATCGCAGCACGGAGAAGCCCACCGTGGCCGGGTGGCCGGTGCGCGGCTGCCGCACCCAGGTCCAGCGGTCGGCACGGGCGGTCCCGTGGTCGTCCGCGAGACAGCGCCACAGGTAGTCGAGCGCCCATGGCGTGCCGTTGGTGGTGGAGGTCGGGATGGGGGCATGGGGCAGCAGGCGCAGCCCGCCGCCCCCGGACTTCCACCACACGCCGAACTGGGGCGTAGCAGACATATCGCCTTCGGTGGCGCAGATCTCGGCGGCGAGTGCGACGTGTTCCGAAAGGGGCCACTGGGACCGCAGATACGCGCGCCACCGGGCCTTCTCCGCTTCCGGCAGGGGTGTCCCGGCCCCGTGCGCGCGCACGTGTTCGCGCAGGAAGTCGAAGGCGGCGAAGACGGGCTCGTCGCCGGTGGGGACCGGCTCGTCCACGGCGTACGGCGCGATCGCGCGCAGCGCCCGGTGCAGGTCAGACGAGGGCAGGTCGGGCGAGAGCGCGGGGCCGGTACCGGGGCCGAGCAGGGTCCGGGCGGTGGCGGCGGCGTAGCGCAGCAGCCGTTCGTAGCGGACGGCGGAGATCCGCCGTACGGCCAGGGTGCGGCCCATCGCGGTGCGCTGCGGTTTGCCGGTGGCGGTGGCGAGGAAGCCGCCCCACCGCACGGCTGCGGGACGTACGGCGGACCGCTCGCACACGGTGCGCACCGCGTCGAGGGTGTCGGCGGGAGGGCCGTCGGCGACGAGGCCGACCTCATGGCCGAGCGCGGCCTCGGCGACGGGGACGGCGGCGAACCGGCCGCGCATCCCCGCCCCGTGCCAGGTGCGCTCCACGTCCAGCGGATAGTGCTTCTCGCCGCCGCGGTCGATGCGTTCCTTGGCGCGGCCCCGCAGGACGAGCAGTCCGTCGCGCAGCTCTCCGAGGTCGCCGGTGCGCAGCCAGCCGTCGGGGGTGAGGGCCTGGGCGGTGGCGGCCGGGTCACGCCAGTAGCCGTCCATCATGTCCGGTGTCCTGATCCATACTTCGCCGGATTCGAGCCGCACTTCCGTGTCGGGCAGCGGGAGTCCGACCGGCGGGAAGCGGTCCAGGTACTGCGCCGTGAAGTCCTCGCCGCCCAGCTCGGGCATGGTGAAACTGAAGTTGACCGCTTCGGTGAGCCCGTACCCCTGGCGGAGCCTGGACCCGTAGCGCTGGTGGAAACGGCGGGCGAGGTCGCCGGTGAGCGGGGCGGCCGCGGTGATCAGGTAGTCCAGGCCGTCCGGCCAGCCGGGACCGGCCTCCACCAGCTCCGTGAGCAGGGCGGGGACGATCGAGGCGGTGCGGGCGCCGCCCGCCGCCAGGTCGCGCAGATAGCGTTCGGGGTCGAAGGCGGTGTGCAGGACCAGCGGGGTGTGCGTGGTGTGGGCGCCGATGAGCGACATCACGAGGGCGTTGCAGTGGTACAGCGGCAGACAGGTGCCGTGCGGACGGTCGGGGGCGAAGCGGTGCAGCCGAGCCGTCTTGGCGGCGTTGCCGAGGACGGCGCGACGGCTGAGCATCACGCCCTTGGGGGTGCCGGTGGAGCCGGAGGTGAACATGATGAACGCCAGCTCCGCCGCCCCGGGATCGGGCTCGGCGGGCGCCCCGGGAAGAATCCGCAGCCCGATCGGGTGCGTGCGGTCGGCGCAGGTGTCGATCACGGCCGAGGCCTCCACCCGCCGCACGGTGGCGGCCAGTTCCGCGTCGGAGGTGCGCGGGTGTTGCGGTACGGCGACCAGCCGCCGGTCGAAGCAGGTGAGCAGGGCCCCGGCCAGCGGCTCGCCGTGCGGCAGCCGGATGACGACGCGGGCGCCCGCCGGAAGCGCGTCCAGGCCGAGCAGCTCGGCTCGGAAGCGTCGCGCCAGTTCCGTCGTGTCCAGCGCGGCTCCGTGCGCCACGGATGTCATGCGTTCTCCGTCCCTCGGGCGGTGCGGTCGTGGCGGCGCAGCGCTTCGGCGAGGAGGTGGCCGAAGTCGCCGATGTGCTGGTGCTGCATGATCCGCTCGTGGTCGCTGTCGACTTCGTGCAGCGTGAGCGCGCCGGTCACCAGCGGGCGCCACGCCTTCTCCAGCGCCGGGCGGTTTCCGGCCGCGGCCACGTGCACGGCGTCGCCGTCGAGGGCGGGGGGCCGGTAGGCGCGCAGGATCCGGGCGTTGTTCTTCGCCACCGCGACGATGCGGCCGATGTCCTCCTCGGTGAGGGTCGCGAGCGCGCTGCCCTCGGTGCGGAGCAGGGCGGTGACGGTGGCGAAGTCCAGCCTGCCGGGCGGGAATCGCCGCTCGTCGTGGCCTGCGGCGGTCACCAGGATGCGGTGGACGCGCTCCTCGTCGATGGGCGCGCCGGGTGCTTCGCCGCCGTCGTCGCCGTCTCCGGTGGGTGGCAGGGCGTCGACGACGCACACCAGCCCCGGTGCGACGCCCAGCTCCCGTAGCCGTACGGCCATGGCGTGGGCGACGACTCCGCCGAAGGACCAGCCCACCAGGTGATACGGGCCGTGCGGGCGCACCGACCGCAGCTCGTCCACGTACCGCTCGGCCATCTCCTCGACGCTGGAGGGCAGTTCGCCGATGCCACCGGGGCCCTCGCCCCGCAGGGCGTAGAGCGGACGGTCGCCGTCGACGTGGTGCAGCAGCCCGGCGTACAGCCAGCCGATACCGCTCAGGGGGTGCACGCAGAACACCGGCGCCGCCTCGCCGGTGGCGCGGTACGCGATGAGGTGGCCCCGGGTGGTGGGGGTGCCGTCGTCGAGGCGCGCGGCGAGCGCGGCCGGGGTGGCGGCCTCGAACAGGTCGCGGATGGAGGGCCGCAGGCCGAGGACCTCGCGGACGCGGGTGGCGAGCCGGGTGGCGCTCAGCGAGTGGCCGCCCAGGGCGAAGAAGCTGTCCGTGGCGCCGACCCGGTCCACGCCGAGCACCTCGGCGAACAACCGGCACAGCGTCTCCTCCCGGAGCGAGCCGGGGGCCCGGCTGCCGGTGCCGCTCCCCCAGTCCGGCTCCGGCAGCGCGCGCCGGTCCACCTTGCCGTTGCGGGTCAGCGGGAGGCGGTCGAGCGTATGGAGGCGGGCCGGGAGCATGTAGCCGGGCAGCCGGGCGGCCAGGTGTGCGCGCACGGAGTCGAGGTCGACGGGTGAGGTGGGAACGAGGTAGCCGACCAGCCGCCGGTCGTCCGGGCCCATGTCCCACACGGCCACCGTGGCGGCCCCGACCTCGGGGTGTGCGGCCAACGCCGCCTCGATCTCGCCGAGTTCGACGCGGTGGCCGCGCAGTTTGATCTGGTCGTCGTCGCGGCCGTGGAAACGCAGTGTGCCATCGGCCCGCCACGAGGCCAGGTCACCGGTGCGGTACATGAGCGTGCCGGGCGGGCCGAAGGGGTCGGGGACGAAGCGCTGCGCGGTGAGCGACGGGCGGTGCAGATAGCCGTGGGCGACGCCCGTGCCCGCCAGGTACAGGTCGCCGATGGCGCCGGGCGGCACGGGCCGCATCCGGGGGCCCAGGACGTACGCACGCGTGTTGGCGACGGGTCGGCCCAGGGGTACGCCGGGCTCCTGGGGGCCGGTGACGGGGTGGCAGGCCGACCAGACGGTGGTCTCGGTGGGGCCGTAATAGGCGAACAGCCGACAGCCGAGGTCGGTGAGGGTTTCCGCGAGCGGGCCGGGGACGGCCTCGCCGCCGATCACCGCGCGCATGCCGCGCAGCACGTCCGGCCGCCGGTCGGCCAGGGTCTGCCACCGCGAGGGGGTGGCCTGCATGACCGTGACGTGCTGCCGGGCCAGCAGGGCGAGCAGGGCGTCCGGGTCGCGGAGCGTCGCGGAGTCGGCGACCACGGTGGCGGCGCCGGTGACCGGGCCGAGGAACAGCTCGGGCACCGACATGTCGAAGTTGGCGGGGGCGGCGGCCAGGACGCGGTCGCCTTCGTGGACACCGAGGCTGTGGCGCATGGTGGCCAGCAGGTTGGCCAACGCCCGCCGTGGGACGACGACGGCCTTCGGGTGGCCGGTGGAGCCGGAGGTGTGGATCGCGTACGCGGCGTCGTCGGGCAGCAGGGCCGGGTCGGGTGAGGGGGCGAGTGTCCACGGATCGCCCCCGGTGTCCGGGGCGCCCCCGGTGTCCGGGGCGCGCAGGACGAGGAGGGGGCGGGCGTCGGCGAGCAGGGCGGCGATCCGGTCGGGAGGCAGGCCGGGGTCGTACGGCAGATAGGCGGCGCCGGTGGACATCACGGCCAGGCACGCCGTGATCAGGCCGGTGTCACGCGGCAGGCCTACGGCGACCAGTCGGCCGGGGCCCGCGCCACGGTCCCGTAGCGTCCGGGCCAGGTCCGCGACCCGTTCGGCGAGCTGCCGGAAGTCCAGCGTCTCCGTGGCGCCGATCAGGGCGGGCGCGTGCGGGGTACGGCGGGCCTGGGCCGTGAACAGCTCGACCACGCCCGCCCCGGCCGTCTGATGTGCGGTGTCGTTCCAGGTGGTGACGGTCCGGCGCTCCTCGTCCTCCGTGAGCAGAGGCAGGTCCGCGACGGGCCGGTCGGGGTCGGCCACGGCGGCGCGGAGCAGCCGGGCCAACCGCTCGTTGAGCGCGTCCGCCGTCCCCCGGGTGAACAGGTCGGCGTTGTACTCCAGCACCCCGGACACGCCCCCGGGCGCGCCGGTCGCGTCGTACTCCTGGCGCAGGCTCCACAGCAGGTCCAGGCGTGCCCTGTCGCCGTGCACGGCCACCTGCCGCGCGGTGATCCCCGGCAGGTCGATGTCGGCGCTCCCGGTGTCCTGGAAGGCCAGCATCACCTGGAAGACGGGGTGGTGTGCGGTGGAGCGCGGCGGATTGAGCAGCTTCACCAGCTGCTCGAACGGCAGCTCCTGGTGGTCGAAGGCGTCCAGGTCGGCCGTGCGCACCCGGCGCAGCAATTCGGCGAAGGAGGGGGTTCCCGACAGGTCGGTGCGCAGGGCGAGTGTGTTGACGAAGCAGCCGATGGTGTCGTGCAGTGCCGCGTCGTGGCGGCCGCCGACCGCCGTGCCGATCGGGATGTCCTCACCCGCGCCGAGCCCGGACAGCAGGGCGCCGAGCGCGGCGTGCAGCACCATGAACACGCTCGCGTCGTGTGCGCGGGCGAGGGCGGTGAGCCCTCGGTGCAGTTCGGCGTCCATCGCCAGCTCGACGGTGCCGCCACGGTGCGAGGTGGCCGGCGGGCGCGGGTGGTCGGCGGGCAGGGACAGCACCTGCGGGATGCCGCTCAGGGCGCGTGTCCAGTACGCGGCGTCGGCCTCGGTGGACAGCTCCCGCTGCCACAGGGCGAAGTCCGCGTACTGCGCGGGCAGCGGCTCCCACCGGGGAGCGGCGCCGGAGGCCCTGGCCCGGTAGGCGGCCGACAGGTCGCGGGTGAGCGGGGTCAGCGACCAGCCGTCGGCCGCGATGTGGTGCGGCAGCAGCATCAGCACGTGACGGTCGGGGCCCAGCACGTACAGCGTCGCCCGCAGGGGCACTTCCGTGGCCAGGTCGAAGGGGCGGGCGGCGTCGGCGGCGAGCCGCTCGGCGAGGCGTGCTTCGTCGGCCCCGTACCCCTCCGCCTCGTCCAGCACCACCGTCTCGAAGGGCGGTTCGGCGGGGGTGGTGGGGCGCTGCCAGGGCTCGCCGTCGTGGACCTCCACCACGGTGCGCAGGATCTCGTGGCGCGTGAGGACGTCCATGAGCGCGGCGCGCAACGCCTCGGTGTCCAGCGGGCCGTCGAGCGTGAAGGCGAAGGGCATGTGGTACGTCGGCCCCGCGTCCTCGAAGTGGTGGAGGAACCACAGGCGGCGCTGGGCGAACGACAGCGGGACACGGGCGGGCCGCAGTCCGGGCCGCAGCGGCGGGCGCCCTGCCGGACGTCCGGCCCGTGCCCGGTGGGGCTCGCGCCGCGCGGTGACGCGCGGGGCGAGCGCGGCCACGGTGGGCGCGTCGAACAGCGTGCGGATGGCGAGGTCGACGCCGAGGCCCGCCCGGATCTTGTTGATGAGCTGGGTGGCGAGCAGCGAGTGGCCGCCGAGGTCGAAGAAGCCGTCATCCACGCCGACTTCGGGTATGCCGAGCGTTTCGGCGAAGGCGCGGCACAGGAACCGTTCCAGTTCGGTGGCGGGAGCCCGTCCGGCCCCGGTGCGCAGCCCCTCGGTGGGCGCGGGCAGGGCGCGCCGGTCGAGCTTGCCGTTGCGGGTCAGCGGCAGCCGGGCGATCGGCACCACGAAGCCGGGCACCATGTATCCGGGCAGGTGGTCGGCGGTGTGCTGGCGCAGCGCGGCGGGGTCGAGGCGGGTGTCCGGGGTCGCGGGGACGGCGTACGCCACGAGCCGTACGCCGCTCGCTCCGTCGCCCGTGCCGTCGCCCGGGGCGTCTTGGGCGGCCTGGGCGATGACCGCGGCCTGGACGACATCGGGGTGGCGCTCCAGGACGGCCTCGATCTCGCCCGGCTCGATCCGGAAACCGCGCACCTTCACCTGCTGGTCGGTGCGGGCCAGGTACTCCAGCGTGCCGTCCTGCCACCGGCGCGCCAGGTCTCCAGAGCGGTACATCCGGGCGCCGGGCGGGCCGAGGGGGTCGGCCACGAAACGGGTCGCGGTCAGGGCCGGGCGTCCCAGGTAGCCACGGGTCACACCGGGGCCGGAGAGGTAGATCTCGCCGGGGCACCCGGGCGGCACGGGCCGCAGCGCGTGGTCGAGCAGGTGCAGCCGCAGGTCGGCGAGTGGTTCGCCGATGGCGCTGCGGGTGTCGGCCGGGTCGGTCAGTTCGGCGTACGTGGAGTGCACGGTGGTCTCGGTGATGCCGTACATGTTCACCAGCCGGGGGCGGCCGTGGATGCCGGGGCCATCGGGATACCAGTGGCGGATCCGGCGCGGGTCCAGCGCCTCCCCGGCGAAGACCACGACGCGCAGCGCGTGCCGGGGCGGACCGTCGGCTTCCCGCGCCATGTCCGCTTCCGCCTGGGCGAGTTGGTAGAACGCCGACGGCGTCTGACACAGCGCGGTGACCCGCTCGCGCACCAGCAGCTGCCACATCTCGCGCGGCGACCGGCTGACCGTGTGCGGTACGACGACGAGCCGCCCGCCACGCCCGAGCGCCGCCCACAGTTCCCATACGGACACGTCGAAGGCGTACGAGTGGAACAGGGCGTGCACATCGTCCGGGCCGAAGCCGAACCGCTCATCGGTGGTGTCCAGCAGCCGTACGACGTTGTCGTGCGTGACCACGACGCCCTTGGGGGTGCCGGTCGAGCCGGAGGTGTGGATGACGTAGGCGGTGGTGTGCGGGTCGGTGCACCGGCCTAGGTCACCGGCCGGGCCGGTGGCCAGGGCGGCGGCCGTCTCCGGATCGTCCTCCGGGTCGTCCAGCAGCAACCGGTCCTGGCCGGGTGGCAGCAGGGCGGCGGTGTCGGAGGTGGCCACGGCCAGCGGCGGGTCGGCCTCGTCGAGCACATGGCGGACGCGCTCGGGCGGAGTGGCCGGGTCCAGCGGCACATAGCCCGCGCCGGACTTGAGTACGGCGAGGACGGCGGTCACCAGGTCGGCGCCGCGTGGCAGGGCGAGGGCGACGAGTCGGCCCGGGCCCGCGCCGCGCGCCACGAGTGCCCGCGCGAGACGGTTGGCCCGTTCGTTCAACTCCCGGTAACTGAGGGTGCGTTCGCCATCGGTCAGGGCGGGGGCGCCGGGTCGCATCGCGGCCTGCGCCTCGAACAGCGCGGGCAGGGTGACCCGGCCCGGTGTCCGCTCGGTGTCGGCCAGCGGCTGAGGTGTCCGCTCGTCCGGCAGCAGGAGGCCGATGTCGGCGAGGCGGGCGCCGGGCGTGGCGGCGATACGGCCGAGCAGCGCGCCGAGCCGGTCGAGCAGGCGCCGGGCGGCGTCCGCGTCGAGGACGCCGGTGTGGTGGTCGAGCCGCAGGCCCAGCCGTGTCCCGTCACCGGGGAGGACGATGAGCGACAGCGGATAGTGCGTACCGTCCATCACCCGCAGCCCGCTGATCTCGATCCCGGGCGCGACGTCGCGCAGCACATCGGCGTCGAGGGGGTAGTTCTCGAACACGACCAGGGTGTCGAAGAGTTCGCCGTGTCCGGCCAGGCGCTGCAGCCGGGTGAGATCGGCGTACTGGTGCTCGACGACGGCGAGCTGCTGATCGCGCAGCGCGCGCAGCGTCTCCTCGACGGTGCGGGCGGGGTCGAGGCGGACCCGCACCGGGATGGTGTTGATCAGCAGGCCGACGATGTTCTCCACACCGGGCAGCTCGGGCGGGCGGCCGGATACCGTGGCGCCGAAGACGACGTCGTCACGGCCGGTGTGGGCGCCCAGCAGCATCGCCCAGCCGAGCCGGACGAGCGTGTTGACGGTCAGCCCGTGCGTACGGGCCGCCCGCCGCAGCGCGTCCGTCACCCCGGCGTCCAGCTCGGCGTCGGCCTGGCCGTGGTCGTCGGCGCTCTCCCGGCCGCGCTCACCACCGACCAGGGTGGGGCCGTCCAATCCGGACAGGACACCGCGCCACGCGGCCTCGTCGGCCTCGGCATCGCGCGTGGCGAGCCAGTCCAGATATGCGCGGTAGGGCGTGGCGGCCGGGGGCGTCGCGCCCGCGTAGAGGGTGAACAGCTCCCGGACCGCGATCGGCCAGGACCAGCCGTCCAGCAGGATGTGATGAGCCGTCAGCACGAAGACGTGCCGCCCGCCGGGGGCGCGCAGGAGAGTGGCGCGCAGCGCGGGCGGCCGGGCGAGGTCGAACCGCACCCGCCGGTCCCGGTCGAGGAAGGCGTCCTCCTCCGCGGGGGAGGCCACCCGCTCTTCCCGCCACGGAACGTCGATGTGGTCCGGCACCATCTGCACGGGCCTGCCGAGGGCGTCCGGGCGGAATCCGGCGGCCAGATTCGGGTGCCTGCGCAGCAGGGCGCGCAGTGCCTCGCGCAGCGAGGTGGCGTCGAGATCGCCGGTCAGCTCGAAGACGAACTGGACGAGATACGGATCGGCGCCACCGTCTTCGCCATGGTCGTACTGGGAGTGGAACAGCAGCCCGTGGGCGAGGGGCGCCAGGGGCAGCGCCTCGCCCTCATGGTCCGCCACGGGTGCCACCGGTCGCTCGTCCGCACCGGCGGCCAGCGCCGCGAGGTGGTCGAACCAGCGCCCGGCCAGGTCCGCCATGTGCGCGTCGTCCAGCAGCCGGCCGGCCCAGGACCACATGGCGGTGAGCCGGGGGCCTTCGGGGTGGTCCACGATGACGGAGTCGAGTTCGACGGCGTGCGCCAACGGCAGCTCCGGCGACGCGCCGGACGCGAGCACGCTCCCGTCCGGGCTCCAGTCCCGTTCGCCGTCCGCCTCGAAGCGGCCGAGGTAGTTGAAGGCGATCCGGGGCGCGGCCGGTGCCGCCAGCCGGGTGGCGGTGTCCGGGTTGAGGTGGCGCAGCAGGCCGTAGCCGAGGCCATGGGCCGGCACGTCGCGCAGTGCCGCGCGGACCCGGGCCACGGCCACGTCCCAGGGCGTGTCCCCGTCCCCCGCGTCGAGCAGCACCGGGTGGATGACGGTGAACCAGCCGACCGTGCGCGACAGTTCGAGACCGGCGGCGAACTCCTCCCGGCCGTGGCCCTCCAGGTCCAGCCCGACGGCCGTCTCCCCCGCGCCCCGCCAGTCCGCGACGGCCCGGACGAACGCGGTCAGCAGCAGGTCGTTCAGCGAGGCGCCGAACGCGGCGGTGGCCCGCTCCGCCAGGGCCGAGGTCAGCGCGGCCGGAAGGGTGCGGGTGTGGTGGCGGCGCGTGGCCTCGGTGTCCCGCGCCGGGTCCGGCCGCTCCGGCCGCCGCTCCGTCTGGAGGTGGCCGACCGCGTTGGCGACCTGGGTCCAGTACGGGAGTTCGGCCAGCACCGAGGCGTCCCGGGCATGGGCCGCCAGCGCCCTGCTCCACCGCCCGAACCCGGTGCCGACCGGCGGCGGCGCCGGGGTCCGGCCGTCGGCCAGCGCGCGCCAGCCGTCGCGCAGATCGTCGAGCAGGATCCGCCACGACACCCCGTCGACGGCGAGGTGGTGCACGGTGAGGACGAGCGTGCCGGACCGGTCGGCTCCGGCGTCGAACCACTCCGCGTGGACGACGCGCCCCTCGGCGGGATCCAGCCGCTCTCCGGCCCGCGCGGCGTGCTCCCGTACGGCGTCCTCCAGCGCCCGCCGGTCCAGCCCGGACGCGTCGTGCCGGACCAGCGCGATCCGGCCGCCGGGTTCGGTCCGCAGCTCCCAGGAGGAGTCCCGCGCCACCAGTCGGAGGCGCAGCATGGCGTGGCGGTCGAGCAGCCCGTCGAGGAGGGCGCGCAGCCTCGGCAGGTCCAGTGCGGCGGGGGTACGCAGCGCCATGGACTGCGCGAACCCGGTGACGGGCCCGCCGCGTTCGCGCAGCCAGTGCATCACGGGGGTCGGCTCCACCGCCGGGTCGGTGTCGGTGTCGACGCCGGTGTCGCTCGGGACGGTGTCACTCGGGACGGCGGCGCCCGGGCCCGTGGGCAGCGCGGACCTGTCGGCCACGGTCGCGGCCAGCTCCGTGACCGTGGGGTGGCGGAAGACGTCCTGCGAGGTGAGCGGGAGCCCTGCCCGGCGGGCCCGGCTGACCAGGTGGATCGCCAGGATGCTGTCGCCGCCCAGGGTGAAGAAGCCGGTGTCCGGCGGGATGTGCTGCTCGTTCAGGACATCGCGGAACAGCGCGGTGAGCGTCTCCTCGGCGGGCGTGCGGGGCGGCCGGTCCGTGGCGGCGCCGTCGGTGTCATCCCCTTCCCCGGTGTCGCGTCGCGTGGTGGGCGGCGCGGGCAGGGCGGCGCGGTCGAGCTTGCCGTTGCGGGTGAGGGGGAGCCGTTCGACGGGGACGATGGCCGACGGCACCATGAACGCCGGAAGGTGCTCGGCGGCGTGGCGCCGCAACGCGTCGGCGTCGGCCGCCCCGTCCGCTTCCGGGTGCGCGGTGACGACGTACGACACGAGCCTGCGCTCACCGGGCCGGTCCTCGCGGAGCACGGTGGCGGCCCGGGTCACGGCGGGGTGGCGGCACAGGGCGGCGTCGACCTCACCGGGTTCGACCCGGAAGCCGCGCAGTTTGACCTGGCTGTCGGCGCGGCCCGCGAAGTCCAGGGTCCCGTCCGGGTTCCAGCGCGCGAGGTCTCCGGTGCGGTACATGCGGGCGCCGGGCGGGCCGGCCGGGCAGGCCACGAACCGCTCCGCCGTGCGGCGCGGCGCGGCGAGGTAGCCCCGCGCGAGCCCGGTGCCGGAGAGGTAGACGTCGCCGGTGACACCGGGCGGGACGGGACGCAACGCGTCGTCGAGGAGGTGCACATGGGTGCCGTCGAGCGCGGTGCCGATGGGGATCGAGGCGGTGTCCTCGGGGAGATCGTCCACCGGGTGGCGGGTGGCGAAGACGGTGGTCTCGGTGGGCCCGTAGCCGTTGACGACGGCAGGGGCCCGGGGCGCGGAGCGGACGCGCCGTACGGCCTCGGGTGCGACCACGTCGCCGCCGGTCCACACCTGGCGGACCCCGGCGAGGCAACCGGGGTCCTCCTCGGCTATCGCCGCGAACAGGCCCGCCGTCAGCCAGAGTCCGGTGACACGGTGGGTGGCGATGACCTCGCGCAGGACGCTGAGGTCCGTACGGCCCGGCGGGGCGATGACGATCTCGCCGCCGGTGAGCAACGGCACCCACAGTTCCAGGGTGAGCGCGTCGAAGGCGTGCGGGGAGTGCAGCAGCACCCGCTCCGCGCCGCCTTCGTCCCACCAGCGGTCGGCGGCGAGCCGTACGAGATTGCCGTGGGTGACGGCGACGCCCTTCGGGGTGCCGGTCGAGCCCGAGGTGTACATCACGCACGCGAGGTGCTCCGGGCGCACGGTCACCGGAGGGGAAGGCGGCGGGGCGGACGGCTGGTCGCCGAGGACGAGGGTGTGGTGCCCCCGGTCGCGGAACCACACGGCGATGTCGTCGTCCCGGGTGGTGGCGTCGGTGACCAGGAACCGCGCCCCGGCTCCGGCGGCGATCGCGGTCAGGCGGCTCGTGCCGTCCGCGCGGTGCAGCGGCAGATACGCGGCCCCCGCCTTGACCACGCCCAGCACGGCGACGACGAGTTCGGGCGAGCGCTCGACGAGCAGGGCCACCGGTGTCTCGGCGGTGACACCCGCAGCGATCAGCCGGGCGGCGAGGGCGGTGGCGCGGTCGTCGAGCTGCCGGTAGGTGAGCCGTTCGCCGGTGGCGGCCGAGCGCACGGCGAACGCCTCGGGCGTGGCGGCGACATGGTCCTGGAACCAGGTGAGCGCGGTGCGCCCGGGGTCGGTGTGCCGCTGCGGCTGCCCACTGCCCGCCGTACGGACGCGGTCGCGCTCGTCGGCCGAGGTGACGGCGTAACGTGCCACGGGGGTCCGGGCCGGGCGGGTGGCGGCCTGGCGCAGCACCCGCAGGAAGCGGTCGCTGGCGTCGCGCAGCAGCTCCGGGGTGTGGTTGGCCGGGTTGGCGTCGGCGTCGATGGTGAGCGGACCGTCGCCACGGTCGTACGCCACCAGGGACAGGTCCTCCGAGGGCGGCGCCTGGACGTTGTGCACGGTGGCGGTGGCGGGGCCGAAGCGCAGACCGTAGGCGAAGCGCTGGATGTTGAGCACGGGCCCGAAGAAGCGCCGCCCGTCCTGCGGGTATCCGAGGTCGCGGCGCAGCTGTTCGCCCCGGTAGCGCTGGTGCCGCTGGACGAGGGCGATCGCCTCGTCGGCCCGGGTGGCCAGCTCCGTGAAGGGGGCGGCGGGGTCGACCCACAGCCGCAGCGGCAGCACATTGGCCGACATCCCGGGCACCTGGCGGCTCTGCTCGCTGACCCGCCCGGTGACCGGCAGGCTCAGGACGACGTCCCGGCTCCCGGTCATCGCGTGGACGAACACGGCGGTCGCCGCGATGACCAGCCGCGACCAGCGCTGCCCCATGTCCTGGGCGGCCGAGCGCAATTGGGCGAACTCCGCCGTGGGCAAGGTGCTGGTCAGCCGCAGCGAGGCGGCGGGCACCGGGGCCGGGCGGGCGGCCAGGCTCAGGAATTCCGGATGCCCTTCCATATGGCCGAGCCACCACCGCCGGTCGGCCTCCCACTCCGGTGAGGCGCGGTAGGCCCGGTCCTCGTCGAGGACCGCCCGCAGCGGGGTCCAGCCGCCTCCGGATATCGGGCCGCCGTCGAGCAGGCCGCCGTAGAGGTCCGCTACGCGGCGCGAGAAGAGCGTCATGCCGAAGCCGTCGAGGGCGATGTGATGCACCCGCGTGAACAGCAGATGCCGGTCGTCGCCGATCCGCAGGACGGCGCCGTCGAACAGCTCACCCTCGGCCAGGTCGACGGGGAGCGACAGCTCCTTGCGCATCCAGTCGAGGGCGCTCCCGTACGGGTCGGGCTCGTGGCGCAGGTCGCGTACGGGGAAGGGGACGGGGCGCGGGCGCGTCACGCGCTGGACCGGCCGTCCGTCCGGCGCCTCGGTGAAGCGGACGTGGAGGGCTTCGGTCTCGCGCACGGCCTGCTGGACGGCCGCCACGAGGACACCGGTGTCGAGGGTGCCGGTGATGTCGGTGTACTCGCCCCAGAGATAGGGCGAGGACAGGTCGGGCCGGGACCGCTCGGCCAGCCATACGCCTGACTGCGCCTCGGAAAGGGGGAGTTCGGTGCCGGTTTCGTCCAGGGCCATGAGGTTCCCGCCCGGTCGCCGTGTGACGACCTCAACGTAGAAGTGGCTTCACAGGGCGATTTGCATCAGTCGTCGGGCTGTTCGGGCACGGGGGCCGTTCGGCGGTGTTCCGATCTTGTCCGGTCGCCGGAAGACTAACAGGCGAGTAAAGCCATCGCAAAGGGATGGCAATGGAGAGGATCATCACTCCGTGCCGCCGGAGCGCGGCAGAACGCGCCGAGGCGCGACAGATCACGCCAGCTCACAGCCCTGTCACGCCAGCTCACAGTCCTGCATCAGCAACTCGGCCATCAGAAGGGCCGATTCGCTCCGCCACGCCGACGAGCACACCTGAGCCCTCGGCCGCCCCTCCCTCCCCTGCTTGCCCACCGGCCGACCTCGGAACACCTGACCGCGCCGCCCGCTCGTGAGCAACCGTCCCATCCGCAAACGCGGCAGGGCGAGGGCACGCACGGAACCGCCCGCCGAAGGCCGCGAGGGGCGGTCTTCGGCGGGCGGTGGGTCGGTCTACCGCGTGGTCGGTCGGTCGAGCGGTCGGGCCGGTCAGATACGGCCGCCCGTCATCCGCGTGACGGGGCCGTGACCGCTGCGCTCCGCGTGGCGGCCCACCGCGTAGGAGGCCGCGCTGAGGGCGGTGACACCGGCCGCGGCACCGGCCGCGATGAGCTTGCGGTTCTTCAGGACGGTCCAGGCGGTCGTGGCGGCAGAGGTCACCTGCCCCGCCGCCGAGGTCACGCCCTTCAGCGTGCTCGTCACGGCGGTACCGGCCGTCCCGGCCGCCTTGCCCGCCGTGGACCCCATCGAGGTCACGGCGTTTCCGACGGCGTGGCCCGCGCTGGTCGCGGCGCGTCCCGCGCCGTGCCCAGCGGACTTGGCGGCATCGGCGGTCGACTGGCCCGCGGACTCCGCCTTCGCCGCCGTCTTCTCCGCCGCCTTCGCAGAGGTCTCCTTGGCCTTCGCGGCTGTCGCCTTCGTGGCCTTGGTCGCGCGGTCGGTCGATTCGTTGTTCGCTCCTGCGTTAGCCATGCTGTGCGAATTGCCCGATCCGGCCGATGCAAACAAGGCATGAAGATTCCGGTGAGGACCTGTGGCTCGCCGGACGCGATCCGGCGCACCACCCGCGGAACTCACGCCCCGCGCGTCACCCGCGCGTCACCCCTCTGACCGCGCGAAACCTCACGCCTCCCGGCCCCGGCATCTGGCGCCCCGTCCGGTCGGGTGCGCTCGGCCCGGCCGCGGACGAGGTCGATCAGCGAGGGGCCGCCCCAGAAACACCACAGGGCGATGACGGGATCGCAGATGGCGCAGCCGAGCGAGGAGTCGTGGGCGAAGGGGATGATCGGGTTGCCCTTGACATGGTGCACCACGTCCCAGGCGGTGTGCAGGAGCCAGGCGATGCCGATGAACGTCCAGGACTCCAGCCCGCGGTAGGCGACGTAGGTGATGGCGGCGGTGGCGGGGAATTCCCAGCCGCCCAGGCCACCGCCGCTGAGGTAGGCCGCCCCGGCCCCCGCCACCATGACCGCGTTGAAGCGGCGCCGGTGCGGTTCGCGGATGAGCGACATCAGCAGGGCGTAGACGATGCCGACCAGGAGCGGCGCGAGGTAGGACATCGGTCACGCTCCCGTGGTGGAGCCGGGGCGGATGATCATCAGGATGGTGACCGTCGCCCACAGCAGGTTGAAGACGCCGGTGAGCATGGCCAGGCGCCCCGGCGCACCGGTGGCGGCGCCGGGAGTCCCGGCCGACGTGAGGGCTCCCTCCTGGGCGGGCAGGATCAGCACGGCCAGGACGGCCGCGGCCGCGGCGGTCAGGGCGATCGAGACGATCAGCCACGCGCTGCCGAGGACGCCGAGGCTGCTGGCGGTGGCGAACCCGAAGATGGGGACGGCGAGGCCGACGGCGGCGTAGACGCGGCAGATGCGGTGCAGCACCGCCAGGGTGGTCAGCGCCTCACGGTCATTCGGGTCACCGTGGGCACGGCGCAGGGTCGGCGGGAACATGCTCGCGGCGACGGTCACCGGGCCGATGGCCACCACGGCGGCCAGGACATGCAGGATGAGGAGAAGTTTCGTCATGGTCGTCGCTTCCGGAGGCGGTGGTCAGAAGCCGACGGGGGCCAGGCCCTGGTCGCGCCACACGATGCCGCGGCGCTCATGGGCGAACAGTTCTTCCACGGCGTGCGCGATCCGGGGGCCCATCTCGCGCTCCAGCAGATACAGCCCCAGGTCGAGACCGGAGGTGACACCGGCCCCGGTGACGAGGTCGCCGTCGTCGACGACGCGGGCGCTCACGGCGTGGGCGCCACCGGCGCCGAGGGCGTCCAGGCCCCCGTGGTGGGTGGTGGCGTGGCGCCCTTCCAGCAGGCCCGCCATGGCCAGGAGCATCGATCCGCCGCACACCGTGCCGACCGTCACCTCCGGGTTCTCCATGGCCGCCGTCAGCAGCGCGGGCAGCTCGGTGGCCATGGCGCGGTCCAGCAGCACGGAGATGAACTCGTCCGGCTGTCCCTTCCCCTCCCCCGCGCCCTGCCCGGGCGCCTCTCCCGGCTCGCCGAGGCGACCGGCGACACCGGGTACCAGGATCACACCGGCCCGCGCGGGGTCGAGGGCGGCGGTGGCCCGCAGGGTCAGGCTCCCGGCGCCGCTGGCCACCTCACGGGGCCCTTCGGCGGAGACCAGTTCCACGCTCACCGCCCCCGCCGAGGCGGCACCACCGGCGTACAGCACCTCGTAGGGGGCGATGACATCGAGCGGATCGAAGCCGTCGAACAGGACAACCTGGACGTGCATGGAGGACTCTCTTTCCGAGGCGGGAAGTCCGGCCCGTGCCGGGAACGCCACCGAAGGTAATCGGCTGCCGCCCCGCCTCCCAGTGGCATGAGTGCCACCTTTCAACGGGATAGTGCCACCGCGGACGCGAGCCATTCGACGTGCGACGACGTCGAGACTCCCCACCCTGCTCCGCCCGGCGAAGGGGTATCTTCCGGCCATGCACACCATCGCCGTTCTCGCGCTGGACCAGGTGATCCCGTTCGACCTGTCCACGCCGATCGAGGTCTTCGCCCGCACCCGGCTGCCGGACGGGCGCCCCGGTTACCAGATCCGGGTGTGCGCCGAGCGCCAGGAGACCGACGCCGGGACCTTCGCGCTGCGCGCGCCCTGGGGACTCGACGGGCTCCAGGGCGCGGACACGGTCATCGTGCCCGGTACCGCCAACCCCTCGGTCCCGCTCGCGCCCGAGGTCCGCGACGCCCTGCGGGCGGCGGCCGCGGACGGCACCCGCATCGCCTCCATCTGCTCGGGCACGTTCATCCTGGCCGCCACCGGCCTCCTCGACGGGCTACGGGCCACCACCCACTGGATCGCGGCCGGTACGCTCGCCGCCGCCTACCCGGACATCGAGGTGGACCCGGACGTCCTGTACGTCGACAACGGCCAGTTCCTCACCTCCGCGGGTGCCGCCGCGGGCCTGGACCTGTGCCTGCACCTGATCCGCCGCGACTACGGCTCGGCCGTCGCCGCCCACGCGGCCCGGCTGTCCGTCATGCCGCTCGAACGCGAGGGCGGGCAGGCGCAGTTCATCGTCCACGACTACGCGCCCACCCCGCAGGGCTCCGTCCTCGAACCCCTGCTCGCCTGGCTGCAGGACAACTTGGGCCGCGACCTCACCCTCGCCGACATCGCCGCCCACGCCGGAACCAGCACCCGTACCCTGATACGCCGCTTCCGCGAGCAGACCGGCACCACCCCGCTCCAGTGGCTGCACCGCGCCCGCATCCGCCAGGCCCAGCACCTCCTGGAGACCACACCCCACTCCGTGGAACGCATCGGCGCCCAGGTCGGCTTCGGCTCCCCCACCGCCTTCCGCGACCGCTTCAAACGCACCACCGGCGTCAGCCCGCACACCTACCGCCGCACCTTCAGCTGATGTGCCGCTAGGGCACGTCTCTTACTCGCTCACTGGGGCAGGCCCGGCGGTCGGTGGGGAGAGTCACGCTCAGCACATGCCGTCGCCCGGCTTCGGGTTGCCGAGCCCGAAGAGCGGCCGCAGCTTCAGCCCGGCCCAGGTGCCGACGAGGGCGACGGCGCCCCAGAGCCAGCCGTGCAGGCTGCCCGAGGCGATGCCCGCGAGGTACGCGCCGATGTTGCAACCGCCCGCCAGCCGGGCGCCGATGCCCATCAGCACCCCACCGAGCACCGACGCGACCGCCGTGCGCCACGGCACGCCGCGGTGGAGCGTCCACGTACCGCCGAGCGCCGCGGCGGCGGCCGCGCCGACCATGATGCCGATGTCGGTGAGGCTGGTCTTGTCGCCGAGCACCGGCCCGGCGAGCATCTCCTTGTTTCCGGGCTGCTGCCACCAGCTCCAGGTCTCCGGGTGGCCTCCGAGGACTCGTACCAGCTCCGAACCCCACAGGCTGAACGCACTGGTGACGCCCCAGGCGCCACCGGACACCAGCAGCACTCCGGCTCCCAGCACACCCAGCGCCAAGGCGCCGACCGCCAGCGGCCACGAGCCGCGCAGCACCCGGGCGGCGGCGCCGCGCGCGGAGGGCACCGGTCCGGTCGGCGGCGGGGTGCGCCGGGCCTGCACGAGACGGCTGGCCAGGGCGACGGCGGCGAGCACGAGGATCGTCACCGCCCAGGAGCCGAACCAGCCGATGTGGTCGGCCATGAGGACCGGCTCCAGGGCGGGCAGGTTCTTCCACAGGTCGAACTGCCAGGCGGCGAGCGTCGCACCGCCGATGAAACCGCCGAGGGTGAGCACGATCGACGTCTGCCCCGAGCCGACCGCGAAGAGGGTGCCGGAGGCGCAGGCACCGCCGAGCTGCATGCCGACGGCGAAGACGAACGAGCCGATCAGCAGCCCCAGGCCCAGCGGTTCGGCCGAGGGAGCGGGCACGGACCCGAACAGTCCGGTCCCCGTGCCGATGACGAGGGCGAACAGGGTGGCCGTGGTGCCGAGCAGCAAGGTGTGGGCGCGCAGCCCGGTGCCGTTGCCGACGGCGACCAGCTGCCGCCAGGCGGAGGTGAACCCGAAGCGGGAGTGGAAGAGGGCGATGCCCAGCCCGAGCCCGAGCAGCAGCAGGACACCGGGCTTGGCTCCCTGGGCGGACCACACGTACGCGGTCAGCGCCGCGGCAAGCAGCCCGGACACGGCGAGCGGCACCCGGCGCACCGGCGGCGCGGCGGGCGCCTCCGGCCGGGGCACGGAGGTGGGTGAGGGGGACAGCAGCGCGGCGGTCTTCGCCGCCTCGGCGGGCGGGGCGGTGGTCACGGGCGGACTCCGGGGAGGTGCGGGAAGGCGAGAGGGGCGGCGGGCGCTCTGGGGAACCGGCCGGTTCCGGCTCAGCGGCGACAGAGGCCGTCGTCGACGCACCACGCCGAGCTCGCGAACAGCGCGAGACGCAGCAGACGGGCGGGTGCGGACATGCCCTCGAGGATACGGCCCCCGCCAGCCGGTGAGAACGGCAGGTCACACGGCTGGGCTGTGGAGTCAGCCACAGACCGATCGGGAATAGGCCTTGCGCACGGCCGCCGCCTGAGGTCCGCTGTTTCTCATGAAGATCATGAAGACCATGAGCAAGCGGAGCACCGCCACGGTGATCGCCACCCTGGTCATGGGCTCCCTGTGCGCGGGCGCACCGATTCCGCGCGCGGAGGCCGAACCCGCTGGTTCGCCGACGGCGGCGGGGGTCGATCTCGACACGGTGACGATCCCGGAGTTACAGGCGCGCATGGCGGGCGGATCACTGACGTCGTCGGCCCTGACCACCGCCTATCTTCGGCGGATCGAGGCCATCGACCCCACCCTCCACGCCGTGCTGCGCACCGACCCGACGGCGCTGCGCCAGGCTGCCGCCAGCGACGCCCGGCACCGGCGCGGGGAGATCCGTGGCCCGCTCGACGGCATCCCCGTACTGCTCAAGGACAACGTGAACACCCGCGACCTGCCCACGACGGCCGGGTCGCTGGCACTGGAGGGCAGCCCGCCGGACACGGATGCCGCGCTGGTGACCCGGCTGCGGGACGCGGGGGCGGTGATCCTCGGCAAGACGAATCTGTCCGAGTGGGCCAACTTCCGCTCGGAGAAGCCGACTTCGGGGTGGTCGGCGGTGGGCGGGCAGACCCATAACCCGTACGTGCTGGACCGCAACCCGTGCGGGTCCTCCTCCGGTTCGGCCGCCGCACTCGCCGCGTCCCTGGCACAGGTGGCGATCGGCACCGAGACGGACGGTTCCATCGTGTGCCCGGCCGGGATGAACGGGGTGGTCGGGCACAAGCCCAGTCTGGGCCTGGTCAGCCAGGACGGAGTGGTCCCGATCTCCGCGGAGCAGGACACCGCGGGGCCCATGGCCCGCAACGTGACCGACACCGCGCTCACCCTCTCGGTGCTCAGCGGCGGCACCGCACCCGTCCCGGGGAACCCGGCCCGCCCCGGCAGTCTGCGCGGCAAACGGATCGGCCTGTGGCGGCTGCCGTCGCTCGGGGCGGAGGTGGACGCCGTGATGTCCCGTACGGCGGAGCGGCTGCGGAGCGCGGGAGCCGAGGTCGTCGAGGTGACGCCCCCGTACCAGAAGCGGCTCGCTGACCTCGAATTCCCGGCACTGCTGAGCGAGTTCCACCGGGACATCGACGCCTACCTCGCCACCCGCGAGGGGCCGCGCGACCTCACGGAGCTGGTGGAGTTCAACCGCACCCACCCGGCGGAGCAGGGCTGCTTCGCGGGCCAGGAGCTGTTCGAGCGGGCGCTGACCGCGCCTGCCACCACGGACCCCGAATACCGGGCCATGCGCGCCGAGTTGAAGGACCTGTCCCGGCGTTCCCTCGACGAGACCATGGCCGCCCACCGGCTGGACGCCATCGCCTCGCCGACGAACCCGCCCGCCTGGACGACGGACTGCGCGCGGGGCGACAACGATGTGATCCCGTCCTCCACCCCGGCGGCCGTGGCCGGATACCCGTCCCTGTCGGTGCCCGCGGGGATGGTCGACGAACTGCCGGTGGGCGTGCTCCTGATGGCCGGTGACCGCGAGGACGGCAAGCTCCTCACGCTGGGGGCCGCGGTGGAACGGCGGCTGCACGCCTGGCGGGCACCGCGCTACCTGCCGTCGAACGCCCCCTAGAGGCCCGCGTCAGCTCTCGTAGGCGCGGATGGCGGCGACCTTCTCCGCCGAGGGGGAGGTCTCGTCGAAGCGCTGGGCGAGCCAGTCGTCGGTGAGCGCGCGGGCGAGTTCGAGGCCGATGACGCGCTGGCCGAAGCAGAGGACCTGGGCGTTGTTGCTGAGGACGGAGCGGCGTACGGAGTAGGTGTCGTGGGCGGTGACCGCGCGGATGCCGGGGACCTTGTTGGCGCTGATGGCCACGCCGAGGCCGGTGCCGCACACCAGGAGGGCGCGGTCGGCGGCGCCGTCGGCGACGCGGCGGGCCGCCTCGACCGCCACGTGCGGGTAGGCGGTGTGCTCGTCACTGCCCACGCCGACGTCGATGACCTCGGCCACCCGGGGGTCGTCCAGCAGATCCTGCTTGAGGGCTTCCTTGTAGCCGTAACCGGCGTCGTCGCAGCCGACGACGATCCGGAACGGAGTCGCGGTGGTCATACGGCATCGCTTCCTGTCGTCGCGGGGAGGGTGGCGACCGCGGTCAGCACCGCGGCGAGTGAGGTGGCTCCGGGGTCGGGGGTGCCCACGCTGCGCTCGGCGAGGGGGCGGGCGCGGCCGAGGCGGGGGCGCAGGGTGGCGGTGTGCTCGGCGGCCGTACGGGCTTCCGCCACGGCGGCCGCGTACGCCTCGGCCACCGGCGCTCCGGCGCGCAGCTGTCCGGCGAAGGCGGTGGCGAACGGGGCGAGGGCGTCGACCAGGGTCTTGTCGCCCACCTCGGCCCCGCCGAGCGAGGTGACGGCGGCCAGCGCCTCGGTGGCGGCGGAGGCCAACTCCTCGCGCCCGGGTGCCCGGTCCGCCGGGAGTACGCCGCCGAGGGCGCGCAGCGCCGCGCCCCACAGCGCGCCCGAGGTGCCTCCGGCTTCCGCCGCCCAGGCGTCGCCCGCGGCGGTGAACACGGCTGCGGGGGCGAGCTGTTCGGCGTGCGCCTTCTCGGCGGCCGCGAGGGCCGCGTCGACGCCTTTGCACATGCCTCGGCCGTGGTCGCCGTCGCCCGCGACCGCGTCCAGCCGCCCCAGCGTCTCCGCGTCCCGGTGCAGCGTGTCGCGGGCGGCGCGCAGGGCGTGGACGGCCAGTGCCGCGACCTCGACCGCAGCGCCGGACGCGGTGGCGGCGGGCCGGTCCCGGCGGCGGCTCGGGGCCGTGGCGGTCCGTACGGTGGCGTCGGCGGAGGTGTCGGCGGCCGGGAGTTCGGGCAGGGCACCACGGCGGAAGGCCGGGGTGTCGGCGGGGGCCCGCCACAGCCGTTCCAGCTCGTCGTCCAGCCAGGTCAGGGTGAGGGAGCAGCCCGCCATGTCGAGGCTGGTGACGAGTTCGCCGACCTCGGGGCGTACGGGGGTGAGCCCGGCCTCGTCCAGCAGCCTGGATACGGCGCCCCACAGCACGTACAGCTCCTCGTACTTGGTGGCGCCGAGGCCGTTGAGGACGGCGGCGACCCGCCCGCCGTCGCCCGCGCCCTCGGGCCGGTCCGCCAGCAGCCCCGACACCAGGACGCGGGCCAGTTCCTCCGCCGTGCCGAGGGTGTCCTCGCTCACGCCCGGTTCGCCGTGGATGCCGAGGCCGAGGCCGAGGCGGCCCTCGGGGACGGTGAACAGGGGTGCCTCGCCGCCGGGCAGGGTGCAGCCGTCGAAGGCCACGCCGAGGGTGCGGGTCCGGGCGTTGGTGTGCTCGGCGACCCGGACGGCCTCCTCCAGCGGGGCGCCCTCCTCGGCCGCCGCCGACGCGGTCTTGAAGACGACGAAGCCACCCGCGATGCCACGCCGGCGCGCCGTCTGGTCGGCGGGCGCGGAGGCGATGTCGTCGGTGACGGCGAAGCAGCGGGCGGGGATGCCGTCGCCCGTGAGCTGCCGTGCCGCGAGGCCGAAGTTCATGACGTCACCGGCGTAGTTGCCGAAGAGGAAGAGGACACCACCGCCCGCCTCCGCCGCCTCGGCGACCGAGCGGGCGCGGGCGGCCGACGGGGAGGTGAACACGTCGCCGATGACCGAGCCATCGGCGAATCCGGGGCCGACGACACCGCAGAAGGCGGGGTAGTGGCCGGAGCCGCCACCGGTGAGGACGGCCACCTTCCCGGCGGCCGTGGCGCGGGCCCGCACCACGCCGCCGGGCACGGCCCGTACGTGTTCGGGGTGGGCGGCGGCGAACCCGGTGATCATGTCGTCGGTGAACCGGGCGGGGTCGTTGAAGAGCCTGGTCATCGTGTACTCCAGCCGTCGCGTGCGGCATCGAGGGCGAGGCGGTAGTCGGCGTAGCCCTCGGCGTAGTGGTCGATCAGCCCGCGCTCGGCGGGCACGGTGCGGCGCGGGGCGCGCCAGGCGCGGGCGTCGACGGGTGTGCCGAGGGAGTGCCAGGCGGTCTGGGCCGCGCCGCGGATGCCCACGGCGTCGTCGCAGACGTCCAGGTCGCGGCCGAGCACACCGGCGAAGACGCGCGCCCATTCCCCCGAGCGCGCGCCGCCGCCGCACGCGGTGATGGCGCCGCGGACGCCGAGGGTTTCCATGCAGTGCCGGGCCGAGTAGGCGACGGCCTCGCACAGCGCCCGCACCAGGTCGGCGCGCCCGGCCAGCGGGGAGAGTCCGTCGAAGCGGCCGCGGGCCCGCGCGTCGACGAAGGGGGCCCGCTCGCCGCTGGCCGACAGGAACGGCAGGGCGGTGACGCCCGAGGCGCCGGGCGGGGACTGGACGAGCAGCGCGTCCAGCGCCTCGATCTTCACGTCGAGCAGCTTCAGCAGCCAGTCCAGGCCCGCGGTGCCGATCATGGCGGGCATGACGCGCAGGAACCGGCCCTCGTACGGGGTGGCCAGGACCATTCCGGCGGGTTCGTCGTCGGCGGCCGGGCGCGGCTCGCTGTCGAGGGTCTGGGCGGCGAGGGTGGTGCCGATGATGAGGTGGCCCTCGCCGGGTTCGGCGACGCCCGAGCCGAAAGCGCAGGCCGGTATGTCGAACGGACCGGCGGAGACCGGCAGTCCGGCGGGCAGGCCCAGCCGCCGGGCGGCGTCGGGCAGCAGCCGGTGCAGGGTGCCGGGCGGCGCCGGGTCCGGCAGCAGCCGCCGGTGGTCGGACAGTCCGCACAGTTCGAGCGCGGTGTCGTCGTACGTACGGGTGGCGACGTCGAGGAACGGCTGCGAGGCGTCCGAGGCGTCGACGGTGACGGCGCCGGTCAGCCGCTGTACAACGGCGTCCACGCAGTACCCGGCGACGTGTGCCGCTTCTAGCCGCTCCGGCTCGTGTTCGGCGAGATGCGCCAGCAGGGGCGCGGCGGAGCCGGGGAACAGGCCGACGCCGGTGCGCCGGTGCAAGGCGCGCAGGGTGCCGTCGGCGGTCCACCGGTCGAGCCGGTCGGCGGCCCGGCCGTCCATCCAGGACAGCGCGCGGCCGACCGGGGCGCCGGTGGCGTCGCGCAGCCACAGGCCGTCGCCCTGCCCGGTGAGGGCCAGCGCCTCAACCGGTTCGCCGTCCATCTGCCCGGCGTCCGCCAGCGCCGCCCGTATGACGGTCTCCACGGTGCCCACGACGTCGTCCAGATCCTGTTCGACGCGCTGTCCGGGCAGGGTGTAGACGGTGCTCCGGGCCTCGTGGGCGGGGGTGGCCCGGCCGTCGCGGGAGATCAGCTGGGCCTTGGTGACCGACGTACCGATGTCGACTCCGACGATCACGATCGGCCTCCGGTCAGCACCTCCGGGTTGGCGATGTGCCGCGGCCGTTCGCCGCGCAGGAACCGGGCCGCCTCGGCCGCGGTGATCAGGGCGGCCCGGTCGGCGGTCTGGCGGGTGGCGCCCGCCAGATGCGGTGTGGTGATGACGTTGGGGGCACGGTGCAGCGGCCAGTCGGCCGGGGGCGGTTCGACGTCGTAGACGTCGAGGGCGAGCGCGCCGAGCCGCCCGGACTCCAGCAGCCCGGGCAGCGGGGCGTAGTCGAGCAGATCGCCGCGGGCCGAGTTGACGAGGACGGCGCCCTCGGGGAGCAGCGCGAGGTTCTTGGCGTTGAGCAGATGCCGTGTCTCGGGGGTGACCCGGGCGTGCAGGCTGACGACGGAGCTGCGGCGCAACAGGTCGTCCAGGGAGGTGAGTTCGACGTTTTCCGCCTTCGCCCTGGCCGGGTCCGCGTACGGGTCGGACACCAGGACGCGGGCGCCGAAGGCGCGCAGCACGCGGGCGACGATCGCGCCAATGGCCCCGTACCCGACGAGGCCGACGGTGGCGCCGTCGAGTTCGAGACCGGCGTTCTCGTAGGCGTAGTAGTCGCCGCGCCACATGCCCTCCTTGAGGGCGGCGTCGGCGAAGGTGATGCGGCGCAGGGCGGCGAGCATCAGACCGACGGCGAATTCGGCGGCCGCGGCGGCGTTGCGCCCGGGGGTGAAGGTGACGGGGATGCCGGCGGCGGTGGCGGCGGCCACGTCCACGTTGACGGGGCCGCCGCGGGCCACACCGATGAACTTCAGCTGGGGTGCCTCGCGGATGACCCGGGCGGTGAAGGGGGCCATCTGGGTGAGCGCGACGCTCGCGTCACCGAGCGCTTCCAGCACCTGTTCCTCGGTGCCGCTGGCCTCCTTGACGCCACCGTTTCCGTGGGCGTCGGCCCCGACCGGGCCGAAGGGCTCGTTCGGCCAGCGGGTGCGCAGCGTACGGAAGGTGAGCCCGGTGGAGGGCAGGGCCTCGCTCAGGGCCGCGGAGAAGAGGCCGGGGGCGATGAAGTCGTCGCCTGCTACCAGGACCGTGGTCATGTCGGTCACTCTCCTCGGGTGTCGAGCTCGCTGAGCAGGAAGTCGCGTACGGCTCCATGGTCCGGGGAGCGGAAGGCGGCGGCCGCGAGCGCGTCCTCGGCCGGTGGGTACTGCGGGTTGGGGATGGCCACGACGGTCATCCCGGCGGCGGCCGCCGCGCGCAGTCCGTTGCTGGAGTCCTCGACCGCGAGGCAGCGCTCCGGCGCCACGCCGAGGGCGCTCGCGGCGGCGAGATAGACGTCCGGGCTCGGCTTGCCGCGCGGCACTTCGGCGCTGGAGACCGTCGCCTTGAAGTGGTGGTCGACCCCGTGATGGACGAGGACGGCGTCGATGACCCGGCGCGGAGCGGAGGAGGCGAGCGCGATGGGGCCGCGCTCGGCGGTGGCGGTGATCATCTCGCGGGCGCCGGGCAGCAGCTCGATGCGCCCGTCCTCCAGCGCCTGGACCATGCCGTCGACGACGGTCCGTTCGGTGTCGGCCGCGGAGCCGCCGGCCTCACAGAACCGGGTGAGGTAGGCGGCCCACTCGGGGGCGCTCATCCCCTGGACGTCACGCGTCTGGTCCGGGCCCCAGGAACGGCCGTGCGCCGCGGCGTACGCGGTCCACAGCTCCTCCCACAGATGCTCGCTCTCCACCAGGACGCCGTCCATGTCGAAGACCACTGCGTCGGCCATGCGTACCCCTGATCCCCTGGCTGATGATGTCGGTCCAGCGAAATTAACAGTCTCGATGTGAGTTGTCACCGGTTCCATGTGAGAAATTGGCACGGCAGGATGGAGTACATGACTCTCCCGTCTTCGCGCGGTGCGCGGCAGCAGCGACACCAACTGATCGTCGACCACGTTCTGGCCCGGGGCGACGCCACCGTGGCCGAGCTGGCCGAGCTGACCGGCGTCAGCCTGATGACGGTCCACCGGGACATCGCCGAGCTGGCGGACCGCGGCATTCTGCGCAAGTACCACGGGGGTGTCTCCGCGCAGCCCTCGATGGTCTTCGAGTCCAGTTCGGACTTCCGGCTGCACGCGCACGCCGAGGAGAAGCAGGCCCTGGCCCGCGCCGCGCTGTCGTTCGTGGCGCCGGGCATGTCGGTGATGCTGGACGACTCGACCTCGGCGCTGGCCCTGGCCCGGCTGCTGCCCGAGGTGGGGCCGCTGACCGTGGTGAGCAACTACCGCCTGATCACGGAGGAGCTGCGGAGCGCCGAGGGCATCCGGCTGATCTGCGTGGGCGGCGAGTACTCGCGGACCCACGACTCATGGATCGGGCTGCCCGCGATCGACATGATCAGCGGCATCTCCGTCGATCTGACCGTGCTGTCCACCTCCGGGATGACCGCGGGCATGACGTTCCATCAGGAGCAGGAGATCGTCAGCATCAAGCGGGCGGCCCGGCAGGCGGGCGCGACGAGCGTGCTGCTCATGGACCACAGCAAGGTGGGCCGCCGGGCGCTGCACCGGCTGGAGAGCGTGGACTCGTTCGACCATGTGCTGCTGACCGGCCCGGTGGATGAGGAGCTGCTGCGGGAGATGCGGGAGCTGACCGATGTGCGAGTGGTTGAGGCGCAATAATTAACATCCGATCGCGTGAGTCTTACCAAGACTCTTGATATTTCTCTCGGCGCGCTTGAGTATCTGCGGTCATACTCCGTCACACCTCAGAGTGGAGGTAGCGATGCCGAAAGCCTTGGTCCTGGGCTATGTGGGCGTGCTCTTGTTCATGATCGGCGATGGTGTCGAGTCCGGCTTCATCGCCCCGTACATGGCCGACCACGGCGCCGGGACGGACGTACGGGCCGGGTACGTCATCACGGTGTACGGCATCGCCGTCATGCTGGCGTCCTGGTTCTCCGGCGCGCTCTGCCAGGTGTGGGGGCCGCGCCGGGTGATGTGGACGGGCCTGGTGATCTGGGCCGTCTTCGACGCCGCGTACCTGCTCTTCGCGCTGGGCACCGAGAACTATCCGCTGATGCTGCTCTTCTACGGCATCCGGGGCTTCGGCTACCCGCTCTTCGCGTTCGGCTTCCTCGTCTGGATCACCAACACGGCGCCGACGGCCCGGCTGGGCACGGCGGTCGGATGGTTCTACTTCGCCTTCACCGGCGGCCTGCCCACCCTCGGCTCGCTGTGGTCGAGCCTGACCATCCCCTGGTTCGGCCGCCTGGGCACGCTGTGGTCCGCGCTCGCGCTCATCCTCCTCGGCGGCGCGGTCGCCCTGGTCGGCGCCCGCCGCAGGCCCGGCGGCGACCGGATGGCGCCGCCGGAGGTCACCACCGGGCAGAGCCTGCTCAACTCCGTCTCCATCATCTGGACCCATCCGCGCGTCCTGGTGGGCTGCCTGGTCCGGGTCATCAACACCGCCCCCGAGTTCGGCATGCTGGTGTACCTGCCGCGGATCTTCTCCGACGACGTCGGCTTCGGCGAGGACAAGTGGCTTCAGCTGCTGGCGATCATCTACGGCACGAACATCTTCTTCAACCTCATCTTCGGCGTCCTCTCCGACCGCATCGGCTGGCGTACCACCATCGCGGGCTTCGGCGCCCTGGGCTGCGCGATCAGCGTCACGACGCTGTACTTCGTACCGGTGTGGCTCGGCCCGGACTACTTCTGGGTCGCGGTGCTCGCGGGCATGTTCTACGGGGCGACCCTCGCGGGGTTCGTGCCCATCTCGGCGCTCATCCCGTCGATGGCCCCGGAGAACAAGGGCGGTTCGATGGCCCTGCTCAACCTGGGCGCGGGCGGCGCGGCCTTCGTCGGCCCGGCCCTCGCCAGCCTGTTCTTCCCGCTCGTCGGCGCGGGCGGCGTCACGCTGGTCTTCCTCGCGCTGTACCTGGTCGCGTTCGTGCTGACGCTGCTGCTGAAGCTGCCGGAGGAGCGGGACGGCGAGCCGACGACCGCTGACAAGCCGCGAGCGGGCGCGACGACGACCTCGTAAACCCGCTCTGCCGTGACGTCCCTGCCGTAAACGGCTCTGTCGTCAGCCGCCCCACGGAACCGGGCCCTCCCCTTCGCCCCTCCCTCAGGAGGGAAACTCCCACAGGGTGGAAGCGAGCGAACGAGGAGAGCCTTGATGCCCGGACCGAATGGCGAGACCACACTGCTGGGGGTCTTGCTGGACGCCGCCGAGGTGGCTCCCGACCAGGTGCTGACGCATGTGCGGGGAGACGGCTCCGAGCGGATCGTCACCTACGCGCGGTTGCGGGACGACGCGCTGCGCGTGGCGGGCGGCTACGTGGCGGCGGGGGTGGCCCCCGGCACCTGTGTCCCCCTGCTCGCCGACCGCGGTGACGACTTCCAGGCGATGTTCTGGGGCGCGCTGGCGGCGGGGCTCGTCCCGGTGCCGCTCGCGCCGGACGCGCGGCGGGTGGCACCGGTGTGGGAACTGCTGGGCCGCCCGCCGGTAGCCGTGGACGAGACCACCGAGGCGCTGCTCGCTGAACTCCCCTCTCCTGCAATCCCCTTGAGGCTGGAGACGCTACGCCAGGGCCGCCCGCCCGCCCGGCTGCCGGTGGCCGCCCCCGATGACGTGGCCTTCCTGCAGTTCTCGTCGGGCAGCACCGGGGCGCCCAAGGGCGTTCGGCTGACCCATGCCTGCGTCCTGGCCAACCTGGGGCAGATCCACTCCGCCGCGGCCCTCACCCCGGACGACGTCGTGGCCAGCTGGATGCCGTACTTCCACGACATGGGGCTCATCGGCACTCACCTGGCCCCGCTCGCCGCGCGCGCCAAGCAGGTGCGGCTGGAGCCGCTGACGTTCGCCAAACGCCCCGCCCTGTGGCTGGAGACGGCCGCCCGGCACCGGGCCACGGTCCTGTCCGCGGCCAACTTCGCCCTCGCGCTGGCCACGCGGCGGATTCCCGACGAGGTGTTCGGCCGACTCGACCTGTCCGCCGTGCGGTTGGTCCTCGTAGGCGCGGAGCCGATCGCCCCGGCGGTGTGGCGGCGGTTCGTCATCAAGGCCCGGGCGTCCGGTCTGGCCGCCCGCGCCCCGCAACCCGTCTACGGCCTGGCCGAAGCCACCCTGGCGGTCACCTTCCCGCCCCTGGACGAGGTGGCGGCACCCCGCGTCCTGGACCGCACGGCCCTCAGCCGGGGCCACGCGGTCGACACCGCCCCCGGCCCGGACGCGGTGGAGCTGATGGACGTGGGCCTGCCGGTGCCGGGCTGCGAGGTGCGCATCGCCGACGACGCGGGCCACCCCCTGGACGACCGCCGCGTCGGCCACGTCCACGTACGCGGCCCCCAGGTGGCCCGCGGCTACCACGAGGCCCCCGAGTCGACCGCCGCCACCTTCGTCGACGGCTGGCTGCGCACCGGCGACCTGGGCTTCCTGGACAACGGCCGCCTGTGCGTCACCGGCCGCGACAAGGACGTGATATTCGTCAACGGCCGCACCTACCACGCCCCCGACCTGGAGGCGGTGGCCGCGGCCACCCCCGGCCTTCCCACCCCACTGACCGCCGTCGTCGGCTCGACCGACCCGGCGGGCGGCACGGAGCGGGTGGTCGTCTTCGTCCAGTGGCCGAGCCCACCCCGCGAGGCGACGACCGTGCTCGCCCGGGTAGCGTCCCGCGTCCGGCAGGCCCTGTCCCACGACGGCGTACGGGTGCTGCCCCTGCCACCGGCAGGGTTCCCCCGAACGACGAGCGGCAAGCTACGCCGCCGGGCGATGCGCGAGCGCTTCGAGGCCGGGGCGTACGCGACGGTCGAGGCCCGGTGGGCCGAGGACCCAGCCGCCACCGCCCCGGCCGCTGACGTCCCGGCCGCTGCTGCCCCGGCCGCTGGCGCCCCGGCGGACGGAGGTTCCGTGGCAGATGGTGTTGCGACGGTGGGACTGCCGTGGCGGGAAGTTGCCGAAGTTGTCACAGGTGTCTGGGCGCGGGTGCTGGGGCGGCCTGCGCAGAGCATCGGGGCGCACGACCGGTTCCTCGCCATCGGTGGTTCGTCGCTGAAGGCGATGGAGGTGCTCGCCGCGCTGGAGGACACCTTCGGTGTCGCCGTACCGCCGGGCGTGCTGCGCGATCGTGACACCGTCGCGGCGCTTACTGAATACCTGGTGGCGGCGCGTGGCGGCGCGTCGCCGGAGTCTGAGCGCCCCCGCTCTGCCACGGGCGAACCGGGGGCGGTCGCGATCGTCTCCATGGCTTGCCGTTTTCCCGGGGCCGATACCCCCGACGCCTTCTGGGACCGGCTCGTGGCCGGGGACGACGCCGTCGGTCCCGTGCCGGGCCACCGGTGGGCCATCCGGCCGGAAAGCACCGCCCGGTGGGGCGCGTTCCTCGGCGATCCGGCCGGTTTCGACGCCGCGTACTTCGGCATCGACGAGCAGGAGGCCACCGCTACCGACCCGCAGGGCCGGATCTTTCTGGAGCTGGCCCACGAGGCCCTGGAGCGCGCCGGTTACGCGGGCCCCCGGCGGGCGGGCAGACGTGTCGGGGTGTTCGCCGCGACCGGGGAGAGCGGCTACCGCGAGGTGCTGGCGCGGGCCGCCGGGCCGGAGGGCGGGCTGCCGCCCGCCGCGTTGACCGGCAACCTCCCCAACCTCGTCGCCGCCCGCGTGGCGCAGAGCCTGGACCTGACCGGCCCGGCCCTCGCCGTCGACACCGCCTGCTCCTCGGCGCTGGTCGCGCTGCACCTGGCGCGCCGCAGCCTGGAGTCCGGCGAGTGCGATCTCGCCGTCGTCGGCGGAGTCAACCTGGCGCTGTCGCCGACCGGCCACCGGCTGTTGGAGCAGGCGGGGGTGTTGTCGCCGACCGGGCGCTGCCGCGCCTTCAGCGCCGCGGCCGACGGTTTCGTACCCGGGGAGGGCGGCGCGGCGATCGTGCTGGCCCGGCTGGACGACGCGCAGCGCGCGGACGACCCGGTCCTGGCCGTGCTGCGCGGCACCAGCGTGAACAACGACGGCCGCTCGCTGAGCCTGCTGGCTCCCAACGCGCTCACCCAGCGGGAGATCATCGTCCAGGCGTACCGGGACGCGGAGGTCGACCCCGACCGCGTGTCCTACGTCGAGGCGCACGGCACCGGTACCTCCCTCGGTGACCCCGTCGAGCTGCGCTCCCTGCGCCAGGCGTTCGGGCCGCGCGCCGATGGACAGCCCCGCTGGCTGGGCTCGGTGAAGACCAACGTCGGCCATCTGCTCAACGCCGCCGCCATGCCGAGCCTGGTCAAGGTGATTCTGGCCCTGCGCCACCGGGAGTTGCCCGCCTCCTTGCACCACGATTCGCCTGGTGAAGCGGATGATTTCGCGGTGGTCAGCGAGCATCGCCCGTGGACGGCGCCCGGCCCGCTGGTGGCGGGTGTCAACGCCTTCGGGTTCGGTGGCACCAACGCCCACGCGATCCTCGAGGAGGCGCCACCGCGCCCGACCGGTGCCACCGAGGACGACGGCCCGCATCTGCTGACGCTCTCGGCGCGCAGCGCCGACGCCC
>NZ_JBVIZF010000043.1:0-44493 GCF_055591805.1 Streptomyces sp. NPDC041200 | reverse complement strand
CGGACCGGGGCTCCTCCGGCAGCTGGGCCCGGCCGGAGTCCGGCGTGGCCGTCGCCAGCAGCCGCAGCCGCTGGGCCAGCCAGCCGGTGACCGTCCGGGCCAGATCGCGCTGGGCCGGGTCCCCCGCCCGTGGCGTGGACGTCAGCACCGACAGCACCGCGAGCGGCGGACCGGCGTTCATCGGCACCGGGATGGCCGCCATGCAGACGCCGGGCGGGATGCTCCGGGCCTGGGAGCCACCGTCGGCCGGGTCGGCGGCCCACAGGGCGGCGCCCCCGAGGAAGGCGCCCATCGGGGCGACCGGCTCGCCCCACTCGAGGGTCTGCCACGTCCTGAGCAGCGGACCGCTGAGGCCGCTGGTGGCCACCAGCCGCAGTCCCAGCCCGTCCGGCCTGCGCAGATGTGCCATCCCGCCCAGGCCTTGGAGCCCGGCCACCAGATGGTCGAGTGCCAGCCGCAGCAGCTCCGCGTCGCCCAGGCCGCCACTCGTGGTTTCGAGCAGACTCAGCCGGGCCCGCTCCGCCTCCCGGACCGGGACGTGCTGCGGTGCCGAGGTGTCGTCCTGTGCCGGGTGCCGTTCGTTTACACCCACGCGATCACCTGCGCTCCATGCGAGGCCCGGACGGACCAGCCCGGCGCTCCGGGCCGGTCCCTCTATAAGAATATGTCCGCATTTTCAAGCGTTTCACCATTCATGGCGATATCCATTCGCCGCGGAGGGAGATCTGCGATGACCCAGCAACTGCCGTCGGCGGTGGTCGACCGTCCGGTCGTCGGCTCGTACGCGACCTACGCCGCCGCCCAGCGCGCGGTCGACTTCCTGTCCGACAACAAGTTCCCCGTCGAGCACACCGCGTTCATCGGCTCCGACCTGCGCATGGTCGAGACGGTGCTCGGGCGGCTCACCCGTGGCCGGGCCGCGCTCGCCGGGCTGGGTACCGGCGCCTGGTTCGGGCTGCTGATCGGCCTGCTGCTGTCGGTGTTCGCCCTGGGGTCGCACAACGTGTTCGTGCTGATCCTGAGCGGCATCCTCTACGGTGCCGCCTTCGGCGCCATCGCGGGCTTCGTCGGACACGCCCTGAGTGGCGGACACCGCGACTTCTCCTCCCGGAGCCAGATCGTGGCCGCCCGCTATGACGTGGTCGCCGACTCCGAGGTCGCGGAGGAGGCGAAGAACATGCTGATCAAACTGGACTGGCGGGAAGGGTGACCCGCCCGAGCGTACTAAGTTCCTTAGGAGTAAGGTGGTCGCGGTGGGCCACCCATGATTGCCTTTGTCGGAGGGGACGGCGTGAACGCGAACGGACGCGTACGGGCGGACGGTGCCCTGCGCCGCCTCCTGTTCGTTGTCGTGCTCGCGCTCGGTGTGCTGATGATGCACTCCATGGGCCACCCCGATGGCGGCTCGCACCCGGGAACGGGCATGGGCGTCTCGGCACACGCCTCCGATGGGATGCACACCGAATCCAGCGCCGACGGCTCCCGGACCGTGTCCGCCGTCGCCGCGCAGCACACTCCGTCCGCGCCCATGGCCGGGATGGACATGGCCTCGCTGTGTGTGGCGGTGCTCGGTGCGTGGGTGCTCACGGCCGTGCTGCGGGCCGCCCTCGTACGGCGCCGTGGCCCGCCCCCGCCCCGGAGCGCCCCGGTGGCCGCCGTACCGCGGCCCGTCCCTCCCTCGCTGATTCCTGACCTCACGACCTTGTCGGTCCTGCGGATATAGGCCGTACCCCTGCCACCCCGCAGAACGCGGAACACGGAATACCGACATCACACACGGCATGAGGTACATCGGCATGAGGTACATCGGCATGACCAACCACGAGAACGCACCGCGCCGTCGCCGCCTGGCGGTGGCCGGCATCGTCGCCACGGGCGCACTGCTGCTCACCGCCTGCGGTGGGAACGACGACATGAAGGGCATGGACCACGGAAGCAAGGACTCGCCCTCCGCTTCCGCCGCATCGGGTGGCTTCAACGACGCGGACGTCTCCTTCGCACAGATGATGATCCCGCACCATCAGCAGGCGCTGGAGATGGCGAAGCTGGCGGACGGCCGGGCCGGGGACCGGCAGATCGCCTCCCTGGCCGGGAAGATCGAAAAGGCCCAGGATCCCGAGATCACGACCATGAAGTCGTGGCTGAAGGCCTGGGGCAAGCCGGTCTCGCCCTCCTCCGACAGCATGCCCGGCATGGATCACGGATCGGGCGGCATGGACGGCATGGACGGCATGATGTCCAAGAAGGACATGGCCCGGCTGGAGAGCGCCAAGGGCGCCGACTTCGACCGCGCCTTCGCGCAGATGATGATCGACCACCACAAGGGCGCGATCACCATGGCCGGGGACGAGCGGAAGAACGGCCGTGACGCCAAGGCCAAGAAGCTCGCCGGGGACGTCATCAAGAACCAGTCCGCCGAGGTGATCACCCTGCGAAAGATCCTCGACCGGCTCTGAGCCGCGGCGCCCCGGGGGTGCCTACAGCATCCCCGGGGCGCAGCCGACCACCACGGGAAGCACCGGGAGGGCCGCGGCGGCCGTGGCCACCGCGAGCCGGAGGGCGGGATGCGGGCGCCGGTGCGGGCCCAGCATGCGGTGCAGCCGGACCAGGGCACCGGGGCCACCGGCCGCGAAGGCCCCGCGGGGGGTGCGGCCCGCCGCCATCTCGTACAGCGCCGTGGCGAGCGTCTCGCGGGAGTGGCGGCGCAGCGCGCGGTCGTCCGCCGCCATCTCCAGCAGCATCGCCGTCTGCTCCCGGGCGGCGCGCGCCAGTGGCAGCCAGGGGAAGGCCCTGGCGAACGCCTCGGCGGCGGCCAGCACCAGATGGTGGCGGCCCGCGATGTGCGCGCGCTCGTGATCCAGCGCGGCGTCGAGCTGGGCGCCGGACAGCGTACGCAGCGCACCCGTGCTGACGACCACCCGCGGGCAGCGCCCCGGCAGGCAGTACACGGCGGGCAGCTCATGGTCGAGGACGGTGGCGCGCAGCCGCGCCGAGCGCCGGCCGACCAGGTCCAGGACGCCCAGGTGGCGGGAGCGGGCCCGCCGAGCCCGCAGCACTTCGTGGCCGACGCGGGCGAGCGCGAGCAGCGCCACGAGGAGCGGCAGCACGGCGGCCGGGACACCGGAGGCGCCGGGCACCGGGACGCGGGCGTTCCAGGTCAGCCCGCAGAAGTGGATTAAGCCGGACATTCCCGCGTCGAGGTGTCCGGTCGGAATGGCGAGGTGGTACGCGGCCAGCGCCAGCGCGACCGTGAACGACACGGCCAGTCCCTGCCAGGCGGCCACGGCGAGCGCGGGGGAGCGGTGCGGCCAGGCGCTGCGCAGCAGGGCCCGCGGCGCCAGGGTGCCGACGGCGGCCGCGTAGCAGGACAGAGCGAGCGCCGGGATCACTCCTGGGTCCGCCGCCCGGCCGCCCGCAGTGCCTTGCGCAGGGCGCTGACCTCGTCGGGGCCCATCTGCTCGACGAAATGGGCGAGGGCCGCGGGCCGGTCCTGGCTGGTGCCCAGCGCGTCCTCCATCAGCGCGGCGGAGTACTCCTCACGGCTGCGGACCGGCGAGTACAGCCAGGCCCGGCCCTCTTTGCCGCGCTGCAGCCAGCCCTTGTTGTAGAGGATGGTGGCCACGGTCATCACCGTGGTGTAAGCGACCGGACGCTGTGTGTTGATGTCGTCGACGATCTCCCGCACCGTCGCCGGACGCTGCCACGTCCACAGACGGTCCATGATCTCCGCCTCGAGATCCCCCAGCCGCCGCATGGACGCTTCCTTCCGCCGTCAGACGCTTACCTCCGTTAGTACGGAGGCCCATAGTAGAGAGCCGTCATCCGGGGAGGGGCACCGGGGGGGAATGCCGGGCGGTCCGAGAAGATCGCCGAGAGAGTGCCGAGAGGCCGCCGACCATGCGGTGCGCCGGGGGGCTCCGCCCCTGGCCAAAGCCTCAACTGGCCTTGCGCACGATAGGATTGGCCGGACGCGTATTCAACCCGGGTAAGGCGAAAGGGAAGTCTGGATGAGTGGTCTGAGCAAGGGACTCGGGAAAATCGAGGTGGCGCTCAAGTGGGACCCCAGCCCCAGTGGTGAGGCGGCCAATGATCTCGACATCGTCGCCGGGACCTACCGGGCGACCGATCCGTACGGGGCGCCCGCGTATCTGGTGCATTTCGACAGCCGTTCGCCCGATGGCGTCATCTACCTCAACCGGGACAGCCGCACCGGCCAGGGGCTGGGCACCGATGAGGCGATGACCCTGGAGTTCGAGCGGCTGTCGGAGGAGTACTCCCGCGTCGTGGTGGGGGTGGCCATCCAGCAGAACAACGGGCGGAAGACCTTCGGCGATGTCCGGAACACCAGCGTCCGGATTGTCGAGGGATATACCGAGCTGATGGAAGGCGATTTCACCGGCGTCTCCGGAGCCACAGCAGCCACGGTAGCGGAGTTCACCCGGGACGAATCGGGGGAATGGGGAATCCACAGCGCTATCCGTGGATTCACGGTCGACCCGGAAGACTTTACGGATGTGATGGGCAAGGACTATTCCTGACCGTCCTTGTTCCTGACCGTGCCTGTGCGCTTTCGCCGTTGCCCGGGCGCACCCCGCTACGGGCCGATGTGAATCATTGACGCCCAGAACAGCGGTCTCGCGTAGCGCCGTTCAGCACGCAGCCGCTGGACCGCCCGGTGCAGCGCGCGGGCCGAGTCCGCCGTCGACCGCGCCGCGTCCAGCGCCCCGTAGAGGTCCCGGGCGAGCGCGGGTGTGACCGCGTCCTTCAGTGTCCACAGGCTGCCGACCACATGGCGGTAGCCGCACAGCTGGAACGCCGAGGCGAGCGTGATCACCTCGTCGACCAGCACGGTGCCGGGCGCGGCGGTGTGGCAGGCGGACAGACAGGCGAACTCCGCCTCGCCCATCCGCTCGGTGGCCAGGTCGTGCACGGTCAGCTCACCGCCGTGCAGCACCAGCCCACCGGCCGACGGATCCTCGGGGTCGTACGAGCCGTGGCACGCCAGATGCGCGTACGGATGGGTGCGCAGCGCGGCGAGTACGGCCCCGGGGGTGGCGTCCGCGTCCAGCAGCCGGGACTGCCCGACCGGCAGCCCGGCCACCGCGGCCAGCTCGGCGTCGACCGCGGGCAGCGGCGGAAGGGCGGTGCCGTCCGCACCGGGCGGTGGCGCGGACACTCCCACGGCGGCCAGCGTGGCCGGCCGGCCGGGCGGCGCCGCCCGCTCCCGGGCGTGCAGCAGGGCACCCAGCGTGGGGGTGTACGAGGACACCACCCGGTCCTGCACATGGCTGCCGTCCGAAGGGCACCGCGCCGCGTGCAGCGGCAGCAGGGCCAGGGGCCCGGTGGGACACCACCACAGCCGTGGCCACTCCTGCTCCCCGGCCTCCGGCCCCACCGGCCGGTCCAGCCCGAGCCGGGTGAGCACGGGGCCCGCGATGTGCTCCCACAGCCACTCCAGCGTTTCCTCCATGGTCCGCAGGTGGGTGTCCCCGTCCGTCAGGGCCGCTGCCGAGGACAGCGCCGTGACCGCGGCGTGAAAGCCCTCGGCGCGGCGGCTGACCTCGGCCCGGGTGACCCCGGCGAGCGGAAGCACCTCGACGCCACTACCGCCCTCGGCGCCGCTCCCGCCCTCGGCGCCACTCCCGCTCTCGACGTCGGCGCGCAGCAGCAGGGCGTCGCAGCGCAGCTCGGAGATGTTGAGCACCACGACCGGTCCGTGCGCGGCCACCGTACGCAGCCGCTCCCAGCCGGGCGGCCGGTGGAACCGCTCGAAGCCGCCGAGCCCCCGGATCTCGGCCAGCAGGGCGTCGAACTCCGCGGTGAGGGCGGCGCGTTGCTCGGCGGTGCCGCGCTCCTCGATCAGCGCGTCGCAGACCCGCTCGAACCGTCCGGACAGCTCGGGAGCCGCCTCGGCCAGCTCACCCTGGCGGCCCCGTAGCCGCAGCGCTTGGGCGAGCAGCACGCCACGGCCCTGTTCGAGCCGTACCAGCGCCTCCTCGGGACGGCCCGCGGTGATCTCGACGGCGGCGGCGACGCAGGCCAGCGACGGCAGCTCGCGCAACCGCACCTCCCGCGACCGCCGGTCCAGCGCCCGGCCGGTGAGCTTGGGCAGGAGATCGTCCAGCGCGACCCCGAACGCCTCCGTGGCCTCGGGCAGATGGCCGCAGTAGGCGCCGTTCAGCCCCCACAGGAAGGCCGCTCTCAGCCGGGAGCGGATGTCCTCGCCCGGGGCGAGTGCGGTGGCGCGGAACTGTGCCCTGGCGGCGAGGAGGTCCCCCGGGGCGCGGGTCGCGTCCGAACGTGCCGTCAGAAGCGCCCCCAGCTCCAGGCTCGCCACCTGCCAGTGCGGACTGGTGGCCGCGACTGTGTCGAGGACCGACCGCAGCAGCTCGGCGGCACGGTCGATCTCGGCGATCTGCCCGGTGTGTTTGCCGCGCGCTCCGCGGGCGACCGCCAGCTTGATCCGCATCACTGGGTGGTCGTGCTGATGGGGCGGGGTGGCGGCCACCGCGTGTTCCAAGTGGCGGATGGCCTCGGCCAGTTCCGCGAAGTCTCCGTGGGTCTCGAAGCGTACGTACAGCACGGCGGCCAGGTTGGTGAGCAGCTGGCCGTAGTGGGGTGACAGGGGAGCGCTGACAGCCATCGCGCTCCGGGCGGCCCCGGGCGCGGTCGACGATCCCGGCCATGTTGCGCAGGGTCTCCGGAGACAGCACCGACTCCCGGCTGTCGCCGGAGAACGGAAGCCTGACGTCGGGATCGGCCATCGCCTCGCGGATCATCCGGCGTACATTTTCGTCCAGATAGTCCCCCATGGTCGCCATTGTGACGTGCTCCGCCGCCGTGCGAGGGCGGAACGGGGTGATCCGCCGCGTACCGCACCGGGTGTACGCCGCGTCGCCGGATACACCCTGAGAAGGGGAACGGAATCCGTCTGATGTCAGCTCCGGCGTCGGTATCTCATGCCTAGGGTTCTGTCATGGATCTCCGAAAGACCCGGCTGCGCGGGCGTCGGCTGCTCGCGACGGTGGCCGCCGTCGCCGTCCTCGCGGGCGCGGGCACCTGGGCCGCCGCCGCAACCGCCGACGATGGGCCCACCGTGCACCGCGCGGACCGGGTGCTGGACATGCCGGGGACGCGCCTCGACACCTCGTACTTCACCGCGGGCCAGGGCCGCCGCCCCGCGGTGCTGCTCGCCCACGGCTTCGGGGGCAGCAAGGAGGACGTCCGGGAGCAGGCCGAGCAGCTGGCCCGGGACGGTTACGCCGTGCTGACCTGGTCGGCGCGCGGCTTCGGCAGAACGACCGGCAAGATCGGGCTCAACGACCCGGAGCACGAGGTGGCCGACGCCCGGCGGCTGATCGACTGGCTGGCGAAGCGGACCGAGGTGCGGCTCGACGCCCGGGGCGATCCGCGCGTGGGCATCGCCGGCGCCTCGTACGGCGGCGCGCTGTCGCTGCTGGCCGCGGGGTACGACCGGCGGGTCGACGCCATCGCGCCTGAGATCACCTACTGGAACCTGGCCGACGCGCTCTTCCCGAACGGCGTCTTCAAGAAGCTGTGGGCCGGGCTCTTCTTCACCACCGGCTCGGCCGATCTCGCCGGAGGGCAGCAGGGAGGCCAGCAGGGAGACCAGCAGGGCCAGGGCTCCGGGGGCGGGGCCGGACCGCAGGGCGGCGGGGGCGGTCAGGAAGGCCAGAGCGGCCAGACCGCTCCGGGCGCCCCGCCCGCAGCGGGCGGCCGGGACCAGGGCTGCGGGCGATTCGAGAAGCAGCTGTGCGCGATGTACGAGCGCGTCGCGGTCGCCGGAAAGCGGGACGACGACGCCCGGCGCATGCTGGAGGACCGCAGCCCGTCCGCCGTGGCCGACCGGATCAAGGTCCCGACACTGATCTTCCAGGGCCAGTCCGACTCGCTCTTCCCGCTCGGCCAGGCCGATGAGATGGCCAAGGCGGTCAAGGCCAACGGTGCCCCGGTCGACGTCGACTGGACCGACGGGGGCCACGACGGCGGCGACCGCGAGACCGGGCGTGTCCAGTCCCGCACCCGCGACTGGTTCGACCGCTACCTCAAGGGCGACCGGGGCACCGACACCGGGCCCGCCTTCCGCGTCACCCGCACCGGCGGCGTCGACTCCACCGACGGCACCGTCCAGATGCGCGGCGCCACCGGCGACCGCTACCCGGGCCTGGAGGACGGCCAGAAGACCGTGGCGCTGCGCGGCCGCGAGCAGTCGTTCGCGAACCCGCCCGGCGGCGGACCGCCCTCGGTCTCCACGGTGCCGGGCATCGCCGCGCTGTCCCAGGCGTCCTCGTTCGGCATCGGCGTCTCCCTCGACATCCCCGGCCAGTTCGCCCGCTTCGACTCCGCACCGCTGAAGCAGTCGATGCGGATCACCGGGACGCCCGAGGTGAAGGTCCGGGTGCGGGCGGACACCGACGACGCCGTGCTGTTCGCCAAGGTGTACGACGTCGGGCCGGACGGACAGCAGACGCTGCCCTCCCAGCTCGTCACCCCCGTCCGCGTGACCGGCGCGAAGCAGGGGAAGACCGTCACGCTCCGGCTGCCCGCCGTCGACCACGAGGTGATCGCGGGCCACTCGGTGCGGCTCGTGCTCGCCTCCACCGACCTCGGCTACGCCTCCCCGGATCAGCCCGCCACGTACCGCGTCGCGCTCGCGGGCGACGGCCTGACCGTGCCGACCGCCCCCGGGGTGCACACCGAAGCCGCCTCGCTGCCGTGGTGGGTGTGGGGGCTGCCGCTGGGCGGCGCCGTGGTGGCGCTCGCCCTGCTGCTGACCGGGAGGCGGCCGACGTCCGCGCCGCCGCCCGACCCCGAACTCGCCGACGTGCCACTGCAGATCACCGATCTGAGCAAGCGCTACGCCAAGTCCGCCGACCGGTACGCCGTACGCGACCTCTCCTTCCGCGTCGAGAAGGGGCAGGTGCTCGGGCTGCTCGGGCCGAACGGCGCCGGAAAGACCACCACACTGCGCATGCTGATGGGGCTGATCAGCCCGGACGGTGGCGAGATCCGCGTCTTCGGCCAGGCCATCAGGCCCGGCGCGCCCGTCCTGTCCCGGGTCGGCGCCTTCGTCGAGGGAGCGGGCTTCCTGCCGCATCTGACCGGACGCGCCAACCTGGAGCTGTACTGGCGCGCCACCGGACGGCCCGCCGAGGACGCTCACCTGGCGGAGGCGCTGGAGATCGCCGGGCTCGGCGACGCGCTGGAGCGCGCGGTGCGTACGTACTCCCAGGGCATGCGGCAGCGGCTGGCCATCGCCCAGGCCATGCTGGGCCTGCCGGATCTGCTCATCCTGGACGAGCCGACCAACGGCCTCGACCCGCCCCAGATCCGCGAGATGCGCGAAGTGATGATCCGGTACGCGGCCGCAGGGCGCACGGTGATCGTCTCCAGCCATCTCCTGGCCGAGGTCGAACAGTCCTGCACCCATCTGGTCGTTATGGACCGAGGCCGGCTGGTGCAGGCGGGTCCAGTGGGGGAGATCACCGGCACCGGGGAGAGCCTGCTGGTCGGCCACGAGGGCGAGCTGAGCGACGCCCTGGTCGACAAGGTGAGTGCCCTGCCCGGCATCACCTCCGCCGCCCGCACCGACGCCGGGCTGCTCGTCCTGGTCGACGGCGCCACCCCGGCGCGGCTGCTCGCCGAGCTGGTGCGGCTGGAGATCCCGGTGACCAGCTTCGGGCCCAACCGGCGCCTGGAGGACGCGTTTCTGACGCTGATCGAAGGAGGATCCGCATGAGCACCCCTGTGGCGCCCGTGACGGAGGCGGCGCCCGGCTACCGGGCGCGCCACACCCTGCCCCTGCGGGTCGAGGCGGTACGGCAGCTGCGCCGGCGCCGCACTCTGGTGATGGGCGTGGTGCTGGCCGGGCTGCCGTTCGTCCTCGTCGCCGCGTTCGCGATCGGGGGCACGCCGGAGGGGCGGGACGACCGGGTCACCCTGATGGAGACCGCCACCTCCTCGGCCGCCAACCTCGCGGCCACCGCGCTCTTCGTCTCGGCGGCCTTCCTGCTGGTCGTGCCCGTGGCGCTGTTCTGCGGCGACACCGTCGCCTCGGAGGCCAACTGGTCCTCGCTGCGCTACCTGCTGGCCGCGCCCGTGCCCCGGGCCCGGCTGCTGGCCGGAAAGCTGGCCGTGGCGCTCGCGTTCAGCGCGGCCGCGATGGTGCTGCTGCCGCTCGTCGCGCTGCTGGTGGGGACGGTGGCGTACGGCTGGGGGCCGCTGCGCCTGCCCACCGGGGGCGAGCTGGGGACGGGGGACGCGCTCGTCCGGCTCGCCCTGGTGGTCACGTACATCTTCCTGTCCCAGCTGGTCACCGCCGCCCTCGCGTTCTGGCTGTCGACCGTCACCGACGCACCGCTGGGCGCGGTGGGCGGCGCGGTCGGGCTGACCATCGTGGGCAATGTGCTGGACGCCGTCACGGCGCTGGGCTCCTGGCGTGAGTTCCTGCCCGCGCACTGGCAGTTCGCCTGGGCCGACGCACTCCAGCCCCATCTGGAGTGGGGCGGAATGCTGAAGGGGACGGCGGTGTCGGTGACGTTCGCGCTGGTCCTGTTCGCTCTCGCCTTCCGCGGCTTCGGCCGGAAGGACGTGGTGTCCTAGCCAGGGCCGCCGCCGTCCCGGACGCCGGTCAGTAGTCCTTGAGCGTCAGCGAGTTGACCACCTTGTAGAAGTCGTCGGTGTACGCGTCCTGGTCGCCCTCGCTGACCTCGGCCTCCATCCGCTCCCGGTTGGTCAGGGCCAGGTCCTGGTTGGCGGTCACGAAGTCGCGCAGTTCGCGCTCGTAGGCGGCGAAGGCCGTGGTGTGGTCACCCGCCGCGGCCTTCAGCTCGCCCGCCAGGACATACGCCCCGACCAGGGCCATGGAGGTGCCCTGGCCGGAGGCGGGCGAGCCGCAGTAGCCCGCGTCGCCGAGCAGCGCCACCCGGCCACGGGACCAGGAGTCCATACGGATCTGGGCGATCGCGTCGAAGTGGAAGTCGGGGGCGCCCCACATGTACTCCAGCAGCCGTGGCATCTCCCAGCGCGCGTCCGCGTACTGCTCGGCCACCAGCCGCTTGTGCTCCGAGGCGGTCCGGTCGCCGAGCACCCGCGCGGGCGGCTCGTCCGAGTCGAACCCGACATAGACCCGGGCCTCGGTGTTGTCGCGGACGCTCATCACCATCCCGCCCCACGGGCCGTCGCCCTCCATCAGGTAAGCCACCTGCCAGCGGTCGAGACCGAGATAGTTCGGCACGGTCCACACCGCCAGATAACCCCCCAGCGGACGGAGGAAGTTCTCCTCCGGGCCGAAGACCAGCCGACGGGTGCTGGAGTGCACCCCGTCCGCGGCCACCACGAGATCGAAGGTGCGCGACAGACCGCTGCGGAAGGTGACGGCCACTTCGCCGGTGCTCTGGGCGAGTGCGGCGATCGAGTCGTCGAAGATGTATTCGATGTCCTTTCCGCCCGCGCCGACGAGAATCGTCGCCAGATCGTCGCGGAGAATCTCGACGTCGGGCCGGTCGAGCCGACCGCCGCTCGCGGTCCATTCGGTGGTGCTGGACAGTTCCTTTCCGTCGCCGTCGACCGTCGACATACCGCGCAGACCGGTGCTGTGAGCCCGGATCTCGTCCAGGACCCCCATGCGTTCGCACACCTCCAGCGCTGTGCCCCGGACATCGATGGCCTGTCCTCCGGGCCGCAGCCCGGCGTACCGCTCCACCACGGTGACCTCGCATCCGTAGCGGTTCAGCCAGTACGCCAGAGCCGGTCCGCCCACACTGGCCCCGGAAATCAGGACTCTCATATTCCGCATCGCGAACTCCTTTTCCATCCCCCGAATCGCTTCTTCTCGCAAGAGTGAGCGATGCCACCGACACCGCGCCGACGCTTCACCGACGCACCGCCTACGCGGCACCGACAGGCCGCCGACAAGGCCGAACGCCGTGCGAACCACCAGAGCGCAGTGATCGATTAATGAGAGTGTTACCTGATGGTGTTGTGCGGTTCTGTTGTCATCGATGAGACTGGGGCTTCCGACTGGCCCGTACAAAAAGCCGGTTGGTTCGCACTGGTGACGTTCGGTCCTCCCCCCACGATCCGAACAAGGATGGGACCCATGCACATTTCGCTGGAACACGCTCGCGTGTCCCGCGGCCCGGCAAGAGCGGTAAGCGCCTGTCCCGGGCGGCGCCGGAGACCCTGCCCCGGTGGCAGCGGACCGGCCACGGCCTCCGCGTAGCCCTCTCGAAAAACCTCACGCGAAGCCTCACCAACGGCGATTCGCCATTCCACAAGCCCTCTCGGGCAGATAGACGGCCACGCTCGGCATGCCCCCGCGCGGACGGGATGTCCGCGTGCCCGGCATCATGCGCCGTTCGGTGACGCACGAACCTGGCAAGGAAGGAACTCCTCAGGTGCTCATTTCGCACCATCCGCGGTCACTCGAATCATCCGCAGAACCGCCCGAAGGACCGTCCGAGCCCGGCGAGTCCGGGACGCCCCGGGTCACCGCCGGCGGCCCGAGCGGACATGTGCTGGCGGTCGGCGCGCCCGGCCCCGGGATCGACCGGCTGACCCGGACCCTGGTGTCCGCGGGCCATGAGGTGAGCCACGCCCGGCCCGGAGAAGTCGACCAGCGGCTCCGGCAGACCCCGCCCGACGCGATCGTCGCCCTCGACGGCGGCCACGACGGACTGGACGTGATCCGCGAGGTCCGGGCCGCCCCCGCCGGGCGGGCACTGCCCCTGCTCATGGTCGCCACGGACCCCGCGCCCACCGGCATCGCCGACATGCTGCGCGGCGGTGCCGACGACTGCGTACCGGACACCTCCGACCCCGTCGAACTGTCCGCCCGCATCGAGGCCAAGCTGCGCCGGGTCCCGGTGCCGGTCGAGAACCTGCTGCTGGACCCGCGGACCGGCCTCTACTCCCAGCCGCACTTCCTGGGCGAACTCGACCGGGAGCTGAAGCGCGCCGACGACAGCCGCAGTGGCGGCGTCGTGGCCATGGTCGGCGTCGCCGAGATGGCCGCGCTGGAGGCCCGGCTGGGGCCCCGGGTGCGCCGCGAGGTCGCCGAGCGGCTGGCCGGTGTGGCGGAGAAGCTGGGCGGGGTGTGCGACCGGCTCGGCTGGGACGAGGACGGGCGGCTGCTGATGCTGATGCCCGGCGTCGACGAGGACACCGCGCTCCGCGGCCTGCAGAAGTTCGCGAACACCGTGGCCGGGACCCGCTTCGTCGTCGCCGACGAGAACGTCCGGCTGACCCCGGCCATCGGCTGGACCCCGCTCGCCGACTGCCCCGACCGCCACCAGGCCGTGGACCAGGCCCGGGACGCGGTGGCCGAGTCGATCCGCCACCGGGATCTGCGGCCGGTCAAGTACGCGGCCTGGATGCGCGGTACGCCCCGCGGGCGGCGCCGCCTGGCCGTGGCGGTGCGGGCCCTGCTCTCCGCGCTATCTCCCTTATTCGTCCTCGTGCTCGGCGTCGCCATCCCCTTCGTGTTCTACCAGCAGATGTACGAACTGGGCTGGGACATCGGATCGGCCGCCTACTGGGTGGTGGTCGGGGGCCTCATCGTCTCCGCGGTGCTCATCGTGCTGGAATGCCTCTTCTCGCTCGACGCGAAGTCCCGCCCCGAGCGGCCCGCACAGCCGTATCCACCGGCCAGCGCCGTCATCGCCGCCTATCTCCCCAATGAGGCCGCGACCATCGTCGACACCGTCGAATCGTTTCTGCGGCTGGACTACCCCAACGAGCTCGAAATCGTGCTCGCCTACAACACCCCGCATCCGATGCCCGTCGAGGACACCCTCCGGGACATGGCCCGCCGCGATCCGCGTCTGGTGCTGCTGCCGGTGGCGGGGTCCACCTCCAAGGCGCAGAACATCAACGCCGCGGTCACCCGGGTGCGCGGCGAAGTGGTCGGCATCTTCGACGCCGACCACCACCCGGCTCCCGACGCCTTCCGGCACGCCTGGCACTGGCTGTCCCACGGCTACGACGTGGTCCAGGGCCACTGCGTGATCCGTAACGGTGACAGCTCCTGGGTCGCCAAGCTGGTGGGTGTGGAGTTCGAGGCCATCTACGCCGTCAGCCACCCCGGCCGCACCCGGCTCTACACCTTCGGTGTCTTCGGCGGCTCCAACGGCTTCTGGCGCACCGATCTGCTCGCCCGCACCCGGATGCACGGCTCGATGCTCACGGAGGACATCGACGCCACCATGCGCGCCCTCCACGAGGGCGCCAAAATCGCCACCGACCGCACCCTCGTCTCCCGCGAGCTTGCCCCCACCACCGTCAAGGCGCTGTGGAACCAGCGGTCGCGCTGGGCGCAGGGCTGGCTGCAGGTCTCGCTCAAGTACCTGTGGGGCGCGATGCGTTCACCGGACTTCACCTTCCGTCAGAAGGCCGGGCTGTTCGTGCTCCTCGGCTGGCGTGAGGTACAGCCGTGGCTGACCCTGCAGATCCTGCCCGTCCTGCTGTACGCGGCGTGGCGCGCGGGCGGCCCGGGTGAACTCGACTGGGCGGTGCCGCTCTGCCTGCTGGCCACGCTGTTCACCCTCTCCGCCGGAGTGGTGCAGGCGCTGTTCGCCTGGCGGCTGGCGATACCCGAACTGCGCCGCCGCAAGGCGTGGTTCTGGCGGTATCTCCTCGTGTCGACCTTCTTCTACAGCCACTTCAAGAACATCGTGGCCCGCCAGGCGCTTCTCAAGGAGGTGCTGCGGGACCACCAGTGGCGGGTCACCCCGCGGTCCGGCGGCGACAAGGCGGTGCCCCGCGCATGAGCACCCTGTCCACGGTCAACAACAACCACAGCCACCCCGCCGCGGCCACCGCCGTGAAGCCCGCGCAGGCCACGACCGCCCGCCGCCGCAACGGTGAGATCCAGGGCTACCGGGGGCTGGCCGCGATGGCCACGGTCGTCTTCCACGTGTGGCAGCAGTACTTCACGTACGACGCGGACGGCTCCCATCCGCCGGTGGCCAACCCCTACGCGAACGCGCTCGTCTCGCTCGAGGTCATCGACTTCTTCTTCGTCCTGTCCGCGTATCTGCTGACCCTGTCGTACGCGCGCGCCGCGATCGACGGCGGCTCGACCAAGCCCGCCCGGGTGTTCCTCTTCCGGCGCGCCATCCGCATCGTGCCGCTGTACTTCCTCGCCATCCTGTTCATCTGGTCGACCCGCAATCCGTCCCTGCCCGGGGACTGGGGGGACCTGCTCCGGCATCTCACCTTCACCCAGGTCTTCGACAAGGAACAGATCTTCTACACCATCGGCCCGACCTGGTCGCTGTCGCTGGAGATCATGTTCTATCTGGCGCTGGTCGGGATCGGCCCGCTGGCCGCCCGGGTCTGCCGGCGGCTGAGCAGCCGGGGCGCGCGGGTGGCGGTGTGCGCCGCCGGATGCGCGCTGCTGTACATCGGGCCGATGGTCTGGATCGCCGTCGCGCACTACGGGTTCGAGGTGCCGCACACCGAATGGCCGGTGTACTTCGGGCCGCAGGCCCGCTTCGGCGGATTCGCGGCGGGCATGGCCCTCGCGGTGCTGACCGTCGCCCTCGGCGAGCGCGGACGGCTCGGCCCGAAGGTGGCGATCCCACTGCGGGTGGCGCCGCTGGTGGCCCTGTACGTGCTGTCGCTGCTCAGCGCGGACCCCGAGGACTTCGCCACCACCTTCTACCACCCGCTCTCGGGCCTGATGTGGACCGTGCTGCTCTTCGCCACCCTCCATGTGCGGAAGCAGGGGCGGCTTGAGGCGTGGTTGTCGGCCCGGTGGCTCACCGCGATCGGACTCGCCAGCTACAGCCTCTTCGTCTGGCACGAGCCCATCATGCTCGGCCTCTACGAGGCCGGAGTGCTGCCGCCCGCGGGTCAGGAGGGCTTCCCGCTCGCCGTGCTGACCGTGCTGGTGGTGGCGGTGGCCGCGGCGGTGGTGAGCTACTGGGTCATCGAGTACCCGGCGAGCCTGCTCGGGCGGCTGAAGGACGCCAAGGGGCGGCCGCGGGACTTCTATCCGGACGTGGCGCGCTAGCAACGTGCCACCGTAAGCGCCGGTGTGTCATGAGTTGTCCCCGGTGTGCGGCTCTTCGCACACCGGGGACCCATGACTATGATCTGGCTTGTTCTTGACGTGATAACGGGGAGACATCAACGATATGGGCCGACACAGCCGCCCCACCCCTGCCCAGCAGGCCCGAGCCACATCCCTCAAGGCGGCCGCCGCCCTCGGCGTGGCCGGGACCATAGCCTTCGGCCTTCACTCCTCGGTCGGGGGCGACAAGTCCACCGAGGCCCGCTCCGATGTCCACGCGGCTCAGGAGCAGGGACCGGACATCGATCCCACGGCCGAGGACACGCCCACGGGCAGCCATATTTCGCCTTCCCAGTCTGCGAAGCCCCGGCCGCTCGCGGACCAGACGGACCACACCGACAGCACGAGCGGTTCGGGGGGCGGTACGGAGCCCTCCGCGGCGGCCACCCCGTCGCAGACGCCCAGCGCGGACCCCTCCACGCCCTCCGCGCCCGCGCACACCGATGCGGCCACCTCGCCCGCCCAGCGTGCCGACCAGACCCCCACCGACGCCTCGTCGCCCGCCGGAACCCCCAGCGACGGCCCGACCGCTCCCAACGCCCCGAGCGGGCAGCCCAGTGAGTCGCCGCAGCCGGGGAACGGCAGCGACCACGGGAAGGGCGGCGTGGTCGGCGGTGTGGTGGACGGCCTCGGCGACACCCTGGACGGTGTGGTCGGCGGCCTGACCGGCGCGCTCGGCGGCTGACCGCTCGCCACCCCGCCCCGGATCGGGGCGGGGTGGGCTGCGCGGACGGGGCGGACTATCCCTTGGCCAGCGCCTTCAGCGCGGCCAGACTGCCGTTGAACCGGTTGTGGTCACCCACCACCGGCCCCGTGGAGGTGTACTGCCAGAGGGTGTGGGTCTTCCACCCCGTCGGCAGCGCCCCCGGCGTGGCCGCGTAGCGCGCCACCCACAGCGGGTTCTTCGAGGCGAAGGCGCCGCTGTTACCGGTGCAGGACCGCCACCAGCTGGTGGTCGTATAGATCACCGGATCGCGGCCGGTACGGGATTTCACCCGGTCGCTGAAGTCTTTGATCCAGCTGACCATCTGCGCCTTCGTCTTGCCGAAACAGGGCGCGCCGTACGGGTTGTACTCCATGTCCAGCACGGGCGGCAGCGTCTTGCCGTCGTCCGACCAATCGCCCCCGTTGCGCACGAAGAAGTCCGCCTGCGCCGCGCCACTGGACTTGTTCGGCAGGGCGAAGTGATAGGCGCCGCGGATCATGCCTTGCTTGAAGGCGCCGTTGTATTGCGAGGAGAAGGCCGGGTTCTTGTACGTCGTGCTCTCGGTGGCCTTGACGTAGGCGAACCGGACGTTCTTGCTCCAAAGGGATGTCCAGTTGACCGAGCCCTGGTGGTTGCTGACGTCGACGCCCTCCACCGTCCCGGCGCGCGGGGTGGCCGCCGGGGCCGACTTCGGGGCGGCCTCGTGCGTGGAGAGGGTCGAGCCCATCCAGTCGCGCTCGGGGTGTGGGACGGACGAGGAGGGGGCGGGGCCGGCGGCGGAGTCGGTGCCGGAATCGGTCGTCGACGCCATCGCCGGTACGAGAGTGGCGAGGGCGGCGGCGCCGACCGCGGCCCCCAAACCGCCGATGGCATACGGCGAACGCCAGCGCGAGGGGGCCCGGTGTCGCCCCTTTCCGGCCTTTAAGGACATCTGTTCCTCCGGAATTGGTGCTCCGTGGGGAGAGCAGTCCGCACCGAAGGTACGCGCGTAGATGAAACGCGCGGAAGAGATTTTGCAAATTCCATGGGCCGACTCCGTTTCACCACCGACACGTTGGCGATATGGGCGGCGATAAAGTGGAAAGCCTTGAATTTACGGGGAAATCAGTCCTCCGCGGGCGCGGCGGCATACCCCGCCACCATGGCCCGCGCCGACCGCGTCGCCCGCGCGGCAACGTCCTCCACCACCTCGTCCGGGTCACCGAACACGCCGTCGAGCAGCAGGGTGGCGTACCCGCGGGCCAGCGCCTGCAGCGCCTCCAGCAGCGCCACCGCCACCGCCCGCTCCTCCGGTACCACCTCGAAGGCGCTCGGCAGCAGCAGGTCCACGAACTCCCGCTTGGCTTTCAGCACCTCGGGGTGGGCGGTGCGCACACCGGAGGCGTAGAGCAGTTCGCACCCGCCCCGGATGCGGGCGGCCGCGCGCACGACGCTGCCCGCCATGGTGGCCAGCCGTTCCTGCGGTGACTCGACCGTGGCCACCGCCTCCAGGTAGATGGCCCGCAGCCGCCGCGAGACCTCCAGCGCGGCGGCTCCCAGCAGCGCGTCGCGGTCGGCGAAGTGGCGGTAGGGCGCGGCGGGGCTGACGTGGGTGCGGCGCGCGGCCTCCGCGACGGAGAAACCGCGCACCCCGACCTCGTCGACGATCTCCAGCGTCGCCCGCACCAGCGCGGCGGCGAGATCGCCGTGGTGGTACGTGGCGCGCCCCTTGCAGGTGGGTGCCATCCGGGCGACCTTACCCGACCGTTTTCCCCTGCTCGGCCGCGCCCGGACTGCGCTTCCGGGCCCCGGCGCCCGCTGCCCGCAGGGCCTCGCGCGAGCGCTCGACGCGGATCGGCAGATCGCGTACCCGCTGTCCGGTCGCATGGTGGAACGCGTTGGTGATCGCCGCCGCCGCGCCCACGATGCCCAGCTCGCCGATGCCCTTGCCGCGCACCGGGTTGGGGTTGTCGTCCTGCTCGTCCAGCCAGATCGCCTCCAGCTTCGGGACGTCCGCGTTGGCCGCGACGTGGTAGCCCGCGAAGTCGTGGTTGGCGAAGTCGCCGAAGACCGGGTCGACCTCGCCGATCTCCAGCAGCGCCATCGACAGACCCATCGTCATGGCGCCCAGGAACTGCGAACGGGCCGTCTTCGGATTGACAATCCGCCCGGCGGCGAACACGCCCAGCATCCGGTCGACCCGGATCTCGCCGGTGTCGGTGTCCACCCGCACCTGTGCGAAGTGGGCGCCGAAGGAGTGGCGGGAGAGCGACGCCCGCAGCTCCACGTCCTCGGTGGTGTCCGCCCGCACCTCCAGGCCCCCGTCCGGCACGGCGCCGCCGTACGTGTCCAGCTCCGCCAACAGCGCACGGCACGCCTTGTCCACCGCCCAGCCCCAGGAGGCCGTCCCCAGCGAGCCGCCCGCGAACGGCGCCGGGCCGAGCGAGGCGCGCCCGATCTCCAGCCGCAGCCGCTCGATGGGGACGCCGAGGGCGTCCGCCGCCAGCTGGGTCAGCGCGGTGCGCCCGCCGGTCCCGATGTCCACGGCGCCGATCCGCACCGTGTACGTCCCGTCGGTCTCGGCGCGCGCCGTCGCCGACGAGGGGAACACATAGTCCGGGTGGTGCGCGGAGGCGACCCCGGTGCCCACCAGCCAGCGCCCCTCGCGCCGGATGCCGGGCTTCGGGTCGCGCAGCGCCCAGCCGAAGCGCGCGGCGCCCTCCCGAAGGCACGCCACCAGACCGCGGCTGCTGAAGGACTTGCCGCTGTCGGGGTCGACACCGGTGTCATTGCGGATCCGCAGCTCTACGGGGTCGATCTCCAGCTCGGTGGCCAGCTCGTCCATGGCCGACTCCAGCGCGAACATGCCCGGCGTGTGTCCGGGCGCGCGGAACCACGCGGGGGTGAGCACATCGAGCGGCGCCGTCTTCACCGTCGTACGGATGTTGGGCGCCGCGTACATCACCCGCGTCGAGGACCCCGTCTGGTCGGCGAACTCCGCCATCGCGGAGCGCTGCTGCACCACCTCGTGGTCGATCGCGGTCAGCCGGCCGTCGTGCCCGGCGCCGAGCCGGATCCGCTGGATGGTGGGGGCCCGGTAGGGGATCAGCTGGAACATCTGCTGCCGGGTCAGCGCGATCTTCACCGGCCGCCCGAGGTGCTTCGCGGCGAGCGCCGCCAGCACGGTGGGGGAGCGCGGAATGCCCTTGGAGCCGAAGCCGCCGCCGATGTACTCCGCGATGATCTCCACCGCGCCCTCTTCGAGCCCGAACACCGCCGCCAGCAGCTGGGAGGACATGAACGGGCCCTGGTCGGAGTTGTACAGCGTCAGCCGGTCCTCGTCCCACGAGGCGATGGTGGCGTGCGGCTCCATCGGGCTGGTGTGCTCGGCCGGGGTGGTGTACATGGCCTCGGTCCGCACCGGCGCGGCCGCCAGCGCGCCCTCGGTGTCGCCGTGTTCGACGAACCCGGGGCTGCCGTCGGTCACCGCGTCGGCGACCTTGGCCCGCTCGTCGTCGAAGCGCAGCACCACATCGTGCGGCTCCTGCTCGTAGCTCACCCGCACCGCCGCCGCGCCTTCGCGCGCCGCCTCCAGCGAGGTGGCCACCACCGCGGCCACGATCTGGCCGTGGTACGCCACCTCGGGGGACTGCAGCACGAACAGATCGGGGCCCGCTTGCGCCTCCGTGTTCAGCCGCGGGGCGTTGCCGCAGTCCAGTACCGCCAGCACACCGGGCCGGGCCAGCGCCGGGGCGCCGTCGACCTCCGTCACCCGGCCGCGGGCGATGGTGGCCTGCACCGGCCAGACGTAGCCGATGTCCGGCGTCGGGAACTCATACGCGTAGGTCGCCGCGCCGGTGACCTTGTCGAGGCCGTCGACGCGGGTCATCGGCGTGCCGACGGTCTGCCGGGTGGTGGTCGCGGTGGTCATGCGCCGTCCTTCCTCGCGACGAGATCGCGGAGGACCGCGACGATGAGATCGGTGGCCAGATCCACCTTGAACGCGTTGTCCGGCAGGGGACGCGCCTGCGCCAGTTCGGCGCGGGCGGCCTCGCGCAGCGTCTCCTCGTCCGGCCGATGGCCGCGCAGCCGCTCCTCGGCGGCCCCGGCGCGCCACGGGCGCGGCGCCACTCCGCCGAGCGCGATCCGTACGTCCGCGAGCGTGCCGTCGTCCGCGACCGACACCGAGGCCGCCACGCTCACCAGCGCGAACGCGTACGACCAGCGGTCACGCACCTTGCGGTACCGCATGGCCGCGCCACCCGGCGGCGGAGGTAGTTCGACGGCGGTGATGAGGTCACCGTGGCCGAGCACGGTCTCCTGGTGCGGAGTGTCGCCGGGCAGCCGGTACAGCTCGGCCACCGGGACGGTGCGCGTCGCGCCGTCCACCGACCGCAGATGCGCCACCGCGTCCAGCGCGACGAGCGCCACCGCCATATCGGAGGGGTGGGACGCCACGCAGTGGTCGGAGGTGCCCAGCACGGCCAGATCGCGGTGCGCGCCCCCGATGGCCGGACAACCCGACCCCGGCTCCCGCTTGTTGCAGGGCTTGGACACGTCCTGGAAGTACACACAGCGGGTGCGCTGCAGCAGGTTGCCGCCCACCGTGGCCACCGTGCGCAGCTGCCCGGACGCGCCCGCCAGCAGCGCCTGCGCCAGCAGCGGGAAGCGCTCCCGGACGCCCGGGTCGCCCGCCAGTTCGCCGTTGCGCACGGTGGCGCCGATCAGCACCGAACCGTCGTCACGGTGCTCGATGCGGTCGTACGGCAGCCGGGACACGTCGATGAGCAGCCCCGGGTCCGTCACCCCGAGCTTCATCAGGTCCACGAGGTTGGTCCCGCCGCCCAGATACGTGGCGTCGGGCCGCTCGGCCATCAGCGCGCAGGCCTCGGCCGCGTCGCCCGCACGGGCGTAGGCGAACTCCTTCACCGCACACCTCCAGCGGCGCTCGCGGACCGGGTGTCCCCGGCGCCCTCGGCACCGGCCGCCTCCATGACGGCGTCCACGATCCCGCCGTAGGCCCCGCAGCGGCACAGATTGCCGCTCATGCGCTCGCGCACCTCCGACTCGTCCAGCCCCGATGCCCCCGGTACACCGGCCCCGGTGTCCTCGGTGACATGGCTCGGCCAGCCGCGCCGCGCCTCGCCGAGTGCCCCGATCGCCGAACAGATCTGGCCCGGGGTGCAGTAGCCGCACTGGAGGCCGTCATGGTCGAGGAACGCCTGCTGCACCGGGTGCAGCCCCTCGGTGTCCGCCAGCTCCGCCACGCCCTCGATCGAGACGATCTCCCGCCCCTCGGCCGCCACCGCGAACATCAGGCAGCTGTTCACCCGCTCGCCGTCCAACAGCACCGTGCAGGCGCCGCATTGCCCGTGGTCACAGCCCTTCTTGGTGCCCGTGAGGCCAACCCGCTCGCGCAGCACATCGAGCAGCGTCGTCCGGTTGTCGATGGTCAGGGGGTGGGTCGTGCCATTGATCCGCAAGCGGATGTCGCTACTCGGAGAGCGATGTGAGAGGCTCATACATTGAATGTATCAACCTCTTACATTCGTGGCGAGGGGAATGAGTTTCCATGCGAGACGTCGAAGCGGAGATGCACCGATGGTGGCGCGACGGGCAGCCCTTCGCCCGGGCCACGGTGGTCGCCACCTGGCACTCCTCACCGCTGCCACCGGGCACGAGCATGCTGGTCGGACCGGACGGCTCGGCCGTCGGCAGCGTCTCCGGAGGCTGTGTGGAAGGCGCGGTCTACGAACTGGCCCAGGAGGTCACCGCAAGCGGCACCCCGGTCCTGGAGCGCTACGGGGTCAGCGACGACGACGCGTTCGCGGTCGGCCTGACCTGCGGTGGAGTCATCGACGTGTTCGTGGAGCGCGTCGACCGCACCGCCTTCCCCGAATACGACGACGTGGCCGCGGCGGTGCGCGCGGGCGAACCGGTGGCCGAGGTCATCTGCGTGGCGGTCGACGGCCCCGACCCGGCAGGACGACTCGGCCGGCGGCTGGTGGTCCGGCCGGACACGGCCACCGGCTCCCTCGGTTCGGAGCGGCTGGACGCGGCGGTCGCCGAGGACGCGCGCGGACTGCTGGCCGGTGGGCGCACCGGCACCCTGCGCTACGGCTACGACGGCACCCGCACCGACGAGGAACTGACCCTGTTCGTGTCGGTGCACGCCGCACCGCCCCGGATGCTGGTCTTCGGTGCCGTGGACTTCGCGGCGGCCATGGCCCGTATCGGCGCGTACCTCGGCTACCACGTCACCGTCTGCGACGCGCGGCCCGTCTTCGCCACCAAGCGCCGCTTCCCCGAGGCCCACGAGGTGGTGGCCGACTGGCCGCACCGCTATCTGCGCACCGAGGCCGAGGCGGGCCGGGTGGACGAGCGGACCGTGGTCTGCGTCCTCACCCACGACCCCAAGTTCGACGTGCCGCTGCTGGAGGAGGCGCTGGGGCTGCCCCTGGCGTACGTCGGCGCCATGGGCTCCCGCCGCACCCATGAGGACCGGCTGCGCAGACTGCGCGACACCGGGATCGACGAGAACCGGCTGGCCCGGCTCGCCTCCCCGATCGGCCTGGACCTCGGCGCCCGCACCCCCGAGGAGACCGCGGTCAGCATCGCCGCCGAAATCATCGCCGACCGCTGGGACGGCAGCGGCGCCCGGCTGACCGCCCTCACCGGCCGCATCCACCGGCCCCACGCGGTGCGCCCGGCGGCCGAGGGCTGAGACGCGAACCCGGCCCCGGCCCCGGAGCGCCATCATGGTCCCCGACCGAAGCGGGCACAGGAGGGGACCACAACCGCCGTGGAGACCGCGCGCAACACCGACGACGACGCCGGTGAACCACGTCAGGACGACAAGGCAGCCGCCCGGGCCGACGGCAGGGCAGCCGACGTGGCCGGTGGCACGGCCGCACCGCCGAAGACCGGCTGGCGCCGCTGGGTCATGGACACCCGGCCACTGCGCCACCGCCCGTTCCGCCGGCTGTGGACGTCCACCACGGTCACCGCAGTGGGCAGCCAGCTGACCGCCGTCGCCGTACCCAAGCAGATCTACGACATCACCGGCTCCTCGGCCTGGGTCGGTTACACGAGCTTCGCGGGACTCCTGCCGCTCGTGGTGTTCGCGCTGTGGGGCGGCGTGGTGGCCGACCGGATGGACCGGCGCACCCTGATGCTGGTCACCAACGCGGGGATCGCCGTCACCTCGGTGCTGTTCTGGGCGCAAGCCTTCGCCGGTCTCGACTCGGTGCCGCTGCTGATCGTGCTGCTCGCCGCCCAGCAGGGGTTCTTCGGCATGAACTCCCCGGCCCGCAACGCCTCCGTCGCCCGGCTCGTCCCCGCTCATGAGCTGCCCGCCGCAGGCGCCCTGCAGTCCACCGTCGCCCAGACCGGCATGATCGTCGGCCCGCTGCTGGCGGGCGCGCTGATCCCCGTCGTCGGCCTGCCCGCCCTGTATCTGGCCGACGCGGTCGCGCTCTGCGTCACCCTGTGGGCCGTCTGGCGGCTTCCCGCGCTGCCGCCCCTGCCGTCGTCGGAGGAGGGCGGGGGTGGCCGGCCACGGGCCGGATGGCGCGATGTGACCGACGGCTTCCGCTACATCACCGCCCACCGCGTGCTGCTGCTGTCTTTCCTCGCGGATATCATCGCCATGGTCTTCGGCATGCCGCGGGCGCTGTTCCCGCAGCTCGCCTCGCACACCTACGCGCCCTGGGGCGAGGGCTTCGCGCTCGGCCTGCTCTTCGCCGCGATCCCGCTCGGCGCGGTGGCCGGAGGGCTGCTGTCGGGCACCTTCTCCCGGGCCCGCCGTCACGGCCTCATGGTCATCGTCGCCGTGGTGGCCTGGGGCGTGGCCATCTGCGGCGTCGGCCTCAGCTCCAGCTTGTGGTGGGCCGCCGCGTTCCTCGCCGCGGCGGGCGTGGCCGACATGGTGTCCATGGTGTTCCGTGGCGCGATCCTCCAGTCCGCGGCCACCGACGACATGCGCGGCCGCATGCAGGGCGTGTTCACGGTGGTGGTGGCGGGCGGCCCGCGCGTCGCCGATCTGCTGCACGGCACGGCGGGCTCGCTCCTCGGGCCCCGCACGGCGGTCGCCGCGGGCGGAGTGCTGGTCGCCGTGCTGATGCTCGGGCTGGCCGTCGCGGTGCCCGACTTCCGGCGTTACACGGCCTGACGGCCGCCCGTGCGCGCACCCGGATGCGGGCGCGCGCACGGGCCCCGGCCTCAGGCTTCGCGCTCGCTGCGGTCCTGGCCCCAGAAGGTGTGGAACGAGCCGTCGCGGTCGGTGCGCCGGTAGGTGTGCGCGCCGAAGAAGTCCCGCTGACCCTGCACCAGTGCCGCGGGGAGCCGCTCGGAGCGCAGCGCGTCGTAGTACGCCAGCGCCGCCGAGAAACCAGGCGCGGGCACGCCCAGCTCGACGGAGGTCGCCACCACCCGCCGCCAGGCGTTCTGCGCCTCGCCCAGTGCCTGCGCGAAGTAGTCGTCGGTCAGCAGTGTGACCGGCTTCTGCTCCTTGCCGTACGCCTCGGTGATCCGGTTCAGGAAGCGGGCCCGGATGATGCAGCCGCCACGCCAGATCCGGGCCACCGCCCCGGGGTCGATGTCCCAGCCGTACTCCTGGCTGCCCGCCTCGATCTGGTGGATGCCCTGCGCGTAGGCCACGATCTTCGACGCGTACAGCGCCTGCTCGACCTCGTCGGCGAACCGCTCCGCCGCCTCGCCCGTGAGCTGCTCGGCGACGGGCCCGGGCAGCCCCTGCCCGGCGTCCCGCACATCGGCGTGGCCCGACAGCGAGCGGGCGAACACCGCCTCAGCGATACCGCTCACCGGAACGCCCAGGTCCAGCGCGGTCTGCACGGTCCAGCGGCCGGTGCCCTTCTGCTCGGCCTGGTCCAGCACCACGTCCACGAACGGCTTGCCGGTCGCGGCGTCGGTGTGCGCCAGCACCTCGGCGGTGATCTCGATCAGATACGACTCCAGGCGGCCGCCGTTCCAGGTGCGGAACACCTCCGCGATCTCGCCCGGCGTGAGCCCCAGCGCGCGCCGCAGCAGGTCGTACGACTCCGCGATGAGCTGCATGTCGGCGTACTCGATGCCGTTGTGGACCATCTTCACGAAGTGTCCGGCGCCGTCCGGGCCGATGTGGGTGCAGCACGGGGTGCCGTCCACCTTGGCGGAGATGCTCTCCAGGAGCGGCCCGAGGGACTTGTAGGATTCCACCGAACCACCGGGCATGATGCTGGGCCCGTTGAGCGCGCCCTCCTCGCCACCGGAGATGCCGGAGCCGACGAAGTGCAGCCCGCGCTCGCGCAGCGCGGCCTCCCGGCGCCGGGTGTCCTCGAAGTGCGCGTTGCCGCCGTCGATGATGACGTCACCCTCTTCGAGGAGGGGTGCGAACTCCTCGATGACGGCGTCGGTGGGCGCCCCGGCCTTGACCATGATGACGAGCCGCCGCGGCCGCTGCAGTGCGGCCACGAACTCCGCGGCGGTCTCGGCCGGGACGAAGCTCCCCTCGTGGCCGTGCTCCTCGATCAGCGCCTTGGTCTTGGCGGACGAGCGGTTGTGGACGGCGACCGTGTGCCCGTGACGGGCGAAGTTGCGGGCGAGGTTGCTGCCCATGACGGCGAGCCCGGTGACGCCGATCTGGGCGGTGGGCTGGGTGGCGGAAGGGCTGGGCATACGGTGTTCCACTCCTGTCACACGCATCGAAATCTTGCGCGAGGCGGCAGCGACGAGAGGTCTGGGGATCTTCCCTCTCGGCCGTCCCGGCATCGCCCGGTCATAGTTACACGATGTGCTCGACGCCGGGATGTGTGTCCGGAGAAAGCGGCCGGAGTGTGTCACCCTTTCTGCTGCCCGGACATGCGCCAGATTTGTGGGATATTCACAAGGCGGCGCTGAGGTGTGCTGTGGGCCATTGGCTCCGGGGCACGACGTCCCTGGTGCTGCGCCGCGGAAGTTCCGCCGATGAGTTTCCGGCGGTTGTGCGGTCTACCCGTCGACGAAGGGAGCGCACCATGCGCAAGATCATTGTTTGCACGTTCCTGACGCTGGACGGCGTCATGCAGGCGCCGGGCGGTCCGGACGAGGACGCTGAGAGCGGCTTCGAGCACGGCGGCTGGCAGAAGCCGGTGTCCGACGACGAGGTCGGCACGGCCATCGCCGGTTGGTACGAGTCCTCCGACGCGATGCTGCTCGGCCGCAAGACGTACGAGATCTTCGCGTCGTACTGGCCGACCGCCGATCCCGACAATCCGTTCACCCATCGGATGAACAGCATGCACAAGTACGTGGCGTCTCGGACCCTGACATCCGTCGAGTGGCAGAACTCCACGCTGCTGGAGGGCGACATCGTCAATGCCGTACACAAGCTGAAAGTGTCCGACGGCGGCAACATCAACGTCGTGGGCAGTGGCGACCTCGCCCAGACCCTCATGCAGCACGGCCTCGTCGACGAGTACCGGCTGACCATCCATCCGGTGATCATCGGCACCGGCAAGCGGCTGTTCGCCGACGGAGCGATCCCCACCGCGCTGGAGCCGGTCAGCGTCTCGACGACGACGGGCGGCACCATCGTCGGCGTCTACCGGCCGAACGGTAAGCCCACCTACGACAGCTATTAGGCGGGTCGTTTGATTATCACCGGGCAGACCACAGGAAGATGCCCGCTACGTGGAGTCCGGCCAGGCAGAGTCGCGGTCTTCTGTCGGCCGGGACGGCGTCCGGCCTGGTGCGGGTCCGGCCGCGTCGGTGCGGAACACCGCCGCCCACGACGCCTACCGGCCCGCCCAGGAGACCGAATCCGTCCAGCAGCGTGCCCGCCGGGTGTCGGCCGCGACCGCGGCTTGGCGCTCCAACACCACCCGCTACGCTGACCAGCTCCCCTCCGCCCACCACGACGGGAGCGCCGCGTGATCCTGCACCGCAACACCGACCGCGCCATCGTCCGGTGCGACCAGTGCCCCGGGCGGCCCATCCTCCACACCCACCGGGAGGACACCGGCACCCGCAAACGCGTGCGCTGTCAGGGTGAGCACCGCAGGCTGCCGCAGCCGCATCCGGAGGACCATCTGTCGCTTCCAGCTACGGGGCCATGTGGCTGATGAGGTCCGCCTCCCGGTCGGCGGAGGCACGCGCGGCGATGTACCCGTCAGGTCTGATGAGGATGAGTTCGCCCGGGAGGGGCTGGTAGGCGCGCTGGAATTCTCCTGTGGTGTCGACGAGGCCGCCGGGAGCCGAGCCGATGCGGTGCACCCGCAGGTGGGCGGGGCTGGCGTGGTCGAGGCCGACCGGGCCGGTGTGCTCGTAGGCGACCGGGGACCAGTGCGGTCCCCGCAGGAGGCCGAAGAGGTCGCCGCTGAACGCCGCTCCCTCCAGCCCCCCGGCGTTCGGCGCCCGGTCTCCGGCCGCGGCGCCGGACGCGGGTCGCCCACGGCGGTTGCTGACCGGACCGGTGCGGTAGTGGATCCCCAGCCCGCTGTTCAGCGCACCGTCGCCGATCTCGGCGAGTGCCGAGCCCAGTCCGTCCCCGCTGCCATGGCCCGCCTGTCCCATGACCGCGCTCATTTTGCGCGTGCTCATCTCCAGGACGGTCCGGGCGACCGGGACGCGTTCGGCGGCGTAGGTGTCCAGCAGCGCCGGAACGGCGCCGTCGAGGACGGCGGCGAGTTTCCAGCCGAAGTTGTAGGTGTCTTGGAGACCGGTGTTCATGCCCTGGCCCCCGGCGGCGGAGTGCACATGGGCGGCGTCCCCGGCGAGCAGGACACGGCCCCGGCGGTAGTCCTCCACCATGCGCGCGTTCACGCGGTACACCGACAGCCAGGTCGCACTCCTCAGGGCCACGGTGTCCCATCCCGCGCGTTCGTCGAACAGCCGCTGGTAGAACTCCAGTGACGGGGTTCGCGGATCCTCGCCGGGCAGGACCGGGCTCTGGAACTGCCACACGTCGCGGCCGAGCGGAGTCAGGCCGAGCCTGCCGCGTTCGGACGGCCAGATGTGCAGGCGGCCACGGTCGAGGTCCGGTCCGGTGACGTCGCCGCAGCGCCAGCTCGACGCTGGACTGGCCGATCCACAGCGCGTCGGGATACGGCGTGTGAAACGAGCCCGGCGCTCGAACCGAGATCGACGGCTTGTCCACGATCGCACCGGACGGTTCGTGAAAACGCACCGGGAGCCCGGCGATTCCGTTGCGCAGGACACTGTCGACGGCGCCGAGGTCGTCGAGCACTTCGAGGGAGCGGGGCTGGATGGTCTTGGCCCTCGTGGCGCGGTTCGGCGCCGGGCCCCGCTCGACGATGCGGTGGGCGACCCCGCGACGGGCGAGGTCGCACGCCAGGGTCCGGCCGGTGGGACCGGCTCCGATGATGAGGACCTCGGTCTCGCTTGCGTCAGTCATGGCGTCACAGTGGTCCGCCGTTCTGGGAGAGATCTGAACGAGTCTGCGCGTCCCCTGTGAACTGGGAGCCCCGTCCGGTGGAAACCCGCGGACCGCGGCAGTCGGCGGGCTGCGGCGCACAGAAACTCACAGAGAGAGCGGCCCTGTTGGTGAAGCAAGACAGAACATGCCGCAGCGGGGCTGTCAACTTCTTTCCGGGTATTTATCATTGCCCACAAGAATCGATCCCGTTTTCTACTAGCCTTTCCTGACTCGTCATCACCAGCCGCCCGGTCCGGGGCGGGAGAGCACTCCACGGGGGAGGAGTCCGTGCGTGAAGACTTGGGATTCGAGAAGCTGCTCAGCGAGGAGGGGTTCTTCGCACACGCGCTCGGGCGGTCGCCGTCGGGCGCCGGCCGGGAACCGCTGTACGGCCCCGACCTCCCGGTGGTGCTGCTCACCGGAGGCCCCGGCATGGGCAAGGGCCGGTTGTTGCGCGCGGTGCGGGACAGCTTCGCGACCAAGGTGCCGGTGGTCCATCTGGATTGCGCCTCGCCGGTGTACGCGGACCGGGCGGAGCCCGAGCCGGGCGCCCGGTCGGCCGCGACCGAGGCCCTGGCGGAGATAGCCCGGCGGCTGTCCACCTGGCAGGGGACGGGTGGCTCGTTCGCCTTCCCCCGGCTCTTCGCGGGCCTCGCCGTGATCGCGACCGGCGCCACGGGGGGTACCCCCGAGGCGGTCGCGACGGAAGTCGAACGGTATGAGGAGCTGCCCCAGAAGCGGCGCCTCCCGGGCCTGCGGACAGGTGACTTCTGGCGGGGCGTGATCTCCGGATCCATCCGGAACCTGCTGACGGCCCTGTCCGCGCAGGCGCTCGACCCGTACTCCGCGGCGGTCAGCAACGCGCTGCTGGATGCCCTCTTCCAGTCCCTGGCACCCCGGGGCAAGGTGGAACTGGAGCGGATCTACGGTGGGTATCCCGGCGCGGCGGGCCAGCCCAAGCACGGGCTGAGCAATCTCGCCGCCGACTTCCAGGCCCGCGGTGAGGCACGGGAGCTGGCAGAGGGCTTCCTCTTCCGGGCGCTGCGCGAGGACCTCGAGGCGGCGTACGCCTCGGCGTCCGGCTGGCTGCGCCGGGTCGGCCGCCCGGGGCTGCTGCTGGACCACGCCGAATCGCCCCTGGGGGAACGGCTGCTGCGCGCCGTACTCACCGACCGCCGGGGCGGGCAGCGCGACCGCGTGGTGATCGTGGGCACGGCGCGCCGCGCGGACGGCGGCGCCTTCCTGCACGGGGGTCTGCCGCCGGAGGAGGTGGCGCCCCCGGCGGAGTTCCGTCCCGCCGACGGCGGTCCGCCCGCGTGGTCGCGGCGTACGGACGGCGGGTCGGACCGGGCTCCGCTGGCCGACGGGGTGCTGCTGCTGCGGATGCCCTTCCTCACCGGGGACCAGCTGCGCCGGGAGACCGAGCGCAGACAGACGCACATGGAGCCGGAAGGCGGCGCGAACCGCCGTCGCGTCGACGCCGCCGTGGCGAGGCTGAGCGGCGGACGGCCGCACACGGTGATCCGGCTGGCCGCCGCTGCCGCCGCCTTCCGGATGCCGGCGGACGCCAACGACCGGGACGTCCTGGAGGCCCCGCTGCGGCTCACCGGCGACGGTGCCCCCGAGCAGCCGGTGGCGGACGTGCTGCTCCAGGAACTGGTCATGGACCAGCTGCCGGTGGGGCTGCCGGCCGAGCACCGCGACGGGTGGCTGGACCTGCTCACCCATCTGTCGGTGGCGCACGACGAGGAGTGCGCCGATGTCCTGCTCCGCCACCATCAGCCGGGCCACGTGAACCCCCTGACCGCGCACCATGTGTCGAAGCTGCTCACCGACACCGGGTGGCCCAGCTGCGAACGGCACTTCATCGGGGACTTCGGGCTGCGGCAGATGCTGGTGCACCGGCTGTACGGGCTGCGCCCCGGTGGCGCCGCCTGGTACGCCGACCACCACCTCCTGCGGGACCACTACGCGCGGCGGGCGGCGGACGAGGGAGCGCCGGGCGGAGGGGCGTTCAGCTCGGTCGTCGCCCACCGCATGAACCACCACCTGGTGTCCGGCGGCGCGGACGACGTGGCCGGCCATCTCACCGCCACGCTGCCCGGGCGCCCCCGGGAGTGGTGCGCGGAGCTGCTGGAGATCGCCCAGGCGCCGTACCCGGGCGGTGCGGACGCCCGGCGCGAGCGCGCCCAGGGCCTGGTGGCGGCGGAGGGACCGGCGCTGCGCCGCACCGTGGACCAACTGCTGCACGCGGTGTGGCTGTGCGAGGAACGGACCAGGCCGACCGGGCAGGAGACCGCCCGCACCCTGGCCAAGCTGCTGGAACTCCTCTCGATCATGGAGTTCGACGGGGCGGGACAGCTCAGCAGGACGGCCACCGTCTGGAGCGACCTGGCGGTGAACGAGCAGCCGCTGCTGCGCTGCGGCTGCACCGGACAACTGGGACGAAGGAGGTAACGCGGATGCCCAGGTGGAAGAAGCTCCTGTGCGCACTGCTGGCCGTGGGGGCGGTCACGGTGTGCGTCTGGCTCGTTCTGTCCTTCATCCAGAAGCCGGACACCTGCGTCGACGGGATCGAGCGGATCGGCGGTGAGTGCGTCGGCGTCAACGGCGAGGGCTACGATTTCGGCACGCCGGAGATCCGCGATGTGTCCCGGGCCATCGCCCGCGAGAACGAGAGGATCGACGGCCAGCCGCACGTCACGGTGGCGATGATGCTGCCGCTCCAGTCGGACAGGGCGGCGCTGCGCCGCCAGATGCGCAGCGACCTCCAGGGCGCGTATCTGGGGCAGCGGCAGGCCAACGAGGGCGAGGGAGAGCCGCCGAAGATCCGGCTGGTGCTGGCCAACCCGGGGCGGGCCTACGGACAGCAGCAGAAGGTCGTGGACACCCTGCTGCGGATGGCCGATTCGCCCCGGGACCGGCTGCGCGCGGTCACGGGCTTCAACCTCAGCCTCGATGACACGCGGGAAGCGGTCAAGCGGCTGACGAAGCACAAGATCCCGGTCCTCGCCTCGCGGATCAGCGGGGACGAGATCGCGAACGAGGACCGGACGGACGGGACGGCGAAGCTGCCGTTCCCCGGCCTGGCCCGGTTGATCACCACCAACCACGACGCGGCCCAGGCCCTGGCCAACTTCAACGGCGAGCGCGGCCGCCGGAACCAGAAGACGGTGCTGGTCTACGACAAGCGCAGCGATGCCTACAACGAGTCGCTGGCGAAGGCGTTCAGCGGGATCGAGGAGAAGGGCCCGCCCGGCCCTGCCGCGATGCCCTTCGAGTCCCCGGCCATCGACGAACCGGGTTCGACCGGCAACCAGTTCACCCAGACGGCCAACAATATCTGCGACTCCGGCGCCGACACCGTCTACTTCGCGGGCCGCACGCTGCACCTGCGGGTCTTCGCGCTCAAGCTCGCCCAGGTGGACTGCGGAAACCGGCACTACACCATCATCAGCGGCTCCGACGCGGCCTCGCTGCGGCAGGACATGTCGGAAAAAGACTGGCAACAGCTGCGTGGCGAGGACGGCAAGGCCAAGGTGACGGTGCAGTACGCCGCCCCCGCGCACCCGGACGCCTGGAACACCGAGCTGGCGGGCTGGAGGAAGGACTGGGACGCCCACCACGACCGCGAGCCCAGGCAGGAAGAGCTGCCCCAGTACCTCACCGAGCCCAAGGCGGCCCTGGACACGCTGCACAAGCGGATCGAGACGACGCGCGGCGAGGGGATACGGCTCGGCTCCACGCCGAACCTGGAGGACTCCCGGACGATGCTCGTGTACGACGGACTCATCACCATCGGCATGGCCCTGCACGACGCGCAGGAGGGCAGAGCCGAGTCGGTGCCCAGCCGTGAGGACGTCGGCGGACAGTGGTCGCTGCTCCAGTCCCGGCACCGGGTGCGGGGCACGAGCGGCTTGATCTGCCTGACCAGCAGCGGGAATCCGTACGACAAGCCGGTCGCGGTGGTCAAGCTGGATCCGGGCCGGGAAGGCCGCGGCAAGCTGAAATTCGTCGGCCTGGGCTGGCCCATCGGCCGGGAACAGCCGAGGAACTGCGTGATACCCAGCCGTACTCCCTGAAACGTTCGCGCCTGACCGGCAGTTTTCCGTTAGCCCGCTGTTAGCCGCTTCGGTGAGAGTTCATCATCGCCAGGAGGCGGGACGGAGATTGAGGGTGAGGCACGTGGATTCTGTCATTGTCATGCCCGGTACGGTGGCTGCCCCCCGCGGGGGTGTTCTGTACGACTTCCACAACCGGTACGAGACCGTACGTGAAGCGCTGTCCCGCATCGACAAGGCAGCTCGGGAAATGGGACTCCCCGACATCAGCACCCGGCTGATCGAGCGCAACGACATCAGCGACCGGCGCGGCCCCGAGGTGCAGTACCTGGAGATATTCGCCGTCAGCATCGCGACGCACCACATGCTGATCGCCGAAGGTGTCCGGCCCGTCGCCATCGTCGGGCAGAGCATCGGGGAGCTGTGGGCCCTGGCCGCCGCGGGGCATCTGTCCGTGGAGGACGCCGCGCGCCTGGCCGTGGCCCGGTCGCAGGTGCTGACCCGGCAGAGCTGGGACGGAAAGATGCTCGCGGTCGGCGTCGACGGCCGCCGGGCGGAGTCGCTCGCCGGGCTGATCAACCATCCCCACCTGGTGGTGGCCTGCGAGAACGCCCCTCGGCAGAGCGTCATCAGCGGCCCCGAACCGTTGATCGAGCACGTGGAGCGGGTGGCCGACGCGCTCGGCTGGCCGAGTCTCCGGCTGGACGTACCGCATCCGACCCACACTCCGGCGATGGCGCAGGCCGCGCGGGACCTGCGGGCGACCGCGCCGCGGATTCCGTACGGTGCCGGGCGCTGGCGGGTGTGCTCCCCCTGGCTGGGACGGGACATCGGAGACGACGACCCGGTCGACCTGGTCGCCGGTGCGCTCACCGCCCGGGTCCGGATGCTGCACACGCTCCGTGACCTGCACGCGGCGGGCGCCGACGCCTTCGTGGAGTGCGGCGAGTGGCCCGTCGTCACCAAGTTCGTCGAGGCGTCGCTCCCGGGCGTGCAGTGTGTCGTCCCTCTGAGCGAGAGTGACCCGGCCGAAGCCGTCCGGGCGCTGGTCGCCGATTCCGCCGACGGTGGCCCCGGCCCGTTCCGCTCGCGCTTGCCCGCGCCGTCGAGCAACGGTCATGGTCCGGCGGCGCAGGTGAGCGCGCCCACGGCTCCCGTGTCCTACGTGGCGCCCGTCGCCGCCCCGGCTCCGGTTGCCCCGGCGGCCCCGGCTGTCCCGGCGGCTCCGGTCGTCCCGGCCGCCCCCGTGGCTCCGGCTGTCCCGGCCGCCGTCGCGCCGGTCGCGGTCGCCCCGGCCGCCCCCGCGCCGGTCGCCGTCGCCCCGGCTGCCGTCGCGCCGGTCGCGGTCGCGCCGGTCGCGGTCGCGCCGGTCGCCGTCGCGCCACCGGTCAGCTCGCCGGTGTCCGACGGGCTGGACTACGAGACCGTACTGGACGAACTGCGCACGCTCTACGGCGACTTCCTGGGCTACCCGCCGGACCTGCTCGGTGAGGACGACGGCCTGGAATCCGAGCTGGGTGTGGAATCACTCAAGCAAGTCGCCCTGCTCGGACGGGTGTCCGACCGATTCGGTCTGCCCAATCTGCGGGCGAATTCCTCCCTGCTGACCGTCGGCACACTGCGCCGGATCGCGGAGACCGTCGTACAGGCCCGGGCGGAGGCTGCCAGCTGATGACCTCGACGGACGACCTGCGGGGCCGGGTCGCACTCGTGACGGGGGCCGCGAAGAGCCTCGGCGCGGACATCGTCCGCCGCCTGGCGCAGCGCGGCGCCCACGTGATCGTCAATTACTTCCACTCCGACGAGCAGGCGAAGCTGCTGCGGGCGGAGCTGGAAGGGGCCGGTCACAGCTGCGAGTTCATCCGCGCCTCGGTGGCCAAGACCAGTGAGATCGACCGGATGTTCGACCTGGTCCAAGAGCGGCACGGCGGCCTGGACATTCTGATCAACAACGCCGCGGGCGGGGCGTTCCTGCCCCTGTTCGACGTCGACGACACCTACTGGCAGCGGGCGTGGTCCACCAATGTGATGGCGGCCTACCACTGTTCGCGCCGGGCGGCGAAGCTGATGGCGGGCAGAGAGGGCGCGAGCATCCTCTGCCTGTCCAGCGTCGGGGCACACCAGCCGGTCCCGGGTTACGGCCCCGGCGGTGTCACCAAGGCGGCCCTGGAGTCGCTGGTCCGCTATCTGGCGCTCGAACTGGTCGGCCAGGGCATCCGGGTCAACACCGTGCTGCTGGGCTCTGTCGCAAGCGAGATCGTCGTCAATCTCGACGACCCGGCGGCGGCGCTCGGTGACCCGGCCGAGACCAGCGAGCTGATGCGCCGTACCCTCTCGACGCCGGAGGCGGCCAAGCTGATCGTCCACCTCCTGCACGAGGACACCGGCTTCATCACCGGGCAGACCATCGTCGCCGACGGCGGCATCAGCATCGGCGGGATGCAGGGCCTGCGGCTGCACAGCAGGCTGGCAGACCAGGTGAGCACGCCCGCCCGCCACCAACCGGCCCCGGCGGCGGAGACGATGCCACCCGAGGCGGCCCGGCCCGTCCCGGAACAGCCGGTGGCTACCCCGGCCGCGGCACCAGCACCGGTGGCTACCCCGGCACCGGTGGCGGTGGCGGCCCCGGCACCGGCACCGGTGGCGACCCCGGCGCCAGAGCACGTGCCCGATCCGGCGTCCGGGACGGACCCCGAAGCCATCGCCGTCGTCGGCCTTGGTGTGGCTCTGCCCGGCGCCAACAACACGGCGGAGTTCTGGGACCGGCTGCGGGAAGGCGTCCTGATATCCAGCGAGCCGTCCGCCTTCGACCTGAAGCACTTCTGGGCGCCCACCCGGGAGGACACCGACGCCTTCTACGTCCGCGAGGCCGGGTACGTCCAGAACTTCGTCCCCGACCCCGCCTCGATCACCGAACCGGACGGGAACGTCGGCCACCCCGGGTGGCCGCGGACCAACAACTGGTTACGGCACTGCACCGTCCAGGCCCTGGCGGGCGTACACCAGCGCCCGACCGACCGGTGGCTCGCCGCGACCACGGGCATCCACGACCAGACGGGACTCGGCCCCCAGGGCGTCGTACTGGGCGACGAGTACCGGCGCATGGTGCGCGAGGCGCTCCCCGCCGACCGGGACGGTGACTGGCTGGCCGAGCTGGCCGACCACGCCATCAGCGCGCACTACGGTGGCGACGGCGGGGACCCACAGGCCTACCTGCCCGCGTCCGTGTCCCGCAACGCGCTGCGCGGGCTGATCCCCGCCGACGCGCAGCACCTGACCCTCGACGCGGCGTGCGCCAGCGGGCTGTTCGCCCTGGACGCGGCGGTCAAGGCGCTGCGTGAGGGCTCCTGCGACGTGGCGCTGGCCGGTGGTACCTCGGTGATCGAGCCGATCGGGTTCACGCTCTTCTGCCGGGCCCAGGGCATCTCGATGAGCGGAAAGATCCGCCCCTTCGACCAGGCGGCCGACGGGACCCTCATCGGTGAGGGCGCCGTCATGATCGCCCTGAAGTCATACGAGCGGGCCGTGGCCGACGGCGACCGGGTGCTCGGTGTCATCCGCGGAACCGGTCTCGCCGCCGACGGCCGGGGCAAGGGCATCCATGCTCCGGCCACCCGCGGGCAGGAGCTGGCGATCGCCCGCGCCTGGGCCGACGCGGGCGTCGAGGCCGATGACGTGGACTGGGTCGTGGCCCACGGCACCGGCACGCCGGTGGGCGATGAGATCGAACTGCGCTCGCTGCTCTCCCGGCTGGGGCAGCGGGAGCGGGCGTGTCTGCTGACGTCGAACAAGCAGGTCTTCGGGCACACCGGGGTGCTGGCGGGCCTGGTCTCGGTCGCCCACGCGCTGGTCGCCCTCGACCGCGGGGCGGTCCCCGGTCAGCCCGTGGTCACCGATCCGCATCCGCTGCTGGGCGACGGCACGCGGCTGACCGTTCCGGTCAAGGACGCGCCCTGGCCGGTGGATGACGCACGACCGCGCGTGGTCGGGGTGTCGTCGTTCGGCCTCGGAGGAGCGGACGCGCACGTGGTCCTGTCCGACCGCGTGCCGCAGGCCGCCCCCGCCGGGCGGCGGGGCGGTGGCACGCTCGCCGACACGGAGGACCTGGTCGTCGTGGGCTGGAACACCCACCTGCCCGGCCTGGACCCCGCCCAGGTGCCCGCCTGGCTGGGGGGCGACGGCCCGCTCCCAGAGGCCGGGTTCGGTACGCCGTACCCCCTGCCGTCCCCGCGCGAGGTGCGCATCCCGCCGCTGACGATGCGGCACATGGACGCCGCCCACCTGATGATGCTCCAGGCCCTCGGCCCGCTGCTGGACCAGCTCGGCGAGCCGGGCACCAGCCTGCGGCCCACCACGGCGGTGGTGGTGGGTTCGACGCTCCCGACCACGCACAACACGCGGGCCGCCCTGCGGGTGCACGCCAACGAGTGCGCCACCGCGTTCGACATCCTGCCCGACCCGGTGCGGGCACAGACGCTGAAGGAATACCTCGCGAAGGGGATGGCGGAGGCCGCGGGGGTGATTCCCGGTGATCTGAACGAGGACGACTTCACCGGGGCCGTCTCCTGCATCCTGTCGGGCCGGGCCGCCAACTACTACGACTTCCGGGGCCTTGGGACCAGCGTCTACGCCCACCGGGACTCCGCCCACTCCGCGGTCGACCTGGCGCTGCGCCAGCTCCGCCACCGGGCCTGCGACCTCGCCCTCATCGGCGCGGTATGCCTGCGGCCGATCAGCGGCTGGGACCGCCACCTCGCCGGTCTGGTGCCGGAGGGCCGGACCATCGCGGAAGGTGCCGCCGTCCTGGCGGTCACCCGGCGCTCCACGGCGCTGGAGCACAACCTGCCGGTCCTGGGCACGCTCTCCACCGCGGTCGACGGCACCGGTCTCCGGCAACCGGCCACGCCCGCGCACTCCCTTCCCGTGCTGGCCGGCGCCGGACACACCTATCTGTCGCTGGACGCCCTGCTGACGGTCGTCAAGGGCGTCGTCACGGGAACGGACACCGTCGTGGCGCCCGCCGCCGCCGGATCACCGCTCATCCAGTTCACCCGGCCGGGCGGCCCGGGCCACCCCGGCCCGGTGGGGGAGGGGGCGGAGCAGACCGTACGCACCGACCCGGCCTCCACCGCGCCCGGCCCGGCCACACCGGAAGGTGGCGAGGACTTCACCGGCCGCCGCCAGACCTTCCAACTCGTCCCGACGGCCCCGCCGCAGGGGGATCCGGCCACGCCGCCGATCCCGGCGGGCACCATCGTCATCACCGACGCCCCGGATCTCGCCGCCGCGGTCACCGGACCGGACATCGCCATCTGGTCGCCGCGGCCGGGCCTCGAAGCCGCCACCCACGTGCCGCCCGAAGCGGCGCCCGGCGCCCTGACCGGCCTGCCGTTCATCCCACGCCACATCCGGGTCCTCTCCCGTTTGCCCGTCAGCGACGACGGAAGCGACGACGGAACCGACGACGGAACCGACGACGCCGAGGCCACCCGGATGGAAGACCTCCAGGACCTCACGTTCACCACGCTCCAGGCGGCGCTGCCCGCGCTGCGCACCGGCGGCTCGCTCAGCGCGCTCCTGCTCGGCGCGGTACCGGACGACCTGCCACCCCCGATGAGCGGGCTGTTCACCGGCCTCGTCCGCTCGGTCCGGGCCGAAGTCCCGCAGTGCGGCGGGGTGACCCTGCTCAGCGACGCGCCGGACGCCGCGACCGCCCTGGACCAGCTGGCCCGGGCGGGCACCGCCCGGGTGCCGACGCACACGCTGGCCTGCCGCGGGGGCGGTTGGTTCGCCCTGGCCGTCGCCGACGACCACGCGGCACCGCCCCCGGCGGGAGAGGCCTCGCTGCCGCCCGGCGCGGTCGTGGTGGCCTTCGGCGGAGCCCGGGGGATCACCCCCGAACTCCTCCACGCGATCGCCCGCACCAGTGACCGGCCCCATGTGTACGTCATCGGCCGCACCCCGCTGCCGGAAGCCGACGACGCGCTGCCGCCGCAGGCCGAGTTCATCGCCGCCGAACGCCGCGAGCGCCCCGACGCGTCGGTGGGGGAGCTGCGCGCCCTCTACGAGAAGGCCCAGGCGCGCCTGGAGGTACGCGCCACGGTGCGGCGGCTGGCGGAACTGTGCGGCCCGGAACGGGTCCACCACCGGGTGTGCGACGTCCTCGACGCCGAGCGCACCGCCGCCGTCCTCGGCGAGGTCCTCGACCGGCACGGACAGATCGACGTGCTCATCAACACCGTCCTCGACCTGCGGTCGCGGGCACTGCACGCCAAGACCCTGACCGATTTCCGGGCGGTCCGGGCCACCAAGGCCACCGGATACCGCAACCTCAAACGGGCCCTGGCCGGGCGCCCGCCCCGGATCTGGTGCAACTTCAGCACCTTGGCGACGCTCGCTCCCGCGCCCGGTGACATCGACTACTGCGCCGTCAACGAATACCTCGCGTACGCGAGCGCCTGGGCCCAGCGGCACGGCCCGGACGGCCACCAGGAGGTCGCGATCCTGTGGAGCGGCTGGCGGGAGGTCGGCGTCGCCAGCAGCGTCACCATGCGGGAAACCCTCAAGCGCAACCAGATGGACGCGTACATCAGTACCGCGCAAGGATGCGCGCAGTTCCTCTCCGTCCTGACCCGGCCACCGGCCGGCGGAGTGGCGTTCTTCATCCGCGAGGAGGAACGCGTCCTGCTGGCCCGCCGCGGAATCAGTACGTACGGCTCCGCCTCCGGCGAACTGCGGATCCCCGCCCCGGACGCGCCGCCGCCCGCCCCGCCGGATCCGGCGCTGACCACGCCGCTGCTCGACGGTGTCCTGCACCGCGGCGAGAGCTGGGCCGTCTTCACCAAGACCTGGGATCCGAGCACCCTGGCCGAGCGGGACGGCCGGTGGATGCGCCACCACCGGGTCAACGGCGAGTACATGCTGCCCGGCACCTTCACCCTCGAGGCCGCGGCCGGGGCGGCCGCCACCCTCTGCCCCGGCCTCGTGGTCACCGGGTTCCGCGGCCTCGTCTGCCGGGCGTCGATCACGGTCAGGCTCGCCGGGCCGCCGCGCACCGTCGCGGTGGAAGCCCGGGTCACGAGCCGGACGCGCGACCGCGCCGAGGTGGCCGTCAGGATGACCGCGCACCGGATCGGCAAGAACGGAAAGGTGCTGCGCTTCAACGACCTGCTGTGCGAGACGACGGTCGTGCTGGCGCACCGATTCCCCGCGCTCGCCGGGCCCCCCGACTGCTCGTCCTACGAACCCGAACCCGACTTCGCGATGCCGGTCTACTCTCCCGACCCGCCGATCTCGCTCACCGGCCCGTTCGCCGGGACCAGCGATTACGCCCGTGGACCGGACGGGAACAGCGCCAGGTTCGGTCTGGACCACGAAGCCTGGGCTCCGGCCCTGGCCGGGATGACCGTACCGGCGATCCTGCTGGACGCCATGGTGCACCTGCTGTTGCTGCCGCCGCCCGGCGACCACCCGCCCCTGGTCGGCCCGATGGCCGGTCTCGACGAGGTCGACCTCGGCGGGCCGGGCGACGACTGCCGGATCAGCGCGGAGAACCCGGACATCCGGCTGCACTGCGAGTTCGCCACCGGAGCCCTGACCGCGGTGTCCGGCGACGGCCGGGTGCTGGCCCGGATCACCGGGGTCAGCGCACACGCCCTGGACCACAGCGGAGAACTGGTCCGGCCCCACGCTCCCCAGCCCCCCGTTTCGTGACAGCCGAGGAGACAGCGGTGTTGTGGCAGGACATCACGATCGCCGGAACCGGCGCGTGGATACCACCCATCAAGCGCGAGCACGAGCCGTGGGACCAGCCGGTCACCGGCCAGCCCTCCATGGCCGCGCTCAACGGATTCACCTCGGCCGCCGTCTCGACGGACTCCACGGCGGCGCAGATGGCGGCCCGCGCCGGTCTCAAGGCGCTGCGCCACGCGGACGTCGCGGGGGCCGACCTGAGCCTGCTCGTGCACGCCAACTTCCAGGACGAGGACCACTACACGCCCGCGCCCTACCTGGTGCGGGTGCTCGGGGGAGCGCACACCACCGGGATCGAGCTGGGCGCCGCCAGTGACGGCGGGGCCGCCGCGCTCGTCACCGCGGCCGAACACCTCACCGCCACACCGGACGCGAAAGCCGCGCTGGTCACGGCTGGTGCCCGGTTCCCGGACGAGCGCTGGGGCCACGTCCGGGAGACCGGTTACGTGGCCGGTGACGCGGGCGCCGCCGCCGTCCTCACCCGGGGGACGGGCTTCGCCCGCCTGGTGGCGACCGCCCAGGCCATGGAACCGCAGCTGGAGGTGCTCACCCGGGCCAGGAAGGGGCACACCGGGGTCGGCCTCATCGAGGAGACCGGGCTCATGCCCCACATCGACGCGCTGCAGCGGTCCACCCGCCGCTGCGTCGAGACCGTCCTCGACGAGAGCGGTGTGAAACCGGCGGACATCTCGCACGTGGTGCCCATCGCGATCGGGTCGGTCGTGCTCGACCTGGTGCTCTCCGGGTCACCGCTCAGCCTGCGTTCCGACGACACCAGCTGGACGTTCGGCCGCCACCTCGGCCACGCCGGACCGTGCGACGTCCTGCTCGCCCTCGACCGGATGGCCCACTCCGGCGCGCTGCGGGCCGGGGAACGCGTCCTCGTCGTGAGTTTCGGGCTCGGCTTCCGCTGGACCGCCGCGCTGCTCGAGGTCACCCGCGATCCCGCCGCAGCGCCGTCGGCCGGTTGATCCGGTCGGTCACCAACGGAATGAGGTTGTCCATGACAGACACAAGCACGGCGACCGCCGCGTCGGTTCCGCTCGCTCCGCGGGCCCTGCCGCTGCTGGGCCACGCGCTGCCCCTGCTCCGCGACCCGCTGGCATTCATCATGTCCCTGTCCGGGTACCGCACGATGGTCCGGCTCCGGCTGGGCCCGAGCACCGCCGTGATGGTCTGCGACCCGGCCCTGACCCGGCAGGTGTTCCTGAACGACCGCGTCTTCGACAAGGGCGGACCGATCTACGACCGGATCCGCGAGGTCATCGGCGACGGCCTGTCCACCTGCTCGTACGACCTGCACCGGCGGCAACGGCGGCTGTGCCAGCCGTCGTTCCACCCCACCCGGCTCGACGGGTACGGGGCGGTGTTCGCCCGGGCGGCCGAGCTGAAGGCGGGATCCTGGCGCGACGGCGACATCCTCGACGTCACCCAGGAAATGATGACGCTGACGACGCGGGCCACCATGGAGACGATGTTCAGCGGCGCGCTGCCCGCGGAGACCATGCGGCGGGCCCTGGACGACACCGCCATCATCGTGAGCGCGTTCTTCCGCCGGATGATGACCCCGGCCCTGCTGCGCCGGGTGCCGACTCCGCAGAAGCGGCGGTACGACCGCGCCCGTCACCGGCTGGCGGCCACCATCGAGCAGATCATCGCCGAGCGGCGGGCCGATCCGACCGACCATGCCGACCTGCTCTCCACACTGGTCGCGGCGGTCGACGAGGAGAGCCAGGACGGCCAGAAGCAGCTGAGCGACACCGAACTGGCGGACGAGGCCCTCACGTTCTTCCTCGGCGGGATGGAGACCACGGCCATCACCCTGGCCTGGGCGCTGCACCTGCTCGCCAGCAACCCGGATATCCAGCACCGCCTCCAGGCCGAGACCGACGCCGTCCTGGCCGGAGGGAAGCCCGATCCCGCGCAGCTGCCCTCGCTCGGCCTGGCCGCCCGCGTGGTGACCGAGACGCTGCGGCTGTATCCGCCCGCCTGGATGATGACCCGTACCCTCAGGCAGGACGCCGAACTCGGCGGGGTACGGCTCAAGGGCGGCAGCACCCTCGTCCTCAGCCCGTACCTGCTGCACCGCCGGTCCGACCTCTACGCGGAGCCCGACCGGTTCGACCCGGACCGCTGGGACGGCGCTCAGCCCGACCGGGCCGCCTACATCCCGTTCGGCGCGGGCGCCCGCAAGTGCATCGGGGACCAGTTCGCCCTCACCGAGGCCATCCTGGCCCTCACCGCCATCGTCGCCCGCTGGGAGCTGACCCCCGTCGGCGACCAGCCGTTCCAGCCCAAGGTGGAGACCAGCCTGAGTTCGCGCGGGCTGCGCCTGCGGCTCAGCGAGCGGCGAACGGGCGGCGCCGACGGCGCCGGGCTTCACGCGGCCGCGCCGCGCTCCGCCTCCGCCCAGCCATCCACGCAGCCGGGCGCCGCCACCTGCCCGGTGAAGCACCAGGAGTGATGCCATGAAGCCTCACCTGAAGCCGCTCGTGAAGCAGCTCCTCAGCTCCCGGAGGGTCAGCCTGCCTGGTGCCGCCCCGGCCGACACCCTGCACGCTCCCTCCCGCCCGTATCCGAACGGGTGGTTCTGCCTGGCCTTCACCGACGAGGTGCGCCCCGGAACCCTCACCACCCGTCCGCTCGCGGGCTCGGAGGTCGTCCTCTACCGGACGGCCAAAGGCGTGCTGCGGGCCGTCCGGCCCCGGTGCCCGCACCTGGGCGCGCATCTCGGGGTCGGCGGATCGGTCGAGGGCGAGGACATCGTCTGCCCCTTCCACCGGTTCGCGTTCGACCCGGCAGGGGTCTGTGTGCGCACGGGCTACGACAAGCCACCGCCGAAGGCGTCGCTGACGCAGTATCCGGTGTGCGAGGCCAACGGCTCGATCTACGTGTGGTGGCACGCCCTCGGCCTGCCCCCGCAGTGGGAGGTCCCGGTCTTCCCCATGGACGACCGGCAGCCGTACAGCCACGACACCTTCGATATCGCCGGTCACCCGCAGGACGTCATCGAGAACGCCTTCGACTGGGGTCATCTCCCGGCGCTGCACGGTCTCAAGGGCCTCGACATCGAGGGCTCACCGGTGGCCGGGGAGCCGGTCAGCACCGTCACCGCGACCGCCCGCGGCACCATGATGCGCGGGTTCCGCCAGTCCTACACGCTCACCGTGATCGGACTGGCCACCATCGCGGCGCGCACGGTCCTGCCCCTGGGCGCGGGCAGCCTCTACGTCATGCTCCACGCCACCCCGACCAGCCCGGGGCGGATCCAGCTCCGGTTCGGTACGAAGCTGGAGCTGACCGGCGTCCCCGGTGTGCCCGAGACGATAGGGCGCGCGGCGGTGATGCCCGTCGCCCGGCTGCTGAGCGCCGTCCTCCAGCGGGTGGCGAGCGTCGACACCGGCGCGGACCTGCTGATGTGGCACCACCAGGAACACGTCGAGCAGCCCAAGCTCGCCAAGGGCGACGGCCCGATCGGCAAATACCG